>JBHEOT010000034.1:0-26086 GCA_046260675.1 Trueperaceae bacterium | reverse complement strand
CGTGCGCACCGAACGTATGGTGTAGGGTCCTCCATGACCCAACCCGTCCTCGTCACCGGCTGCAGCACCGGCATCGGCCTCGCGATCGCCACCCACCTCGCCGCGCACGGCGTGCCCGTGATCGCGACCGTCCGCAAGGCCGCGGACGCCGAGCGCCTCGCCCGGATCGAGGGCGTCGACGCGCAGATCTGCGACGTCACCGACGACGTGCAGGTGGCGCGGCTGCGCGCCGCCATCGACGCCCGCGGCGACGGACTATGGGGGATCGTGCACAACGCCGGGATCGCCCACCTCGGTCCCCTGACCACGACCTCGGTGGACGACCTGCGGGCCGTGCTCGAGGTCAACGTGGTCGGCGTCCACCGGGTGACCAACGCGCTGGTCGACCTGATCGTCGCGAGCCGTGGCCGCATCGTGACCATGTCGAGCCTGTCGGGGACGGAGTCGACCGTGCTCGTGGGGGCTTACGCCATGTCCAAACACGCGCTAGAGGCGTACACGGACGCGCTCGCGAAGCAGCTCGCGCCCGACGGCGTGCACGTGTGCGCCGTCGCGCCGGGCAACTACGCATCGGCGATCGTGGGGAACGCGGTCGAGCGGTTCGCGCCGCCGGCGGGTGCGAGCGAGGACCTCGAGGCGCTGTTCGAACCCGGCGCCGACACGTCGCGGTCGGAGTACCCGAGTCCCGAACCCGTCGCCGCGGCGTGCCACGCGGCGCTGTTCGACGCCGCGCCGCTGGAGCGCTACCTGGTCGTGCCGATCGCCGAGGAGGCGGACGTCACCCTCCGGCAGGCCGCGCACGAGTGGGCGCGCCTCAACGCGTCGACGCCCTTCGGCTGGACGAGCGAACGATTGGTCGAGGAGATCGAAATCGCGAGCACCCGAAGGTAAGCCACTCGGCCCGGCACCGTACGCCCCGCCGCCGGCCCGCGAACCACCCTTTGCTAGCGTGGCGCATGAAGATACGCGACCGAGGAGCCGTGCGGGACGCGCCCCCGAGCCTACTCCACCGCCCTGGCACCACCGCACCACCCGAGCGCCCATGGTTGCGCGCCGCGCTCACCGACCTGCACCTGGATCCGGTGATCGACGCCATCACCAAAGGGCGCGACGAAGCGTTGCGGCCGCTGTTCATGACCCCGCTGCAGGACGTGGCCGACGTCGTCTACCGACACGACGTCTTCCGCGACCTGGCGACGGCCGACCTGCGGACGCACGTCGAAGCGTTCGCACGACGCATGCAGCGGCTCCCCGGGCGCCGGCGCTTCGCCGGGACCCAGCTCGACCCACGCCGTGCCCAGCGGCTCGCGCTCGCGGGGGCGTCGGCGTACGTTGCGGCCGTGGCTGCACTGGCGCACGAACTGGCGCGCACGGCGTTGGTCTCCGACGCGCTTCGCGGCGCCGCCTCGTACGTGGCCGCGTACGTGCGCTCGCCGGCGTTCACGGCGCTCCAAGGCGACGTGGCGCGGCTCGAGCGCGATCTGGCCGAGGTCCGCTACGGTCTCGAGATCCACGAGGACCGCGTGCACGTATCGCGGTCGGTCGGCGACGAGGACTACGGGGCCGCCGTCGAACGGACGTTCCGCACGTTCCGGCGCTCGTCGACCGCGGACGCGCCCGTCGCCGCGACCGGCCCGGACGAGACCAACGCCGTCGAAGCGGAGATCCTGGAGCGGGTGGCACGCCTGCATCCCGCCGTATTCGCCGACCTCGAGGGCTTCGCTCGCAGGCACAGCGCGTACGTCGACCCGGGCGTGGCCCAGCTCGAACGCGAGCTCCGCTTCTACCTCGCGTACCTGACGTACATGGACCGATTCGAGGCGGCCGGCCTGAGCTTCTGCCTTCCGGACGTCGCCGCCGACGACAAGCGGATCGACGTCCGAGGCGCATTCGACCTCGCCCTCGCCGGCCTGCTCGTCGCCGACGGCGAGCCGGTGGTGGTCAACGACGTCCGGCTGGAGGGCGCGGAACGCGTGCTGGTCGTCACGGGCGCCAACCAGGGCGGCAAGAGCACGTTCGCGCGGACGGTGGGCCAGCTGCACTTCCTCGGCGCGCTCGGCTGCCCCGTACCCGCGCGCACCGCGCGGCTCTTCTTGTTCCGTGAGCTGCTCACCCACTTCGATCGCTCCGAAGCGTTGAGCACGCTGCGCGGCAAGCTCGAGGAAGAGCTCACGCGCTTGCACGCCCTGCTCGAGCGGGCCACCCCGCGCAGCGTCGTCGTCATGAACGAAGCCTTCTCCTCGACGTCCTCCGACGACGCGTTCGCGCTCGGTAAGGGGACCCTCGCGCGGATCCTCGAGCTCGACGCGGTGGGCGTGTTTGTTACGTTCGTCGATCGGCTGGCGTCGTTCGATCCCCGCATCGCCAGCGTCACCACCACCGTCCGGCCGGACGACCCGTCGCACCGCACCTTCGAGCTCGTGCGGGGACCGGCCGCGGGGAGCGCGCACGCGCTCGCGCTGGCGGGCACCTACCGGCTCACGTACGACGAACTCCGCCGCCGGCTGGCCCCGTGAGGCCGGCGTTGTTGCACCCCACGCAAGACCCACCGCTCGACGGCATGACGCCGCTCGGCGGGCGTGGCGTCGACGGCGACCTGGAGCTCGACGTCGTCGTTCGCGCCATGGCTCTTGGCGACGGCCGGGTCGCGAGCGTCGTGCGGCGCGTCCTTCTCGATCCGACGACCGACGCCGACGTGATCCGGTACCGCCAGGCGACGCTGACCGCGTGCCTGGAGCGACCGGGCGTCGCCCGGTCGCTGTACGACATCGCGACCCGGACCCTCGAGCGGCGCACGAAGGTCTACTGGGGGTTGGTCCGCCGCCCTGCCGCGGTGGTGCGCAACGGCGTCGACCTCATGCGCGTCTACCGGTCCGCGTTCCGGGACCTGCGCGCGCTCGCGGACGCGCACCGCGACGACGACGCCGACGATCCGCTGGCCGCGCTGCTGGTGACGCTGCGCACGACCCTGAGCGACGCCCTGCTGGCCGACATCGACGCACACCTCGACGCCCTGCGGATCGACGACGGGGTCCGCGTCGCGGCGAGCCTCGGCGGCGCGACCACCGCGAGCGCGTACGTGCTCGAGCCACCGGAGCGCTTCCGCCAGCCCGCGAGCCGCGCCGTGCGGCGCTGGTGGCGCGCCGCGTGGCGCACGCTTCGCCGCCGTGAAGCGACGGTGTTCACCTACCGCGTCGGTGCGTACGACGACAGCGCCCGACGCGAACTGTCGGATCTGCAAGGTCGTGGACTCGCGCGCACGGCGACCGCGCTCGCCGCGGCGTGCGACGAGCTCCTGTGGTTCTTCGGCCGACTCCGCGACGAGCTGGCGTTCTACCTCGGCGGCATGGCGCTGCACGAACGGCTCACGTCCCTGGGTGCGCCCGTGTGCTTCCCCCAGCCGCGCGACGCGTCGCCAACGTTCCTGAAAGCGAGCGGCCTGGTCGACGCCGGCCTCGCCTTCACCGTCGACGGCGCCGTGGTCGGCAACGACGTCGAAGCCGACGGCAAGGGCACGATCGTCGTCACCGGCGCCAACCAAGGCGGCAAGACGACGTTCCTCCGCAGCCTCGGGGTCGCCCAGCTGCTCATGCAAGCCGGGTCGCTGGTGCCGGCGCGGTCGTTCGAGAGCAGCGTCGCCACCGACGTCTTCACCCACTTCACGCGCGCGGAGGACGCCGGGATGCGCCGCGGGCGCCTCGACGAGGAGCTCTCGCGCCTCGACGGCATCGTGTCCGCGATCGAGCCCGGGGCGCTGCTCCTGATGAACGAGTCGTTCGCCTCGACCAACGAGCGCGAAGGCTCCGAACTGGCCGAGGCCATCGTGCGCGCGCTGACCGAAGCCGGCGTCCGCGTCGTGTTCGTCACGCACCTCAACCGCTTCGCGCGCGAGCTTCACGAGCGGCGTCCGTCGGGCACGCTCTTCTTGGAGGCGGAACGGTTGAGCGACGGCGCCCGGACCTTCCGCATGATCGCGGGCGCGCCGGCGCAGGCGAGCTACGGCGAGGAGCTGTACCGCGCGCTGTTCGGCGGCCCACCGGTCGCGCTGCCGGTCGAGGACGCGCCGCCGAGTTGACGCTCGACCAAGGTCCTCGCGGCCCTTACTTCCGCACGGCGTCCGTTTCGAGGTAATCCTCCCCCGGGTTGACGAAGGCGTTGCCCTCCCAGGCGTTCTGGCGGTCGTGGAGCTCGCGGTAGCGGCCGCCGCGCGCGTACAGCTCGGCGTGCGTGCCGCGCTCGACGATCTCGCCCTCCTCCAAGACCAGGATCTGGTCGGCGCGCCGGATGGTGGAGAGGCGGTGGGCGATCACGAACGAGGTGCGCCCGCGGCGCAGCCGCTCCAGGCCCGCCTGGATCAGGCCCTCGCTCTCGCTGTCGAGGCTGCTGGTCGCCTCGTCGAGGATCAGGATGCGCGGGTCGGCGAGCAGCGCCCGCGCGATGGCGATCCGCTGCCGCTGACCACCGGAGAGCTTGATCCCGCGCTCGCCCACCACCGTGTCGTAGCCGTCCGCGAAGGCGCTGACGAAGTCGTGGGCGTGCGCGAGACGCGCCACGTCCTCGACCTCGGCGGGCGTCGCGTCCGGCCGCGCGAAGCGGATGTTCTCGTTGATCGTGCCGTCGAACAGGAAGTTCTCCTGCAGCACCACGCCCAACTGCCGGCGGTAGTCGCCGAGCTTGACGTGCGCGAGATCGAAGCCGTCCACCGTGATGCGCCCCTCGTCGGGCCGGTTGAACGCCATGATCAGGCTCACCAGCGTGCTTTTGCCCGACCCGGACGAACCGACCAGCGCGGTCGTCGTCCCGGCGGGCGCCCGCAGCGAGACCCCCTTCAGCACGGGGCTCCCCGGCTCGTACGCGAAGCGCACGCCGTCGAGCTCGACGTCGCCGCGGACCCGCGCCAACGGCGCCCGGTCACTGTCGTCGTCGTCCTCGGTCGGCTCGGCCATCAGACCGCGGATGCGGTCGAGGCCGGCGAACGCCTCGCTCACCTGCGTGCCGATCGCGGCGATCTGGACGACGGGGGCGGCGAGGATGCCGACGAAGGCCGCGTACATGACCAGATCGCCCAGCGTCATCGCGCCCGAGAGGATGGCGCGCCCACCGACCAGGATCATCAGGACGCCGACCGCGCCGACGATCAGGGTCGCGAACGCCGTGGTGGCCGACGTCCCGGTGATCGACTTCTTGACGTTCGCGAACAGCCGCCCGACGCCCTCGGCGAACACCCGCTGCTCGCGCTCCTCCATCCGGTACGCCTTGACGACGCGGATCCCGCCGAGGGTCTCGGCGAGCCGCCCGGTCACCTGGGCGTTGATCTCGCCGCGTTCGCGGAAGATCGGCCGCAGGCGCGCGAAGGCGAGCGTCATCACGGCGCCGAACACGATGAGGAAGCCGAGGATCGACACGGTCAGCAGCCAGTTCAGGTAGAACAGCACGCCCAGCGCCAACCCGGCCGTCAGCACGCCGCCGACGAGCTGGATGATGCCGGTGCCCACGAGGTTGCGGATGCCCTCGGCGTCGGTCATGATCCGCGAGATCAGGACGCCGGACCGGGTGCCGTCGAAGAAGCGGATCGGCAGGCGCGTCACGCGCTCCTGGACGCGGCGCCGCATGTCCATGATCGCGCCCTGCGCCGCGACGCTCACCACCTGCGCGAGCGCGTACGTCGACACCGCCTGCACCAGGGTCGCAACGCCGACCGCCGCGACGAGCGGCACGAGCAGCTCGGACCGACCCGCGCCCACGACGTCGTCGATCAGGAACTTGGTGCTGCCCGGCAGCACGAAGCCGGCCAAGCGGTTCACGATCATCAGCGCGAAGCCGATCGCGAGCCCGCGCCGGTACTGCCACAGCAGCTGCTTCGCCTCGCGCCACGCACTTGCTGGGGGTAGCTTCACGATGCCTCATCTCCGTGCTCGTGCGACGTCGCTCCCTCGAGCGCCGCCGCAGCGACCGGCGGCACGGCTCGACACGCCCGTTCCAACGCGACCAGGTATCGACCGATGGCGAAGCGCGTGGCGGTCGCAACCAGGAGACCGGCGCCGCGTTTCGGCACGTACGCCACGCGCCAGCGCACCTCGGTCCCGCCGTCCTCGGTCGCGGCGAACGCCACCGTACCCGAATGGTGGTCGACCGGGAACGTCCGCCACGACGGGTTCACCACCCGGTACTCGAGGTGGTGCGGATGGTCGGTGGCGGTGACGCGCTCGCGCACGCCCCGCGCGCCGACGCCGATCCGCCGGGTGCACCCCGTTCCATGGGCGTCGCCCGGCTCCTCGATCGTCGGGCGTGGCCCGAACCCGGCCCCACCGACCCAGAGCTCCGCGAAGAAGGCCGACCAGGTGACGTCCGGTGCCGTCGCGACCCGCCGACACCAGGTCAGCACGCGCACCCGCCGCACGTCGGCGGACCCCGATCCGATCGCGCTTCCAGGCTGCATCCGTCCATCGTACGCAACCCGGGCGCCGACCGATCGGCGGTCGACTCGGCGGCGGGCGTGGCGTACGGTGGGTTCCGAGAGGGGGTCCCGGTGATGACGGACGTCGTCAGCATCGTCGTTTTGATCGTCGTGGTCTACCTCGCGTTCCGGATCGGCGCCGTCCTGATGAAGGTGCTGCTCGGTCTGGTGGCGCTCGGGTTGATCGTGTGGCTGATCGCCGGGTTGTTCGGGGGTGCGGTCGCCGTCTCGACTTAGGGCGCAGCGCCGTTCGGCCGCGTCCACCGCGCCACCACCTCGCCGTCGTCGACCTCGCCCGTCTCGCGGAAGCCGAGCGCCTGGTACAGCCGTTGGGCGGGGTTGTCGGGGTGGTAGGCCAGCGCGAAGCGGCGGTGGCCGCGTTCCTGAGTGAGCCGCTCCATCAGGCTCTCGAGTGCGCGGCGACCATGCCCCTGGCGTTGCCAGCGCCGGTCGATGATGAACCCGCCCAACCAGCAGCTGCCGTCGTCGGGGTCCACCGCCCACATCACGAACCCGATCACGCGGTCGCCCAGGTGAATCGCCAGCGGCTGCCACACGCCGCCGTACGCGCACAGCGCGAGGTAGCGCGTCGGCGCGGTCACGAAGGCGCGCTGCGCCTCGCCGACCTCGAGGTCGGCCACGGCGCGCCAGGTGTCGCCGTCCACGGGCGCCAGCGTCAGGCCGTGTGGATCCGCTGAGCGTGGCGACGCGTTCATGCAGGTGGCCTCCGATCGGTCGCGAACAGGGTACCCGGGGAGCGCTACGCTCGCACCATGGCCACCGAGGGTGCACCCACCGGACCGCAGGCGCACCGACGCGGACCGTCACTCGCCCTGTTCGCGCTGTTCGCCGCCCTCGTGCTCGCCGCCGCCTGCGCACCGCGCACCGCGCCAATGGCGTCCACCGAGGTAGCGGTTGCGCCGCGCCGCTCGGTCGGATGCGACGCCGCGGTGGCCACGACGGAGCCCGACCGCTTGTTCGTCGCCGGCCAAGAGCGCACCTTCCTGGCGCGCATGCCCGCTGGTCCGGCCACCGTGCCACGCGACCTGGTGATCGCGTTCCACGGCCGCACGAACGACGCGGCGCAGGTGCGGCGCTACTTCGGCCTCGACGCGGCGCTGCCCGAGGCGATCGTCGTGTACCCACGCGCGCTCCAAGCGACGTCGAACACCTTCGCGTGGGCCGATCGGGGCGACCCACCCGATCGTCAGCGCGACTTCGCGCTGGTGGACGACTTGATCGCCAGGTTCGGCGCCGCGCACTGCCTCGACCTCGACCGGGTGTTCGTGGTCGGCCACTCGCTCGGCGCCTACTTCGCGAACGACGTCGCTTGCCGCCTCGGCGACCGGATCAGGGCCGTGGCCTCGGTCGCCGGCGGCGTGCAGGGCGACGGGTGCGCCGGGGGCGTCGCCGCCCTGCTCGTCCACCACCCGGACGACCGGCTCGTGCGCATGAGCGAAGGGCTCGCGGCGCGCGACGCGTTCCTGTCGGCCAACGGGCTCGGCGCGGCGCCGTCCACGCCGGTGGCGGGCGGCGCGCTGGCGCGCCTGCGCTGCGCGCGCCACGGCGACGCGGGCACCGCCGACCCGGTCGTGTGGTGCGCGCGCGACGACGCCACCACGCCGCGCGGCCTCGACCCGCACACGTGGCCTACCGGGACGGCCGCGGCGATCGCCGCGTTCTTCGCGGGCCTCCCGTAGCGCACGCTGGCGGAACGTCGAGCCATCGAGGCTCGTCACTATAGGATCGCCGCGATGGGGTTCCACGGGTGGCGCATCGCATGGGCGCTGGCGGTCACGCAGACGGTCGGCTACGGCGTCCTGTATTACGCCTTCGCCGTGTTCACGCTTCCGATGGAGGCCGAGCTCGGCCTCTCGCGCGCGCAGACCTCCGGGGCGTTCTCGGTCGGGCTGCTGGTCGCCGGGCTGACGGCGGTCCCGGTCGGCCGCTGGGTCGACGCCCGCGGTGCCCGCGTCCCCATGAGCGTCGGCTCGGCGGCCGGCGCCCTGTTGGTGCTCGCGTGGTCGTTCGTCGACGGGTTGACCGGCCTGATGTTGGTGCAGGCCGGCATCGGCCTCGCGATGGCGGCGACGCTCTACGACGTCGCCTTCACCGCGATCGCCACCTGGTTCCGTCGCGACCGCATCCGCGCCATGCTGATCGTCACCACGGTCGCCGGGCTCGCGAGCACCGTGTTCGTGCCGCTGGCGACCGTGCTGGTCGAGACGGTCGGTTGGCGCGAGGCGCTGCGCTGGCTCGCGCTCCTGCTCGGCGCGACCGCGCTCCCACTGCACGCGCTGGTGCTCCGCGACCACCCGCGGCGACTCGGGCTCGAGCCGGACGGCGGCCCTGCGCGTTCGCTGTCGAACCGCACCGCCGCCCTGGAACTCGCGCCGGCACCCGAGGCCAGCGTCGGTGCGCGCCAAGCGTTGCGCTCCGGCGCCTTCTGGTGGCTGTCCACCGCCTTCGCCTTCGACCGCGTCGCGATCGTCGCGGTGGCGGCGCACGCGGTGCCGATGCTGCTCGAACGCGGGCACACCCCAGCGCTGGTCGCGGCGGTGGCCGGCTCCATCGGCTTGATGCAGGTGGTGGGGCGCCTGCTGTTCGCGCCGGCGACGAGCCGCGCGTCGCTGGTGCACCTTGCCTCGCTCACGTACGTGGTGCGGGCGCTCGCGCTGCTGGGGCTCCTGCTCGTACCCGGCGCGCTCGGGCTGTGGGGCTTCGCGACGCTGTTCGGGCTCGCCAACGGGGCGAGCACGCTCGCGCGCGCCGGCCTGGTCGCCGACGCGTTCGGACCGGCGCACTACGGCACCATCAACGGCGCCATGACCTCGCTGATGGCCGTCGCGCAGACCGCCGCGCCGCTGGCCGTCGGCGCGTTGCACGTCCGGACGGGCGGGTACGACGCGGCGCTGTGGGCGCTGGCCGCGGTGGCGTTGCTCGCAGCGCTGGCGGTGGCCAAGGTGCGCACCTGATCGCTGGTCGGCGATCGACTCGGACGGAGCGCAGTCGTATCGGTCCAGGGAAATCGCCCACGCCGTGTAGAATCGAGGGTGCTCGCAGAAGGCGTGCAGCCCCGGCGAACGGTGCAATCGCGGCACCGGGAGGACCTCATGCGCCAGATCGATTCGAATAGACCCGGACGCCTCGTGGCGCACCGCGTGCGCGTTCGCACGTGAGCGGCGGCGTGGGCAACCGCCGCGCCGGCGATAGGCGCGTGGCCGACCGTCGCGTGGCCGACCGTCGAGCGGCCGACCGCGAAGGGGTCGGCGACGCCCTCGCCCAAGAAGACGGGCGACCGGAATCGGACGAGACGCACTACTACCGCGCGGTGTTCGACGCCCTGACCGAGGCGCTGTGCGTCCTCGAGATGACCTCGCTCGAGGACGAGGACGCCGAGTACCGCTTCGTCGAGGTCAACGCCGCGTTCCTCACGGCGACCGGGCTGGGTCCGGTGGTGGGCACGTCGTTCGCCGAGCTCGACCCGAAGTGGGCGGGCATCTTCGCGCCCGAGCGCTGCGCGCGCATCGCGGCCACCGGGACGCCCGAGCGCTTCGTCATCGAGTCCGAGGGGCACGACGCCGTCCAGCGGTTCGACGTGTACGCCTTCCGACTCGGAGCCGACGGCAGCCGCCGGGTGGCGGTGCACTTCACCGACGTGTCCGAGCGGGCCCTGTCGGACCGCGAGCTCCTCGACCGGAGCGAGCAGTTCCGCGACCTGATCGCCAACGCGCCGATCGGTGTGTTCTTGGTCGACGCCGAGTTCCGCCTGGTCCACGTCAACGCCGCCGCCGCTGCGGCGTTCGCCAGGGTGCCCGACGTGCTCGGTCGCGACTTCGCGGAGGTCATGCGGCTCGTCTGGCGCGAAGAGCTGGCCGTCGACGTCATCGACGCGTTCCGGCGCACCCTCGAGACCGGTGTCCCGTTCTGGGCGGCGGACGTGGCCGCGTCCGCCGACGGTGCGGGCGTGAGCGCCTACTACGACTGGCGCACCCACCGGATCCTGCTCCCGGACGGCGCGTACGGCGTCGTGTGCTACTTCAGCGACGTCTCCCCCGAGGTCGAGGCGCGCCGGGCGCTCGCTGCGTCGCACGAGCGCTACCGCGACGTGTTCGAACGGCTCGATCAAGGCCTCTGCGTCGTCCAAGTGCTGTACGACGACGCGGGCACGGCGGTCGACTACCGGTTCGTGGAGGTCAACGCCGCGTTCGAGACGCGAACCGGCCAAGTCGGCGTGGTCGGCAAGACGATCGGCGAGGTCACGCCCGACGCTGCAGCCTTCTGGGTCGAGATCTGCGGCGACATCGCCACGACCGGCACACCGAATCGCTTCATGGACTACTCCGAGAGCCTCGAGCGGTGGTTCGACGTCAGCGCCGTCCGGATCGGCGAAGCGGCCGACCGCTCGGTGGCCATGCTCTTCCAGGACGTCACCGAGCGCAAGCGCGCCGAGAAGGTCCTCGAAGATAGCGTCCTGCAGCTCCGGCACCGGACCCACCACGATCCGTTGACCGGTCTGCCGAACCGCACCCTGTTCGAAGAGCGGCTGGAGCTCGCCCTGGCCGGCGCGTCGCGCTACGGGCGGAAGGTCGGAGTGCTCTTCATCGACCTCGACGGCTTCAAGGCGATCAACGACGCCCACGGACACTCCTGCGGCGACGTCGTGCTCAGGGAAGTCGCCCAGCGGCTCGAGAACGCGCTGCGCACGAGCGACACGCTCGCGCGCATGCACGGCGACGAGTTCGTCGTGCTGCTGCCCGACGTCCGGGGACGCGACGAGATCGCCAGCCTCACCACGAGCCTCCTGACCGAGGTGACCCTACCGGTCGACATCGGCGACGCCCTGGTGAGCGTGACCGCATCGATCGGCGCGAGCATCTTCCCCACCAACGGGCGCCACGCGCACGGCCTCATGCACGCCGCCGACGCGGCGATGTACCTGGCGAAGGCGCGCGGGAAGAACACGGTCCGGTTCTTCGGCGCGGCGACGAAGGCCGCCGCGATCGGGCGACGGAGCCCGCCGGTCGATCCGGTGGGGACGGCCGAACCCACGGACGTGGCGCGCGAATAGCTGGCGAACGCCGCCACGGCGGCATGAGCGATGCGCCAAGGCCCTCCTGTGCCATCTGCGATTGTCGGGAAGCACCGCGTCGTCGATGCCTCCCCTCATTGCGTTTGCTCGTGCGCCGCTATACGCCCACGATCTCGAGCACCCCCTGCAGACCCTCGAAGTCGCCGACGTTGCGCGTGAAGAGCGGAAGCGCGTGCACGGCCGCCGTCGCGGCGATCATCAGATCGAGGCGCCGCGGACGCACCGTCCTCCCCGCGTTGAGGACGAGGGCGACGAGCGCGCCGTACCGCCGTGCCGCCGTGGCATCGAAGGGCAGCGCTGCCTGGAACACCGCCTCCACCACCTGCAGCCGCTCGAGCCGGACCGCACGCTCGATCGGCGTCGCAGCCAGATGGGGACCTTGGGACAACTCGGCCAACGTCACCGATGTGATCGTGGCGCGCATCGGCAACCGGGCCTCGTCGATCACCGGCAGATCGATGACCACCGACGTGTCGAGCACGCCGCTCACGTGGCGGTCAGCCACCGATCCGGTCCTCGCCGAACACGGCGTCGGCGTCCGCCCGAAGGGCGTCGAAACCGCCGGACGGCAGGTGCGTGAAGGCAGCCTTGAGCTTGGTCGCGCTCACGAAGGGACTCGCTTCGACGGGTCGCAGTTCGGCGACGACGGCGCCGTGCCGCGTGACGCGGAAGGCCTCGCCACGTTCGACGGCGTCCATCACGGCCGCACTCGCGTTCCGCATTTCGCGCTGGGTGATGTCCCGCATGCACGGAGCGTAGCACGGTGTAGCCATGTATGCTACACCTGCGTCGCCCCGATGGTCGGGGTCGCCTGGCTCAGGTGCGCACCGTCGGATCCAGCACGTCGCGCAAGCCGTCCCCCAGCAGGTTGAACCCCAGCACCGCGAGCGTGATCGCGATCCCAGGGGCGAACGCCATCAACGGCTGCACCGACAAGTAGAGCTGCGCGTCGCTGAGCATGCCGCCCCACTCCGGCGCCGGCGGCTGCACGCCGAGACCGAGGAACGACAGCCCGGACGCGACGAGCAGCGTCGAGCCGCTTCGCAGCGTGGCGAAGACGATCACCGGGGCGATCACCGAAGGGAGCAGGTGCCGCAGCATGATGCGCCCGCCGCGGGCGCCGAGGGCGCTGGCGGCCTCGACGAACGCCCGCTCCTTGACCGCCAACGTCGAGCCGCGCGTCAGGCGCGCGAACACCGGGATGCCGAACACCGCCGAAGCCAGCACCACCGGCCCAACGCCCGGACCGGTGATCGTCACCAAGCCGATGGCCAGCAGGATGCCGGGAAACGCCAGCATCACGTCGACCAACCGCATCGATACGCTATCGACCCAGCCGCCGGCGAAGCCGGCCCACAGCCCCAAGGCGCCACCCACGACGGCCCCCAACAGCGTCGCCGACAAGCCGATCGAGATCGAGTAGCGCGCGCCGGCAAGCACCCGGCTCAGCGTGTCGCGGCCGAACGCGTCGGTGCCGAGCCAGTGCCCGGGCTGGCTGCCGGCGGTCAGCAGCATGTAGTCCGGCTTGGCCGGGTCGTAGGGCGCGATCCACGGTCCCGCGACGGCGATGAAGACGAAGAAGGTCGTGAGGACGAGCCCGACCGCGCCGCTGCGGTGCCGCAGCAGCCGCACCAGCACGCCGGTGCGCCGACGGTTGAGCGGTCGCGGGGCCGGTGCGACGGCGGGGCCCACCGGTCTGGCGGACGCGTCAGGCATAGCTGATCCTCGGATCGATGAACGCGTACAGCACGTCGACGATCAGGTTGATGAACACGAACTGCACCGAGAACACCAGCAACAGCCCCTGGATGACCGGGTAGTCGCGCGCCTCGATCGACTGGATGAGCAACCAACCGAGTCCATGGAAGTTGAAGACGGTCTCGACGATGACCGTCCCCGACAGCAGGAACCCGAACTGCAGGCCGATGATCGTCAGGACCGGGATGAGCGCGTTGCGGATCGCGTGTTTGCCGATCACCGTGCGCGGCGCGAGCCCTTTGGCGTAGGCCGTGCGGATGTAGTCGTTGCCGAAGGTCTCGAGCAGGCTCGAACGGGCGAACCGCGCGATGGTGCCGAGGCCGGCGGCGGCGAGCGTGGCCGCCGGCAACACGAGACCGCGGGGCGAGACGTTCCCCGCCACCGGCAACCAGCGCAGCTCCACGGCGAACAGATAGATGAGCAAGATACCCAAGAAGAACGACGGCGTGCTGATGCCGAGGATGGACGTCGAGGTGATCGCGAGGTCGACCATGCTTCCGCGCCGCAGCGCCGCCGCCACGCCCAGCAGGACGCCGATCACCGTCGCCACCGAGATCGCGATGCTGGCCAGCACGAGCGTCGCGCGGAAGTGCCGAGCGATCACCTCGGCGGCGGGCTGCCGTGCGCGGAACGACTGGCCCAGGTTCCCCTGAGCCAAGCCGCGGGCGTAGAACACGAATTGCTCGGGCAGGCTCCGGTCGAGGCCGAACTGTTCTCGGGCCGCCGCGACGGTCGCCAGGTCGGCGTCGGTGCCGACGTAGAGCCGGGCCGGGTCGCCGGGGAGCGCGCGGACGAAGAAGAAGACGACGACGACCACCCCGAGCAGGGTCGGGATGGTCTGAACCAGGCGCTTGGCGACGTAGGTGGTCATGGGGGACGGGGACTCCAGGAGGTCCGACGGGGACTGGGCCTGCGCGGGGCGCCGCGAACCGCGCGACGGGCCGACGGAGCGGTGCGCGGGGGCTCGTCGGGCGCCCCATCCTGAGGCGGGACGCCCGAAGCCGAGCCGAGCAGCCTTAGCGGAACGCCGCCCGGCGCGCGTCGATCGTGTTGTCGGGCGCGTTCACGACACCGGTGACGGTCATCGCACGACCGGCGATCGTGTTCGGGCTGTAGAGGAACACCCAGGGGGCGTCCTGCCAGATGATCGCCTGCGCCTCGGCGTACACCGCTTCGCGCTCGGCGGGGTCACCGGTCCGGCGACCGGCCAAAACCAGCTCCTCGACCCGCTCGTCGCTGTAGAAGCTCCAGTTGTTCGACGCCGGCGGGAACGAGGCGCGCGTGAACGAAACCGTCAACACCAGGTCGGCGTCGCCAGTCGAGGCGCTGGCGCCCACGAGCGCCGCTTCGGTGGGGTTCTCGTCGATGGGCTTGAAGATCTGCTCGACCAGCGAGCCGCGCTCCTGCGCGTCCAGCGTCAACCGCACGCCCACCTCGGCGAACATCTGCTGCAGCACCTGACCGGCCGTGCGGTACTCGTCGCCGGTGAAGGTGAGGACCGACATGTCGAAGCCATCGGCGTAGCCCGCTTCGGCGAGCAGCTCGCGCGCCCGCTCGGGGTCGTAGGCGTACGCCGGCTGGGGGGCGTGGCCGAAGACCGGCTCGGGCATCGGCGCGGTCATGACGGTGGCGTTGCCGCCGAACACGACGTTGACCAGCTGCTCCTTGTCGACGGCGTGGTTGAGCGCCTGACGGACGCGCACGTCGTCGAAGGGCGCCTTGCTGGTGTTGAGCTGCAGGATGCGCAAGAAGGTGGCCGGCGTCGAGAGGACGTCGAGGTTCGGGTCGGCCTCGATCGCAGGCACCAGCTGCGGCGGAAGGCTCTCGATGAACTGCACCTCGCCGCTCTGCAGCATCGCGACGCGCGTGGCCGCGTTGTTGACGACCAGGAACTCGATGCGCTCGACCTGCGCGAGCTCGCCCCAGTAGTCGGGGTTGCGCTCGACGACGACGCTCTGCCCCTCGTCCCACGACACCAACCGGAAGGGTCCGGTCCCCACGGGGTTCTTGCTCAGCTCGTCGCCGTAGGTCGCGATGGCCGTGGGGCTGGCGATGCGCGCGTTGCTGGTCGCGAGCAGGAAGATGAACGCGCCGTTGGGCTCCGACAGGTGGATGCGCACTTGGTCGGGCGCGAGCACCTCGACGCGCTCCATGGCGTTCAGCAGGCTGCGGCCGCGGGCGCCGCGGCTGTCGGGGTCCATGACCCAGTCGTAGTAGTCCTTCACCACCTGGGCGTCGAACGGCGTGCCGTCGTGGAAGGTGACGCCTTCGCGCAGCGTGAACGTGAACGCGGTGGCGTCGTCGTTGGCGCTCCACTCGCTGGCGAGCTCGGGGACGAGCACGCCGTCGGTGAAGCCCACCAGCCCTTCGAACATGGTGCGGATGACGGTGGCGTCGGGCAGGCCGGTGGCCTCGGCGGGGCTGAGGATGTTCTGCGCCAGCGACTGCGCGATGCGGACGGTGTCCTGCGCGAGCGCGACGCCCGTGAGCAGGGCGAGCGCGGCGAGGGCTGAAACGAGACGACGATGGAACCTGGACGTCATGAAGGGCCTCCTTGAGAGACGAGGGTGGGGTACGCGGCGGGGCGGAGGTGGTGCAGGGTCGGGAGCGACGCGCGCACGGCGTCGACCCGGTCGAGGTCGAGGGTGGCGAGGGTGATGCCTTCACCGTCGGGGGCGCACGCGAGGACCGTGCCCCACGGATCGACGATCAGCGAGCGGCCGTAGGCGACGAAGCCACCATCGCCACCGCCGTCGCCGATCGTGGCCGGGGCGACGATGAACATGCCGTTCTCGATGGCGCGGGCGCGGAGCAGCACTTCCCAGTGGTCGCGGCCGGTGCGTTCGGTGAAGTTCGACGGAACGAAGACGACGCGGGCGCCGGCGAGCGCGAGCGCGCGGTACAGCTCCGGGAAGCGGACGTCGTAGCAGATCGTCAGGCCGACGCGGCCGAACACGGTGTCGGCGGTGACGACCTCGCCGCCAGGGCGGTTGCGGCTCGACTCCCGCGCCGCGAGCTTGCCGCCGATGACCGCGTCGAACAGGTGGATCTTGCGGTAGCGAGCGAGCAGCGCGCCATCCGGGCCGAACAGCAGGCTGGTGTTGTAGGTGCGGTCGTCGTCGGGCTCGTCGTGGAGCTCGTTGAACGAACCGCCGAGCACGAAGACGCCGTGCGCCTTCGCGGCCGCAGACAGGGCCTCGTACAGCGGTCCGGGAATCGCTTCCGCGTTGGCGCGCTTGACGTCGTTCGGGCCACGGCAGTGGAACGTCTCGGGCAGCGCGACCACGTCGGCGCCCCGCCGCGCGGCCTCGGCGACGAAAGCGAACGCCGTGGCGACGTTGGCGGCCTTGTCGGGACCCGGGTCGGTCTGCACCAGCGCGACGCTCATCTGGTTCGTCGTGGCGTTCGATGTCGGGTTCATACGGCCTCCTCCGGTCGCGGCGCGAGCGCGAGCGAGCTCTGGTACCAGTCCCCCAGGTCGGCGAGGTGCGCGTGCATGCGCTCGACCGCGAGGTCGCCGTCGCGCGCGCGCACCGCCGCAGCGATGCCCTCGTGCTCCGCGACGAAGCGCGCCATCTCGCGGAACGCCCGGCGGTGCTCGCGCACCCCGTCGAGCACGCGGCTGACCAGGATGAACTCGTAGATGCGGGCGAGCAGGAACTCGATCAGACGGCTGCCGGCGGCCGCAGCCACGGCGTGGTGGAAAGCTTCGTTATGCCGCATCGTCTCGCCCAACAGCCCGGCCTCCAGCGCGGTGCGCGCCCGTCGGTTGGCCGCGTCGATCGACTCGAGTTCGACCTCGCTCGCCCGCTCGGCCGCCAGCCGCACGGCCAGCGTCTCGACCCCCAGTCGAACGGCGACCGCGTCCTGCAGATCGCGTTCGTCGACGCGCACGGCGCAGTGCCCACCACCGGGTTGGCGGACCACCAGGCCCTCGTTGGCGAGGATGCGCAACGCCTCGCGCACCGGCGTGCGGCTGACCCCCAGGCGCAGGGCCAGGTCGGCCTCCAACGCCGGGCGCTCGCGCGGGAAGCGCCCCGCGAAGACCTCGCCCTTGAGCTGCTCGTACACCTTTTCGTAGAGGTTGGTGGCTCGAATCACGGGCTCCCGACGGGGTTCTGGACGGTCGGCTCGAATCTTCACTCGGCACGACCATGGCGTGGGCGGCGGAACGGAGCGGGTAAACGTATGCGCGGATACGTAAACGCATGCTAGGCTTCTGGCGAGCGGCCGTCAAGGCGCCATGCGCGGGACGGCTCCACCGGGAGGCCTCATGACCCCACCAGACCCGAGCCACGACCACCGGAGCCAGAACGACCCGACGGACGAGGCGGCGGAGCCCACGCTGGGCACGAGCGGCTGGCTCGCCCGGTACCGCGACGTCTCGAGCGGCACGCTGGGCCACATGGGCTCCGACGGCTTCCTCGACTGGGAGATCCAACCGCTGTTCCGGCCGGTGCGGATCATCGGCACGGCCTTGACGGTGGCCTGCCAACCCACCGACAACGCCCCCCTCGCGGAGGCGGCGGCCGCCGCCGTTCCAGGCACCGTGCTGATGGTGGCGCGCCACGGCGACCGCCGGCACGCACCCTGGGGCGGTCTGATGTCGCGGAGCGCGGTCCAGCGCGGCCTCACCGGCATCGTCATCGACGGTGCGGCGACCGACTGGCGCGAGATCGTCGAGCTCGGGTTCCCCGTCTTCGCGCGCAACCTCTCGGCGCTGACGACCCGTCGTCAGAGCTTGCCGGGCGGCATCGGTGAGCCGGTCGTCGTCGGGGGCACGCTCGTGCGCAGCGGCGACGTGGTGATCGGCGACGACGACGGCGTCGTGGTGATCCCCGCGGAGCGGGCGGAGGCGACGCTCGAGCGCGCGCTTCTCTTCGAACGGCGCGAGCACCACCTGCGCGAGGGGTTGAAGGCAGGGCTGTCGGTCGCGGCGGCGCGCGAACGCGCCGAGGCCGCCATGGCCGAGGACGGGTAGGCGCCTCAACCGGCGCTCTTGACCTCCACGGAGAGCACGCGCAGCTCGTCGTCGCCCACGTTCTCGAGCGAGTGGGGCGGCAACGGCGCGGACCAAATGGCCGGCGCCGGCGACGCGGTCGACGGCACCGTGCGCGAGTCGAGCACCACGACCCCGTCGCCATCGCGCCGCACGAACGGGGCCCACCGGTCGACCACCAGCACCGACGGCCAGCGATGGGTGTGCACGGCCGTCGTTTCGCCTGCCGGGATCCGCGTCGTGAGCACGCGCACCCGCTCGTTCTCGAACAGGAGTTCGTGGTGCTCGGGCGCCGCGGCGAGCGCGTCGAGCTCCGGCGCCCACGCGTCGACCGCGGCGGTCTGCGCACCTTCGACGTGCTCGAGCTCGTCGAGCACCTCCGCGAATCGCTCCCGCGACCAGCGATGCGGCGTCGACCGGTTCAGGCGCAGCCACTCCCGCGCCGCGACCTCCAACGTCCGCACGGCCTCCTCCTCGTCGGGCGTCACCAGGTACCGCTCCAGCGGCTCCTCGTCGAACAGCGCCGCATGGACCACCTCGGCGACCGCCTCCGGACCCGGGAAGCGCGCTCGCGAGGTGTCGGCGCCTGGCTCGTAGAGCGCTCTGAGGTCGTCGCTGGCGCTCGCAGGCGGCGCGAAGCGCCGCACCAGGTTCGTCGTGATCGCCGAATCGAAGTTGCCCGGCACGACCGCGCACACGTGCACGCCCACCCCCGCGAGCTGCTTCGCGAGCGCGTCCGTGTAGGCCTCGAGCGCGTGCTTCGACATGCTGTACGGGCCCAGCGTCTCGGGCGTCAGCGTCCCCGAGATGCTCGACACGGCCACGATGCGGCCGCCGGCGGCGACGATCAGGTCGTGAAGCGCGTTCGTGACCCGGTGCACCCCGAACACGTTCACCTCGAAGACCGCTCGCAGGTCCTCCAGGGGCGTCTCGGTGAGGGGCGCGACGTGCCCGATGCCGGCGTTGTGCACGAGCCCCCACAGGCCCGCGCCGCGAGCGTCGATCGCTTCGCGCAGGCGCACCACCTGCGCGTCGTCGGTCACGTCGCACACGAACGACTCGACGCCGTCGATCTGCGCCAGCCGGGCAGCGTCGGCCTCGGTGCGCACGGTGGCGTACACCGGCACGCCGCGCTCGGCGAGGAGGCGCGCGGTGGCGAGGCCGATGCCGGAACTGCAGCCGGTGATCAGGACGGGTCGGGGCATGGCGAACCGTACCGCGCGTTCGCGCACGAGGGGGCGGCGGCTGCCGTCGGCGCGCACGCCCCGCGTATCGTGGGCGCATTCGGCGCCGACCGTCGCGCACGTCCGCTGCACGGCCGTCGGCACGCCATCCGGAGGCCCCCATGGACCTGCACGACCGCTCGATCGTCGAACTCCAAGCCCTGATGACCGACGGCGCGACCAGCGCCGAGGCGCTCGTGCGCAGCTACCTGGAGCGCATCGACGCGATCGACCGCGCCGGCCCCACCCTGCGCGCGGTCCTCGAGACGAACCCCGACGCGCTCGCGATCGCCGCCGACCTCGACGCCGAACGGCGCCGCTCGGGGGCGCGCGGACCACTCCACGGCGTCCCCGTCCTGCTCAAGGACAACGTCGACACGGGCGACGCCCTGACGACCACCGCCGGCTCGTTGGCGCTCGAGGGCCATCGCGCCGAGCGCGACGCGTTCCTGGTCGCCCGCCTGCGCGAGGCCGGCGCGATCGTGTTGGGCAAGGCGAACCTGAGCGAGTGGGCCAACTTCCGTTCGACGCGCAGCAGCAGCGGCTGGAGCAGCCGCGGCGGCCAAATCCGCAACCCGTACGCGCTCGACCGCACCCCGGGCGGGTCGAGCGCGGGGTCGGCCGTGGCCGTGGCGGCAGGCCTGTGCGCCGCGGCGATCGGCACGGAAACCGACGGATCGATCACCGCCCCGGCCACGCTCAATGGCGTCGTCGGCTTCAAGCCGACCGTGGGGCTGGTGAGCCGCGACGGGATCGTTCCGATCTCGGCCTCGCAAGACACCGCGGGGCCGCTGACGCGCACGGTCGCGGACGCGGCGCTCGTGCTCGACGCGATCGCAGGCGTGGACCCGAACGATCCGGCGACCGCCTCGGCCCGGATGCCCGCCGCGTTCGCGGCCCTGGGCGCGCGCGCCGACCTGCGCGGCGTGCGCTTGGGGGTTCCGCGCGCCTGCGTCGGGGTCCACGAGGCCGCCGACGCGGTCGCGGCGCGGGCTTTCGAGGTGCTGCGCGGGCTCGGCGCCGAGATCGTCGAGGGCATCGAGCTCGGGGACCGCGCCGCGCTCGCCGAGGCCGAGCGAACGGTGCTGCTCGCCGAGTTCAAGGCCGGGCTCAACACCTACCTTCGCGACCACCCGACCGCACCCGTGCGCGACCTCGACGAGGTCGTCGCCTTCAACCGCCGCCACGCCGATCGGGTGATGCCGTACTTCGGCCAGGAGTTGCATGAAGCCGCGCAACGGGCGCCCGGGCTCGACGACCCGGCGTACCTCGAGGCGCGCGCGACCTGCCAGCGGCTCGCGCGCGACGAGGGCATCGACCGCGCCCTGCGCGAGCACGCCCTCGACGCGCTGATCGCCCCGACTCGGGTCCCGGCTTGGACGATCGACCTGATCGACGGCGACCGTCCGTTCCCGGGGTGCTCGTCGCCGGCCGCCGTCGCCGGGTACCCGCACGTGAGCGTGCCTGCGGGCTTCGCGCACGGCTTGCCGATCGGGCTGTCGATCTTCGCGGGCGCGTTCGCCGATGCGGACGTGCTGGCGATCGCGGCCGCCTTCGAGCGCGCCCGCGGGCCGTGGCCCGCGCCGACCTTCCCCGACCGGGTGGTCTGACGGGACGGGTACGGTCGAGCGAAGGACCCTGCTCAGCTCGAGCCCGCCGGCCCGGACGCGCCGTTCAGTCCGCCGCCAACTCCTCGGCCGCGCTGGCGACCGCCGCGCTGCGCCGCCGCGCAGCGGCGACGCCGCCGTACGCCCCCGTGGCGACGACGGTCACGGCGCCACCCAGCACCATCGCGAACGGCGCGCCTGCCGTGCTCGCGACGACGCCCAGCACGCTCGCACCGAGCGCGATCCCCCCGAAGAACACGAGCGAGTGGATGCTCAGGACGATCGAGCGGCGCTCGCTCGGCACCGCCTGGTTGAGCAGCGCGTCGTGCGGTGCGTTCTGCGCCGCGATCGCGACGTAGGCCAAGCCCAACCCCAGGGCCACGCCTAGGCCACCCGCCTGGGCGCCGAGCAGCAGCATCGCGGCCGCCTTGAGGACCTGCGTGGCCGCGGCGAGCGCCGCCGGCCCACCCGGGAAGCGGTCGCCGTAGCGCATCACGAGCAGGCTGCCGAGCAGGCCGGACGCGCCGAGCACGAAGCCGAGCGCACCGTAGACACCGCTCCGGGCCGGATCGGCGCCGAAGGTGAGGCTCGCGATCGGCTGCCAGAAGGTCTCTACGGCGGTCAGCGACCACCCCATGGCGCCGCCCGCGAGCAGCAGCCACGGAAGCGTCGGCGACCGACGGACCAGCCGGAACCCATCGCGCACGATGGCGGGCGTCTGGAACGCGGCCGCCCACCGGGCGCGCCCTGCGAACTCGGGCTCGACGACCAGGAGCGCGGTCAGCGCCGCGACCACCAGCCGGAGCAGCAGCCCGGCCGCGAGCGCCACCCCGAAACCGGCCAGCGGCCACGGCAAGTCGGCGCCGGCGACGAGCGCCGGCAGCGCTCCGCCCAGCGCCGCCCCCACCAGCATCGCGGCGGTCTGCACCACGCCGATGGTGGCGAGGTGCCGCTGCAGGTCGACGCCCTCGCCGGTCGCGCCGAGCCGGTCGACGTACCAAGCCTCGAGCGCACCGCTGTGCAGGGCGCTCCCGATCCCCTGGAAGACCGCGTAGACGAGGAGCGTCCCCGGACCACCGACGAACAGCAGCGCCACGAACGAGACGAAGGTCGCCGTCTGCGACGCCAGCGCGATCGGCTTGCGCCCGATGGCATCGGCGAGGCCGCCGGTCGGGACCTCCAGCAACACGACGAACACCGCCCGGAGCGCGAAGGCGAAACCGATCGCGGCTAAATCGATCCCGCGTTCGGTGAGGTGCAGCACGAGCACCGGCAGCGGGAGCCAGATGGCGAACTCCTGCAGCGCCACGAGGACGGCGTAGCGCCGCGTGACGCCGCGCTCGTGCCCGAGGCCGAAGGCGTCAGCCACGGCGCAACCGGGCGCTGCGCCGCGGGCTCGCACGGTGGCCGACGCCGGTCGCTCGACCGACCCCGCGGGCGCCGCACGTGCCGGTGACCGAACGGTTCATGCGGCGCAGTATCCCCCGTATGACCCACGCTTGTGAAGCCTTCCGGACGAACGCAGCGCTCGGCCCGCCGGGGCGCATGCCCCCACGGACGGTCCCTCGAGGGTGCGACCCTGGTGGAACGCGCGCGAGGAGGTGTTCGTGGCGATCGACCTGATCGGTGGCGTCGGCGTCTTCCTGCTCGGGATGCTGCTGCTCACCGAGGGCCTGAAGGCGATGGCCGGCGGCGCGCTGCGCCGTGGATTGGCGCGCTTCACCCGCGGGCGGTTGGCGGCGGTCGTGACCGGCGCGGTCGCGACCGCGGTCATCCAGTCGTCGAGCGCGACCACCATGACCACGATCGGCCTCGTCGCCGCTGGCCTGCTGCCCATGGTCAGCGCCGTCGGCGTGATCCTGGGCGCCAACTTGGGCACCACGTCCACGGCCTGGATCGTCGCGTACTTCGGTCTGAAGCTCGACGTGTCATCGGTGGCGATGCTGGCGGTCGCCTCTGGGGCGCTCTTGCGTTTGCTCGGCCGCGGCCGTTTCGGGGCGGCCGGGATGCCGCTGGCCGGGTTCGGCCTGCTCTTCGTGGGCATCGCTCTGATGCAGGCGGCGATGGCCGGCCTGGCCGACGGCTTCACGATCCCCGCCGCCAGCACCGACCACCTGGGCGGGATGCTGCTGCTCGTGGCCATCGGGACCGCGATGACGCTGATCCTGCAGTCCTCGAGCGCTGCCGTGGCGACCACCCTCACGGCCCTCGCCGCCGGCGCCATCGGGCTCGAGCAGGCGGCCGCCCTGGTCATCGGTCAGAACCTCGGCACCACCCCCAAAGCGCTCCTGGCGTCGCTCGGCGCCAGCGCGGCCGCGCGCCGCACGGCGATCGCGCACGTGGTGTTCAACCTGCTCACGGGCGCGGTGGCGCTGCTGCTCCTCGCCGCGCTCGCCCGGTTCGGCCTCGACCCCGACGGGGTGCTGGCCAGTTCCGATCCCGCGCTGGTGCTCGCGGCCTTCCACACGCTGTTCAACGTGGTCGGAGTGGCGCTGGTCCTGCCCTGGCTCCCGACGTTCGCGGCACTGGTGTCGCGGCTGGTGCCGGACCGCGGTCCACCGCTGACCCGCCACCTCGGGTACGCGTCGGTCGACGAACCCACCCTCGCGGTCGAGGCCGCGCGCACGACGCTCCTGGGCATCGCCGCCGAGCTCGGCGACGCCACGCACGCCCTCGCCACCCGCGCAAACACCGCGCGCGCCGCCGCCGACGCCCGCGCACGCTGGACGCATGCCGCCCAGGCGCTCGAGGAGACCCTCGAGTTCCTCGCGAAGGTCCGCACGGGCGACGGCAACGCGGCCGATCGGCGCCGGCACGTATCCGTGCTGCACGCGCTCGACCATCTGATCCGCGCAGCGCACCGATTGGCGCCCTCCGCCGCGCTGGCGCGCTTCGCCCATTCGCCGGACGTACGACCGGTGCGCGAGGCGCTCGATGCCGCGGTCGCCGCGATGGTGGCTTGGTGCCCGGTGCTGGCGCCCGACGCCCCGGCGGACGCCATCCTGGAGCGCTTCGAGGCGCTTCCGGGGCTGCGTCGGCACACCCGTGGGCAGGTCCTTCGGCGCGTCGCCGACGGGACGGCGGACGCCGAGGACGCCGAGGAGACGCTCGAGGCGCTGACCTGGGCGCAGGCGTTCTCCCACAACCTCGAGCGGGCGGTGCACCACCTGCGCGAGCCTGCGCCAGGCGACGAGTCCTGAAGCCGGGCCGACCCCGCCCCGCTCACGCGCGCCGCTTCGCGATGCGCGACGATGCGCACGATGAGGACGATCCCGATGCGCCACGCCCTCGCGGTCGCGCTGTGGCTGGTGGCGTTCGCTGCACCCGCATCCGCGCAAGTCGCCGTGGACCCACCCCGCGGCGACCTGCGCGTCGTCGTCTTCGGCGACCTGAACGGCCCCTACGGCGCCACCGAGTACGCCGGCGCCGTACACCAGGCGGTGGCGGCGATCGTCGACGTGTGGCGCCCCGACCTGGTGCTGCTGCCCGGCGACCTGGTGGCCGGGCAGTCGCGCGCCCTCCCGGACGATCGCTTCGCCGACATGTGGTCGGCCTTCGACGCCGCGGTCGCCGCGCCGCTGCGGGCCGCCGGCATCCCGTACGCCGCGGCGCTGGGCAACCACGACGCCTCGAAGCTGCGGAGCGCCGACGGCGGGTTCGCCTTCGCGCGCGAGCGCGACGCGGCCGCGGCGTACTGGAGCACCCCCCACCACCGCGCCGGCCTCGACGTGGTGGGTTCGTCCGATGCCCCGTTCGCCTGGTCGTTCCGTTCCGGACCGCTGTTCGTCGCGGTCGTCGACGCCTCGGGACCGGTGCTGGACGAGGCCGAACGCGGTGCACTGGCGACGGCGCTCGACGCGCCCGAAGCGCGCACGGCCACGCTGCGTTGGGTGGTCGGCCACCTGCCGCTCCTCGGCGTCGCCGAGGGGCGCGATCGCGACGGCGAGGTGCTCTGGCGCGCTAAGGAGCTGCGCGACCTGATGGTCGCCGGCGGCGTCGACACGTACGTCAGCGGCCACCAAAGCGCCTTCTACGCCGCGGCGTGGGGCGAGCTCGAGCTGCTGTTCGCACCGGGCGCGGTCGGCGGGCGGACGCTGCGCGGCACCGACCTGGCGCCGCGAGCGGGCGTGCTCGTCGTCGACGTCGCGTTCGAGCCGCTCGAAGTGGCGGTGCGCGCGTTCGATCCGGCGACGCTGGCGCCGTACCCGGAGGAGGCCGTGCCGCCGCGGTTGTCGGCGTTCGGCGCCGAGTTGGGGCGCTCGCACCGCGTACGGTGACGGGTGTAGTGACGGGTGTGGTGACGGGTGCGCCGCACGCTCGTCACGCCATCAGGTCGCGCCGCCGGTAGCGCCACAGCCCGAGCGGCGCGTCGTCCTTGACCCCCGTGGCGCGGCGCGGGGATGATGGTCGGGTGCGCCGCCAGACCGTCCGCCGGCGCGATCGCCGCGCCCAGCGCCGCACCCGTCGCCGCACCCTTCGCCGCACCCAGCGCCGCACCCGTCGCCGCACCCTCCGCCGCACCCTCCGCCGACCCCGGACCCGAGAGGCCCCGCCATGAAGATCGCGATGTTCAGTACCAAGTCCTACGACGCCACCTACTTCGACCGAGCGAACCGCGACCTCGGCCACGAGATCACCTACTTCGAACCGCGCCTGCTGGAGAGCACCGTGAGCCTGGCCGTCGGCTTCCCCGCGGTGTGCGCGTTCGTGAACGACCGGCTGGACGCCGCCGTGCTCGAGAAGCTGTTCGAGGGCGGCACCCGGCTGATCGCGCTGCGCTCGGCAGGCTTCAACCACGTGGACATCGAGGCCGCGGACGCGCTGGGGTTGACCGTCGCGCGCGTGCCGGCGTACTCGCCGCACGCGGTCGCCGAGCACGCGGTCGCGATGATCCTGTCGCTCAACCGCAAGCTGTCGCGCGCCAGCAACCGCGTCCGCGAAGGCAACTTC
>JBHEOT010000033.1:0-28677 GCA_046260675.1 Trueperaceae bacterium | reverse complement strand
ACCACGAGCAGCGTCGGCAGGGCCGGCGTCGACGTGCCCGTGCAACCGCTCGCGAGCAGCACCGCCGCCGCGGCGAGGACGATCGCGCGCGCGGCCCTCATGGCGCCTCCTCGCGCAGCGGCGCGCGCGGCAGCGCCAGGTCGGTCTCGAACACCTCGGAGAGGCCGGTGCCGCCCCCGGGACCGGTGAGCGCGATGCGCACCGACCCCGTCGCGGCGTCCCAGGCCCCCACCAACGCCCAACAGCAGCGGTCCCACACGAAGAACACCTCCGGCCGCACGGTCCACGGCGAGCGCGCCGCGTCCGTGCCGGTCAACTCCCAGACGTCGGTCAAGCGCGCCCCGACGAGCCACTCGTCGCTCGCGCGCACCGCGAGCGTCAGGTCTTCGATCGACAGCGTGCTGCGCGCGTACTCGCCCGCAGCGGCGTCCCATGCCCCCTGGTACCCGAGCCGACCCTGGAGCCCGACCCGCTCCCAGGCGTCCGCCCCGAACGTGACGGCCGCCCGACGCAGGTACGTCTCGTCCTGGACGGCGTCGGCGAGCTGCCACTCGGCAAGCCCGTCGAGGCTGAGCGCGACCGGGCCGAACCGTTCCTGCACCAGCGCCAACCGCACCTCGAAGCGCGTGTCGCGGCGCCCACCGTCGGCTTCCAGGGCCGGGTCGAGCGTCGTCCGCCACGTCGCCTCCCACCGCGGAGCCATGCGCTCGGGCGCGTCGACCAAGCGCACGCTCACCGGCCGCCGGCGCGGCTCGGGGGCTTCGTGGCCCAGCCACTCGGGCGGCAGCCAGACGATGCCGCGTGCGTCGAGGGTGGCGACGCCGCGCCAGGTCGCCTGCATGCGGGCGTCCGCGACGATCGCCGTGGGGAGCTCGATGCGCTCGCGCAGCTCGACCGCGACCGGCCCCACGTCGGCCCGCATCAGGACGGTGAGCTCGGTCACGCGCAGATCGTCGAGGTCGAGGCGCGCGTCGAGCTGCACGCCGGGGCGGTCGTCGCCGGCGCGCAGGCTGCCGAGCGAAGCGCTCGCGCGCGCCTCGCTCCAGCCGGGCACGCCCTCGACGTCCGCGGCCACGCGGGTGGCATCGAACGAGAGCGTCGCTACCCGATCGAGCGCCGCGCGCCAGGCCAACGTGGTGCGCCCCTCGTCGTCCCGGGGCGGACCCGGATCGGCCTCGAGGTCGATCACCTGCGTCACCGACGATCGGACCTCGGCGTCGCCGCTGCGCCCCTGCACCCCGAAGCGGGCGGTCAGCGTGCCCGGGTCGTCGTCGGCGATCGGCCAGCGGTGCGCGAGCGACGCGTCGACCCAAGGTCGGTCCTGGAACAGCGTCAGGGTCGAGTTCAGCGGCTGCCAACCGACCGTCTCGGGGCGCCGAGCGTCCGTGAACACGTACCCGCCGTCGCTCGCGACCGCGATCCACGGTGCGAGGCGCACCGAGAGCCGCGCGGTGGCCTCGGTGCGCGCTCGGGGCGAGGCGGCGTCGAAGCGGAACGGCGTCTCGCCCTCCTCGACGTCGCGCACGAACGCGAGCCCGAGCTGGCCCGCCTGCCCGAACTGCTGGTCGAACCCGACCCGCGTGCGCCAGGTGATCGCGCGCTCGCCGGTTCCGTAGTACCGCCCCTCGAAGCCGTTGTCCGCCTCGAGGCGCGCGCCAGGCCAGAGCTCGACCGGTGCGAGCCGGACGGTGTGGGCCGCGAGCGCCCGGCCGCCGGAGACGATCCCCAGGGTGGCCGCTTGGCGGTTGGCCGGGTTCGCCACGTCCTCGAAGACGCCGAGGTCGAGGAGCGCGGCCGTGACCTGCAGCCGGCTCAGGCGCCACGGGGTGGTGTCGAGCGGCTCGAGGCGCAGGCGCACGCCGGTACGCCGCGGGATCGAGCGCCCGGCGTAGGCCGGCGGGGTGCGCGGATCGACGTCCGGATCGGAATCGACGAAGCCCTGTGCGTCCACGGTGCCCCGGACGTCGGAACCGGTGCCCACCAGCGACGCCCGGTACGTCCAGCGCCCCGAGGTGCGGGCGTCGTCGCGCGCGAGCTCCAGGTCGACCGCGGGGCTCGGTCCCTCGGGCTCGGTCGCGTACGCGGCCCGCACCGTCCAGGTGCCGGTGGTCTCGGGCCGATCCGGGTCGGTGGGGTCGGGGCCGCGGCCGGGATCTAAGGCGACGCGCAGCACGGCCGTGCCGAGCGCGTCGTAGGCGCGGTGGTCGAGCTCGAACCCGAAGGCGTCGGCCTCCACCGCGCCGCCGAGGAGGCGGCCGGCGAGGCCGCCGTCGCGCGCCGGGTCGACCTCGGCCAGGTAGCGCACCGTGAACGTCCCCAGCGCGGAGTCGCCCGCCACGTACGGCCAGCGCACCCGCACCTCGGCGCGCTCTGCGCCGGTGCCGCTGCGCACGAGCAGCTGCGGTTGCCGGTCGCCCGTCGCCAGCGGCAACACGAGGACCGGCAGGCCGAACAGGTCGACGCCACGGACCACGATGACGGCGTCGTACGCGACGAGCCGGTCGCCCGGGTAGAGCACCATCCGAGCGGCCCGGAAGCCGTAGTCGGGGATCTCCTGATCGCAGCGCGTGCACGGCGACGCGAACGCGTTCGCGAAGGTCACTTGGCCGGGCAACCGCTCCGCGAGCGCGCCCTCGACGTCGATCGCGCTCGTGAACACGACGGCCTCGATCGCGCGCACGCGCTCCTCGGCGAGGTCGACCTCGAGGTCGCGGCCCACCACCCGCTCGTCGCCGCGCGTGAACGACCCCGGCCCGACCACGCGGACGAGTCGCCCGGCGACGTCGATCTCGAGGCGTTCGCCCTCGATGGTCACGTCGTCGACGGTGACCGTCACCGCGGTACCGCTCAGCACGATCAACTCCACCTCGGAGCCGTCGGGCAGCGTGTAGGTGCGCAGCTCCAGCCGCGCGTCCGGATCGGCGCCGGTGTCGACGGTCAGGGTCGCGGCCGACGCCCAGCCGGCCAGCGCGCAGCAGGCGATCAGCGCGGCGAACCAGCGGCGGGCGCGCCACAGGGCGCGGCGCACCGTCATCGCCTCGCCGTGCGCGCCAGCAGGAGCAGGCCGGCGACCGCGTAGAGCGCCACCGGCGCCCAGCCGGCGGCCCAGGCGGGCACGGTGCCCTGCGCGCCGAGCAGCTTCGCCACGCTCCAGGTCGCGTAGTACAAGAAGGTGAGCACGAGGACCGCCACGAGCCCCAGCGGCGCGGTTCGGTGCACCCCCGCGAACGCCACCGCGACCGCGAAGAGCGCGAACGCCAGCGCGGCGGCCGGTTCGGCCATCTTGCGGTGCAGCGCCGTCCACTCGGCAGCGGCGTCGCGCC
Organism: Trueperaceae bacterium; assembly: GCA_046260675.1. Lineage (GTDB taxonomy): Bacteria > Deinococcota > Deinococci > Deinococcales > Trueperaceae > JAABTL01. Next base: position 25,354 of record JBHEOT010000033.1, on the reverse strand, counting down.
CGCCCTCGCGCAAGCGCGCCAGGAGCTCCGGGAGCGGGAGCGTCACGAGGTCCCCGGTGCCGACCGCCGCTGCCGTCAGGCCGCGCACGGGGAGCACCGCGGTCGCGGCGCGCACGTCGAGCACCGTCCGTCCGTCGCGGAACGAGCGCAGACGCAGGTCTTCGAGGCGCCACACGCCGCCGTCCGGGTCGGCGACCCCGCGCGCGGCCTCGATCAGCTGCCGCGGGCCCGCGGAGCCACCCGGCGCCACGACCGTGATGCCCTCGAGGGCGCCCCCCTCGGTCACCGAGCGCAGGAAGATCGACCGGCCGAGCGCGTCCTGGAAGAACGCACCGCTCTGGAGGACGGTCTCGGGGCTGCGCAGCAAGATCTCGCGCTGCACCTCGAGCGCACGCGCTTCGCTCCAGGGCACGAGCACCTCGTTGTTGAGGACCGTCAGCGCGGCCACCACCGCGCCCACCGCCAGCACCGGGGCGACCGTCGCGCGCGGCGCCAGACCGAGGTGCAGCGCGGCCCGCAGCTCGCCGTCCTGGGTCAGGCGCGTGAGCGCGAGCAGCGCGGCGAAGAGCAGCGCCAGCGGCAGACCCGCCGCCGCGGCCGCCGGCAGCTTGAGGAGCAGGTAGGACGCGACCGTGGCCGCGGGGACGCCGCGGGCGAGGACGTCCGCGAGGACGCCGAGGAGGAACGAGGTCAGCAGCAGCAGCGTCAAAACCACGAGCCCCAAAGCGTAGAGCGGCGCCACCTCGCGCGCGATCGCGCGCCCCCACGTGGTCATCGTCGCGCCGTCCCCACGGCGAGCACGGCGCCCGCCAGGCCGACCGCGGCGGGCGTGGCCCATGCGGCGGCGATCGCCCCCAACACCCCTTGGTCGAACAGCGCGCCCGTCAGCGTCCAGGTGGCCCAGAAGCCCACCAGGAGCGCGATCGTCAGCGCGAGCCCCGCACCGCGGCCGCGCACCCGCAGCGCCAGTGCGCCCGCCGCGAGGGCGAAGACGGCCGCGCTCGACGCGTCCGCCAAGCGCCGATGGAGCGCGAAGCGCGCCCCGTCCACGTCGGCGCCGGCGGCGCGAAGCTCGTCGATGCGCTGCACCAGGTCGGTCAGGGTCTGCTGATCCGGTCGTGCGAGGGTCGCCTCGGGCGTGGCCTCCAGCGGGAAGGGGAGGGTGAGCTGCTCGATGGGGACCGTGTCCGTCGCGTCCGCACCGGCCGGCGTCGCGAGCGCCTGGTCGAGCACCCACGTGCGCGCCGCGGCGTCCCAAGTCCCGCGCGGAGCGGTCACGGTGCGACCGTCGGCGAGGACCACGAGGACGCCGGTCAGCTCGGCGCGGCGCGGGTCCTCGCGGTCGGCGCGCAGCCGCGAGGCGAAGAAGGTGCCGACGCCCTCGACGGCGAAGCCGGCGTCCGCCTGGCTCGCGGCGGGGGGGCGCACGTACAAGAACGCCTGGATGTCGGCCTGGTACGCGGCCTCACCCCAGGGCTCGAGCCACCCGTTCACCACCAGGGCGACCGCCGATACGCCGAGGCCCGCGAGGACGAGCGGCACCAGCAGCCGGCCCGGCGGGACGCCGCCGGCGTAGGCGGCTTTGAGTTCGGCGTCCTTCGCCAGGCGCCCTGCCGCCACCAGGATCGCGAACACGACCGCGAGCGGCAGCGTCAGGTGCAAGAACCACGGGAGCTTGAACAGCACCAGGCGACCGACCTGCGCCAACGTCGCCGATTGCTCCACGAGGAAGCGCGCCAGCACGCTCAACAGGTCGATCGACAGCAGCAGGCAGAGCGACGCCACCCCGAGTCCGTAGAGGCCTGCTGCCTCGCGCAACAGGTAGCGGCCCAGGCGCGTCGTCACCCCGGGAGTGTACCTGCGGCCGGCGTTCGGCACGGGTACGCTCGGCGCATGCCCATCACCGTCCGGCTCGCCGCGGTGCAGATGCGTTGGTCCGCGGCCGACTACCGCAGCGGCGAGGCGTTCGCGGCTCGCGTGCTGGATCTGAGCCGAGCGGCCGTCGCGGGCGCCGGCGGTCCGGCGCTCGTCGCCTTCCCGGAGTTGGTGGGGCTGCCGCTGCTGGCCACCGCCGCTGGCGTCTCCGACGCGCTCGACGACGGGTTGGTCCGCGCGCTCGCGGGCTGGGCGGTCCGCTCGCCCCGCCGGTGGGCGGGCGCGGCGTGGCGCCACCGGGTCGGGCCGCTCGCGGGCGCGTACGCGGCGCTCGCGCCCGAAGCCTTCGCGCTCCAGCGCGACGCGTTCGCCGCGGCGGCGCGCGCCACCGGCGCGACGGTCGTGGCGGGCAGCGCCCTGCTGCCCACCGTCGCGTTCGAGGCCGCCCGCGGGCTGCACGTCGCCGATCCGGCGCCGCAGAACGTCGCGCTCGTGTTCGCGCCGAACGGCGCCCTGATCGGGCGGACCGCGAAGGCGTTCCTGACGTCCGGACTCGAGCGCCGGGTCGCGTTGCGGCCGGGACGCGTCGCCGACCTGCCGGTGCTCGCGACGCCGGTCGGTCGCGTCGCGGTCGCGGTGTGCCTCGACGCGTGGTTCCACCACGTGCTCGAACGCTTCGACGGCTCGGGCGCGCAGATCGTCGTGCAACCGTCGGCCAACGACGCCGCGTGGCGGCGGCCCTGGCCGCCCGATCCGCGGCGCACCGAGGAGGACGCCTGGCTCGAGCTCGGTCTGCGGTCCGGGCTCCAGGGACGGACCTCGCTGCGCTACGGCGTCAACGCGATGCTGGTGGGCGACCTGGCGCCGCTCGCGCCGCGCGGCCGCTCGGCGATCGTCGCGCGCGTCGCCGCCGACGCGCGCGACGAGGTTCCGGGGTGGGGTCCCGGGCTCCTCGCGCTCGCGCCGAGCGCCGATCAGGAGGCGATCGTCGCGGTCGACGTCGCGCACCCGGACGGTTGACGGGTGCCGGTCCGGCGCGGCGGGTCCTCGGTCGCTCGCCCGTGATGGGCGCAGCGTGAGCGTCGCGCTGGGCCCCTGGTAGCATGCCGGGCGTGACCGGCACGCTCGGCCTCTTCTCGCTCGTCGACCTCTTCCAACTGCTCGCCGCCTCCGGGCGGACGGGCCGGTTGGTCGTGCAGCACCCGCTCGGCCGTGCGCGGGTGTACTTCGAGAAGGGGCAGGCGCGCCACGCCGAGTTCGGGGCCCTCGAGGGCGAAACCGCCGTCGAGGCGCTGTTCGCCGACGAGCGCGGCACGTTCGCCTTCACGGCCGGGCTTCCCGCTCCGCACGTCACGATCGAAGGGTCCACGGAGGGGCTGCTCCTCGACGTGCTCCGGCGCGGGGACGAGCGTCGCCGAGACGATCCGGAAGGCGACGCCGCTCCGCCACGCGACGTGGTGCCGTACGCGCCCGAGACCGCCCTGCCGGTGGGGCTGCCCCTCGCCGAGCTCGAGCGCCGCGTCCTGGCGGCCGTCAACGGCCACTGGACCGCGGCCCGCATCGCCGAGGAGCTCGACGTCGACGAGCTCTCGGTCCGGCAGGTGGTCGGTCGCTTGGTCCAGGTCGGCTCGCTGAGGCTGCGTGCTCGACGCCCCCGCACGGCCCAATTGGTGGTGCGCCTCGCGTCCGGTCGGCTGCCCGATGGCGCCGTCGGCGTGGATGCGGGCATCGTCCGTGCGTGGAACGAGGCGGTCGGCACCGCGGTGCGGTTCGTGGCGTTGCGGCGCGACGACGGACGCGCGATCGCCGTTCCCCTCGCCGCCGTGGAAGGGGCTGGCCCCTACCTGCACGTGCCCCGCGCGACGCTTCTGCGGCTGGACCTGCGCGTCGACGACGCGCTGCTCGCCCGGCCCCACGTTCCCGACCGCTCGGGGTCCGCGTGACCGGTTTCGCGCCCGACGTCGCGACGCCACCCCCGTACGCGCCGCCCGCCGACGCGGTGCTGCTGCCGTGGCGCCGCCTGGCGCACCCGGTCGATTGGGCCGCTGCCTTCGGTCGCCGCGCTCCGCTCCACCTGGAGGTCGGCTTCGGCGACGGGCGCTTCACCGCCCGCCGAGCGCTCGCCGAGCCCGACGCCGACTTCGTCGGCCTGGAGGTCTCCGGCACGAGCGTGCTGCGCGCGTGGCGGCGCATGCGCCGCGATGGCGTGCGCAACGTCCGCCTGCTCAAAGCCCCGGCCGAGGTCGCGGTCCGCCAGCTGTTCGGTCCGAACGGGCTCGCCTCGATCACGGTGAACTTCCCGGACCCGTGGCCCAAAGACCGACACGAGCACCACCGGTTGCTGCGGGCGCCGTTCTTCCGGCTGGCCGCCACCCGCTTGGTGCCCGGCGGCGAGATCCGCCTCGCATCGGACCACGAGCCCTACGTCGCGTTCGCGGTCGCCGAAGCCGAGCGCTCCGGCGTCGCCCGCGGCGAGCGGCGCGAGCCGCCGCCCGAGGTCCTCGAGACCAAGTACGCGCTCAAATGGCGCGGCCAAGGGAAACCGCTCTTCTACGAGGTCTTCGTCCTGGACGGCACCGACGTGCCGTACGACCCCCCGATCGGGAGGAGCGACCGCATGCCGCACGCTCTGTTGACCGGCGTTCTGCCGACCGAGGCCCCTGCGTTCGAGAAGCTCGTGGTGGCGGCGGAGGGCGGCCACGTGGTCGTGCACGAGGCCGCGCGCGCGCTCGGCCGCGACGACCGCTGGCTGTTCCGCGTCACCCTCGACGAGGGCGAGTTGATCCAGCAGCTCCTCGTGGTGGCCCAGCGCCGCGCCGAGGGCGAGCTGATCGTGCGCCTGGAGTCCTTCGGCGACCCGCTCGTGACCCCGGCTGCGCGCGCCGCGGTCGCGGCGGTGACCGATTGGCTCGAGGGTTCCGTAGGGTTGCGCGTGGCCGCGCGCAACTACTGACGGGCACGAGATGGAGGCGCTGGACCTGCAGGCGTTCGAGCGCGGCCCGCTCGCCACGCCGCACGGCTTCTCCCCGCGGTCGGGCGGCGTGAGCGCTGCCCCGTACGCCTCGCTGAACCTCGGGGCCTCCGTCGGCGACGCGGCGCCCGCCGTCGCCGAGAACCGCCGCCGGGTGCGCGCGGCCTTCGGGGTGCCCGAGGCGCGCTGGATGACGGCTCGGCAGGTGCACGGTGCGCAGGTGCTGGTCGCCGGACGCGACCCGGCGGGCGCCGAGGGCGACGCCCTCGTCGCCGACGACCCCGCGTGGGCGCTGGCGATCTCCGCGGCCGACTGCCTGCCCGTGCTGCTGCTCGACGCGCGCACCGGCGCCGTCGGCGCCGCGCACGCCGGCTGGCGTGGCGCCGTCGCCGGGGTGGTGGGCGCGACGCTCGAGGTCATGGCGACCCGCTTCGGCACGGCGGCCAGCGACGTGCGCGCGTGGCTCGGCCCCGCGATCCAGGGTGCGTGCTACCAGGTCGGGCCCGAGGTGGTCGACGCGGCGATCGCGGCGGGCGCGCCCGAGGACGCGGTGCACCCCGACCCGGGCGTCGCCGGGCGCTGGCGCTTCGACGTGCCCGCGCTGGTGCGCGCCCAGCTGATCGCCGCCGGCGTGCCCGCAGGAGCGGTCGCCGTGAGCGCCACCTGCACGCATTGCGCGGCGGACCGCTGCTTCTCGCACCGGCGCGACGCCGGACGCACCGGTCGCCACTGGGCCGTGCTGCGCCCGCTCGGCTGAGGCCGGGCGCCAGGTACCATGCCGTCCATGAACCGACTTCTCGAGACGATGCGGCGCTTGCGGGCGCCGGGCGGATGCCCCTGGGATCAGGTGCAGACCCACGAGAGCCTCCGGCCGTACCTCCTGGAGGAGGCCGCGGAGGCGGTCGACGCCATGGCGTCGGACGACGTGGCGCACCTCGCCGAGGAGCTCGGCGACGTGCTGCTGCAGGTGGCGTTCCACGCCGTGATCGGCGAGGAGGAGGGGCGCTTCGGGTACGGCGACGTGGAGGACGCGATCGTCGAGAAGCTCGTGCGGCGCCACCCGCACGTGTTCGGCGACGTCGCCGTCGCGGACGCGGACGAGGTCGTGCGCAACTGGCAGGCCATCAAGGCGCGCGAACGCGGCGGTGCACCACGATCGGCCGCCGATCGGGTGCCGCGCTCGCTGCCGGCGCTAAGGCGCGCCGCCGACCTCGCCTCGGCGCTCGAATGGCGCGCCGCGCCCGAGCTGGGCCGGCGCGCGCTCGCCGACGTCGCGGCGGACCCGGACGCGCTGGCTCCGGCGTTGCTCGCCCTCGCGCAGGCTGCCGCGGACGCCGGCCTCGACCCGGAGCTGCTGTTGCGCGACCACGTCGACGAGCGGGCGCGCGGAGCGGTCGAGGCCGACGCATGAACGGCAGGGTCCCGGGGTGAACGGCTGGAGGATCGCGGACGTCGTGCGCTCGCTGGCCGTGCCGGGCCGGCGGCTCGAGCTCACCGGCCACGGTCGCGCCGCGGTCCTGGTGCCGGTCCTCGAAGCCCCCGACGGGCTGGAACTGCTCTTCACGGTGCGCGCCGCCGGCCTCGTGCGCCACGCGGGCCAGGTCGCGTTCCCCGGCGGACGGCTGGAACCGGGCGAGGACGTCTTGGCCGCCGCGCTCCGCGAGGCGCACGAGGAGGTCGGGCTCGTCGTCGATCCGCACGACGTGCTCGGGACCCTGGACGATCGGCCTTCACCCTTCGGCCTCGTGGCCACCCCGGTGGTCGCCCGCGTCGCTTGGCCGGCGCCTCTGCGCCTCGATCCGGGCGAGGTCGCCGGTGCGTTCACCTTGCCGCTCGCAGCGCTCGCGGCGTGCCGGCCCACGCTGGAGGAGCACCTGTTCGATGGGGTCGTCCGGCAGCTGTACCGCTACCGGATCGGCGCGCACGAGGTGTGGGGCCTGACCGGCAACGTCGTCCGGGACCTGCTCGACCGGCTCGCCGGGCGCGAGGTGGCCGCGTGAAGCGGCGCGACCTGCGCGTCGTCGATGGCGAGCGGCGCCATACCTTCGGGCTGGGTCCGCTCGTGGAGTCGCTGCAAGCCGCCGGCGTCCCGACGGACGCGGCGATGCGCGTCGCGCTCGACATCGAGAAGCACTACCGCCAGCGCGGCGACAAGAGCGTGTCGCTCGAGGAGCTGATGGTGCGCCTCGGCCGGTCCGCCGGCGCCGAGGCGGGAGCGGAGGCTGCCGAAGCGCTCGCGCGCCAGACGCCGCCGTTCGTCGGCCTCGAAGTCGTCGGCGCCGAGGGGCGTCGCGACGGCTTCTCGCGCCGTCGCTTGGCCACGTCGCTCGAGAAGCTCGGCCTCGCCTTCAAGGAGGCGCACGGGGTCGTGCGCCAGGTGGAGCTGGGGTTGCGCGCCGACGGGCGTCGCGAGGTGCCGCAGCGCGAGCTTTACCAGCGCGTCGCCTCGGCGCTCGAAGCCCGCTACGGGCGCGACGTGCGGGCGCGGTACGAGGCGGCGCTCGCGCTCGCCGCCGAGCTGGTGATCGTCGAGGAGGGGGGCACGGCGGGGCTGCCGTTCTCCCGCGGGGTGCTCGCGCAGTCGCTGTTGGCCATCGGTCTCGACCCCGAGCTCTCGCATCGTCTGGCGCGGCGCACCGAGGACCAGCTGTGGCGCCTGGGGGTCGCCGATGTGCGTCCCGAGCGGGTGCGCGCCTTGGTGCGGCGGCTCGTGCACGAGGAAGCGGGCGAGGAGTTCGCGCGCCGCTACGACCTGCTTCGCGCCCTGCGTCGCTCCCAGCGACCGGTGATCGTGATCGTCTCCGGGGCAGCGGGCGTGGGCAAGTCCGTGCTCGCCGCCGAGCTCGGGTACCGCCTCGGTATCCCGCGCGTCGTGTCCACCGACAGCGTGCGGCAGGCGCTGCGGTCGCTGATCAGCCCGGAGCTGAGCCCCGTGCTCCACGCCTCGAGCTACGCGGCCTGGCGTGCCGAGCTGCTTCCGGACGAGATCGAGAGCGCGAAGCCCAAGCGCAAGCGCGTCGTGCGCGGTTTTCAGGCTCAGGTGCATCAGATGGGGACGGCGATCGACGCGATCATCGGTCGCCACCTCACCGAGGGGACGTCGCTGGTCATCGAGGGGACGCACCTGGTCCCGGGGCTGTCGCCGCGCGTGGGTTTCGAGCCGGCGCTGGTCGCGGAGCTGGTGCTGGCCGTGCCGGACGAAGCCGACCACCGGGAGAACTTCGGCCGCCGCGAGGCGCGCGCTAAGGGCCGACCGAGCGCCGAGTACCTCGAGCACTTCCCGGAGATCCGCATGATCCAGGAGTTCGTCGTGCATCAGGCCAGGCGCGAGGGGGTGACGGTGGTCGACACGGCCGACCTCGATCGGGCCGTCGAGCGTGCGGTGGACGTCGTGCTCGACGCGCTCGCGGCGGATGATGCCGAAGCGCCCGCCGGGGCGTGAACGATGCCATCCCGACCTCATCGACGGGGCGTGTACGCTCGCCGTCGAGGCGCTCATGACCGATCCACCGCGCGCGGATGCGCGCCCCCCCGCCATCGAGACGGTGCAGCTGACGAAGCGGTACGGGAAGCGACCCATCGTCCGCGACTTCACCTTCTCGGTGCGCGCGGGTGAGGTCTACGCGCTCGTGGGTCCGAACGGTGCCGGCAAGACCACGGTGATCCGGTTGGTCTCGGGTCTGGCGTTCCCTTCGTCGGGCACCGTGCGCATGCTCGGGGAGGACCCGCACGAGCGGCCCTCGGTGCGGCGCCGGTTGGGCGCGGTCGTCGAGGCCCCGGCGGCCTTCTACCCGTACCTCACGGGGCGTCGCAACCTGCGGCTTCACGGCCGCTTGGCCGGCGGCGTCGCCGAGCAGCGGATCGACGAGGTCCTCGAACGCATGGAGCTCACCCCCGCCGCCGACCGGCCCGTAGGCGTCTACTCGCTCGGGATGCGCCAGCGGCTGGGCGTGGCTTCGGCGCTGCTCACGCGACCGGAGATCCTGGTGCTCGACGAGCCAGCGTCGGGGATGGACCCGCTGTCGCTCCATCTCGTCCACCGGGTGCTGCGCGAGGCGGCGTCGGAGGGCACGGCGGTGCTGCTCTCGACCCACCACCTCGACGAGGTCGTCGCGTACTGCCACCACGTGGGGCTGATGGAGGAGGGGGCGCTCATCGACCAGGTGGACCTCAGCGAGCGCCGCGCGCGCCACCGCGCGCACGTCTCGGACGCGCCGTCGGCCGTCGCGCTGCTGCGCGCGCAACCCTGGGTGCGCGAGGCGCACGCTCGGGGCGCCGAGGTCATCGTCGCGCTCACGGCCGACGACCAGGTCGCGCGGCTGGCGCCGCTCCTCGTCGGCGCGGGCATCGACGTCTTCGACTTGGGGCGCGACGTCTTCGACCTGCGGGCGCACTACCGCGAACAAGTCGAGGCCGAGCGGGTGCGGCGCACCATGGCCGACGTACTGGTCACCGGGCGCCACGGCCGTGGAGCGCGTTCGTGATCGCGCTGCTGGCGATGGAGTTCGGCAAGCTGGGTCGGCTCGTTTCGGTGCGCTTCGGGCTCGTGCTGCTCGCGCTGTTCCCGATCCTGTGGGCGTACGCCCCGGGGGTCTTCGACGTCTACGGCTTCTACATCGTCTCCGGGTTCCAGGTGCCCGCGCTCGCGCTGCTCTCGAGCATGGCGTTCCTGTTGCCGCTGCTCGTGGCCATCGCGGCCAGCGAACTGCTCGGGCTGGAGATCCAACACGGAACGCTGCCGACGGTCCTGCTGAGGCCCGTCACCCGCTCCCAGTGGATGCTGGCCAAGGTCCTGGTGGCGGCGGCGATCCCGTTCCTGACGCTGGCGTGGTTCCTGCTCACCTCGTTCGCCGCAGGGGCTTTCTTCGGCTTCGGCGAGTTCTTCGGGGGCACCGGCTTGGGGCGCGACGGCCTGCTCGGCGCCGGCATGATGACGCCCGCGGCGGCGCTGGGCGAGGTGCTGCGCGCGTACCTGACCGCTGCGTACGCGCTCGTGCCGGTGGCGCTGCTCTCGGTGCTGTTCGCGGTCCTCTTCATGAACGCCGCCGCCGGAGCCCTCGCCACCCTGGCCAGCCTGATCGTGATGGAGTTGCTGGTCGTGCTTCCGGCGCTCACCCCGTACCTGCTGACCACGCAGTTGTCCGCGTACGTGGCCCCGGCCGCCGACATCGGCTGGGTCGCCGCCCTGATCGCCTTCTACTGTGCGGCGTTCGCGGCGGCCGCCGTGATCGTCTTCGAACGCAAGGACTTCTGATCGGCATGCACCCGCTGCGCGCCCGCGTCTTCGCCCTCGTCGCGTGGACGATCGTCGCGGGGTCGACGGCGGGAGCGCAGACGATCGCCTTCACGGTCCAGGCGATCGCTGTGTCGGAGCAGACGGCCGCGCTCGACCTCTCGCGCGCGCTGTTGCGCGACGGCTACCCGGCGTACGTGGTGCGGTCGACCGGCGGCCAAGGGGACGTGTACCGCGTGCGGGTGGGCGCCTTCGGGAACCGGGCGGCCGCCGTGCGCTACGCGGCATCGATGCCCGACGTGGGCGGCGCGCGGCCGGTCCCGGCGCTGGCCGAGGTCATCCCCGACGGGGTGATGCCGCAGGCGCCGCGGGTGCTCTGGCAGGGCACGGCGTCGGACGTCGACCTCCACGTGGCGCCGTGGCCCGGCGAGGGGGTCGCCCTGCGCGTCCAGAGCGTCGGCGCACCGCTGCAGCCCACCTACGTCCTCGTGCAGGCCGGCGAGGTGCGGACGATCGGCGCCTGGCGAGCGGTGCCGCTCGCCGTTCGCCCGGAGCCGACCGGAGCGGGGCTGCTCGACGTCCCGTTCGTCGACCTGACCGAAGCCGCCGTGGACGGCGACGCGCCGCCCGGGGACGACGCGACGACGGAGCCCGCCCCCGGACCGGCTGCCGAGCCCGGGGTCGACACCGAGGAACCCGCAGGGGAGACCGAGCCGCGCGACGCCGCTGCGGCCGACGAGGCGCTCGAGGGGGCGCCGATCCCGTCGGATGCGCCGCAGCGTGCGCCGGCCGACGGGCCGCCCGAGGTGGCGCTGTGGCTGCTCCGCGATCGGCCGCTGTGGCCGACGACGTGGCCGGACGACGGCGACGACGTGCGCGCTGCCTTCGCGGCCGCCACGCTCGAGCTCGTCGCCGCCGGAACGGGGGCCGACGCCGCGACGGTCGAGGCGGCCTCGTACGAGCCCGCCGGTGCGCCGCCACCGACCGTCGTCGTGGCGGAGGTCACCGACCGCTCGGGCCGCGACGCCGTGGACGTGCGCGCCCTGGGCGACGCCGCGAGCGGCCTGTTCGCGAGTGGCCCAGAGCCGGTCGAGGAAACCGACCTCACCTGGTGGCCGCCGGCCGACCTGGGCGAGCGCGTGCGCACCGACGGCCCCACCTCCGGGCCGTTCGCGTGGAGCGACGCCGTGCTGGAGGTCGACGGCTCGTTCGTGCGGTGGATCCCGGAGGGCGGCGACCCGGGTTGGCGGGCGGTGCCCGGCAACCCGTTGTGGAGCGACGGGCGCTACCTGCTGCTGCGGGATGGCGACGAGCTGGTGCTCGTCGACTTCGTCGAACGGTAGCGGCGGAAGCGACCGATCAGCCGGCGGCGACCAGCTCGGGCACCTCGCGCTCGGCGAGCCAACGCTCGGCTGCCATGGCCGCGCGGGTCCCGGCGCCGACGCTCGTCGACAACTGCCGGTACACCTCGTCCGCCACGTCGCCTGCCGCGAAGATGCCCTCCACGTCGGTGAAGATCTCGTCGCGAACGGCCACGTACCCGAGGTCGTTGAGGGCGACGGCGTCCTTCAAGTACCCGGTGTTGGGCACGTGCCCGATGTAGATGAACACGCCGTCCGTGTCGATCGTGCCGGTCGCGCCGGTCGCGACGTCGTGCGTGCGGACGCCGGTGACCATCCCGTCGTCGCCGAGCACCTCTTCGACGACCGTGTTCCAGACGAAACGCATCTTGGGGTTCGCGAACGCGCGCTCCTGCGCGACCTTGTTCGCGCGCAGTTCGTCGCGGCGGTGCACGAGGGTGACCGTGTCGGCGAACTTGGTCAGGAACATGCCCTCCTCGACGGCGGCGTCGCCGCCGCCGACGACGACCACGTGCTTGCCCCGGTAGAAGAAACCGTCGCAGGTGGCGCAGGTCGAGACCCCACGACCGTAGAAGGTGTCCTCCCCGGGCACCCCGAGCCGACGCGGGTTGGCGCCGGTGGCGACGATCACGGCCTTGGCCGCGTAGTCGCGCTCGTAGCCGCGGACCATGAAGCCGTCGTCGACGCGCTCGACGCTCTCGATCTCGTCCATCACGATCTTGGCGCCGAAGCGCTCGGCCTGCGCGACCATCCGCTGCGCCAACTCGGGACCGCCGATGGGTTCGGCGAAGCCGGGGTAGTTCTCGACCTCTTCGGTTTGGGCGATCTGGCCGCCCGGCAAGCCACGCTCGACGATCACGACGTCGAGTTGTCCGCGGCCGGCGTAGATGCCGGCGGTCAGGCCCGCGGGGCCACCGCCGATGACGAGTACGTCGCATGAAGTAGGGGTTCGGGTCACGGCTCCTCCTTGACTGACCGGAGGGTAGCACCGGGTGCCGCGACCGGTGCGTCGCCCCTTATACCTGGGTGGGGTATCGCGGGATCGCTTCACGCGGTCGGCCGCACGCTGGGGACGGGCATCCTTCACGTCGCTGCCCATGCGGTGGTGGTACCTTCGTGGCTAGAAGAGCGTGGGACGAGTGCCCGCGCCCGTCGGGTTGGGAGGCCGGACGGGCGAACGCGGGATCTCGAGGGACGTCCGCCGACCGCAGCCCGAAGGGGCGCGGTGCGCGGTCGCCACCCGCGACCGCAGACACCATGGCCGACGCCGAACACCACCGAACCCCCGCCGCCCATCTCGACCCCGTGCGCCTCGCGCGCCTGCGGGAGCGGGTGCTGTCGGGGTTCCCCGAGGAGAGCGACGTCGAGGACCTGGTGCGTCCGCTCACCGACATGCTCGCCGACGAGACCTTCGTCGTGAGCGACGTGCGGCGCGTCGGGCAGCCGGTGGTCCACGTCGCGCCCGGGTTCTTCGAGCTCACCGGCTACGCCCCGGCGGACGCGGTCGGGCGCGACCTCGGCTTCCTGTTGCGCAACGATACCGATCAGGACGCCGTGCGCGACGTCCGCGAGGCGATCCGCGACGGGCGCGCGACCACGGTCACGCTGCGCAACTACCGCGCCGACGGCTCGCTGTTCTGGTGCGAACAGCGCCACCACCCGCTCCGCGACGTGCGTGGCCGCACCGGGCACGTGGTCACGGTGCTGCGCGACGTCACCGATCAGGTCAACGCCCGCAGCGCCGAGGAGGCGGCTCGACAACTCGTCGGCGACCTCGGTGGCGACGGTGGCTGGTTCGCGTACGGTGCGCTGGTCGACGCCTCCGGGCGGGTCCAGATCACCTGGGTCGGTGACTCGTGCCGCGCCGTGCTCGGTGCCGAAGCGGCGACGCTGATCGCCGGCGGGCTGATGGAGCGCGTCCATCCCGACGACCGGGCGGGCGTGCTCGAGCGCTGGCGGGCGCTGCGCGTCGACGGAGGCAGCCGGCGCGACCGGTACCGGATCGTGGGCGAGGACGGCCAGCTGCATCGCGTCGAGGATTTCGCGGCCGTGAGCTGGTCCGCTAGTGAGGCGGGCGTCGTCGCCCTGCACGGCGTGGTGCGTGCGGTGGCCTCGGACCACGTCGAGGCGGCCGCCGTGGTCGACCCCGGCGACCTCGCCGCGGCGTTCAAGAGCGTCGACGCCGGCACCGGTCTTCCGACCCGGGAGGTCGCCGAGGATCGGCTCCATCAGGCCGCTCGGCACGCTCGGCGCCACGGACGCGTCGTCGCGGCGGTCGCGATCGTGCTCGATCACTTCGATTTCGTTCACGCGACCATGGATCCGCGGCGTGGCGAGCGCCTCGTGCGCGAGGCCGCGCGGCGGCTGCAGCGCGCGCTGCGCCGCAGCGACACGCTCTCGCGCATCGATCGGGGGACCTTCCTCGCCGTCCTCTCCGACCTCGAGGCGCCCGACGCGGCGCTTCCGGTCGTCGAGAAGCTGCTCGCGTGGGTCGCGCGCCCCTTCGACGACGGTTCCTTGCGGGTCGAGTTGTCCGCCTCCGCCGGGGTCGCGATCGCTCCGGCGCACGCGCGGCCGGCGGACGTGTTCGCCGCCGCCGAGGAGGCGGTGGCGACCGCGCAGCGGGCCGGCGGTGGGCGCTTCGCGTTCGCCGACCCCGAGCTCGACGTGGCCGTGCGCGTCCGGACGGATCGCGAGCGGGCGTTGCACGCTGCCTTCGCCGACGATCAGCTGTTGCTCCACTACCAGCCGCGCGTGCGCCTGGACGGCGACAGCGTCACCGGCGTCGAGGGCCTCGTCCGCTGGAACCACCCGACCGAGGGGTTGTTGCCCCCGGCGGCCTTCCTCCCCGACCTGGAGCGTGCGCGGCTCGGCGACGCGCTCTTCGAGCGCGTGCTCGATCGGGCGACCCGGCAGGCGGCGCAGTGGTACCGCGAAGGGACGCCGCGGCGCGTGGCCGTGAACGTCGGCCCCGACGTCCTGGAGCGCGAGGACTTGGTGCGCATCGTCCACCGCTCGCTCGATCGCGCCTCGCTGCACCCCGGGTTGCTCGAGCTCGAGATCCACGAGCGGACGGGGCGGCGCACGTGGGAACGCGGCGCCGGCCGGCTGCGCGAGCTGCGCGCCATGGGGGTCCAGGTGGCGCTCGACGACTTCGGCGCAGCGGACACGAACCTCGCCCATCTGCGCGAGCTTCCGCTCGATACGCTCAAGATCGACCGCGCCTTCGTCGCCCGCATCGACGCCGGGTCGCGCCGGTCTGCCGACCTCGAACTGCTGCGTGCGATGATCACGCTCGGCCGCGGCCTCGGACTGACCGTGGTGGCCGAGGGCGTGGAGACCGCCAGCCAGCGCGATCACCTCCGCGACCTCGCGTGCGACGAGGCCCAGGGCTTCCTCTACGCCCCGGCGCGCCCTGCGGACGAGGCGTTCGCGCCCGTCACGGCGCTGCCCAACTGAGCCACCCCGCGCCCCTCCGATCGGCGCGGTCGAACGGAGACCCATGGACGCGTTCGAACCCCAACCCGCCCTGCTCGATCCCGCGCCGCTCCGTCGGTGGAGCGCGGTGCGCGCCGAGGACGTGGCCCCGGCGATCGACGCCGCGCTGGAACGCGCCCAGCGCGAGCTCGACCAGCTCGTCGCCCAGCGCGAGCGCACCTACGCGAACACGGTGCAGGCCCTCGACGACCTCCTCGAACCGCTCGACCGGGCCTACGGCGCGGTCCACCACCTGACGTCCGTCGCGACCTCACCCGAGCTCCGGACAGCGCACCACCAGGTGCAGCCGCGCTACCAGGAGTTCCGAAGCGCCATCACCACGCATCCGGGCCTGTGGGCGGCGCTGACGGCGTTCGCCGAGACGCCGGAGGCCATGGCGCTCGACCGGCTCCGCAAGCGCCACCTGGAGAAGGCGCTGCGCGCCTTCCGCCGAGCCGGCGCCGACCTGCCGCCCGCCGAGCGCGCCACCGTGGAGGCGCTGCGCGTCCAGCTCGCGAAGCTCTCGACGACCTTCGCCGAACACGTGCTCGACGCGACGAACGCCTTCGAGTGGATCGTGCGCGATCCGGCCGAGCTGGCGGGCTTGTCGCCGACCGTGGTCGAGCGCGCCGCTGCCGACGCGCGCGCCAAGGGCGTCGACGGGTGGCGCTTCACGCTCCAGGGCCCGAGCTACCTCCCGTTCCTCACGCACGGCGAGCACCGCGCCACGCGCGAGGCGCTGTGGCGCGCGTTCGTACACCGTGCCGATGGCGGCGCGTTCGACAACCGACCCGTGGTCGCGGAGATCTTGAGCAAGCGCCGCGAGCTCGCGCAGCGGCTCGGGTACGCGACGTTCGCCGGCGTGATGCTCGAGGAGCGGATGGTCGGCAGCGCGGAGCGGGCGCGCGCCTTCGTCGACGACCTGGCGGACCGCACCCGCCCGTACGTCGACGCCGAGCTGGCCGACGTCGCCGCGTTCGCGCACGCGCACCTCGGGATCGATCGGCTCGAACCG
This sequence comes from Trueperaceae bacterium, assembly GCA_046260675.1. Classification (GTDB taxonomy): domain Bacteria; phylum Deinococcota; class Deinococci; order Deinococcales; family Trueperaceae; genus JAABTL01. The sequence continues at coordinate 9,422 of JBHEOT010000033.1, read as the reverse complement.
TGGGACGTCCGCTTCGTCTTCGAGCGCATGCGGCGCGAACGCTTCGGGCTCGACGAGGAGGCGCTGCGCGCGTACCACCCCTTCGACCGGGTCGAGGCGGGCGTCTTCGAGTTGGTGCGGCGCCTGTTCGGGGTGACGGTCGCAGCGGCCCCCGGCGTCGACGTGTGGCACCCGACCGTCCGCGCCTACACGGCGACGGCCGAGGACGGCACCGAGCTCGGCACCTTCTACACCGACTGGTTCCCGCGCGAGAGCAAGCGCGGTGGGGCGTGGATGAACGGGCTCGTCGAGGGCGGACCGCGGGCGGACGGTGGCTTCGACCCGCACGTGGGCGTCGTCGTGGGCAACCTGACGCCGCCGCACGGCGACGCGCCGGCGCTGCTCACCCCCGACGAGGTCCGCACCGTCTTCCACGAGTACGGCCACCTGTTCCATCACCTGCTGACGCGCGTCGAGGTGCGCGCCCGCGGGGCGTCCGCCGTGCCGTGGGACTTCATCGAGGTCCCGTCGCAGATCTTCGAGAACTGGACCTGGACCCCGGAGGGCGTCGCGCTCTACGCGCGCCACCACGAGACGGGTCAGCCGATGCCGGACGAGTTGCTCACGCGCATGCTCGCCGCGCGCCGCTTCGGCGAGGCGTGGGGGCAGTTCGGCCAGCTCTCGTACGCCACGGTCGACCTCGCGCTCCACGTCGAGTTCGATCCGGAGCCGGGCACCGACGCGGTCGCCTTCGCGCAAGCGACGATGGCGCCGTTCGCGCTGAGGCCGGAGCACGCGCGCACCGGTTTCCTGCTCGGCTTCAGCCACATCATGGCCGGTGGCTACGCGGCCGGTTACTACAGCTACAAGTGGAGCGAGGTCCTCGAAGCCGACGCCTTCTCCCGCTTCGAGGAGGCCGGCGTGTTCGACGCGGCGACCGGGCGTGCGCTCAGAGCGACGGTCCTGGAGCGCGGCGACGCCGTCGACGCCGAGGTGATGTTCCGCGAGTTCATGGGGCGCGATCCCGACCCCGAGGCGCTCGTACGCCGCAACCTCGGTCCGGCGCCGGCGAGCTCCTAGAAGCGCGACGGCGGGCACAACGGCGCGTTCGCGGTGCGGTCGCAGCGCGCGAGCGCGGCGGCGACGAGCACACCGGCCCGACCGTAATCCGCCAACCCGGCGTCCACCCCCTGAGCGCGCAGGTAGGCGTCGTACGTCGCCCCCGCCGCGCGCCCGACCGCGGGCCGGGCGTAGGCCGCCGTGGCGTCGCGGGCGGCCGCGGCTGCGCGCCCCACCGCTTCGGGTAGGGCCGCGAGGCGCTGCTCGAGCGCCTCGTCCGGTGCGCCCGCCGCGAACCGCGCCCGCTCCGCCCGCAGCAGCCCGAGCGCGTGCACCGCGGCGGCGAACCGCAGCTCCGCAGCGTCGCACCGCAGGCCGGCGAGGACGCCGAGCGCGTCCGTCTCGGCCTCGCGCGCCCAGCCCGCCGCATGCGCCAGCTCGTGGAGGGCGGTCGCCCGGGCGGCGGCGGGCGGTAGCCCTCCGTCCAGATGCGGCTCGCGCCACCAGGGACCGACGAAGCCGCTGAAGCCGCCGGAGAGCATCGTGCCTGCGGGCAGTCGGCGCACCGTGTCCGCGAGCGCGAGCGGCGTCCGTCGCTCGCTGACGACCGCGTCCGCGGCGGCGACGCACGCCGCGGCGGACGTCCAGGAGGGCGTCGGCCACGATGCGTCGCGATCGACGGACGCCGGGTCGACCGGAGCCGCCTCGGTCGCGATCGCGATCAGGCGCTCCGTCGCCGCTTCGAGGTCGGCCTGGGTCGGGGCCCCCTCCGGCAGCCCGAGGCGCGCCTCGAGCGGGGTGCGCCGGTAGCCGACGGCCCACGCCGCTTCGAAGCTCGCTCCGGCGACCGCGGCGACGGCGAGCAGCAGCGCCCACCGTGCGGCCGCGCCGCGCCTCGCGGCAGCCACCCCCAGCCCCACGAGCACGAGGACGATCGTCGCGCCGGTGAGCGACCCGGGCACCGAGGCCAACACCGGACGCGCCGCGTGCGTCAGCGCCGGTAGGACGCCGTGCACCCACGCGCCGTCGATCCAGCTCGCGGGTGCGAGCCGCAGCAGCCCCCAGACCGCTGCGGCGAAGGCGGCGACCACGAGCGCCGCGGTCGGTGCCGGTCGACGTGGGGAGCGCGAGGCGGTCGGATGCGGGCGCGGCATGCGCTCAGCCTAGCGCCGTCGGCGCCGTCGGCGGCGCCGACGGCGGGGTGGAGCGGCCTCCGTGGTCCGCCGCCATCGTTCCGCGCGCTCGAGTTCGCCGCGCGGCCACCACCACCAGCCGGGCGCCCACGCGGCGAAGCCGCCGCCGGGTGGCCGGTCGGTCGCGACCTGCACCGCGTCGACGTCGAACACGTAGAAGGCGAGCCGCGCCGCGCCGACCAGCAGCGCCCGTCGCGCCCAGCCCGTGAGCGCGCGGTCCTCGGGTCGGGCGACGACCAGGTGCGCGATGCGCCGGCCGTCCGCGTCCAGGACCCGCACGGCGACCGTGGCCGCCGGGTCGTTCGCGCCGCCGTCGAGCCACGCGGCGAGCCCGTCGTCGCGGCGGTCGGCCCAGACGCGCCAGCCGCCCTCGCGTGTGCGAAACGAGGGTCGCGGCGCGGGCAGCCGGCGCTCGAGTTCGTCCAGCAGCGCCTCCTCGAGGCCGCGGCGGCGATCGCGCCACCGGCTGCGCTCGCGCTCCCCCCACCGCACCGGGTCGTCGAGGGCGGTGTCGGCCGCGGTGCGGGCCGCGTCCTGGGCCGCCGAGTCGGTCGGCGCCCGGGCGTCGGCGGCCGGCTCGGGGTCCGGCGCGGTCGCCGCGCCTGCGAGCGCGGCCCCCTCCGCGCCCGCCTCGCGGCGGCGTGCGCCGCGGCGCCAGCCGTCGAGGCCGCCGCGCCAGCGCACCAGACGCCCCGCTTCGAAGGTGATGACCTCGGCGCCGAGCGCCTCGATCGTGCGCGCGTCGTGGGTGGCGATCACGATCGTCGCAGGGCTCGCGGCGAGCGCCCCCTCGAGGGCCTCGGTGGTCGCGAGGTCGAGGTCGTTGGTCGGTTCGTCGAGCAGCAGGACGTCGGCTTCGCGCGCCATCAGCAGCGCGGCGGCCGCCCGCGCGCGCTCGCCGCCCGAGAGGGTGGCCGCCGGCCGCGCCCAGGCGGGGCGCGGCAACCCGACGAGCGCGAGCAGCCCGTCGGCGCGCGGTTCGCTCACCCACGCGGTGAGCGCGTCGCGCGGGGCGATCTCGTCGGCGAGGCCGCGGCGCAGCTGGTCGACGTGCACCACCCGGGCACCACGACGCCACCAGGCGCGCGCGCGCGGGTCGTCGCTCGCCGCCTCCCCAGCGATCAGGCGCAGCAGGGTGCTCTTGCCGACGCCGTTGCGGCCCACGAGCGCGAGCCGTTCGCCGGCATGGAGGGTCAGCGCGGCGTCGTCGAGCACCGCGCCCCACGTCAGGTGGGCGAAGCGCGCGACCTCGCCGCCCGCCGGCGCCGGGCCGCCGTCCAGCGCGATCCTCGGTTCCGCCGCGACCGGCGTCGGCGCGGCCACGGCGCGGAGCGCTGCCGCCTCGCGCTCTGCCCGCCGCCGCCGGGCTTGCGCCGTGCGGTGCCCCTGAGCCCGGAGCTCGGCGGCCATCGCCTCGAGCTCGACGACGCGCCGCGATCGCACCTTGGCGGCCTTCGCGTCCGTCGCCTCCGCGTGGCTTCGGTCGCGGACGTACGCGCTCCAGCCCCCGCGGCGCACGCGCGCCGGTCCCGGCTCGCCCAGGACGAGGACGTGGGTGGCGACCGCGTCGATCAGCGCGCGGTCGTGGCTGGCGAAGGCGACCGCGCCTCGGTGCGCGACGAGCCGTCGGCCGAGCCACGCCCGCGCCTCGAGGTCGAGGTGGTTCGTCGGCTCGTCGAGCAGCAGCACGTCGACGCCCGCCGCCAGCGCCCCGGCGAGGCGCGCCCGGCGCCGCTCACCTCCAGAGGCCGTCGCCGCCGACCGCTCGGCGGCGGCAGCGAGTCCGACGCGGTCGAGCGCTTCGGCGAGGCGTCGGTCGGCTTCGTAGCCTCCGCGCGCCTCGAAGGCAGCCTGCAGCGCACCGTAGGCGTCGAGCGACGCGCCGTCCGGCCGGTCGCCGAGGGTGAGCGCGGTGGCCGCCACCTCGGCGCCGAGCGCGCGCAGTGGGGCCAGGGCCGCCGCGGCGAGGTCGCCGAGCCGCTCGTCGGGGGCCGGTTCGTCCGCCTCCGCCTGCCGGACGTGCGCCCACCACACCCCGGGCGCGCGTCGTACGCGCCCTTCGGCGACCGAAGCGGTCGCTCCCGCCAGCGCCGCGAGCAGCGTCGACTTGCCGCTGCCGTTGCGACCCACCAGCGCCAGCCGGTCGCCGGCCGCGAGCTCGAGCTCGAGGCCGCGCACGAGCTCGCGGTCGTCGCGGCGGAGGGTGAGGGTCTCGGTGCGCACCAGCATGAGGACGGGCGGCGTCGCCCGCGTTCGGGACCGCTGCCGACCCATGCTACGCGCGTGCCGAGGCGCACGGTCGTCGCGGGCGCGCGGGGCGTACGCTCCGGGCATGGCGCATCCCGCCCTCACCCCACCCGGCGTCCACCCCGACCGCGTGCACGTGCTGCGCGATGGAGCGCCGCACGCCCAGGGCCCGGTCGTGTACTGGATGCAGCGGAGCCAGCGCACCCGGGCCAACCCCGCGCTCGCCCACGCCCGGGCGCTCGCGGCCGCCGGGGTGGCGCTGCGCCGCCGCGAGGCGGCGGGTGGCACGCTGGCGGCGCTCAAGACGCTCGGGACGGTCGTCGGCGCGCTGCACGTACGCGACGAGGTCGAGGTCCCCATGGAGGGCGAGGATTGGCCGGTGCCCGTGGCGCGGCGACTGGCCGAGCACGTCGCGCTCTGGCAGCTCCGCCCGCGCGTCGAGGTCGCCACCGAGCGGACGACCTACCGGGTGGTGTTCGAAGGGCGCCCGGTGGCGCTGCTCGCCTTCGACGAGGTGCGCGCGCGCCTGCCGGGCGGCGAGCGCGAGGCGCTGTTCGCCGAGGCCGAGCTCGAGGCGCTCGGCGACGTCGACGAGGGCGTGCTCGTCGGCGCCGCGGAGGTGGTCGAGCGGCTGGTGCGGCTCACCCCCTCGGCGGTGACCAAGCTGCAGCGCGCCGAAGCGCTGCTGGTGCTGGGGGCGGCCTTCTGAACCGGGTCGCGCGCACGTTCGTGCTGGTGCGCCACGCGACGGCCGCCGAGCGGGCGCCGGACGGCGGCCCCGACGCCGACCGGCCGCTCGTCGCCAAGGGGGAGGCGCAGGCGCGGCGCCTCGCCCAGGCCCTCGACGCCTGGGGGCTGCGCCCCGACCGCGTGCTCGCCAGCCCCTGGCGCCGCGCCGCCGAGACCGCGCGGCTGCTGGTCGGCGAGCCGGCCGCCCCGCTCGACCTCGTGGACGCGCTCGCCGCGCCGGGCGCCGCCGCCCAGTCCGCCGCGATCGCCGCCGCCGTCGCCCCGGCCGACCGCGTGGTCGTGGTGGTCGGCCACGAACCCTGGATGAGCGAGCTCGCCGCCTGGTCGCTCACCGGCCGCGACGACGGGCTGCGGATCGCCTACCGCAAGGCGGCGGCGCTGGTGGCCACGGGGGCGCCGGGACCCGGCGGGCTGGTGCTGGAGGCGTTCGTGCCGTCGCGGCTGCTGCGGTAGCGGCGCTGCTGCCACAGCGCTGCGGCGCGCGATCGCCCGTGCGGCACCGTGCTACACGAAGAACTGCAGCAGCTGGTGCTGGAAGAACATCACCACCAGGCCGAAGGCGGTGTGGCCGACCAGGAAGCTGCGCACCAGCCCGAAGGGGTCGCGCATCTCCTCGATCGGGTGGAAGTCGGTGACCACGAAGGTCGAGATCAGCGCCATGAACATCCCGTGCCCGAAGCCGCCGACCAGGCCGAGCAGCGGGAAGAACAGGTCGATCTGGGTCGGGAAATCGCGCAGCACCACGTAGTCGGCGCCCTCGAAGGTGCCGGTCAGGAACATGAGCGCCACCCAGCCGTAGACGACCGCGAAGGCGATGCCGCCGCCGGTCAGGAACACCGCGCCGATGGCGCGCGAGCGCGCGTCGACCGACCGCGTGAAGATGGCGCCGAGCGCGCCGAGGGTGTCGTACGGCTTGCCGCCCCAGATCAGCGGCAGCTGCAGGATGGCCACCATCAGAGCGGTCCCCAGCAGGCCGGTGAGGACCGAGGTCAGCATCAGCGCGAGGGTCATCGGACCCCTCCTCCCCTCACCACAAGCGGAAGCCCGGGATGGGCACCTGGTTGGCGAGCATGGTGATCAGCGACGGACCGTAGGCGATCAGCACCAGGAAGATCGCGAGCCCCATCCAGACGCTGAGCTGGTCCATGACCTTGATCAGACCCTCGCTCTTGAGGTTCCGCGCGGACGACCACGGGATCTCGGGCACGTCGGCGTCCGCAAGCGTCTTCTTGCTGAAGAGCGTCCCGAACAGCACGGTGAAGTAGAAGATGATGGCGAACGTGAGCACCACGCCGGAGATCGCGGTGACCGCCATCGGCACGGCCGCGTTCGCGTAGGCCTCGGACAGCGCGGCCGACAGGTTGCTGATGTACGCCCGGCGCGGCACGGCGAGCAGCCCCTGCCAGTGCATGCCGACCGCGAAGATCATCATCCCGACGAACCAGGTCCACGACGCCCAGAGCGCCATCCGCGGGCGGTAGAGCGGCTTCTTGACCAGGTGCGGGATCAGCCAGAAGGTGATGCCGAAGAAGGTCAGCGTGACCGCGGTGCCCACCGTCAGGTGGAAGTGCCCGGGGATCCAGGCGGTGTTGTGCACGAGCATGTTGAGGTTGAAGCTGGCGTTCACGATCCCGCCGGCGCCCCCGAAGATGAAGGCCACCATCGCCAGCACCTGGGCGGTGAAGGCCGCGTTGTTCCACGGGAGCTTGCCGATCCAACCGAGGATGCCCTTGCCGCCGCGGCGTCGACCGCCGACCTCGAGCGAAGCGGCGACCGTGAACGCGGTGAGCATGCTGGGGATGCCGACGAACATGGTCAGCATGCTGTGCACCATCTTCCAGCCCGCCGGGATGCCCGGGTCGCTGAACTGGTGGTGGAACCCCACCGGCACGCTGAAGAGCAGGAACATCAGGAAGGCGAGGCGCCCGAGCGGGTCCGAGACCAGCTCGCCGCCGGCCTGCTTGGGCACGAGCGCGTACCAGCTGACGTACGCCGGCAGCAGCCAGAAGTAGACGATCGGGTGGCCGGTGTACCAGAACAGCGTGCGCGCCAGGAGCGGGTCGACGCCGGCGCGCCAACCGAACGACCAGGGGATCAGGAAGAACACGACCGAGACGACGAGGCCGACCGAAGCGAGCATCCACATCATCCAGGTGATGGTGCTCATGTAGGTCACGAGCGGCGTGGCCTTGTCGGGGTTGGCCTTGCGCCACACGTGGCGCATCCGGATGACCTCGGCGCCCACCATCAGGCTCGAGATCACGACGAGCGCCAGGCCGGTGTAGAAGCTCCAGTGCCCGAAGAGCGGCGGGTAGAAGGTGTAGAGCACGTTGCTCGTGTTGCTGAGGATGCCGGCGCCGGCGATGACCAGGCCGGCGAGGCCGATGCCGAACGAGCCCCACATCCAGGTCATGGCCGGCTTGGCCTCGAGCTCGCGCACCGGCAGGTAGAAGAGCAGGCCGGCGTTGAAGAAGGTCGTGAACACCAGCGCGTTGAGCACGCCGTGGAGCGTCAGCCCCTGGTAGTAGGACTGCAGGAACGGCAGCAGACCGTACAGGTCGATGCCGCCGTAGTTGAACGCCTGGAAGGGGCCGAGCGCCGAACCGACCAAGAGGGCGGCGAGGCCCGTCATCAGGTAGGCGAGCGAGACTCGCTTGGCGGGGGCGAACGCGTCGGTGGCGACGACGCGCACGCCGGTGGCGGTGGTCACAGCCATGCAGGGCCTCCGAGGGCGATCGGGAACGAAGTGCGGAAGGTCGCGCTCACGGACCGACCACCTGTTGGCGCAGCGTCAGGACGTCGCTCGCGGCGAGGCCCTTGCCGCGCTCGGCCGCGACCTCGTCGGCGGTGAAGCCGGGGTCGTCGCTGCCATCGAGCGTCACGATGTGATCGAGCACCGCCGCGATCTGGCCGTCGCTCAGCTGGCCCCACGCGGGCATGACGCCCGCGTAGCTGGTCCCATCGATCACGATCTCGCCTTGCAGGCCGTACAGCAGCGCGTCGACCAGGTACGTGCGGCCGCCGTCGAGCGCCGCGAGGTCGGCCGCGTGGCCGCTCATCGGCGGGAAGACGCCGGCGATGCCGGCCCCACCCGCGCCGTGGCACGACGCGCAGTTGCTCGCGTACACCGCCGCGCCGTCCGCCGGGCCGTCCTCGGCGGGTGCTTCGGCGGAGACGAGCTGCGAGGCGGGCACGACCTCGATCCAGCCGATCATGTTCTGGTGGCCGATGCCGCAGTACTGGTTGCAGGTCACGCGGTAGCGGCCCGGCCGGCTGAACGTGGTGTACAGCCGCGACACCTCGCCCGGGATGACCTCGACGTTGAGGTTCGTGGTCTCGACCTGCCAGCCGTGGATCACGTCGCGCGCGGTCAGATAGAAGGTGATCTCGGCGTCGACCGGCACGCGCACGGTCTCGGGCTGCCAGACGAAAGCCTGGCCGACGATGCTGACGTCGTACTGGTTGGGGCCGGTGGCGCGGACGCCGGGCTCGGTGAAGATCGTCTGGGCGAGCAGCTGTTCGGGGGTGCCGCGCGCCGCCGACTGGGCGATGTGGCCCCCTTCGGTGGCCAGCGAGTAGGCGATCAAGACGACGAACATGAGCGACATCAAGCCGGAGCCCGCGATCCAGCGGCGCTCCCACTTGGCGATCTGACCGTGGTGCTTCTCGTCCACGGCGTCAGCTCCTCACGATGTTGAGCGCGTACATGCCGAACCAGGAGACCAGGATCGCCACGACGAGGAACGCCGTGATCGCCAGCGCTCCCGAAGGGCGCTGCTCGGCCTCGGAGGTCGACGGCGTCACCTCGGGCAATCCCGGCGGCGCCTCGGGCGGAGCCTCGGCGGTCGGGGGGTGCCGGTCGTGCGCCGGCGCTTCGGCGGTGCGATCGTCCACGTGGTTCCTCCTGAGCGCGACGCGGCAGCTCCTGTCGGATGGGCGGCGCCGGCGGTCTGGTCCGTGAGCTTCCGGAGCGGCAGACCGTGCTGCCGCACATCCTAAACATGTCGCAGGTGCGGTACACCAAGTTCATGGAGAATGATCGCCTCATCATCGCCGGCGCCGGCGGCGCGGCGCATTTGCCCGGGATGGCGGCGTCAATGACGTCGCTGCCGGTGCTCGGGGTCCCGGTGGAATCGATGGCGTTGAAGGGCCTCGACAGCCTGTTGTCGATCGCACAGATGCCGGCCGGAGTGC
>JBHEOT010000032.1:0-28870 GCA_046260675.1 Trueperaceae bacterium | reverse complement strand
CGGGAAGGTCTGCGAGGTGTAGATGACGCGGACGTCGGTCTCGCTCAGGACCTCGCGCTCGATCATGCGCGCCTTGACCGTGTTGGCGATGGCGGCGGCCTCGTAGTCGCCGTTGGCGACGCCGAGGATCGAGGTGTCGTGGTTGCCCGAGAAGCTGGCCGCGAAGTCGCGGTCGGCGACGAGCCCGAACTCGCTGCCGAGCAGCGCGCTCGGTGCCTTGAAGCCGGAGTTGGAGGTGGGCGAGGTGAAGGCGATCGAGCGGCCGGCGAGCTGGTCGACCGACTCGACGTCGCTCGAGGCCGGCACGATGATCTCCATCTCGTAGCCGAACGAGCCGTCGGCCGCCGCCATCATGGCGAAGGGGCGGAAGCCGGCGACGTTGACCGCGAAGGGGACGCGTCGCGGTAGACCGCGGGATCCTCGACGGGGGTGTACGCGAAGATCAGCGTGTCGGGGTCGGTCTGGTCGGCCGGATCGGCGGGGACGTCGGCCAGCAGGTCGCCGTCGGTGTCGCAGTAGCCTTCGGCGAGGGTGCCGCGGGGGCAGTCCTGAGCGGCGGCGACGCCGAGCAGCGACAGGGCCACGAGGGCGAGGAGCAGCGAGCGCATGCGGTGGATCATCATCGAACCTCCAGGGTTCGAGCCGCCTGATGCAAGCTGCACCTACGTCGACGGCTCAGATACCTCGAGGCTACGCGCGCTACGTCAGGGTTCGGTCAGCGGGGTGCCACCGCCGCGGCGCGGGCGGGGGCCGAGCGTGCGATCGCACCGCACGCGTCGGTCGGCCCTCGCGCTCGCGTTCCCGACCCGTCACTCCAGCTCGTACTCGACCGTCAGCGCCGGCAGTAAGTACGTGCCGGGCAGGTCCTGGGCGTGGATGGCGATCCGGTCGGCGCCGTCGTCGCCGTCGGTCGCGATCACGAAGTAGAGGATCATCTGGACCTGATCGCCGTACGTGGCGCGCGCGGCGTACGCCTCGTTCACCAGCGCGGTGACGTCGGCGTCGAAGAGGCCCGGCACCGTGGTGCCGTCGAACGGCAGCCTAGTGGCGCCCGGCAGCCCGAAGGACAGGTAGTCCCCGGCGTCGACGCTGCCGCCGTAGTCGGTGCGGTACGCGCGCAGGTCGCCGAGCACCGAGTACGGAACCCCCTCGATGTCCGCGATGGTGAACGACAGCGTGGCGTTCGGGATGGTCAGCGGCGCGTCGGGCAGGTTGAGCGGGAACTGAAGCATGGTGCGCACCCCGACGTTCTCGGCGGTGTCGCCCACGTAGAGCAGCGTCGAGTCGCTGGCGAGCAGCACCTCGCCGTCGGCGCCGACCGACCCGCTCAGCGCCGGGACCGCGTTGAAGAAGCGCGAGCCCTCGCTCTCGACGCAGTTCACGGCGATCGCGCGCTCGAGGAGCTCGCCATCGACCGTCGTGCTGGCTCGGACCAGGAGCGCCTCGCAGGGGAGGCCGTCGACGACCAGGTTCTGCCCCGCGGCCACGGTGCCCATCGGCACGTCGCTGCCGCTGGCGCCGATGCGGTAGGTCCACGCCACGGGGGGTGTCGCGGCGTCGGCGCCGGTCACCAATGCCCGGAAGCTGACCGAGGCGCCCTCGGCGAAGCTCCGGTCGGCCTCGGCCGGGGCGACGATGGTCAGCTGCGGCCGCGGCGCGAGGGTCAGCGTCGTCGACAGCGACTGGGTCGGATGCGCGTTCGTAACTAGGACGTAGTGGGTCGCGGAGCTGCCCCTGGTCACCGACACGTTTAGGACGTGGGGCTCCGGGCCGCCGACGCAGTCGGTGGTGCCGGCATCGGCGGCGTCGTAGTACTTGACCTCCAGACCGGCCCCGAAGGGCACCGACGCGCGCGCCCGGTAGTCGGCGGCCGGGTACGTCTCGAAGTCGAGCTCCACGATCTGGGAGGCCAACGGCGGAAGCGACACCGGGATCGATTGCGGCCCGACGTTGATCAGGTGGGTGACCACCGTCGGGGTCGCGACCGAGGACGCGCCACCGCCCGGCTGGGTCACCCCGTCGTTCAGCGTGCACGGGGTGCCGAGGACGCCGCGGTCGAGGTCGACGGCCTTCTCGAACGCCTGGTTCTTGGCCCACGCCCAGTACGCCTCGCCGAGCGTCAGGTTCTCCGGGTACCCGGCGTGGGTCTGGAGCACGTCGTCGATCACGTCGATCGTGCCGCCGTCGCGCAGGATCGGGATGAGCGCTTCGAGGTCGGCGCCGAACCGGATCATCAGGTACAGCCAGAAGTCCTGGGCGTGGTACTGGCGCTGGTCGCCGTCGAACAGCGGCACGTCGACCTCGCGCAGTCCGCGCGGGAAGGAGCGCTGCAGACCGTTCTGCGACATCTCGGCGCTGCGCGCCATGCCCTCGGCGACCGCCTCGGGCACCGACGAACGGTTCTGGAGGTACGTCGGGAAGCCGTACTGGAGGGCGTGGAAGAACTCGTGGCGGGTGGTCCGGTGCGCCGGCGCGGTCAACGCCGGGTCGTAGCACGTGTACGCCTGCGACTCGCCGCGCAGGTAGCGCCCGCGGGCGTTCTGGTTCTGGCACTCGGCGAGCGTGTGGCGGCGCAGTTGGTACTCGTACTCGTGGACGCGCACGCTGGGCGGAAGCCACGTGAGGACCTCGACGCGCCGCACCAACCGCGGCTCCTCGAAGCCGAGGACGTCGACCCAGGCGGCGTGCACCTCGTCGAGGGTCTGCTCGGTCGAGGTGCGGTCGGCGGCCGTGCACTCGCCCGCCGCGAACCCGACGCAGCGGACGACGAAGCCGTCGACGAACTGGACGGACGACGGCCCGATGGCGGCGCCCGCCGTGGCCATGGAGTCGAACCCGACGGCCGTCACCGGCACCACCACGCGACCCTCGACCGTCAGCGCACCGAGCGCGACCGCGAGCAAGCCCGTCTCCGGATCGAAGGTACCGGGCACCAGCGACCAGACGAACCCGGCGCCATCGCCGTCGTCGAGCGGGTCGGGTGGCGAGAGCACCGCGAGGGCGAGTTCGTCCGTCGCCGCTCCGTCGGGGACCGGCACGCCGAGCACCAGCGGTGCGCCGCCGGTCACGAACAGATCGGCGTCGCTGGAGACGCGGAACGCCTGGCCGATCGCCTCGACGCCGGCCGGCAGCGGCCATTCGGCGAAGGGGGCGTCGGTCGGCGGCACCGCCACGGCCACGGGCGCCTCGATCGCGCCGGCCACGGCGGCGATGCGCACGCCGTCGGGGGTGTCCACCACGGCGCCAGGCTCGAGCAGCGTCGCGGCGGTGACCCGCACCGTGTCCGAGTCGCTGGACGTGCCGGCCCGCACCGTCAGGCGCACCCGGTACTCGCCGGCGACGTCGGGGGTGAAGGCCGCGGCGGCCGTCGACGCGCCGGTCAGCGCTGCAGCGCTCCCGTCGGGCACGTCCTCGAAGCTCCAGGCGTAGAGCAGCGTCGCGCCGCTCGGCCCGCTGGAGCCGCTGCCGTCGAGCTCCACATCGGCGCCGACGGCGACGGTCCGGTCGGCGCCGGCGTCGGCGCCGACGGCGCCCGAGGGCGCCCCGGCGCCGGGGCAGGCGGTGAGCAGGAGGACGAGCGCCACGAGGACGAGCGCGTGATGGGGGCGGAACACGTTCCAGGGCATGAGAACCTCCTTGCGCGACGACGACGAACCGCGTCTGCGCCGCGAGGGCGCCGACGGCGGAGTCCCGCCGGGCGCAACCGGCGAGCGTTGTCGATGAGGGTGCCCGACGGGCCGTCACAACCCCGTCAACGCCGAGCGGGTCGCTTGGCGGTACCGCGGGTTCGGGTGGTCGAAACGGCTTCCGGCGTCCCACGCGGTGCGCTTCGTGTAGCGCCCCACGGCCGGCGTGCGCCGGCGCGACGTACCGTGCGGCATGAGCAGCGCAGACCGCCCGACCCCACCGGTACCGCCGGCCGACGCGCTGGCCGCCGACAACCAGGCCGCCGCGGGCTCCGGTCCGTCGCTCCGGGTGCTGCTCACCGGCGCCAACGGCTACATCGGCATGCGCCTGCTGCCGCTGCTGCTCGCGGCGGGGCACCGGGTGCACTGCGTGGTGCGCGATCCGCAGCGCTTCCCGGTTTCCCACGACCCGGACGCAGGCGTCTGGGTGCATCAGGCCGACCTGCTCGAGCCGCTCACGGCCGCCGACCTCCCGGAGCACCTCGACGCCGCCTACTACTTGGTGCACAGCCTCTCGTCGGACGGCGACTTCACCGAGCTCGAGGCGCGCGCCGCCCGCAACTTCGCCGCGTACGTCGGCGGCACCGGCGCGCGGCAGATCATCTACCTGGGCGGCCTCGGCGACGACGGCGCCCTCTCGGCGCACCTGGCCTCGCGACGCCAGGTCGAACACGTGCTGCGCGAGGGACCCGTACCGGTCACCGTGCTGCGCGCGGGCATCATCGTCGGCTCGGGCAGCGCCAGCTTCGAGCTCATCCGCGACCTCACCGAGAAGCTCCCGGTGATGGTCGCGCCCAAGTGGCTGCGCTCGCGCACGCAGCCGATCGCCGTGCGCGACGCGCTCTCCTACCTTGTCGGCGTCCTCGACGAGCCGCTCGCCCTGGGCCAGACCCTCGACATCGGCGGCCCCGAGGTCCTCACCTACCAGACGATGCTGCTGCGCTACGCGGCGGTCCGCGGCCTGCGCCGCTGGGTGCTGCCCGTGCCCGTGCTCACGCCGCGGCTGTCGTCGTACTGGCTCTACTTCGTGACCTCGACGAGCTACGCGCTGGCGCGCAACCTGGTCGACTCGATGAAGGTCGACGTCCTCGTCCGCGACGACCGCATCCGCAAAGTCGTCCCGCTCGACCCCATCCCCTACGACGAGGCGGTCCGGCTCGCCTTCCAGAAGATCGAGCAGCAATCGGTGGTGTCGTCGTGGACCGACGCGGTCGTCTCGAGCCGCAGCGCGCTCGAGCTCGACCGGCTGGTGCGAGTGCCCACCCAAGCCGCGTACCACGACACCCGGCGGCGCGCCCTGCACGACCCGGAGGACGAGGTGATCGACCGCCTGTGGCGCATCGGCGGCACCACCGGCTGGTACCACGCCCAGTGGCTGTGGTGGCTGCGCGGGCTGCTCGACCGCATGGTGGGCGGCACCGGGCTGCGCCGCGGCCGCCGCCACCCCACCGAGCTGCACGCCGGCGACGCGCTGGACTTCTGGCGGGTGTTGGTCGCCAACCGCGAGCGCGGTCGGCTGCTGCTCTACGCCGAGATGAAGCTGCCGGGCGAGGCGTGGCTGGAGTTCGAGATCGAACGCGGCGCCAACCAGGAGCCGATCCTGCGCCAGACCGCCACCTTCCGCCCGCGCGGGCTCGCCGGACGCGCCTACTGGCTGGGGGTCACGCCGCTGCACGCGCTGGTGTTCGGCGGGTTGCTGCGCGGGCTGGTCGACGCGGGGGCGAAGGCGCGGCGGGGCTTCCTGCGCGGCATCGACACCGACGTCCCGCGCGAGCCGGACCGGCCGTGAACGTCGTCGACTCCCGTGGCGTGGAGGGCGTGCGGTACCGGACGAAGAAAGCCTGAGCAGCCGGCCCCAGACTATGTGCTATATGTGGATCGAGGAGGCCGCGCCGTGCCACAACTGCACTTGTACGTCTCGGACGACGTCGCCACCGCGCTGAAGGCGCGCGCCCGCGAGCAGGGTGTGAGCGTCTCGAAGCTCCTCGCCGCCATCGTCACTCGCGATGCGCACCGGGCGTGGCCCGCAGGCTGGCTGGACCGCGTGATCGGTGCATGGCCCGATCCCTGGCCCACGGTCGACGACCCGCCGCCCGAGGATCGGCGCCCGCTCTAGATGCTCCTCCTCGACGCCAACGTCTGCATCGACGTCCTGCGCGGGCGCTCCGACGTGGCCGCACGCCTCGCGGCGCACGGACCCGCTGGTCTGTTCCTGTGTTCGATCGTCAAGGCGGAGCTCGCCTTCGGCGCGCGCCTCGCATCCGATCCGCTTCGCGCCGCCGACGTGGTCGATGCCTTCTGCGCGCCCTTCCCGTCGCTGCCGTTCGACGACGCCTGCGTCGATGCCTACGCCCGCCTCCGCTCCGAACTGCGAACGGCGGGAACGTCGATCGGCGCCAACGACCTCGCGATCGCGGCGATCGCCCTCACCCATGGCTTGGGGTTGGTCAGCGACGATCGCGCGGCGTTCGCGCGGGTGCCCGACCTGGGCGTCGTCTCCTGGCGGGATGCCTGACCGTCGGGTCGACGGCCCGCATCACCACCCGAGCGCGAACCACAGCACCCGCGCCGCGAAGCCCGACCCCGGGCGCGGCTCGTGCCCCGACTCGACCATCCGCCAGAGCGCCACCCGGCGCCCCTCGGGGCACGACGCCTCGAGCGGCACCGTCTCCGCGCCGTCGACCCGCAGGTCGAGGTCGAAGGGCGTGCCCGCGACGAGCGGCCCGCACCCAGCGCCGCTCGCGAACGCACCGATGGTGGCCTCCGCGCCGGTGTAGGGCGGGATGTCGTTCGGCATGAAGGGGAGCGGCAGGTCCGAGACGCTTCCGCCGTCGTACTTGATGACGCGGTCCTCGGTGCCATGGACGTGCAGCACCCGTGCAGGACCCTCGGCGCCGCACGCGGGCACCGGTCCGGTATCGAGCCCACCGGCGATCGTCACCACCGCCGTGAAGCGCTCGGGGAACTCGCACGCGAGCCGGTACGCCATGAAGCCGCCGTTCGAGTGCCCGAACAGCATCACCTCGGAGACCGCCATCTCCTGCGCGATCTCGTCGATCAGCCGCGTCAGGTAGCCGAGGTCGTCCACCGGGAAGCCGTAGAGGTTGCAGCACGCCTCCGACGCGTTCCAGAAGCGCCGGCTGAGGCTGTCGATCGCGCCTTGCGGGCGCACGACCGCCACGCCGAGCACCTCGGCGGCGGTCGCGAGCGGGAACAGGTCCTCGACCTGGTCGGCGCTCGACTGGTAGCCGTGCAGCACGACGAGGAGCGGCGTGGGCACGGTGGGGTCGTGGTCGGGGGGCGGCACGACGAGCGCGGGGCGCGCACCACCGGCGACGAACGAGCCGGGCGCCAACACCGCCGTGCCGCACCCGGTGAGCAGGGCGGCGAGGGCGAACGGGGCGAGCAGGGCGAGCACGGGGCGCGGGAGGGTCCGACGCATGGACTCAGGGTAGCGCTCGGCGCGGCGCGCGTCGGTACCGCTGGAGCCGAAGCCGGACGATCGACTGCATCACGATGCTATGATGCGTTGATGCGAACCACGTTGGAACTCCCGAACGACCTCCTCGACCGCGCCCGTGCCATCGCGCGCGACACGCACCGCAGCCTGGGCAGCGTCGTCGCCGACCTCATGCGCCGCGGACTCGATCCCGGCCCCGACCGCGCGCCGCAGCCGACCGTGAGTTCCCGCACCGGGCTCCCCGTAGTGTCGGTGGGGCGGGTCGTCACCTCCGACGACGTCCGCGCGCTCGAGGACGACGAATGACGCGTCTGCTCGACGCCAACGTGCTGATCGCCCTGGTCGTGGCCGAGCACGTGCACCACGACGCCGCCGAGCGGGCGTTGGCGAGCGACCAGGCGCCGTTCGCGACCTGCCCGCTCACGGCGCTGGCGTTGCTCCGCTTCCTGATCCGCGAGGCAACGGCCCCGGCGCACGCCGCCGACGTCCTCGCTGCGGTGGCGCGCCACCCGCGGCACCGCGCCTGGTCCGACGACCTACCCGCCGGCGACGCCGACTGGTCCCTCGTCCACGGCCACCGCCAGGTGACCGACGCCTACCTCGCCGCGCTCGCCCGCGCGCACGGCGCGCAGGTGCTCACCTTCGACCGCGGGCTCGCCGCGGCACACCCAGACGTGGCCGTCCTGATCGTCGACCAGCCGGGTTGACGCGTCCGCGGCTGCCGCAGGCCGGCGCGTTGGCGCTCATCGTCAGGCGACGGCCGCAGCCGCACGCCGTGCCGGCGCCCGCCCGCGCGTCCACGCCGCCACCTTCCACGCCGCGAACACCAAGTCGGCCGCGTAGCCCACCGCCATCATGATCGCGACCTCGGGGACGCCGTCGAACGCCTGCGCCAGCGACACCCCGCGGCCCAAGAAGCGCTCGATCAGGGCCATCGCGACGAGCGCGATCACCGGCACCAACAGCAGGTGCGGCGCCACCGCCAGCGCGAGGCGCGGCGCCCGCCAACCGCGCGCCCGGACGAGCCAGCGCGGCAGGCGCCGGGCGTCGCGCGCGATCAGCGCGAGCTGCACCGCGAAGGCGACGGCCAGCAGCAGCCCGACCGTGCGCATCCCGATCGGCGGCGACGTGGGCTGCTCGCCCACCAGCAGGTCGCGCACGCCGCCGGTGAGGTCGCCGTACGCGAAGATCGCCGACGGCAGCGACGCTTGGTTGGCGAGCAGCACCACACCCAGGTCGAGGTCGGGGAACACCGCCGCCTCGGCCTTGAAGAACTCGTTGGTGCCGCCGTGCTGCACGATGCGGTGCCCGCGGTGGGTGCCCACGAACCAACCGGCCGCGTAGAAGCCGCTCGGGGCCGAAGGTGCGTGCAGCGCCCGCATGCCGGCGGGCGACAGCACCCGGGCGCCGTCCAGCGCACCGCCGCCGTTCATCGCCAGCAGGAAGCGCGCCATGTCGTTCGCGGTCGACATCACGTAGCCGGCGGGGAGGCTGTAGTCGCGGAACCGCTGCGCGCGCGGCCACGCCACGCCGAACGCCAACACGTGCCCGCGCGCCAGACCGGCGGCGCGCGCCGCGTTTGGGTCGGTGAAGGTGCGCTCCATGCCGAGCGGGTCCAGCACGTGCGCGCGGAGGTACTCGGCGTACGGCTCGCCGGACGCCACCTCGACCAGGTGCCCGAGCGTCGCGTAGTTCGGGTTGAAGTAGTGGAACGCCTCGCCGGGCTCCGCGATCGGCACCGCGCGCTGCAGGTCGCGGACGCCGGCTTCGATGGTGGCGTCGTCCGCGAGCCCGGGTTGGTCGCGGTAGCGAAGGTCGGAGAGACCGCTGGCGTGGCCGAGCAGATGCCGGACGGTGATGCGCGCCGATACGTCGGGGTCGGCGACCTCGAACCACGGGAGGTAGGCGCGCACGGGCGCGTCGAGGTCGAGGAGGCCGTCGTCGACGAGCTGCAGGACCGCGAGGCCGGTGAACGCCTTGGCGATCGACCCGATGTAGAGCGGGGTGTCGGCCGTCATGGGTTGGCCGTCGCCGGCGTCGCCGAGGCCGCGGGCGTGCACGACGGCGCCACCGTGCGTGATCGCGAGCGCCACGCCGGGAATCGCGTGGGCGCGCATGCGATCGGCGACGAAGGCGTCGATCGCCGCCAGGTCGGCGGCGGACGGGGCGGCCGGCGCGCTCTGACCGACGGCGAGGGAGCCCAGCAGCAGGAGGACGAACGCGGCGACGCGGCGCATGGTGGACCTCTCCCGGGGCGCCCGTCGAGCGCCCACACTACCGACCGTAGTCGGCGCGCCCGCGGGCCGCCGGTACGGGCGTCCCGGGTGCCGCGGCGCTACACTCGAAGGTCATGGACACCGGCATCGGCATCATCGGCTGCGGCACCATCGCGAGCGCGTACCTCAAGAACCTGACCCGCGCGCCTGGCGCGCGCGTGGTGGCGCTCGCCGACCTCGACGGCGCGCGCGCCGAGGCGCTCGCGTCCACCTTCGGCGTGCCGGACGCCCTCGAGCCGGACGCACTGCTCGCGCGCCCCGACGTCGACCTGGTCGTCGACCTGACGATCCCGGCCGCGCACTACGACGTCAACCGCCGGGCGCTCGAGGCTGGCAAGGCGGTCTACGCCGAGAAGCCGCTCGCCGCCACCGCGGCCGAGGCGCGCGCGCTGGTCGACCTGGCCGCGCGCGTCGGCCAACCGCTGGGCGGGGCGCCGGACACCTTCCTCGGCGCCGGTCTGCAGACGGCGCGCGCCGCGCTCGACGAGGGCACCATCGGCCGTCCCTTCGCGGCGGTCGCGCACATGGTCTCGAGCGGGCCCGAGCGCTGGCACCCCTCGCCCGACTTCCTCTACCAACCGGGCGCAGGGCCGCTGCTCGACATGGGTCCGTACTACGTCACCGCGATGGTGTCGATGTTCGGTCCGGTCGCGAGCGTCCTCGCCGACGGCGGCCGGACCTGGAGTGAGCGCACGATCGGCAAGGGCCCGCGCGCCGGCGAACGCTTCGCGGTCGAGGTCGAGACGCACGTGACGCTGCTCCTGCGCTTCGCATCGGGCGTCCAGGCGACGCTGCTGACGACCTTCGACGTCCAGGCATCCGAGCTGCCGCGCTTCGAGGTCTTCGGCGACCGCGGCACGCTGGCGCTGCCCGACCCCAACACGTTCGCCGGACCGGTGCGGGTGCGCACCGCCACCGACGACGCCTGGCGCCAAGTCCCCATCGTGCCCGGCTTCGCGAGCAACGCGCGCGGGATCGGCGCGCTCGAGCTGGCGCTCGCGCACCGCGCCGGCCGCACCCCACGTGCCTCGGGGGCGCTCGCCGCGCACGTGCTGGACGTGCTCGAAGGAGGCTTGACCGCCCTGCGCACGGGCGCGCGCGTAGCGATCGAGAGCCGACCGGAGCGCCCCGCCCCGCTCACGACCGACGACCTCACCGAACTCGGCTGGACCCAGGAGGTCCCCGCATGACCACCCCCGCCCTCGGCCTGCAGCTCTACACCGTTCGCACCAGCGAGCTCCCGCTGGACGCGCTCTTGGGCGCCGTGGCGGCCGCTGGATACGACGGCGTCGAGACGGTCGGCACCCAGGGCGTCGCCCCTGAGGTGCTCCGCGACGCGCTGGCGGCCAACGGCCTGACGGTGGCTTCGGCGCACGTGCCGCTCACCGCCTTCCGCTCCGACCTGCTGGCGCTGATCAAAGCCCACCGCACGCTGGGCACGCCGCTGCTGGTGGTGCCGTGGCTGGCGCCCGAGGACCGCGCGAGCGACCTGGCCGGCTGGCGCGCGCTGGGCCGCGAGCTCGACGGCTACGGCCGCGCGCTCGCCGACGACGGCTTCGCGCTCGCGTACCACCACCACGACTTCGAGCTGGCCGCGATCGAGGGCAGCGACGGCCTGACCGCGCTGCTCGAGGCGGCCGCCCCCGAGAACCTGAGCCTGGAGCTCGACGCCGGCTGGTGGGCGGCGGTCGGGCGCGACCCGGTCGCCGGCGTGCACGGCTGGGGTCGCCGGGTCCGGCGGCTGCACCTCAAGGACCTGATCGTCGGGCAAACCCCGCCCTGGGTCGACGTCGGGGACGGGGAGCTCGACGTCGCCGGGGTGCTGACGGCGGCCCAGGAGCACGGCGTGCCGTGGGCGATCGTGGAGCACGACGCGCCGAGCGATCCGATCGCGACGATCCAGCGGAGCGCGCTCAAGGCGTTGGAGGTGCTCGGGCGGGGGTGAGCGCGCGGGGTTCGCGCTCAGCGACGAGCAGGGCGGCGCGCGGTTCATCGAGCCGACGCACGCTCTTTCATCCAGCCGACCTCTTTCCTTGCATCGAGCCGACACCCTGTCTTACGATCAGCCGAGATGGTCGCTCCTCGACTGGTCCCCCGCCTGGTCCGACGTCGGCTCCTCGAAGCGCTCGAGGACGACCCCGTCGTCCTCGTGCATGGGCCGCGCCAGAGCGGAAAGACCACGCTGGTCCAGGGCGTAGGCGACGCATCCGACCGCACCTACGTCACCTTCGACGACGACGTCCTCCGGGCATCGGCCGAGGCCGACCCGATCGGCTTCGTGCGCAGCCTACCGGACCGCGTCACGCTCGACGAGGTCCAGCGCGTCCCCCAGATCTTCACGACGCTCAAGGCCACGATCGACCGGGATCGGGCCCCGGGCCGGTTCCTGCTCACCGGGTCGGCGAACGTGTTCGCCGTGCCCCGTCTCGCCGATTCGCTGGCAGGGCGCATGACGGTGCTGCGTCTGTACCCGCTCGCCCAAGTGGAACTGGAAGCGACCGATCCGCGGTTCCTCGACCGACTGTTCGCCGGCGCCTTCGCGGTCGGACCGTTCGACCGATCATCGGGCGCCTCGCTCGCGGAGCGGATCGTCGCTGGCGGCTTCCCACCCGCGCTCGCACGACCCAGCGAACGACGGCGCCAGCGTTGGTACCGGGATTATGTCGACGCCGTGACGCAACGCGACGTCCGCGACCTGGCCCGCATCACGGCCCTGGACGCGTTGCCGCGCCTGATGGAAGTCGTCGCCGGCCAGACCGCCCGGTTGATCAACGTCAGCGACCTGGCCGCGCCGTTCGCCCTCGCGCGACCGACCATCGATGGCTACCTGACGCTGCTCCGGCACGTGTTCCTCGTCGACGAACTGCCCGCGTGGCACCGCAATCGCCTCAAGCGCCTCGTCAAGGCGGCGAAGCTCCACATCGGCGACACCGGGATCGGCGCCGCGGTGCTCGGCGTCGGCAGCGAGCGCCTGGGGGCCGACCGCCACCTTTACGGCCAGCTCCTCGAGACCTTCGTGTTCCAGGAGCTCCGCCGGCAAGCGAGCGGACGTGACGACGATGTGCGCTTCTTTCACTACCGCGACCGGGACGGGTACGAGGTCGACGTCGTCCTAGAGCGAAACGGTGCGGAGGTGGCCGGCATCGAGGTCAAGGGGGCCGCCACCGTCACCGACGGCGACTTCGCCGGCTTGAGGCGACTCGAGCGCGCGGCAGGTCGCGACTTCAAAGCCGGTGTGGTGCTGTACGACGGCGACGCGTGCCTCCCCTTCGGCGACCGGATGTACGCGGTGCCGATCCATGCGCTATGGCGAGACGAACCCGGCGGACGATCGCGCGGGAACCCCCGCGAGGGTGCTCACGCCGGCTCGACGTCCTCCCCCCGCGCCGGGTAGTCCTTCTGGATCGAGAAGTCGACGGCCGTGAGCAGGTCGTCGAAGCGCGGCCGCGCGAACGGCATCGTCTGCACCGCGCCGTAGTACAGGGTTCCGTCGGGGCGCACCAAGAAGACGCCCGGCTCGCTGAAGCGCTCGGGCTCCTCGATGCCGATCGAGGTCGCCCCCTTGCCGCGGCTGACGTAGAGCCCCCACCGGCGCGCCTCGGCCAGCGTGAGCCCGTAACCGAATCGCACCCGTTGCGCGCGCGTCTTCTCCGCCATCCGGGCGGCGCGCTCCTCGCCGTCGCTGCTGAGCGCCAGCACCTGGACGCCGCGCGACGCGTACTCGGGCTCGAGGCGCTCGAGCTCGAGCAGGTACTTGGTGCACACCGGGCAGTGCAGCCCACGGTAGAAGACGAGCAGGTCGAAGGCGTCGCCCGGCGCCTCGCCGAGGACGAAGCGGCCGCCGCCGACGAGCGGAACGTCGAGCGCGGGGACGGGGCGCCGCGGAACGAGCGGGGTGGGGAGGTTCATGAGCGATGGTGGCACGGCTGAGCGCGCGGGCGGGGTCGGGTGGCGAACGCGGCCGCGGCGACCTCACCCCCTCACGCGTTCGGCGGCACCACGCCGATCGTGAGCAGCAGGTTCGCGAACACCCGCGCCTCGCCCGTGGCGACGACGACCCCGACGTCGGGCCGCCGCGCGCGTTCGTAGAACGCCTGCCGCGGGTGCATCTGCAGGTCGATCCCCGGCAACGCCGCCCGGAACGCTGCGAACACCTCGGGTTCCGGTCCGTCGTCGGGCCGCATGACCTCGGCAACCTCGATGGGCACGGTCGCCGCCAGGACCTCGAGCACGTCGGTCACCGTCGGGAGACCGCGCCGCAGGTTGAGGAACACGTGCCGGGCGGCAGGGTTGGCCCCCGTCCGGAACGGGAAGTTGCCGTCGGCGATCAGCACGCCGGTGCCGTGCCCGGACTCCGCCAAGGCGGCCAACAGTTCTGGATGGGTCAACGGTCCTCGGATCATGGGCTCTCCTCCGCCGCACCTCGGCGCGGCACCGCGCTCAGGGCGACCGGCGCGTCGAACGGCACACTACGAGTTCGACCGGCAGAACGCGCTCCTCGGTCGGACGGTCGGCCTGCTCGAACCGGTTCAAGAGCAGCTGCATCGCCTCCCGTCCGATCTCGTACGCGGGCTGGCGGACGACGTCGCGCTGCACGCGCGCGGTCGCCGCGGCGCGCAGCAGCTTGGCGACGTTGTACCGGCCGTCGCCCTCGACCCGCGCGGCCAGCGCGAGCAGGGCAGCGGGGGCCAGGGGGTCGCTCGCCGGAGGGCCGTCGGTCACGGGGGGCGTGGGCATGGCCGCCTCCTCAGGATGGGGTGGCGCGAGCGTAGCAGACCGGGGCCTCGAGGCGCGAGGTCAAGGCGCGAGGCGCCGCTCCCGCAACGAGATGTAGAGCCCGCTCGCAACGATCACCGCGATGACCACCCACGACACGGCGTTGGGCAGGTCGCCGAAGGCCGCAGGCCGGCAGCGCTTCGGCGACGTCGGCCGTGACCACGCGCAACCCCAGGACCCGCTCGTACCAGTCGAGCGACCGCTCGAGGTCGGCCACCTGCAGCCGGACGTCGCCGAGGCGGGTCGCGGCGGGGGTGCGGTAGTCGGGCGGAGGGATGCCGGCGGGGATGGGTTCGTCGTTCACGTCGCCACCTCACTCCGTGCATGCAGCCCTCCCCCACCCGTCCCCTCCCGAACCCGGCTGGTACGCTGGATTGCCCGGCCGCTTCGGCGCCCGGCGGATCGGAGGGCGCATGCCGGACGAGCGGTACGACGTGGTGGTGGTGGGCGGGGGTTCGGCCGGCGCGGTGATGGCGAACCGACTGAGCGAGGACGGCACCACCCGGGTGCTGCTGCTCGAAGCCGGGCGCGCCGACTGGCCCTGGGACGTGTTCATCCACATGCCCGCCGCGCTGCCGTTCCCGATCGGCAGCCGCTTCTACGACTGGCGCTACCGCTCCGACCCCGAGCCGCACATGGGCGGTCGCCGCGTGGTCCACGCGCGCGGCAAGGTGCTGGGCGGCTCCTCGTCGATCAACGGGATGATCTTCCAGCGCGGCAACCCGATGGACTACGACCGCTGGGCCGAGGCCCCGGGCATGGAGTCCTGGGACTACGCCCACTGCCTCCCCTACTTCAAGAAGATGGAGACCTGCACCGCCGGCGCCGACGACTACCGCGGCGGCGACGGCCCGCTGATCCTCGAGCGCGGGCCGGCCACCAACCCGCTCTTCGGCGCCTTCTTCGAGGCGGTGCAGCAGGCCGGGTACCAACTGACCGACGACGTCAACGGCTACCGCCAGGAGGGCTTCGCCCGCTTCGACCGCAACATCGCCCGCGGCCGCCGCTGGTCGGCGAGCAAGGCCTACCTGCGCCCCGTCCGCCACCGGCCCAACCTGACGGTGCGCACCCGCGCCTTCGTCGAACGCGTGCTGTTCGACGGCACCCGCGCCACCGGCGTCGCCTATGAGCACCGGGGCACGAGCCACCGGGTCGAAGCCGGCGAGGTGGTCCTGAGCGGCGGCGCCATCGCCACCCCGCAGCTGCTGCAGCTCTCGGGCGTGGGGCCCGCCGAACACCTGCGCTCGCTCGGCATCGACGTGGTCGCCGACCTGCCCGGCGTCGGCCAGAATTTGCAGGACCACCTCGAGGTCTACATCCAGTACGCCTCCAAGCAGCCGGTCTCCATGGCGCCGCACCTGGCGTGGTGGCGCCGACCCTGGGTCGGCTTCCAGTGGCTCTTCTTCCGCCGCGGCCCGGGCGCGACCAACCACTTCGAGGGGGGCGGCTTCGTGCGCTCCAACGAGACCGTCCGCTGGCCCAACCTGATGTTCCACTTCCTGCCGCTGGCGATCCGCTACGACGGCAGCTCGCCCGCCACAGGCCACGGCTACCAGGTCCACGTGGGGCCGATGTTCTCGGACGTGCGCGGCGAACTCGAGATCGTCTCGACCGACCCGCGGGAGCACCCCTCGCTGCGCTTCAACTACCTCTCGACGCCCGACGACCGCCAGGAATGGCTCGAGGCGGTCCGCACCGCGCGCGACATCCTCACCCAGCCGGCGTTCGAGCCCTTCAACGGCGGCGAGCTCTCGCCCGGCCCCGACGTCCAAAGCGACGAGGAGATCCTCGCCTGGGTGGCCAAGGACGCCGAGACCGCGCTGCACCCGTCGTGCACGGCCAAGATGGGCACCGACGCCATGTCGGTCGTCGATCCGGACACGATGAAGGTGCACGGGCTCGAGGGACTGCGGGTCGTAGATGCTTCCGTGATGCCAATCATTACGAACGGCAATATTTACGCGCCAGTGATGATGATCGCAGAGAAGGCCGCCGACCTCATCCGCGGCCGGACGCCGCTGCCGCCCTCGACGGCGCCGGTCTACCGGCACGGGACCGACGCGAGCTAGCGGTCCCCGCGCCCGAACGCCTCGCTCGGCCCCGGCCGGGCGTTCAGGTACACGTGCTGCTCCTCCTGGAACTCGCGCAGGCCGCTGCGGCCGAGCTCGCGGCCGACGCCGCTGGTCTTGAAGCCGCCCCAGGGCGCCTCGGGGAAGTACGGGTGGAAGTCGTTCCACCACACCGTGCCGAAGCGCAGGCGCTCGGCGGCGCTCAGCGCCGTGGCCAGGTCACGCGTCCACACCGCGGCGGCGAGCCCGGTGTCGGTGGCGTCGGCGCGGGCGATCGCATCACTCACGTCGCGCACCCGTTCGACGGTCAGCACCGGCCCGAAGATCTCCTCGCGCGCCACCCGCCCCTCGGGCGGCAGGCCCGTCAGCAGCGTCGGCTCCAGGAAGCAGCCGTTCGCGAAGGCCTCGCCGCTCGGGCGGCCGCCGCCCAGCCGCAGCGTCGCCCCCTCGTCTTGCGCCAGCCGCACGTAGCTTTCGACCTTGGCGAGGTGCTCCGCGCCGATCAGCGGCCCCATCTCGGTCGCCGGGTCCCAGCCGACGCCCAGGCGGATCTTGGCGATGCGCGCCGCGAGGCGCTCGACCAGCTCGTCGTGCACTTCAGAAGCCACCAGCAGCCGCGAGCCCGCGGAGCAGACCTGCCCGGCGTGGAAGAAGACCGCCTCGAGCGCGTGGTCGGCGGCGAGCGCCACGTCGGCGTCGGCCAGCACGATGTTGGGGTTCTTGCCCCCCAGTTCGAGCGCCACCTTGGCGGCGCGCTGCGCGGCCGCGGCCGCGATGCGCCGGCCGGTCGCGAGCCCGCCGGTGAACGAGACCATGTCGACCCGGGCGTCCTCGACCAGCGGCGCGCCCACGGCCGGGCCCGCGCCCGTGAGGACGTTGGCGACGCCGGCGGGCAGGCCGGCCTCGGCCAGCAGTTCGGCGAGCGCGAGGGTGGTGAGCGGCGTCAGCTCGCTCGGTTTGAGCACGAAGGTGCAGCCCGCCGCCAGCGCGGGCGCGACCTTCCACGAGGCCTGCAGCAGCGGGTAGTTCCAGGGGGTGATCAGCGCCACTACGCCCGCGGGGCGCGCCAGCGTGAGGCTGAGCGCCGCACCTTCGGAGCGGTTGACGTGGCCGCCGTCGACGCGGACCAGCGCCGCGAAGTAGCGGAAGACGTCGGCGACCTGCGTCAGGTCGTCGCGGCTCTCGGCGAGCGTCTTGCCGGTGTCGAGCGTCTCGAGCTGGGCGATGCGCTCACGGTCGCGCTCGAGCAGCCCGGCCACGCGCTCGAGCAGCGCGGCGCGCTCGCGCGGGGTGGCGCGCGGCCAGGGGCCGTGGTCGAACGCGGCGCGGGCGGCGGCCACGGCCCGGTCGACGTCGGTGGGATCGCCCTCGGCGACCTCGAGGAGCGTGCGGCCGGTGGCCGGGCAGACGGTGGCGCGGCGCGCGCCCGCGGCGGCGGGCACGAAGGCACCGTCGACGAACAGATCGGGCGGCGGCAGGGTCGGCGTTGGGGGTGGGCGCATGGTCGTGCCTCCTTCAGAGCGGCTGGGGCAGCGCGTCGAGCGCGAGCCAGACGCGCGCGTCATCGAGCGATCCCACCACGTGGGGCGTGAGCGCGTGGAGGGTGGCGCGCGCGCCAAAATCGGCGGCGACGCCGAGGCAGGTGAGGCCGGCAGCCACCGCGGCGCGGACGCCGGTCGGGCTGTCCTCGACCGCGATGCAGTCCACGGCGCCCACGCCCAAGCGTGCCAGCGCCAGGGCGTAGAGGTCCGGGGCCGGCTTGGGGTGCCGGACGGCGTCGGCGCCGATCCGCAGCGTCAGCGCCACGGCCCACGGGTGGGGCGCCAGCGACGCCTCGATCACCGCGGCCGTCGAGTTCGAGACCACCGCGCAGCGCACGCCATGACGCAGCGCCGCCTCGACCAGCGCACCGGCGCCGCCGCACGCGGGCGTGCTCGCCAGCCGCCCACCCACTTCCGCCTCGATCGTGGCGAGGAGCTCGCCGGGCGAGGCTTGGGCGCCGTACCCAGCGGCGAGGTGCGCGACCAGCGCCTGGGTGTCGAGGCCGAGGAGCGAAGCTGCGGCGGCGTCGGGCAAGTGCCCGCCCCAGCGCGCGACCGCGGCCTGCTCGGCTTCGAACCAGAGCCCCTCGGTGTCGACCAGGGTACCGTCCATGTCGAGCAGCAGCCCAAGCGGAGGGCGATCGAGGCTCACTCGCGCTCGTTCGCGCGCGGGTCGACCGCGTCGCGCAGCCAATCGCCGAACAGGTTGATCCCCAGCGCGGTGATGGCGATGGCGACGCCCGGGAAGATCGCCAGCCACGGGTAGATCGTCAGGAACTGGCGCCCGAGCGCGAGCATGTTGCCCCAGCTCGGGACGTCGGGCGGCACCGACAGCCCCAGGAAGCCGAGGCCCGACTCGTAGAAGATCATCGCCGATACCTCGAAGGTCGCCAGCGTCACGAGCGGCCCCACCAGGTTGGGGAGCAGGTGGATGGGGATGATGCGCTTCGCGGACGCGCCCAGGCCCACGGCCGCCTCGACGTACGTGAGTCGCTTCAGGCGCAGCACCTCGCCGCGCGCGACGCGCACGAACAGCGGGCTACCGGTGATGCCGAACAGCAGGATCACGTTGGTGAGGCTGCGGCCGAGCACGGTGGCGATCACGATGACCAGCACCAGGTAGGGGATCGAGAGCAGCAGGTTGGTGAAGGCGGTGACGAGGCTGTCGAACCAACCGCCGAAGTAGCCGGCCAGCAGGCCGAAGGTGACCCCGATGGTGACCGCGATCAGCGCCCCCAGCCCGCCGACCAGCAGCGAGACGCGCGCGCCGTAGACGATGCGGCTGAAGACGTCCTGGCCCAGCTGGTCGGTGCCGAGCAGGTGAGCGCTCGAGCCCTCGTCGAACCAGGCCGGCGGCAGGCGCGCGCTCAGGAAGTCGCCCTCGGTCGGCCCGTACGGGGCGATCCACGGAGCGAACACCGCCGAAGCGATGACGGCCAGGATGATCGCGAAGCCGGTGAGACCGGCGACGTCGCGGCGCAGCAGGCGCCAGAGGCGGCGCGGCGCGAAGAGCGACTCGCCGGCGTGGCCGCCGACCGGGGCGTCGAGCTCGTCGGGCGCGGGCTCGCGCACGGTGGG
This sequence comes from Trueperaceae bacterium, assembly GCA_046260675.1. Classification (GTDB taxonomy): domain Bacteria; phylum Deinococcota; class Deinococci; order Deinococcales; family Trueperaceae; genus JAABTL01. The sequence goes on along the minus strand of JBHEOT010000032.1, from coordinate 9,484 downwards.
TACCCTGGCGACCCGCGTCACGCGCGCCTCAGGCGCGGGTCGAGCAGCCCGTACGCCAGGTCGGTGAGCAAGTGGATGCTGATCGCGAACAGCGAGATGAAGACGGTGATGGCCTGGACCAAGGGGAAGTCGGCGTCGCGGATCGACGACTCCAGCAGCGAGCCGAGGCCGGGCCAAGCGAAGACGACCTCGATGTAGACCGAGCCGCCCAGAAGATAGGTGAACTGGATCCCCAGCACGCTGATGATGGGGATCGCGACGTTGGGGAGCACGTGCCGCAGCGAGACCGTCGCGCCGCGCACGCCCTTGGCATGGGCGGTGCGCACGTAGTCGGCGCGGCGCACGTCCAGCACCGCGGAGCGCGTCAAGCGCACCAGCTGCCCCATGCCGGCGAACCCGAGCGCGATGGCCGGGAGCACCAGCGAGGAGAAGCCGTCGCGGCCGAACGACGGGAGCCAGCGCAGGTTGACGGCGAACAGCACGATGAGCAGCATGCCGAGCCAGAAGCTGGGGATCGTCTGCCCCGCCAGCCCGACGGCGCGCGCCACGCGGTCGACGGCGCTGCCCGGCCGCATGCCGCCGGCGAGCCCGAGCGGCACCGCCACCAGCACGGCGAACGCCAGCGCCGCGAACGCCAACTGCATGGTGGCCGGCAGCCGCTGGAGGATGATGTCGAGGTTGGCCTCGCCACGGCGCCGCAGCGACTCGCCCAGGTCGCCCTGGACCGCGCCGGACATGAAGCTCCAGAACTGGACCGCGAGCGGCTCGTTGAGCCCCATGAGCTCGCGGAAGGCGGCGCGCTGTTCGGGCGGCGCGTCCATCGGGATGATCAGGCTGACCGGGTCGCCGGTGAGGCGCACCAAGAAGAACACCAGCACCAGCACGCCCAGCATCAGCAGGACGGACTCGAGCAGCTTGCGAACCGTGTAGCGGAACATGAACGGGCGGCGGGCGCCGCTAGGTCACGCGGCGCCCGCCGACAAGGGCCTCAGTCGAGCGAGACCTGGAACAGGTAGTACTCCTCGGCGGCGCGCGGCGCGTAGCCTTGCACGCGCTCGCTGACCGCCTCGAAGATCGTCGGCTGGTAGAGGTAGATGAACGGCGGATCTTCGCGCATCAGCTCGTGCATCTCGACGTAGAGGTCGGCGCGCGCGTCGCGGTCGACGGTGGTCGTGATCTCGTCGATCAGCGCTTCGAAGCGCGGGTCTTCCCAGGCGGTGTAGTAGTTGCCGGGCATCAGCGCGCCGTCGAGCCGCGGCAGCGCCTCGCCGATCGTCGAGGACCAGCTGTCGACGAACATGGCGCCGACCGCGCCGTACTGCTCCTGGCTCCAGAAGCTGTTGGTGGTGCGGAACTCGACGTTGACCTCGACGCCGATCTGCGCGAGCGTGCGCTGCAGCGCCAGGCAGACCTCGTTGATGTTCACGTAGCCGTCGGCGGGGCAGCCCATCGAGATCTCGAAGCCGTCGGGGTAGCCGGCCTCGGCGAGCAGCTCGCGGGCGCGCTCGGGGTCGTAGGCGAACGGCTCCATGGCATCGGCGTCGTAGCCGAGGTTGCCCTGGATGACGAAGCCCGGGATGGGCTCGGCCTGGCCGGCGAAGATCGCCGCGATGATGCCGAAGCGGTCGCTGCCGTAGTTGAGCGCCTGGCGCACCAGCGGGTCCTCGAGCGGGGTGCCGACACCGGCGCCGACGTTCTTGAAGCCCACGTAGTACGCGCGGTCGTTCAGGTACGAGACCACTTCGACGCCGTCGACGTTCGCGAGCGTCATCGCTTGGTCAGGCGTGAGGCGGTTGGCGATGTGGATCTCGCCGGTCTGGACGGCGGCCAGGCGGGTCGAGGCGTCGGGGATCACGCGGAACTCGAGCTCGCTCACGAGCGGGTAGCCGGTGCGCCAGTAGTCGGGGTTGGCTTCCATCAAGATCCGCTCGCCCGACGAGCGCGAGACGAAGCGGAACGGGCCGGTGCCCACGGGTTCGCGCACGAAGCCGTCGATGCCGACCTCGGCCATGTAGGCGGGCGGCACCATGCCCCACGAGATCGCCAGCGTCGTCAGGAACGTCGCGTTCGGCTCCGCCGTGGTGATGCGCACGGTGTAGTCGTCGATCACCTCGACGTTGGAGGCGGCCGTGTAGAAGTTCGCGTAGTCGTTGCTGCCGTCGCTGCCGGACTCCCAGGTCGCGACCACGGACTCGGCGGTGAAGGGCTCGCCGTTGTGGAAGGTCACGTCCTCGCGCAGGAAGAAGGTGTACTCGGTGCCATCGTCCGAGATGTCCCAGCGCTCGGCCAGCGCGGGCTCGATCTCGAGGTCCTCGTTGATCCAGATCAGGCTGTCGTAGAGCGGCAGCGAGGCGTTGGTGGCGGTGCGGTCGGCGGCGCGCGGCAGGAAGAGCGCGGTGGGGTCGCTCGACAGCGCGACCACCAAGCGGTCCTCCTGGGCTTGGGCCGTCAGGGGCAGAGCGACTAGCAGCGTCAGGAGCAGGGCGGGCAGGAAGCGTCTCGTCATCATGATCCTTTCGAGGGGCGGCACGTCCGCGATCGGCGTGACCCACGTCATTGGCGCGCCGCGACCGCGGTCGTGGGCTCGTCGTTCGGACGCGGAGGCGGGCGTGCCGATCAGGGTTTTTGGACCCTAACACGGGCTCCGCCGGCGGCGACCCGTGATGGGTTCGCTACGTATCAGGATGTCGCGTCAGTGTCTTGAGCTTGTCAGATGAGGGCGTCGCCGTCCCCGAGGGCGCCCAACTCGAGCAGCGCAGCCACCGTCGCGGCGACGTCTTCGGACGCGGCGCGCGGCACCCGCCGCGCGGGGACCGCGCCACCGGCGGCGATCAGGAAGCGCTCGTCCGACGCCGTGCCCGGCGCGAAGCCGTGGCCGGAGACGTACCGCGAAGGCCCGGACGTGGCGCCGGCGCGCTCCGCCGGGGCGCTCGCCTCGAAACCGACGGCGCGGTCGGGGACGACGAAGGCGGCGAGTTGGTCGCGCCGCTCCGGCGGCAGGTGGTCGCCCGGAAGCCGCTCGACGCCGTGGGCTTCGAGCCGCTTCGCGACGTTCTGCACGTCCCGCTCCCCGTCGACGGCCACGTACGCCACGCCGCCCTCGCTCGCGGTGGTCGCACCGGGCAACAGCGCGTCCAGGTAGAGCGCGCCGTCGACCGGCCCGTGCCCGTGGTCGCTGGTCACCACCACGCTCGTCGTCTCGAGCCGCCCCGCGGCGTCGAGCGCGCGCAGCACCTCGCCCACCAGCGCGTCGGCGTAGCTCAGCGACCACAGGGCGAACGGGTGCTCGGTGCCCACCACGTGCTGCACGCTGTCGGGGGTGAGCACCTCGGTGACGATCAGGTCCGGCGGGTCGGCGCCCGCCGCCAGCGCCGCCGTCCACTGGAGCATCGTCTGGTCGCCGGTCAGCTCGCTCATGAAGTAATGCATGCGGTCGCTGGCGTAGGCGTCGGGCACGCCGTCGGGCAGCCCGGCGGCGGCGAGCGCCGCGAGCCGACCCGACGCGTCGCGCCAGCGCGACGTGCGCAGCCACCCCTCGTCGGCGGGGATGGGCTCCAGGTCGCGCGCGCGCTGCAGCATCTCGTTCGCCCACCACGCGTGGTGGAAGGTGGTCGCGTCCTCGGGGCGCACCATGCCGTAGCCGAGCACGGCCACGTCGAGGCCGGCCGCGAGCGCCCGCTGCGGCAGCGTCGGCGCGCGGACGTCGTCGGGGTTGGCGTAGCGGAAGCGCTCCCCGTCCCAGATCACGTTGCCGTACACGCCGTGCACGTCGGCGCCGACGCCCGTCAGGATCGACGTGCGCCCAGGCAGCGAGGTGGCGGGCAGGTCGGCGGCGACGCGGTCGACCTGGAGGCCGCGCGCGGCGAGCGAGCGCAGATGCGGCAGGCGGGCGGGGTGGCGCGCGACGGCGTCGGCGGAGATGCCGTCGAGCATGATCAGGATCACGGGGGGCATGGGGCGGAGGGTACCAGGGGCCTCACGTCTTCGAGTTGGGACGCGCGCGACCGACCGACCGCACCGACGCGATCGCCCCCGACGTTCGCGCACGAGGAAGCGGCGGCCGTGCGGGCCGACCAGGGCGGGTCGGCCCGGAGGAGTGCCTCGGCGCGACGCTTCGTTAACCTTGCAATTTAAAAGTCTGGCTTTCAATTTGCAAGTTTAGCTTACTGCCCGCGAAAGACGCCTCCCCGACGTCGGCCTACGCCTCGAATTCCGTCCAGAACACGTCGGGGACCCACGCCTCGTACCAGAGGTCGTGGCCCAGGATCCTTTAGGCTGGACGTAGCCCGGGGGTCCGCCGTCCGAGCCGCGCCCATGGCGCAAAGGCGCCTCGCCGCTCGAGAGGAGCGTCGCGATGAGCACCCCGTCCCGACACCGGATCGCCACCCTGGGCCTGCTGCTGGCAGGTCTCGCCCTCACGGCTCACGGACGAGCCGAAGACGCTCCGCTCCCCCTCACCCCCATCGGCGGCATCCCGATCGAGGTCGTGATCGAGGTGGCCTTCGACGTCCGCGAGGCCATCGCCGGCGACGAGCTCTACGCGCACGAAGGCGGCTGGACCCACACGCAGGAGGGCCGCCTCCTCCGCGATGCGGGCTGGCTGGCCCACGGCGACCGGATCGAGGGCGCCCGCGGCACGGGCCGCGACGTCTGTTGGTACGACTGGGGGCAACCGGCCGGAACGCCGCACTGGACGGTGCAGTGGGCCAGCGAGCTGACCCTGCCCGAACCGATGCACCGAGCCTCGCCCGCGTCCTTCCCCCTCCCCCCGATCCACCTCGCCATCGACGGCACCGACGTCCTCGTCATCTACGCCCCGCCCAGGGAGTTCACGTACGCGTACCCGGGCAGCGCCGACGACTGCCAGAACGCCGACCCCGTCCCCGCCCACCAGCGGACCGCCCACCTGATGTACGACCTGGACGCGGTCGACGTGGTCCTCCAAGACGGCATCGTGCTCCTGCGCCTCCCGCTCGACCGCCTCGCCGCGGGGACGACCGACGTCGCCGCGGTGCACCTGAGTGGCGGCGACGGCGACTTGGAATGGGGCTTGCGGATCGGGCTCACGCTGACGTCGACGCCGGGGACGCCTTGAACCGACCCGAACGCCACCCAGTCGTCGGCAACGCGCACGGTGCACCCGGGAGCCCATACCATCGGCGGTAGGAGGAACGATGCCCACCGCCCGAACCCCAGACCACGAGCAAAGCGCAGGGCCTACGCCCGAGGCGACCGCCCCGCGGGTCTCGCCGTTCGACGCGAACGTCCTCGTCCATCGCCTCCTGCGGTATGGCCTCGGCGGCCACAAGTCGCTGGCCAGCAGCAAGGTCCTGGCCGCCAAGTACGCCGCGAACCTGCGCTTCGCCGACGACGACGCGCGCGTGCGGGCGCTGATCCGCTCGCACACGCTCATGAACTTCGGCACCGGGTTCGCCACCGGCCTCGGCGGGCTGATCACGCTCCCCGTCGCGATCCCGGCGGCCATGACGGCGTCGTGGGCCATCCACACGCGGCTCTCGGGCGCGATCGCGGCCCTGCACGGGCACGACGTCGACGACGACCGCGTCCAGACCTTCGTGCTGATGACGCTGCTCGGCGACACCGGGAAGAGCGTGCTCCGCAAGGCCGGCATCACGGTCGCCAACCGGATGGCGCTGCGCAGCGTCGAGGCGATCCCGGTTCGCCTGCTCACGGAGATCAACAAGCGCGTGGGCATGCGCCTCATCGCCAAGGCCGGCGAGCGCGGCGCGATCAACCTGACGAAAGCCGTGCCTGTCGCTGGCGGCGTCGTCGGGGGTGGGATCGACGCGCTGTACTGCAACGCGGTGGGGCGGCGGGCGCATGCGGTGTTCAAGCCGGAGGGTCCGGTCATCACCTAACACCGTCGGGCCCACGAGCGACGCGTACGAGCAAGCTCGCCACGATCGGCCTCCTAGATGCAGTCCGTTCGCCGGATGGTCGCAGGCCCGGCTCCGGCCGTCACGCCCTCACGGCAACGCCCGCCGCACCACCCAGTCTTCGCTGCAGGCCAGCACCACCAGCTCGCTCGCCGTCACCCGGAACACCGCCACCTGCTCGAACGCCGCCCCCACACGCCGCGCGGCCTCGTCGGAGAGGCCCACGACCGCCCAGCTCTCCTCGGCGTGGGGAGAATCGGGGTCGGCGCCGATCGCCTGCACGGGGTCGAGGCCCAACTCCACGAGGCGCGCGCGCAGGCGCTCGTTGGCGGCGCGGTTGGCGGCCTCGCTCGGGCGCGCGGCGCCGGGGTTCCAGGCGGTGAGCACGTGGACGGGGGCACCCACCGATGCGGCGTAGGCGCCGGCGTCGACCCAGGCGCCCTTCATGCGGACGGTCACAAGCGCCCCGAGGTAGACGGGAGCCCAGTGCCGGTCGCTCACGCGCCGCGCACGGTCGCGGTGATCTCGATGGTCTTCACGCACCGAGCCTAAGGCCCATTTCACCGCCGCGTCCACGCCCGCATCGCCGCCTCGAACGGCCCCTGACCGAAGCGCCCGATCACCCACCGCGCCACGAACGACAGCGCTAGCGCCGTGGTGGCCGCCACCAGAACCGCGCCCCAATACGGGAGCCGCTGGAAGAGCCCCAGCCCCCAGGCCCGAACACCGTCGCCAACACCAGCGACGGCAACAAGTCGGTGCGCGTGCGGCCGAACGTCGACGTGGTCGTGGCGTTCGAGCGAGCGGCCCGCTCGGCCATCTGCGTCACGCCACCAGGTGCACCACCTCGAGGCCGTCGAACACCTCGAAGTCGCGCCAGTCCGACGTGGCGATGCGGCGCACGCCGCCCGTGACGTACGTCGCTGCGAGGAGCGTGTCGAGCAGGCGCTTCCGCCCCAACCGGTAACGACCCATCCAGTCGCAGAACAGCGCCACCGCGTCGGCGCCCTGCTCCACTTGACGGGTCTCGCGCGCCGTCCACCAGCGTTCTGCGATCGCCAACGCCTCGTCCGCGGGAAGCGGCCGCTCGAATCGGCGCGCGTCGGTGACCACGTGCACGAACTCGGCGAGCACCTGCGGCGCCAGCGCGACGCTCCCTGCGCGACCCCGGACGTCGCGCTCGAACACGGCCCACGCCGCGCCGTGCAGCGGGTGCTCGCGCACCGCCACGGCGACCAAGAAGCTCGTGTCCAGCCCGATCACGGGCCGGTCGCCGCGATCATCTCGTCGAGCAGGTCGTCGTCGCGCCGAAGCGGCCGAAGGACGCCGCCCAGAGACGCCGGCGACCACGCGGTCAGGTCGCGGCGCGCCACCAGGTGGTCGCGGCGGTACGCCTCCATCGCCTCGCGGATCAACTCCGACGTGGGACGGCCCATGGCGCGAGCGGCCGTCCGGAACTCCGCGTACACGGGCTCGGATACATTGATCGTGATGGTCTTCATACATTGAGTATAATGTATGGCGGCGGGTATGGCGGGTTCATACGAGGCGCGCGCGGCGGCCGGGTCATGCCCCCAGACTGGCGCGCCGCCACGCCCCCGATCGGTCTCACCCCGGCCGCGGCCCACCCAAGCTCGGCCGCGACCGCGTCCACGCCCGCATTCCCGCCTCGAACGGCCCCTGCCTCCAGCGTCCGATCACCCACCGCGCGACGACCGACAGCGCAAGCGCCGTGGCGGCCGCCACGAGGACCGCGGCCCAGTACTCGAGGCGTTGGAAGAGCCCCAGCCCCCAGGGCCCGAACACCGTGGCCAACACCGCCGACTGCAGCAGGTACGTCGTGAGCGACATCCGGCCGGGGTAGCGCAGCCACGCCAGCCACCCCGGGCGCCGGGCCAGCACCCACAGCACCGCACCGACGTAGCCAGCGGACAGGATCGGCGCCGTGGTCAGACCGAACGTCAGCGCGCCGACGGCGACCGCGTCGGACGGCGCCACGCTCAGCTCGTTCGCGACGCCCACCCACGCCGACGCCAGCTGGAGCGGCAGGCCGAGCCCGAACCCCCACGCCATCAGGCGCCGCGGCTCGAGCACCCGCGCGCCCGCACCGAGCGCGCCCGCGCGCGCCGCCAGCAGCCCCAGCAAAAACATCGCGAACGCGTAGCCGCCCTGCAGCACCATGCCCGACGGGAAGGCCAGCAGCCACAGCTCGATGCGCGCGGGCACCGCCGCGAGGAAGCTGCCGTCCGTGAGGGCGTCGTTCAGGCGCGCCGCCACCGGCGCCGCGGTGGCCTCGCCGGCGCGCTCCGCCGCGGCCAGGGCGAACACCAGCAGCGCCTGCAGCGCGGCGGTCGCGCCGAAGACGCCCCACGCCCACCGGCGCAGGGCGGCGGCCTCGCGGAACAGCAGCGCCGCGAACGGCAGCGCCAGCAGCCCGTACCCGAACAGGATGTCGCCGTGGAACAAGAGGGCGCCGTGCAGCGCGCCCAGGACCAGGAGCGCGAACGCCCGCGCGATCCAGCGCGGCCGCCGAGCCGGATCCGCCTTCACCACGTACTGCGAGCTGTAGCCGAACAGGAACGAGAACAGCAGGTAGAACTTCCCCTGCGCCAGCGCCCACACCAGGAACGCCGCGACCGTGTTCCCCACCCCCTGCAGCCGCGCGCCGGTGGCGCCCAGGGCCGGGTCGATCGCGAAGAACGCCACGTTGACGAGCGCGATGCCGAGCAGCGCGAAGCCGCGCAGGACGTCGGGGGCGAGGTCGCGGGGGGTGGGGTCGGGCGTCATCGTGCGTGCATCCTCGCACCAGACGGTGCAACGCGCGCCGTCGAGGTCCACGCGCTCGGGCGCTCGTTCGACGTGCCAGAGGCGCGGGGGCGTGGGTCGCGGACGATGGACGCGGCCGATCAGGTGTCGCGCCAGTCCTCGACGCCCAACCCCGCCACGCGCCGGAAGGCACGGCCGTTGCCGGTCACCACCACGCGCTCCTCGGCGAGCGCATGCGCGGCGATCCACGAGTCGTTCGCGCCGATGGGGGTGCCGGCCTGCTCCAGGGCTCGGCGCACGCTGGCGTACGCCCGAGCGACCTCGCCGTCGAGCGGCAGGACCTGCATCCGGGCGAGCAGCCCTTCGACGCGCGCGACGAGCGCTGGCGAGCCGGACCGGAGGGCGCCAAAGCGCAGCTCGCCCGCGACGATCGGCGTGGTCGCGACGCGCTCCTCCCCCACCGCTTCGACCCGCCGCGCGACCACCCCGGCCGGATCGCGCACCAGGGCCGACGCCGTGTCCGTGTCGAGCAGGTACCGGGTCACACGATGGGCTCGTCGAGCGGCAGGAGGTCGTCGTCGCCGACGTCCGGGAACGGGACGTCGAGCGGCTCGAGCGTCGCCAACCACGGCACCAAGCCTTCCCGCGGCACCGGCACCACGGTCAAGACCCCGTTCTCGTGGCGGAGCAGCGCCTCGTCGGCATCGAACTCCCAGTCGCGCGGGATGCGCAGCGCCTGGTTGCGACCGTTGCGGAACAGGTGGACGCGGCGTTCTTCGGGCACGGCGATCGCCTCCTCCCCGGGAAACGCAGTATATGCC
>JBHEOT010000031.1:0-32119 GCA_046260675.1 Trueperaceae bacterium | reverse complement strand
GGGCACGCGCTGGAGGTAGGCGACGATTTCGGGGCACGGGTGCTGGGGTTCGCGTTGGGGCGGTGAGGGTCGGCGTCGTCCGACCGGACGGCACCCCTTTACGCGCGACACCATGCGGGGCCCGGGCGTACCCTGACGACCCCGACCGCCGTGCGGTCATCCCGACTCCATGACCCCGAACCCCGACCCCTCCCCCCACCGCAGCCGCCTGGTGGACGGTTCGCCGGTCTACTACGGTTGGTTCGTCCTGCTCGCCGGCACGCTGGGGATGATGGCGACCCTCCCCGGTCAGACGACCGGCGTCTCGATCTTCCTCGACCACCTGATCGCCGACCTCGGCCTGACCCGCTCCGGCGTCTCGACGCTGTACCTGGTCGGCACCCTCACCGGTTCGCTGGCGCTGCCGTTCGTCGGCCGTTTCGTGGATCGGCGGGGGCCGCGACTCGCCGTCGTGCTGATCGCGGCGGCGTTCGCGCTGGCGTGCGCGTGGATGGGCTTGGTGCAGGACGCGTTCATGCTGCTGATCGGCTTCACGCTCGTGCGCGCGCTCGGGCAGGGGTCGCTGTCGCTCGTGAGCGTGCACGTGATCGCCATCTGGTTCGTGCGCCGCCGCGGCCTGGCCATCGGAATGGCGGGCGTGGGGATGGCGCTCGCGACCGCGACGGTCCCGACCGCGATCGAGGCGCTGATCCAGGCGACCGATTGGCGCACCGCGTACCTGATCCTGGGCGGCATCGTCGCCGTCACCATCCTGCCGGTGGGCGCGCTGGTGTTCCGCGACCGTCCCGAGCGCTACGGGGTGACCGTCGACGGCGGGACCGCACCGGGGGCTAAGGACGTGGCGTCCACCGAGCGCACCTACACCGCCGCGCAAGCGCGCGGCACCGCCACCTTCTGGATTTTCGTGGTGGCGCTGTTCCTGGGGTCGATGCTCGGTACCGGGCTCGTGTTCCACCATTACTCGATCCTCGCCGAAGGGGGCCTGGATCGGCTCGACGCGGCGCTCGCGTTCGTCTACTTCGGGCTGGCGTCCTCGACCGGCAACCTGGCGACGGGGGCGCTCCTCGGCCGCGTTGCGCCGCGGCACTTGTTGGCGGCCTCGCTGGTCGCGCTGGCGGCGGCGTTGGCGTTCGCCGCCGTGCTCCGAGGGCCGGCGGCGGTGCTGCCGTACGGGCTGCTGCTCGGTTTGCGCACCGGGATCGTCACGTCGCTCCAGGGCAACGTCTTCGCCCACTACTTCGGGCGCCGCTACCTGGGGAGCGTCAAGGGTTCGGTGACGACGCTGATGGTCGTCGGTTCGGCGCTGGGTCCGCTCCTGTTCGGGCTCGGGTACGACCAGTTCGGCGACTACCGCGCGGTGCTGCTCGCGTCGGCGGTGCCGGCCGCGCTGTTGGCGGTGGTGGTGCCGTTCGTGCCGATGGTGCGGGCGGACGGGTCGGTGCGGTAGGCGGCGGCGCCTGCGCGCGTGGCGGCGCCGTACTCGGCGCGAAGCGCGGTGAGACCGCGGGCGTCGTCGAGGCGCGGGCGCGATGCGGTCGATCGATCCGTACGCGCTCAGCGCTTCAGCGGGTCGTGGCCCCAGTTCATGAGCGAGTACCGCCAGGGAGTGTGCTCGACGTCTCCGGATGGCCGCTGCGCAAGGTGGCGCCGTACGTAGCCGACCACCTTGCGCATGTGGGCCAAATCGTCGTCGCCGAGGTCGTCCTTTCGGGTCCGCAGAAGTGTGGCGATGCGGCGACCCGAGGCGTGGCCGACGGACTCCTCGTCACCGTCCTTCTGGCCGACCTCGTTGCTTTCGGGTGTCGCCAGCCAGCTTTCGAGCTCCTTCGGCGTCATGTTGACGGCTTCGGCGAACTCGTGCCGAACTTCGTCCCGATCTCGATCGTTCATCGTGAGCGCCTCCTCGGACGATGCGTGCGCAGGGCTCGCCACGGGCCTCGAGCCTCCACAGCCGGACGTTCACCGTGCCTGCGGCGCCACGCTACGACGGCGACCGAGTCCCGTCGGTGCAGAGACGCGCTGCGCAACCCCCCGTGTGACCGCCGCGGCCTGCCTGTCGCCCCGAACCTCTAGGGTCGGTTTGGGAGATGGTGACTGCTCGCCACCCGTCTCCGCGCTTCGAACCGAGGACTACATGGATGATGCCACTCCGAACACCACGAACGAACGCGACCTCCTGAGCTTGAACGACGAGTCCCTGACGCTCGGCGATCAGGCCGAAGACGTCCGCACGTACACCGTCATCGATCGCGACGGCGAGGACATCGGTAAGGTCGACGACCTGCTCGTCGACGACGTAGGCCGCAAGGTGCGGTTCCTCCAGATCAAGGAGGGCGGCTTCCTGGGCATCGGTGGCCGCACGTTCCTGATCCCCGTCGACGCCGTCGCGCGGATCGAGGACGACACCGTCTACGTCGATCAGAAGGGCGAGCACGTCGGGGCAGGGCCCACGTACGACCCGATCGTCGCGCGCGACGATGCCTGGCGCGAATCGGCCTACCGGGACGGCGGCTACTACGAGGGCCTGTACGGCCACTACGGGTACACCCCGTTCTGGGCTCCGGGCTACGCGTACCCCGGGTTCCCCTTCTACCGCTGACCGGTTCGCCCTTCGAGCGATCCTCCCTGCACCGCCGCGGCGCCAAGGCGCCGCGGCGGTGTCATGCGTTCGGCCAACGCGTGTGCCACGGCGTCGCCCGCTCGTACGCGTGCGCGGTGCGGAACAGCGTGGCCTCGTCGAAGTGGCGCGTAGCCAGCGTCATCCCGAGCGGCAGCGCCTCGGTGGTGAAGCCGCACGGGACGGCCAGCGCGGGCACGCCCGCGAGGCTGAACGACTGCGGCAGCGGCGTCTTGTACGGGGCAGGCGCGTCCGCTGACGGAGGCACCGGGCGCAGCGGCCCGGCGGCGTCGGCTGCGGGGCCCACGAGCACGTCCGCGTCGCCGAACGCGGCCATCACCTGCCGGGTGATGGTGGTGCGCATGCGGCCCGCGAGCGCGACCACCCCCGCCGGCACGGCTGCCCCGGCGAGGTAGCCGACGCGGGTGTTGGCATCGAAGTCGGCGTAGCGCTCGAGGAGCCAGGTCCGGTAATAGCTCGCTGCGTCGGCGGCGACCAGCGTGTTGTTGACCTGTTGCGCGTAGCGCAGGAGGGGGACGCTGACGCGCCGGACGTCGGCGCCCAGCTCGCGCAGCACGTCGACGGCGGACGCGACCGCAGCGAGCGTCTCGGCGTTCGCTCCGGCGGGGTCCATCAGCTCCTCGACCACGCCGACCCGGACGCCGGTGAGGTCGCCGCCCAGCCGTGCGGCGTAGTCGGGCACCGGCTCCGTGCTGCTGGTGGGGTCGCGCGGGTCGCTTCCCGCGATGACCTCGGTGACCAGCGCGGCGTCCCGGGCGCTTCGGGCGAGGGGTCCGACGCAGTCCGAAGCCCAGTAGAGCGGGAAGACGCCGTCGCGCGGGACGCGCCCCCAGGTGGGCTTGACGCCGACCAGGTTGCAGAACGCGGCCGGTCCGCGGATCGAACCGCCGGTGTCGCCGCCGAGCGAGAAGCTGCACAAGCCGGCGGCGACCGCCGCGGCCGGTCCGCTCGAGGAGGCGCCCGGGCTGCGGCCCTGGTTCCACGGGTTGCGCACCTCGCCGTGCGGCGGGTTGCGGGTCATGCCGGTGTGGAACTCGTGGGTGTTGAGCGTGCCGAGGAAGATGGCGCCCGCCGCCTTCAGGCGCGCGATCACGGTGGCGTCGCGCTCCGCGACGTGCTCGGCGAGCAGGCGCGAGCCGCCGGTGACGCGCACGCCCTCGACGAGCATCTGGTCCTTGACCCCGAAGGGCACGCCGTGCAGCGGAGCGATGGCGCGCCCCGAGCGCAGTTCCTCGGTCGCGACCTCGGCGGCGCGGAGCGCGTCGTCGGCGCAGACGGTGACGAACGCGTGCAAACTCGGGTTCAGGCGCTCGATCCGCTCGAGGTAGGTGCGGACCAGCTCGAGCGGGGTGGCCTCCCCGGAGCGGAAGCGGCGCGCCTGCTCGGTGGCGCTGGCGAAGGCGAGGTCGACGTCGGGCTCGGGTGCGCTCTGGGGTTCGCGGCCAGCGGCGGTGGCCACCGCGTCCATGAGGCTCGTCGGCCACACCGGCCACGGCTCGTCGGCGCGCACCGCGACCGCGTCCCACGTCCGCGCCTGGTCGACGAGGCGGTTGACGTTCTGCGCGATCTCGGAGAGGTCGTCGTCGGGGACCTCGTACCCCTGGGCTGCGAGCAGGGCGGCGACGGTCGCTTCGGTCAACGTCGTGGGATGCGTCATGGGCCTCCTCGGGGACCTGCGCAGGGTACTGCAGACCGCGAGGGGCCACTGGCCACGGGCGCCTGTCCCGGTCGTCCGAGCCTATGCTGGTGAAGGTTTCACGAGCGGCGCGCACCCCGGAGCGGCACCGATCCTCCGCCATCAGCGCGCCGTCTCGACGGAGGTGGCTTCCATGCGTCTCGACGGCCCAATACCCCTCCTCGCCGGCGTCCTCGGTTTGCTGCTCGCGGCCTACGCCTACCGGCAGCTGCGCGCGCTTCCCACCGGTGGCGCCGCGCTCACCGACGTGTCGGACCAGATCCGCGACGGCGCGCTGCGCTTCTTGAGGCGTGAGTTCGTCGTCTTGGCGCCGTTCGCGGTGGTCGTCGCCGCGGCGGCGTGGTTCGCCCTGGGCGGGCTGTCGGCGCTCGCGTTCGCGGTCGGCGCGGTCGCGTCGTCCGTGACCGCGGTGGTGGGGATGGCGGTCGCGTCCCGCGCGAACGTGCGCACCACCCAGGCTGCCCACACCGAAGGTGGCGCCGCGGCTCTGGGCGCCGCGTTCGGCGGCGGCGCGGTGATGGGGTTGACGCTGGCGTCGCTGGCGCTCATCGGCCTGGGGACGCTGGCGTGGGTGTTCGGTCTCGATGCCGAGACCGCGACCGCGCTCCAGAGCTTCGGGGTGGGGGCGTCGCTGGTCGCGCTGTTCTTCCGCGTGGGGGGCGGCATCTACACCAAGGGCGCCGACGTGGGCGCGGACCAGGTGGGCAAACTCGAGGAGAACATCCCCGAGGACGACCCGCGCAATCCGGGCGTGATCGCCGACAACGTCGGCGACATCGTGGGCGACACGGCCGGTATGGGCTCCGACCTGTTCGAGTCCTTCGCCGGCTCGATCATCGCCACGATCGTCCTCGCCGCCACGCTGGGTGAGGGCGTCCGCGTGACGTTGGGGTCGTCGTCCGCGCTGATGGCGCTGCCGCTCGTGCTCGGGGCGGTGGGGCTCGGGTGCTCGGCGCTCGGCGTCGTGGTGGTGCGCGCGTTCGCCAACCGCGCGCCCGCGACCGCGCTGCGGGCTGGCTCGACCGGCGCCGCGCTCCTGTTCCTATTGTCTGCACTCGCCGTGATCGCCGGGCTCGGCGTGGCGCCCAAGGTCGCCATCGCGGTCGCCGCCGGCACCCTGGGCGGCATCGCGATCGGGTACGCCACCGAGTTCTCCACCAGCGGTGCCTCGGTGCGGCGCCTGGCGGAGGCGGCCGAGACCGGGGCGGCCTCGGTCATCATCGCCGGGTTGGCGCTCGGGTTCGGGTCGACGCTCCTCCCGGTCGTCTTCCTGGCGACCATCATCGGCGTCGCCAGCGCCGCTGCGGGGCTGTACGGCGTGGGCATCGCCGCGGTCGGCATGCTCGGCACCGTGGCGATGACCATGGCCATCGACGGCTTCGGCCCCATCTCCGACAACGCCGGCGGCATCGCCGAGATGGCGCGCCTGGGGCCCGCGACGCGCGACGTCACCGACGAGCTCGATTCGCTGGGCAACACCACGGCCGCGGTCGGCAAGGGCTTCGCGATCGGTGCGGCGGCGCTCGCGGCGCTCACGATCCTGGCGGCCTACGTGCAGACGGTCGCCGCCCTGCGCCCCGGCTTCGTGCTCTCGTTCGACGACCCACGGGTGTTGCTCGGCATGCTGGCCGGTGGCGCCGTGCCCCTCGTGGTCGCGTCGCTCACGATCCGCGCGGTGGGTGACGCGGCGCTCGCGATCATCGCCGAGATCCGCCGCCAGTTCCGCGAGATCCCCGGGCTCCTCGAGGGCACCGGGAAGCCCGACGCCGCCCGCTGCGTCGACCTCGCGACGCAGGCGGCGCTGCGCAAGATGGTGCTCCCCGGCGCGCTCGCCGTGGCGACGCCGGTGGTCGTGGGCTTCGCGTTCGGCCCCGAGGTGCTGGGTGGGGTGCTCGGCGGCGCGCTGGTGACGGCGGTGCTGCTCGCGCTCATGATGGCGAACTCCGGCGGCGCCTGGGACAACGCCAAGAAGTACATCGAGGCCGGCCACTTCGGCGGCAAGGGCTCGCCGGCGCACCACGCGTCGATCGTCGGCGACACGGTGGGCGACCCCTTCAAGGACACGGCGGGGCCGTCGCTCAACATCCTGATCAAGCTGATGGCGATCGTGTCGTTGGCGATCGCGCCGCTCTTGTGAGGGGCGGATCTCAGGCCCCCAGCAGTCGCTTCGCTTCCGCCACGATGCGCCCGGGCAGAGGCAGGTAGGCGTCCTCGAGCGGGGGGCTGAACAACGCCGGCGTGTGGGGCGCGGTGGGGCCTTTGAGGGACGCGAACCCCTCGTCGGCGGCGATCGCCGCGAGGTCAGCCGTTGCGCTGGTCCTCGGTGCCTTGGGCAGGATCGCCGGGCGGCGCCGACGACGTTCGGCCGGGTCGCGCGGGAGCGCTACGTGGTGGCGCGGACGACCACTTCGAAGCCGACGTCCACGCGGCGACCGACGATCGCCTCGCCACGCAACGCACGAAGCATCAGGTCGCCGGCGGCCGTGCCAATCGCGATGCGGTCGACGCGCACGGTCGTCAGCGGCGGGACCAACTGCCCCGCGAGTTCGGTGTCGTCGAAACCGGCGATCGCGACGTCCTCGGGAACCCTTATCTCCGTTCGAAGCGCGTGAAGGACGGCGCCGACGGCGAGGACGTCGTTCGCGAAGAAGATTGCATCGGTGTCAGCGCGCGCGCAACGGATTCGATCGAGGGCGCGACCGCCGGCGACCAGGCCGAGGCTGCTCTCGAGCACGATGCGGCGGTCGTACGCGAGTCCGTGCTGCCGCAACGCCCTCGAATAACCGCGCCTGCGTGCCGCAGCCCGGTCGTTGTTCGTGACCGGGGCCGACACGAACGCGATGCGGCGGTACCCGCGGCGCGCGAGGTGATCGGTCATCGCGAATGCGGCGGCCTCGTTCGAGAGCCCGACGCATGCCCCGAGGGGGCGCCGAGGGAGCGACCAGGTCTCGACCACGGGCACGCCGGCGCGGGCGAGGAGCGACCGGGTGCGCGCGGTGTGGAAGGCGCCCGTCAGTGAGATCGCGCCGACCCGGTGCGCAAGGAAGGTCGCCACCAGTTCCGCCTCGGTGTCCGGATCGAAGTGGCTGTTGCCGAGGATCAACTGATAGCCGGCATCCTCCAGAACATCGACGGTGCCTTTGAGGACCTCGGTGAAGATCGAGTCGTCGAGCGAAGGCAGGATCGCGGCGGCGATGCGCGGAGCGCTGGACGCCAAGCTACCGGCCACGAGGTTCGGTATGTATCCGACCTCTTCGACGGCGCGCTCGACGCGGTCGCGGGTGGCGGTCGCGACACGCTCGGGTTCGCGCAGCGTCCGCGACACGGTGATGGCGGAGACCCCCGCCTGGCGCGCGACGTCGGCGAGCGTTGCACGGCCGTGACCACGACGGGTCTGCCGCGTCCGGCGATCGCTGGGGGGATCCGTAGGTATGGGCATCGGAACCGATGCGTACGGTAGCACCGCGCTCGGCGCACCGCGCCTTGACACTGCCGCGCGGGTCGTGCCAGCGTGTGCTAGCGCTAACAACATGCCGTGGCGGTGGGATCGCATGCCGTCTACGAGCCCTGGAGGTCGCCCATGCGCATCCACCTCGAGTACGGCGACGGAACGCTCCCGATCGACGTATCCGACGGGACCCCCGTCGTCCGCGCCGGTGAGCTCTACCGCGAACCGGCGGCGCTGGAAGACCCAGTCGCGGCCACCCGGCACGCGATCCGCAACCCCTTGGGCAGCAAGCCGATCCACGAGCGCGTGACGGCGTCCTCGCGCGTGGTCATCGGCTTCCCCGACCGGGTCAAGGGGGGCGCGCACGCGACCGCGCACCGCAAGGTGGCCATCCCGATCCTGCTCGACGAGCTCGCCCGCGCCGGCGTCCGCGACGATAACGTCACCTTGGTCTGTGGGATCGGCCTGCACCGCAAGAACACGGTCGAGGAGTTCGTCAGCTACCTCGGAGCCGATCTCGTGCGCCGCTTCGGGCCCGAGCGGCTCGTCAACCACGACGCCGAGGACCCCGCCGGCATCGTCACGGTCGGCGCGACCGAGCTCGGCGACCACGCCGACTTCAACCGCCTCGCCTTCGAGGCCGACCTCACGATCATGCTTGGGCACACCATGGGCAACCCGTACGGCGGCTACTCGGGCGGGTACAAGATGCCCACGACGGGCTTCACCACGTGGCGCTCGATCCGCTGCCACCACACGCCCGCTACGCTGCAGCGTTCCGACTTCGTCCCGGTGTCGACCCGGTCGACGTTCCGCGACCAGATCCGCGCCATCGGCCAGACGCTCGAGCGCGAGCGCAACGACGCCTTCTTCAGCGTCGACGCGGTGCTCAACGGGCGTTCGGAGCAGCTGAAGGTCGTCGCCGGCGCCCCGCTCGAGGTCGAACGGGCGACGTGGCCCGCCGCGGGCGAGCGCACCGACGTCGTGGTCCCCGGGGCACCGGCCAACGTGCTGGTCCTGGGCATCCCACGGGCGTTCCACTACGGGCCCGGGATGGGGAGCAACCCGGTCCTGATGCTCCAGGCGATCGGGGCTTGGGTGACGCGGGCGGCCGGCGCCTTGGCCAAGGACTTCGTCGTCGTCGCCGCGTCGGTGTGCGACGGCTGGTTCAACGACGCTTGGTTTCCCGCTTACCGCGGCATCTACGAAAAGCTCCAGGAGCTGACCGGTCCCGAGGAGCTCGTTGCCCACGAGGAGGCGTTCGCCACCGACCCCGAGTGGGTGTTCCGCTACCGCCACGCGTTCGCGTACCACCCGTTCCACGGTTTCTCGATGGCCTACATGGGCGGCATCGCCACCGAACGCGCCCGGGGCGTCTTCGTGGTCGGCGCTCAGGCGCCGGGGTTCGCGCGGGGCATGGGGTGCATGCCCGCGCGCACGTTCGACGACGCCGTCGCCCGGGCGGAGCGCCTGCTGGGCGCGCCGGCGCGGATGCTGGTCGTCCCCGAGGTGTCGAAGCCGGCCGTGCACCTTCGCAGCGCGGGGGCCTGAGGTGACGGGTACAGGTGCCGGCGCGGTGGGCGTCGTCGGGGTAGGCCGCATGGGGGCGGCCATGGCGGAGCGGCTGCGCGGCACCCACGAGGTGATCGGCTACGACGTCCGCACTGGACTCGACGTCGGCGTCCCGATGGCTTCGACGCCGGCGGCCCTGGCCGAGCGCTGCGACGTCGTGCTGTTGTCGCTCCCGTCGCCGCGCGAGACGCGTGCGCTGTTCGAGGACGCCGCCTTCCGGCGTGCCTTCGAGGCGAGCGACGCCGTGGCCGTCGACACGAGCACGTCCGACCCGACCTCCATCCGGGCCCTGGCCGCGGAGTTGGGCGCCGCCGGCGCGCGCTTGATCGACGCCCCGGTGCTCGGCCGCCCCGATCGCTGCGGCGCGTGGACGCTGCCGGTGGGTGGCTACGCGCCGACCGTCGAGCGCGCCCGGTTTGTGCTCGAGCGCCTGGCCGCCCGCGTCGAGCACGTTGGCGACCTGGGCGCGGGCCACACCGTCAAGCTGCTCAACAACCTGATGTTCGCCGCGATCAACGTGGTCACGGCCGAGGCGATCGCCGCCTGCGACGCCCTCGACCTCGATCCCGCGCGCTTCGTCGACCTCGTCGCCGGCAGCCAGGCCGCTACCGTCAGCCCGCTCTTCCGCGACCTGGCGCCGCGCATGCTCGGCGAACGGCAGCCGACCGTTTTCACGGTGGCGCTGCTCGCGAAGGACCTGCAGCTCGCCGCGCGCATGTGCGAGGACGTGGGGGCGCCGCTCGTGTCGGCGCGCGCGTCGCAGGTCGTGCTGGCCGGCGCGTTGCGGCTCGGGCTCGGCGATGAGGACACGGCGGCGCTCGTGGCGTGGTACCGGCGGGGGACCCCGTGATCGTCGTGACCTGCGCCTTGCTGGGGTGCCTCTAGAGTCGATGTGAGAGGCGGTGGGCCCTCGCCAACTTCCTTCATCGCCGCCCTTCGCGATTAGGACGATATGGCGACCAGCACGACGGCAAGCGCAAGAAGCGGTTCCTCCAGACCCTGTCGGTCAGCCACGGGGACGAAGGACGCCAATACGTCCATGATCTCAGGGGCCAAACCGGGGCCGTGGCCCGCGCGCATTGCTGGCGGAGGGTGTGGCCGCGAGCCGTGCAGCTGCGTGGACTAGTCGCGCTGCCAACGCTTCAGGGGCGGTCTTCAGCGGCGGGACCAACTGCCCCGCGAGTTCGATGTCGTCGAAACCGGCGACCGCGACGGCCTCGGGCACCCGTATCCCTGTACGCACCGCACACGCTGCCCAGGCTCGATGGGTGGATGTGTACACTCCGACTTGACCAAATCTCGAGCGCATTAGGGGGAGCATCGAATGTCGGACATGAAGGGTCGCGTCGCGTTGGTGACCGGAGCGAGTAGTGGGATCGGCCGGTCGACCGCCGAGGTCTTTGCGGCGAAGGGCGCGCGGGTCGTCGTCGCCGCGCGGCGGTATGACGAGCTTGCCGCGTTGGTGGCCGAGATCGAGGCTCGCGGCGGAGAGGCGACCGCCGTTCGAGCAGATGTATCGCAAAGCAAGGACGTGCAGCACATGGTCGAGCACGCGATCGAGGCGTTCGGCCGGCTCGACTACGCGGTCAACAACGCCGGCATCGAAGGTCCGGTCGCCGAGATCACGGAGCTTGCCGAAGAGGACTGGGATCTCGTGCTCGACACCAACCTCCGGGGCGCCTTCCTGTGCCTTAAGTACGAGGCCAAGGCCATGGTCGCCGGCGGCCACGGTGGGGCCATCGTCAACGTCGGCTCGGTGAACTCCTTCCTCGGGGCCCCGTCGTTCGCGGCCTACGCCACCTCGAAGCACGGCCTGATCGGGCTGACGACGAGCGCGTCCGGGGAGCTGGCGCCGCGGCGGATTCGGGTGAACCTCGTGTGCCCTGGGCTCGTCGAGACGCAGATGCATCAACGCCTGCGCACGGTGGTCGGCGATGAGGGCTTCGACTCGATGATCTCCAGGATCCACCTCCAGCGCGCGGGTCGCCCGGAAGAGATCGCCCAAGCCATCGTCTTCCTCTGCTCGGACGAGGCCAGCTTCATCACCGGTACGACGTTGACGCCGGATGGGGGCTTCACGCTGACGGGGTGAGCCTGCGAGGCCAGTGAATGGTCACAGGAAATCGACGAACCCGGCTCCCGGGTGACCGGTCGCGAAGCGTGCGACCCAATCGGCGAGCGCGTGCGCGATCTTCTCCGGGCGCGTGTTGGGCGCACTGCGCGGCACGAGCAGCACGCCGTGGTGCGGCGCGTTCGTGGCGTAGGCGCGATGCGTGAGCGCGATGAAGTCGTCGCGGTTTCGGGTGACCAGGATGCGGGCTTGCGACGCGGCGAAGCGCAGCTGGTCTTCGTCCGAGAGCCCGGTGCGTCCGATGTGGTGCACGCTGATCGCGTCGAGCCCGAGCGATCGCGCGATGATGGCGACCTTCGGTGGCAGATCCTCGTCGAGCAGGAAACGGACGGGGTTGGGCACCGCTCACTCGGGTCGTGCAACCGCGAACGGCAACTCGCTCTGCAAGCGGTCACGGGTCCAGGCCTCTTCCCGAGCGAGCCGTCGGTCGATGTCGTCCGGGTACAGCACGTAATAGCCGAGGGCCGCCCGGATCTGGAGTTCGCTCAGCCAAGGGAACGCGTCGATCGTGCGGGCGAGGTCTTCGTTCGCGTCCTTCCAGCTTGCGACGATCTCCCACACCTCGAGTCCGGTGCCGGCGAGTACGGCGCGGCGCCCCGTGGCGCCATCGACGAAGGCGATACCGGGAGCGCGGCGTTGCCGAAGCGCCTCGTCGAGCAACTCCGCGGTCAGTGCGGACCAGTTGCTGCCGCGAAGGTCCGCCTCGCGCTGGATCGCCTCGTCGAGCGCGCTGGGCAAGCGGATGCCGCGGGCGGTGGAGCGGGGTTTGGTGTGGCGTGCACACATGTGCACAACGTAGCACGCTCCTGGCGGCGTAGGCGCGAGAGCGACCGGGCGGATTCGCCTTGACGCCGCCCATGGCCGTGCCCTACCGTCACCCCACCATGAGCAACCTCGCCGGATACCGCTACCGCGGCGCACGCTCGCTCGTGCTGCTGCACGAGCGCGAGCTGCGCGCCTTCCTCGCCACCTTCCGCCGCGCGCAGGCCTGGGGCGTATCGCTGCCCGAGACCGATGATCCGGACTACGCTTCGCTCGCGACGCTCCTGCGGCACGTGCTCGGCGCGGCCGGTGGGTACCTGAAGTGGACGGCCAAGGTCCTGGATCTTCCCGCCCCCGGCGTCGACAAGGTGCCCTCGGTCGAGGCGATCGACGCCGAGGCCGAGGCGTACCTCGAGCACGTGCTCGATCGCTGGTGGTCGCCGCTGCGCGACGTGCCCGAGGAGCGCTTCGAGAAGGCCTATCCGTCGAACTGGGGGACGCCGTACAGCGTCGATGCGATGCTCGAGCACGCGGTGGTGCACCCGATGCGGCACGCGTTCCAGCTCGAGGAACTGATGGGGGACGTAGAGCGCGACGCGACGGGCTGAGCGAGGCGGTCAGCGGGCGTGGACGACCGGACGCGGCGTGCCGACCGCGCGCTCCGCGGCCACCGACCCGTGGTCCTTGACCTCCGCGTCCAGACCGTGCTTGCTCGCGAACCGGGCGAACCGGGCCCGCCGGTCCGCCGTGACGTGGCGCGAGCGGTTGCCCGCGTGCTGCCGGTACGCGACGCCCAACCCGGGGAGCCGCACGACCGGGACGCCGACGCTCGCGACGCGCAGGTGCCAATCCCAATCGAAGTACCCGTCGAGCTCGCGGTCGAGCGGTCCGAGCGCTTGGTGCAGCTCCTTGGGGTAGGCCAGACCGGCGGTGAGGACGGTGTTGTCGCGGCGCAGGGTCGCGGCGTCGACCGGGAGGTCGAACGGGATGCGGCTGCGCTCCACCGGCACGACCGGGTCGCCGTCGGCGACCTCCACCAGCCAACCGCCGCGGGTCACGAGCGCCAGGCCGTCGGCGAGGGCATCGACCACCAAGCTCAGATGGTCGGTGTCCTCGAGCCAGTCGTCGTCGAGCCAGAGCACCACCTCGCCGCTGGCCGCCTCGATCGCCCAGTTGCGGGCGTCGACCTGGCCGCGGCCGGGGTTGCGCAGGGTCCGGACGCGCGGGTCGCACCACTCGCGCACCGCGTCGATTCCCTCGCCGTCCCCGTCGTCGACGACGATCGCCTCCCAGTCGTCGTAGCGCTGCGCGCGCAGCGAGGCGAGCGCGTGGCGCAGCCCGTTGGGGCGCCGGAAGGTGGGCACGATCGCGCTGACCCGCATATCATGAGGCTACGAAAGGGGCGTCAGGTGGCGGTCAGCGCTTGGCGACGCGACCGGAATCGCCCGCACGACTGACCTGATGCTGACGCCGACGGTGTACGAAGCGTCATGGACCAAGCGCCCGTTCGAGACCCGAACGCTCTGCTCGACACCGTTCTGGACCTCAGCACCGAGGTCGACCAGGAAGCCGCACGCCGCCTCGCGGTCTGGGGCGTCGCGGAGGCGGAGCTCGAGGTGCGCGCCAGCGCCGAGAACCTGGCGCGGTACCTGGCGCTTCGCCGTCGCGACCTCGCCGAGCTCCAGCGCGCCTTGGTCGAGCTCGGCCTGTCGTCGCTCGGACGCTCGGAGGCGCGGGTGCGGCCGCAGCTCGACGCGGTCGCGGTGACGCTCGCCGCGCTCGCCGGACGGACCGATGCGCCGCCGCAGCCGGACGCGGACGCAATGTGGCAAGGGGAGCGCCTGCTCCAGGCGCGGGCGGTCGCGGCGCTCGGGCCGCAGCCGCGCGACCGGCGCGTGCGGGTGATCTCGACGCTGCCGTCCGAGGCGGCCGACGGCCCCGACCTGGTGGCGCGCCTGCTGGCCGCCGGCGCCGACGGCGTCCGCATCAACGCTGCCCACGACGGCCCCGAGGCGTGGCGCGCGATGGCGGCGTACGCCCGCGCCGCTGCGGCGGAGCAGGGCCGTTCGGTGTTCGTCGAGGTGGACCTCGCCGGGCCCAAAGTGCGGGTCGCCGATGGCGCACCGGACGGCAAGCAGCGCGTCGGAGACGCGCTGTGGTTGGCGGGGACGGGCTGGCGTCCCGCCGACGACCTCGGCGAGCCCACCGTATCCCTGACGCTCCCCGGGTTGCTCGCGGACGTGCGGGTCGGCGACCAGGTCTGGTTCGACGACGGTCGCTTGGGCGGCCGGGTCGAGTGGATCGACGCCGCGTTGCCGCGCGACGCGCACGCCGCGCCCGGCGTGCCCGAAGTCGCCGTGCTGGTGCGCGTCACGCACGTGCTGCGCCGCGGTCAACGGGTGCGCGTCGGCAAGGGCGTGAACTTCCCCGACACCGTGATCGCCGAGGTGGTCCCCACCGCCGACGACCTGGCCGCGCTCCCGACGGCCGTGGCGATCGCCGACGCGATCGGGTTCTCGTTCGTGCAGCGTCCCGGTGAAGTGGACGCCCTGCACGACGCCATCGCCGCGCTCGCCCCTGCGCGGCTGCCGGCGCTCGTGCTCAAGGTCGAGACGCGGCTCGCCGTGAGCTCCCTGCCCTCGCTGATCGTCGCCGCGCTGCGCCGCGGCCCGGCCGCCGTGATGATCGCGCGCGGCGACCTGGCGGTGGAGCTCGGCTTCGAGCGCCTCGCGGAGGTGCAGGAGGAGCTCCTGTGGATCTGCGAGGCCGCCCACGTGCCGGCGATCTGGGCCACGCAGGTGCTCGAGGGGGTGGCGAAGAATGGCATGCCGACGCGCGCCGAAGTGACCGACGCGGCGATGGCGGAGCGGGCCGAGGGGGTGCTGCTCAACAAGGGTCCGTACGCCGAGGTTGCGGTCGGCACGCTCGCCGACGTCCTGCGCCGCATGCATCGCCATCAGCACAAGAAGACCGCGCACCTCGCGGCCCTGGGGGCGTGGGCGGAAGACCTGCCGTGAACGCCGGTGGCGAGCCCGTGGCGCGTGCGTGGAGGTCACTGCGCCGGCACGTCGCGGACGCCGCGCGCCACGTCGAGACGGCGCGGGCACGACAGGTCGCCGCGGACGCGGGCGGCACCCCGACCGACCGTGCGGTCCACGGGGCGCGCAAGTCGCTCAAGCGCGCGCGGGCGTTCGCGCGGCTGTTGGCGCCGGCGTTGGGCGAGCCGCTCGCTGGCGCCATCGACCGGCGCGCGCGCGACGTCGGCCGCGTCCTGGCCCCGCTGCGCGACGCGGTGGCGGCGCAGGCGGCGCTCGACGTGGTGCGGGCGCGCGCAGGCGAAACCGCAGGCCTCGACGCCGCCGCTTGGGAGGCCGTCGCGCGTGCGTGCGGCGCGGAGGAGGACCGGTCTGCACAGCGGGGGGCCGCCGTTGCAGCGGTGCTCGATTCCGCTGCCGCCGAACTGACCACGCTGCGCGCGCTCCTGCGGACGACCGGGAAGCCCGAACCGTCGGCGGCCGCGTGGGTGCACGGGTTGCGGGCGCTCCACCGGACGGCGCGCCGCGCCGCCCGCGCGGCGCTGGCGGCGCCGGAGGACGACCAGCGGGTGCACGCCGCGCGCTCGAAGTGGAAGCGGCTCGGGTTGGCGGTGCGCGCGTACCGCGCCGCGGCTCCGGAGCTCGTGCGCCCGTGGGTGGCGGAGGTCGAGGCCGTGTGTGCGCTGCTCGGCGACGACCACGATCAGGTGCTGGTGCGCGAGCGGCTCGCGTCCGGGGTGGACGGCGTCCCGGAGGAGGCGCTGGAGCGCCTGCGCGCGGCGTCGCAGGGCGTCGGGGCGGCGCTCCGGTCCGAAGCCCTGGCGCGCCTGGCGCGGCTCGCCGCGGAGCCTTCGAAGGGCTTCGCGGCGCGCCACCGCGCGTACGCGGCGCCGGACTGAAGCGCCGCGGGGCGTGGGCGAGGGCCGGCCACGACGCGTGCTAGCCTTCGGCGGTCAACCACACGCGCCGAGCCCGACGACCAGCTGAGCGGCATCGATCTGCGCTCGATCGCGCAGCAGAGGAGGGACCGTCATGGATTTCGGCGCCAGCATCTGGTCGGCGGCCACCGTGCTGCTGTTCGTGATGGACCCGTTCGGCAACGCGCCGCTGGTGCTCACCCTGCTCAAGGGGGTCGACCCCAAGCGCCGGCGGTTCGTGATCGCCCGCGAGCTCGTGTTCGCGCTGCTGGTCCTGATGACGTTCCTGTTCGTCGGCCAGTCGATCCTCGACTTCTTGGGTCTGCAGCCCGAATCCGTGACGATCGCCGGCGGCATCGTGCTCGGGATCATCGGGCTGCGCCTGGTCTTCCCGCGGTCCGAGGGGCCGATGGGCCACCAGCCCGAGGGCGAACCGTTCCTGGTGCCGCTGGCGATCCCGCTCATCGCGGGGCCGTCCGCGATGGCCACGGTCATCCTGATGGCGCGCACCGCGCCGTCCGAGATGGGGCACTGGGCGCTCGCGGTGTTCGTCGCGTGGGCGATCACCGCCGCGGTGCTGCTGGCGGCGCCCGCCCTCTACCGGGTGCTGGGCGAGCGCGGCCTGCAGGCGATCGCGCGGCTGATGGGCATGCTGCTGATCATGCTCGCCGTGCAGATGGTGCTCAACGGGTTGGGGACGGCGTTGGGGTGAGGGGTGACGCGAATGGTGCGGTTGCCAAGATGGAGTCGGCAAACGGCCTGATGTGTGCGTGTCGGCGACGTTCCCTACAGCCCCAACTGCCTCGCCAACAACTGCACCACCCGCTCGATCCCCACCCGGTCGCGCACCTCGAGCCCGTAGTGGGTGAGCAGCGGCCCGAGCGCCGCGTTCGTCGTCGCGACGTCGGTATCCGTCGTGTCGTAGCCCTCCCACGGGCCCTTCAAGCCGCGGTCGGCGGCGCCGCGCACGAGGCCCTCGACGACGTCGGCGATGCGCGCCATCTTGGGGTAGTCGAGCACGTCGGGGACGTCGGTGGGCGCGTGGTAATGGCTCCAGCGTCCGCAGGAGAGGAACAGGTAGGGGACCTCGTTCATGCGAAATACATGATGGTCGGACATATCGCCGACGTAGCGGTTCAGGGCGGTGACCAGCTGCAGCCCGTGGCCGGCGGGCAGTGCGCGCACGACGTCCTCGAGCTCCGGGTCGCTCTCCATGCCGGTGACGGCGAGCAGATCCTCGAGGCCGGGGACGGGTACGGCGTGCCCCACCAGGTCGAGCACCACGGCCGCGTGGACGGGGCCGCGGCATTGGCGGGCGTGCCAATGAGTCGACCCCATCCGCGACGTGTGGAAGTACGGCGGCTCCTCGGCGTCGAAGAGCGCGATCAGCACGTCGCGCGCCGCGGGTCGCGCGCGCAGCCGGGCGCCGACCTCGAGCGCGATCGCCACCGCCGCCGCGTTGTCGTCGGCGCCTGGCGTGCCGGGGACGGTGTCGTGGTGCGCGGCGATCAGCACCGGTGCGGCGTCGCGGTCGGCGCTTGGCGCGACGCCGACCAGGTTGGCGAAGCGGTCCCCGCCTGCGGCGTATGGGAGGGCAAAGGCGTCGCCGTAGGGCTCGAGGTCGAGCTCGCCGAGGCGGTTGACCAGGTGCGCCTGGGCGTGGGCATGGCCGGGGGTGCCGACGGCGCGGCCGCTCGGGAGGGCGAGGCGCTCGACGTCGCGGCGGAGGCGGTGGGCGGCGCCGTGGGTCATCCCGTCAGGGACTGCGCTCGGGTTCACTCCGCGAGGTCCTGGGGCGTGTCGCGGTACCGCTCGGCGATTCCTTCGACGAGCTGCATCTTGCGCTCGATGTCCGCGTTGACCCGCGACAACAGGTAGCCGCCGCCAGGTTCCGCCGTCAACTCGAGCGTGGCGTCTTCGACGGCATCCAGTGCATGGATGGCTTCCTGCGGGAGCGCGACGCCGAGCGCATCCCCGATCTTGCGGACTTCGAGTCGGATCATGGGTTCGGACCTCACTTCGATGCTACTGCGGACGTGGGTTTGGCCGCGGTGCGGGAATCGGCTCGATCCGCAGGCCTTCGAACGCCGACCGGTACCGATCCGAATCGAGGGTGAGGAGGCGGTCCGCGCGTTCCACGGCGTGCGCGCCGACGACGAAGTCGACGAGGAGGCGCTTCGGGTGACCGCCGCCCGAGGTGCGGCGCCGCTGGGCATACGCCGCGAAGGCGTGGGCAGCGTGGCTCCAGATGGGCTCGTCGAGGACGCTGTCGACCGCGATCTCGGTGTCGGCCAGGAAGCGCGCGACGAACTCGGGCGTGGCTCCGGGCGCGGCGTGGAGTTCGGCCCAAACGGGTGCCGCCACGACGAGCGGACCGTCCGCTCGGGCGCTTCGCAGGAGCTCGGCCATGCGGGTCGCCGCCGGTTCGCGCGACCACAGGGCCACGATCACGTTGCTATCGATCGCCGTCCGAGTCATCGGTCGTCGTCGCGCAGGTCGCGCAGCCACGCGGCCACGGCGGCCTCGTCGGCGAGCGTACCGAGCGCGCCGGCGTACGCGTCGAAGGGATCGGGCTCGGGCGGCAGCGGGCGGAGGACGGCGGCCCCGTCCTCGAGGGTGAACTCCACGTGGTCGCCCTGCCCGAGGCCGAGCTGCTTGCGCACCTCGATCGGGATGGTGATCTGCCCCTTGCTGGTCATGGTCGCGACCCGACGCAAGCCTTACCTCGCAATTCTTCAGTAAGGATAGCGTACTCGGGTCGGCTACGTGGCGTCATCCCCGCACCCAGATCCACCCCTCACGCTGCGCCAGCTCCTGATCGTCCGGTCCCGGCGCCGCACCGGCGACGAAATCGGCGCCGGCAAGCGCGCACACGATGGCGTCGAAGACGTCGGTGTTCAGCGCCACCAGGTCGAGCGACGGCGAGACCACCAGCGGCTTGGGCCACCCCTGCGCGATGGCGATGCGCGCGGGGCTCCCCGGCACCTTGTAGCCGGGGAGCGCGTGCCCATGGGCGATCAACGTGGCCGCGGGGTAGACCTCGATCGCCGCGGCCGTCGTGAGGTCGGTGGGGTCCCAGGCGAGCGGGATCGGCAAGCCGGTGGCGCGGCGGACCTCGTCGAGCAGGCCGAGCGTCGCGCGGGCCGTGCGGGCGATCCAGCCGGCGCCCACCTCGAGCGGCATCTTGCCGAGCCGCGCATGCACCGCGTGGTCGGTGGCGCGGGCGAAGAGGCGCTCCGACGGGGCTGCGATCGGTTCGCCTGCGCGTGCGCGGTCGAGCGCGTCGCCGAGGTCGACCGGCCAGCCGAGCGGCGCGTCGAGCGCGAGCAGCGCGCTGGGGTCTTCGGCGAGCCAGGCGGCGAGCACCGCCGCGGGCGGGGCGTCCCTGGTGCCCGCAAACGCGTCGCGCAGGTGCCAGCGACCGTCCTCGAGGACGGCGCGGGCGAGGCCGGTCTTGGTGGCGAGCGTGGCGCAGTCGACGCCGAGGATGGTGGTGGGGGGCATGGGGCGAGCGTACGGGGCAGCGCGAAGTCGCGACGGTGGGCGCAGGACGGCGGATGAGAGCCATTGGGCTCGTGCCGGGCGGACCGATGCCCTGCGTCAGCCCAGCAGTCCCCTCAAGAACTCCATCCCCTCGCGCGCGATCGTGCTGGCCCACTTCGTCGGCACCGACATCATCAACTCCGACGAGATGCTGCAGCCCGCCTGGACGGACGACGCCTTCGCCCACGACACCATGCGCTACACGCTGACGCGCATGTCGCACGTGGCCGCTCGGCACCAGAAGTACCTGTGCATCGAACCGCACGGCGTCTTCACCAAGACCGCCGCCGGCCTGCTCAAGATCGTCGAGCTGGTCCCCTCGCCCTGGATCGCCGTCAACTGGGACACCGGCAACAGCTACCTGGCCGGTCTCGAAGACCCGTACGGGCTTCCTCGCGGAGTTGCCGCACCAAGGTGCCGTCGATCACGAGGGTGGTTTTCACAGGGACCACGATAGGGCTCGTGCAGACGCAAGGGCAAGCGCGGCGGGCGTCGCGGGGTGGGTTGGGGTGCGGTTGCCGTGCGATGGATGGAGCGGCGGTGACGCCGGCGGGCGCCGCGGGCCATTGCACTTATTGCACTTGTGTGCCACCATCGTTCAGGAGGCGTGCATGTTGGCTCATCGCGAACCGCCTAGTAGTGAACAGGACGTGCTCCTCGCGCGGGAGGCAGGCGAGCAGCTCGCCCGCTACGGCGGTGAGGCCGACAGGGTCGCTCTGACGTTCGAGCGTGGAGACGGCGCGGCCGCCGTGCGGGTGGTGCTTCCGAAGGGGGCTGTGGCGATGCTTCGTGCCATCTTGGGCGCGATGGCCACGGGCCGTGGAATGGCCGTGGTGCCCGAGAACGCGGAACTCACGACGGTCGAAGCCGCCGGCATCTTGAACGTTTCTCGCCCGTATCTGATCAAGCTCCTCGAGGAGGGCACCGTTCCCTACCGGCGAGTGGGCAGCCATCGGCGCGTGCTGCTGGAGGACGTGATGGCCTTCAAGGATCGGGTCGACGCCGAACGGGCTCGGGTTCTCGCCGAACTCGCCAGCGACGCGCAACGCGATGGCGACGGCTACCCGTCTTCGGAGACCGTAGACCGTACCTGATGGCTTCCACCACGGCGTTCCTGGACGCCAGCGTGCTGTACCCGGCTCCTCTCCGGGACCTCTTGATGCACATCGCGCTCACGGACCTTTACCGGGCTCGGTGGTCGTCGGACGTACACCGCGAGTGGATCGAAGCGCTGTTGCGCAAGGACCCCACCAGAGTCCGGGCGAAGCTCGAGCGCACGCGTGACCTGATGAACACGGCCACCCGCGACGCTCTCGTCTCCGGCTACGAAGGGTTGATTTCGGCGATCGAGCTTCCTGATTCGGACGATCGCCACGTCTTGGCGGCCGCTGTCGTCGGGCGCTGCGACGTGATCGTCACCCGCAACCTGCGCCACTTCCCGCCATCGGCGCTCGCGCCGTACGGAATCGAGGCTCTCGACCCCGACCGCTTCCTGCACGCGCACCTGACGCTTGCCCCGGGGCTCTTCTGCGTTGCGGTTGCTGCGCTTAGGGGTGCCCTTCGCCAACCACCCGTGACGGTCTCGGAGTACCTCGAGACGCTCGAGGCTCAGGGCTTGGTCGCAACCGCCACGGAGCTCGCGCGCTACCCGGGAGCGATCTAGGCGTTGGCGAGCCGCTGCGCCCAGGAGCCTCGGGCCACCCTGCCGCCTCCGTTCGAGTGATGGGCGACGATCTCGATCTGATGCTTCCTACTCAAACTCGGACCACCACCCGCACCTCCAGCCCGTCGATGCCCGTGAAGTCGTCGGGATTCGCCGTGTACAGCGGCAGGTCGTGCGCCAGGGCGATCGCCGCGATCATCGCGTCGGTGCTGCGGGCGCGTACCTTGCGGCCGGCGGTGCGGAGCGACGCGGCGACGCGGCCGAAGGCGCGGGCGGCGCGATCGTCGAACGGTAGCGAGTCGAAGTCGACCTCGACCTGTTGCAGGACGGCCTGGCGGGCGGCGCGTTCGGCGTCGTCGCGCGCCACGAGCGGGCCCACCGAGAGCTCGGCCAGGGTCACGGCCGACACCAACGGGAACTCGGGGAGCACGTGCGGGTCGTCGATCCGGCTCAGGAGCAGGACGACGCTCGTGTCGAGCAGGCCCTCGCGGCGCGGCGTTGGCGTCACGCTTCGGGGTCGAGCACGCCGTCGAGGTCGCGGCGCAGCGCGTGCGCGTCGACGCGGGGAACGTGCCGCCAGCGGGCGAGGAGCGCCTCGCGGCCGACTCGCGCGGCGCGCACGGCGGTGAGCTCCGCCACCGGACGGCCGTCGCGCGTCACCACGACGCGTTCGCCGGCGGCGACGCGGTCGAGTACGTCGCCGCCGTGGTTGCGGAGGTCCCGGACGGTGGCGCGGAACTCGGCCATGGATCGAGTGTATCACGGGTGAGACATTGGTGGATGGGGCGCATGCACGCAGGATGCGCCGGCCGTGCGCGGCCGTCGATCGGCTGCGGGTGATCGGCCGAGCGGGCCTGGGCCCTGGCTGGGGTGGCGCGGAGCTTGCGGGGATCTGGATGGCGACATCAGGACCGTGCGCCAGGCGTGAAGCGTTCTCCACCGCCTCGAGGATGGACGCCGTAGCATCTCTTCATGGCGAAACCCACCCGGCGGTCACCGCTGAAGGCGAAGCCCCTGCGAAACGCCGGGCTCGAGCCCAAGGAGCTGCGCGGTTGGCTCGCGCGCGAGCCGCACATGATCCCGCCCAAGGACGTGGCGCTCATCCACAGCCGGCTCAAGCTGGTGGCGCGGGGCGGGGACTGATGCGCCTGTGCATCGCGCTGGCGCTCGCGGCCACGGCATGGGCCGTGGCCCGCGCGCCGCTGCCGACGTCGCTGCCCGCTCTGCCGGAGCACTACCTCGAGGCGCGCCTGCTCGACCTCACGAACGGCGAGCGTCTGCGGGAGGGGTTGGCGCCGGTCGCCGGCAGTTCCGTGCTCGCCCTGGCGGCGCGCCACCACGCCGAGGAGATGACGCGGCTCGCGTACTTCAGCCACGTCAGCCCCACGCCGGGACGGCGGGACGTCGGGGACCGGGTGTCGCTGGTGGGTGGCGCGCAGATCGCTGTGGGCGAGAACCTCGCAGCCGTCTCGCTGCGCGACCTGGACGTCGCCGACCGGGTGATCGCCGGTTGGATGGCGAGCCCCGGCCACCGCGCCAACCTGCTGCGCCCCGAGTGGACCCACTCCGGCTTCGGGATCGCGGAGGGCCGCGACGGCCGCGCCTACGTGGTGCAGGTCTTCGCGGCCGACCCCAACCCGCTGGTGTTCGCGCACGCCGCGTGGGCCGCGCGTGCCGGCTTGGCGGTTCGCTTCGAGGTCGTGGCCACGGCGGCCGGGTGGGTGTCGGTGGGCGGCGTCGACCTGCAGAGCGAACCCGTCCAAGTGCCGGCCGGCGGGCGGGCCACCGTGGTGGTCGAGGGCGTGGGGGCCTCGGCGCCCACCCACGTGCGCATCGCTTGGACGCAGGACCGCGCCGCGGGGTTCATCGGTCAGCTGAGCGGCTGGTTCGATCCCGCCTCACGGACGTGGACGCCCGACTGGCAGGCCGATCCGCTCATCGCGCGCGTGGAGCGCTACGCGTCGACCGATCCCGTCCAGGACGTTGCCGTTCAGCTGGCTTTCGAGCGCCCCGCGCACGACCTCGTCGTGCTGGTCGACGGCGCCGCGGTCCCGGTGGAGGTGACGGGGACGAACCTGGTCGTGCGGGTGTCGGGTCGCCCCGGCGCGCGGTCGCTCGAGGTGGGCGTGCAGCAGGGCGACGGACGGGTGCGGCTGGTGCACCGGCTGGAGCTCGTCGTAGGTGATGGGGTCCTCGAGCTTCGCTGAGCTCAGGGTCGATGCGTCGGGCATGCGGCGGGTTCCGAGCCGCAGACCGTTCGCACAACGTTCATGCGGCTCGACCTACGGTGGTCTCAGCCTCGGAGAACCCGAGACGAAAGGAGCCCATCATGCGCACCACCCTCCTCCTCGCCGCCGTCGTGATCGCCGGCCTCGCCTGGGCCCAGCCTTTCGGTCCGAACCAGGGGCGCGGCCCCATCGCGCAGGCCGTCCAGGTCGAGATGCAGGTCCAGGCCGACGCGGATGGCGAGTGCATCGGTGCCCGTACGATGACGCGCACGGGCCGCGGCGAAGGCGGCCAAGCGATGGTGCAGCGGCAACTGAAGGCGGCCGACGGCCAGCACGCCCAAGGCCCCGTGGGGCGCCAGCTGCGCGGCGGGAACCGCTGAGGCCGAGCGACGTCCGGCCTCCGGACGACCGTTCGAACCTTGGGTAGCGGGCGGCTCCCGTGGGGGGCCGCCCGCGACGAGCGGCGATCTGGAGCTGCTCCTCTCGGACGGCGTGGCGCTCGACCCGATCGTGCCGACCGCCGCGCGTTCGGGTCCCTTCCCCGCGAGCGTCACTGCGTCGGCCGCGGGAACCTCAGGTACCGGGTCATGTACGGCAGGGCCTCGACCAACAGGGGCTGCCACGCGCTCCAGTCGTGGCCGCCGTCGACCACGCGGAGCTCGGCCGCGCTGCCCGCCTCCTTGTTCAGGCGCTGGAAGAGCAGGGCGGCCTGGTAGTCGACGTTGTAGACCCACCCCTCGGGCTCGTTCCAGTCGTCGTCGCCCACGCCGATGAAGACCGGGACCTCCAGGCCCCGTGCGAGGTAGCCCTCGAGCGCAGTGGGGTAGTTGCGTGCGGCCCAGAGGTCGGGATCGTAGGGCGCGCCGAACGCGCCCGTGCTGCGCGCGCTCGAACCCAGGGGCGGCTGCTCGGCGTAGAGGGCGGGGCTCAGGAGCGTCGCGGTGCGGAACACGTCGGAGTGCACGAGCGCGTACCGCAGCGCCCCGTAGCCCCCCATCGACAGCCCGACCACGGCGCGCCCCCCGCGGTCCTCGATCGTCCGGAACGACGCATCGACGTGCGGGATCAGGTCCTGGACGAACGCCGTCTCGAAGGGCTCGATCGTGTCGACCCACCAGCTCCGGCCGGTGGCGGGCGCCACGGCGATCACCGGCGGGATGGCGCCGGACGCCACCAGGTCGTCGATCAGCTCCATGCCCTCGTTCCAGGACGTCTCGTCGCCGCCCGTCCCGTGAAGGAGGTAGATCACGGGGTACTCGAGGTTCGACCCCTCGTACCCGTCGGGGAGGTAGACGTTGAAGGCCCAGGTTCGCCCGAGCGTCGGCGAATCGAGCTCGAAAGTGGTGATCGTCCCGGCGAGCGCTGAGCCGGCGAGCACGAAGACGGCGGTGAGGAGCGCGAGGGCTGGTTTCATGGGCATCCTTTCGAGGGACGGGTCGTGTCGCAGAGGGCGCCATCCCGAAGGTTCGCCAGGAGAAAGGCGGCTTCACGCGCGCGTGCAGTTCACGCGTCCGCCTCGTCCACCCACCGCTTCGCGCGCGCGTACACCGGCCGGTCGATCATCTGCCCGTCGACCCCCACGGCCTCGCCTCCTCGCGCCTCGAACGCGGCGACCACGGTGCGCGCCCACTCGAGGTCCGGACCCGACGGGCGGTGGACCTCGTTCGCGACGGCGACCTGAGCGGGATGGATGCAGGTCGTGCCCTCGAAGCCGTACGCGCGCGAGAGCTCCACCCGACGGCGGTAGGCCGCGAGGTCGCGGTAATCGGCGCCGCTGCCCACCGAGCCGATCAGGGCGTGGCCGTGCGCCCGGGCGGCCACGAAGAGCGGCCAGAGCGCCCCCGCCATCAGCTCGGGCGTGGGCTCCATGCGCAGCGAGAGGCTCAGGTCTTCGTTCCCGGGCACGAGGGCGGTCAGGCGTTCACGGGCGGCGGGCAGACCGGCCAAGGCCGCCGCGATGGCACCGACCGCTTCCAGGCCGCGGGCGCTCTCGATGGTCAGCAACACGGCCATCGGCGGCCGGTCGAAGCGTTCCTCCAACTCGACCAGGTAGGCGCCCAGCACCTCCACGGCGGCCGGCGTGTCGACCTTGGGGAGCAACAGTCCCCCCGCGCCGGCGGCGGCGGCCGCCTCCAGGTCGCGCCAGGCCAGGCTCCACGGTGCGTTGCTGCGCACGAGCACGAGCGCGCCGCCCACGCCCACGGTGCGGACCGACTCGGTAAGCCGCTCGCGAGCGGTGGCCTTGGCGCCGGCGGGCACGGCGTCCTCGAGATCGAGGATGAGCGCGTGGGCGCCGCGCCGCGCCGCGCCGGCGACCATCTTCTCGTTGTGCGCGGGAACGTACAGGAGCGAACGGGGCACGCCGCCGGGCGTCATGCCACCACCCCCGCGGCGCGCAGCCGGGCGATCTCGTCCTCGTCGTAGCCCAGTTCGTGCAGGACCTCGTCGGTCGCCGCGCCCTTGGCCGGGCCCAGATGCCGCACCCGCCCGGGCGTGCGCGAGAAGCGGGCCACGACGCCGGGGACCTGCACGTCGCCCAGCACCGGGTCGTGGTGCGTCTCGAACGAGCCCCGCGCCTCGACCTGCGGGTCGCTCAGGAGCTCCGAGACGTCGTAGATGGGCCCGACGGCCGCGCCGCTCGCCGAGAGCACCTCGATCGCCTCGTCCCGCCCCCGCTCGCCGAACCACGCTTGCAGGATGCCATCGAGCGTCTCGCGATGCTCGATCCGTGCGTGGTTGGTGGCGAAGCGGGGGTCGTCCACCAGCTCGGGGCGGCCGACCGCGGCCATCAGCCGCTCGAACACCGGTTGAGCGCTGGCCGAGAGGGCGACCCAGGCTCCGTCGGCCGACCGGTA
This sequence comes from Trueperaceae bacterium, assembly GCA_046260675.1. Classification (GTDB taxonomy): domain Bacteria; phylum Deinococcota; class Deinococci; order Deinococcales; family Trueperaceae; genus JAABTL01. The sequence continues at coordinate 5,631 of JBHEOT010000031.1, read as the reverse complement.
CGCGTTGCGCGGCGCGGACGTGAGGCTGCCGTTGCCCAGCCGCCCGCGCACCCGTCCCAGAGCGCTGTACTCGAGCACGTGCCCCTCCATGAGGCGGGCGAGCGGCTCGAAGAGCGACATGTCGATGTGCTGGCCCCTGCCGGAGCCGCTCCCTGGGGTGCCGTCGCCGTCGCGCTCGCGCAGGGCCATCATCACCGAGAGCGCGCCGAAGGCACCGGCGACGCCGTCCGCCAGCGGGATGGCCGGCAGCGTGGGGGGGCCGTCCGGATGACCGTTGGAGTAGGCGAAGCCGCTCATCGCTTCGATGAGCGTGCCGAACCCGGCGCGGTCGGCGTAGGGACCGTCCTGGCCGTAGCCGGTGACGCTGAGCATCACCAGTCGGGGGTGGAGGGCGCTCAGCCGATCGAAGCCGAGGCCCAACCGATCCATCACCCCGGGGCGGAAGTTCTCGATGACCACGTCCGCCCCGCCCACCAGCCGTTCGAAGACGTCGACCCCCGCTTCGCTCTTGAGGTCGAGGCACAGCGAGCGCTTGTTGCGCGCCAGCGTCTTCCAGAACACCGGCTCCCCGTCCTTCGACAGGCCGAACTGTCGGGCGTGGTCGCCGCTCTTGGGGTGCTCGAGCTTGACGACGTCGGCGCCGTAGTCCGCCAGGAAGGTGGCGGCCCATGGGGCGGCCATCATCGTCGCCATGTCGATGATGCGGAGCCCAGCGAGGGGCCCGGCGTCCTCCTTGATCGGTTCCTGAGTCATGCGCTGCGTCCTTCCCGTGCTCTTACGACAGGTACCGCTCCGGCACCTGCGCGAGCGTCCGCCCCGCGAGCTCGTCGAGCCGCGAGTCGTCGAACCCCTTCAGGCTGGTCCGCACGCGGTTGCGAAGGGGGGCGGACCAGCGCTCCGGGATCGCCCCGGGCCCGTGCATCACGCCGATGATCGAGCCGACCGTGGCGCCGTTGCAATCGGTGTCCCAGCCGCCCATCACGGCGTTGCAGATGGTGCGTTCGAAGTCGCCCCCGCCGAAGCGCAGCGCGGCGGTCACCAGCGCGGCGTTGTTGATGGTGTGGACCCAGTGGTAATGGCCGTAGCGGGCGTGGAGGAGGTCCAGCGCCTCTTCCCAGTCGCTCGTCCGGTCGGGAAGGTCGCGCGCGAAGCGCACCGCTTCCGCGAGCCTGCTGTCCTCGGGGATCATCTGCAGGCCGGCCTCCACCACGGCCGCGACGTCGTCGGTCGTGAACGCCCGGGCGACCATCGCTGCGACGAACATCTCCCCGTAGATGCCGTTGGCGCTGTGGCTCAGCCGCGCATCGCGCCAGGCGAGTTCGGCCGCGCGAGCCGGGTCGCCGGGGGAGACCCAACCCCAGACGTCGGCCCGGATCTGGGCGCCGATCCACTCGCGGTAGGGGTTCCGGCGGAGCGCCGTCTCGGGCGGGAGCAGGTAGTGGAGCAGGTTCTCGTAGGTCACGCGCTCGGCCGTGAAGACGGTGAGCACCGGCATCATCTGGAGCCAGACGGTGGCGACGTCGTCGGTGGTGAACTCGGCTCCATGGGTCTCGAGTACGTGCAGGTTGAGCATGGAGTAGTTGAGGTCGTCGTCCTCGGGCATGCACTCGATGTTCTCGCGCATGCTCGTGGGCAGGCTGGCCCGGTTCCAGGGGTAGCGCGCGGTCACCTCGTCCGGCACCCCTCGGGCCGTGAAGTAGCGGCGCAGCGGCCACTCGCCGATGCTCTGGAGGATCTCGCGGATGCCCTCGCGCGGGATCTTCTCGACCGGCTTGCCCAGCAAGCACCCGGCCGACCGGCCGATCCAGCCGGCCTCCAGCTTGCGCGCGAGCTGGTCCCGGTCGAACCCGGCCGAGCCGGGCGCCGCCGCCGCACGCACGAAGGCGAGCACGTCGAGGTCGTCGTCGTTGCGCCGCAGCGGAACGGCCGCGTCGAGCAGCGCGAGCGCCTGCGTCCGCCTCTGGTCCAGGTCTTCCCCCTCGGACGCGCGCCACCGGGCCTCCAGCTCGCTGGGGTCGGCGCCCTCCTCGCGCAGCTGCCGGAACTCGTGTTCGATGCGGTCTTCGGGCCTGAGCCAGGTGATGCGCACCATCTAGCGTCCCACCGGTTCACGGGTCGCAGGGAAGCTCGCGAGCCGCCGCTCCCAGCGCTCGCGGTCGCGCTCGAAGACCTCCTGGGCGACCTGGGCGAGCCCGTCGGCGACCGCGCGGAAGTCGCGGCGGCTGGCCGAGGCGACGGTGTCCGCCCAACGCTGGGGAACGGCGGCCTCCCCGTGCAGCGCCCCCGCGATCGAGCCGCCCATCTGCGCGATCGAGTCGGAGTCGCGCCCGTAGTTCACGCCGCCCAGCACGGTGCCCGTGTAGTCGCCGCGGTTGGCGACGAGCATGCCCAGCGCCACCGGCAGCTCCTCGATCGCGTTCTTGCGGCTGGGTTTGCGGGCGTCGAGGTCGGGTTCGCGGTAGGTCTCGCCCACGGAATCGAAGGGCCGGACGGCGTCGCGCAGGACGGGGATCGCGGCTTCCCAGCCGTCCACCCCGCGGGCGGCTCGTACGACGGCCTCGATCGCGGTCTTGGTGCCGTCCTTGGCGAGCCGGGTGGCGACGTCGACGACCGAGTCGACGCTCGCGCCGGGCCGCAGGGCCTCGGCGACGGCCGCCGCCATCACGCCCGCGGCCTCGCGACCGAAGCTCACCTGGTGCGCCCCCGCCAGGTCGATCGCCTCGGCGTAGGCGCCCTCCGGGTTGCCGGCGTTGACGATCCCCACCGGCGCGATGTACATGGCGGCACCGCAGTTGACGACGTTCCCCACGCCGGCCTCGCGCGGATCGACGTGGGCGTGCCGCAGGCGGTGGAGGAGGTACTTCTCGGCGAAGAAGAGCCGGTTGACCAGCACCGTCTCGCGCTCCAGCTCCGGGATGAAGATGACCTCGTCGGCGATCTGCGGCACCAGGTGGTCCGCCATGTCGAAGGCGGTGAGGTGCTCGCGCACCTGCAGGTAGACGTTGCTGAGGGCGAGGGTCATGAGCGTGTCGTCGGTGACGTGCCCGTCGCCCTTGTGGAACGGCGAGATCGGTCGCGCGGTTCGCCAGTCCTCCAGGAACGGGCCGACGATGTCGGTCACCCAGCCGCCGAAGCGCTCACGGATCCGTTCCGGCGGATACCCCTCGGTCGAGCCACCCAGGGAATCGCCGACGGCGAGTCCCACGATGCATCCTCGGGCTCCATCTTCGATCGTGTTGGCCATCGGTGCGTTCCTTTCGGTGCGCGCGCGGTTGGACCGCGCGCGTCGGTCAGGACGTGGAGGTGCGCAGCTCGGCGAGCAGCGCCAGCGGGCGCGTTCCAGCGAGGTGCGGCAGGGCCAGCCCCTGGAGGGGCGCGTCTTCGAGCTGGTGTTCGTGCGCGGTCCCCAGAGCGCCGCCCAGGGCGCCGACCAGGGCGCCGATCATGGGCGCGACCGACGCCGCCGTCCTGGGCAGCGCGAGCGCCGCCAGGAGGCCGGGCTCGAGGTCGCCTCCGGTGAACTCGAGGATGGCGAGCGCGATGGCGAGCGTCTCGGGCGCCGAGTTCCCGTAGTCGTACGCGTGGTTCGTCGGTCCCCCGGCCAAGCGTCGGATGAGGTCGAAGAGGCTGGCCGCCTCCGCCGCGTGCGTCCGCGCGCGGTCGACTTCGATCGCCAGCCAAGTGCCCTCGGGGATGCCGGCGCGCGCGTGGGCCACGGCCGCACCGGCATCGGCCCCGTCGAGCGCGCCGCGCAGGGCCGCGGCGAACGCTTGGGCCGCCCAGATCCCATCGAAGGCGTTGCTGATCTGCGCGTCGCTCGCGACGACCTCCTGCAGCTCGCCCCCCCGCAGGCTGCCACCGTCCGCGCCCAGGAGCGCCACCGCTCGGAAGCAGGCGCTGTCGTCGAAGTAGTGGGGGTTGTCGTGCCCGCTCGTGGGCGGATCGATGCCGGCGGCGACGTTTTCGAGCGCCGCATGCTGGCCGACGGAGAGCCGCAGGTCCGCACGCCGCGCCGCCAGGTCCCGCCACGCCTCGAGCGCCACCCGCCGGTCGTACCGCCCCCCGCCCTCGATCAGGACCTGCAGCTGGAACGCCAGCCACTCGGTGTGGACCCCCGATGTACCGAGGAACGGGGCGGTGGGCTGGTTCAGGGCGAAGGGCAGCGGCTCGTCGATGATGCCGCGCGCCTCGTGCTCGGCCTCGATCTCGCGGCGCTTGCGCCGGGTCCAGGCGGGGAGCAGGTGCGCGCGTCGGTAGAGGTTCTGCCACGCCAGTCCGTCGGCGTGGACCATGGCGCGGACGACGCCTCGGACGCTGCCGCTCACCGCGCCTGCCTCCGCGCCAGATCGGCGAGCGCGTCCGCGGTCTCGATCAGGTCGGCCCCTGCGACGCAGGCGAGGCAGCGCCCGGTGGCGGGCGCGACGACCGCGTGCCAGCGGTCGGGGAAGGCGCTCGGGCCGAGCTTGGCGCCCAGGATCGCCCCGATGATGGCGGCGACCGTGTCCGAGTCGCGGCCCAGGTTGACGGCGGCGAGGAGGGTGCCCGTAACGTCACCGCGGCCGGCGAGCAGCAGCCCGAAGGCCAGCGCCACCGCTTCCGGCGCCAGGTCGGCCCACGGGTAGTACTCGATGGCGAGCGCGTCGTGCAGGCTCGGGATCGCGTCCCTGGCCCCGGTGGCCCGTGCGCCGAGGCGAGCGCCCCGCTGCAGATGTCGCGCCGTCCACGAGTCCGCCGGAACGGCCGCGAGCGCCGTCGCCAGGAGGTCGTCGAGCGTGGCCCCGCGCGTGGCGGCGGCGATCGCCGCCGCGACGGCCTGGCCGGCGTAGATGCCCTCGCCGTCGTGGCTCACGCGACCGTCCTCGCGCGCCAGCCGTGCGGCCAGCTCAGGGTCGCCGCCGGAGACGATCCCGAAGGGGGCCACGCGCATCGCCAGCCCGTCGCTCCAGGCGTGGTAATGGCGCCCGGACTCCGGCGGGCGCAGCCCACGCTCGAGGTTGTCGATCGTGGCCATCTCGCTGAACCCGGCGCCCTTGAACGGGCCCTCCTGGGGGACGATGTGCTCGAGCCAAGCGTCGGCGAAGTGCTCGCTCGTGACGCCCAGCCCCTGCTCGATGAGGACGCGCGCGGAGAACAGCGTGTACTCGGTGTCGTCGCTCACCGCGGTCGAGCCCGGTGGCAGGTCCGTGATGTAGCCCCACTTGGCGGCGATGGCGCCGGGGGTCCAACCCTCGGTGGGTTGGCCCAACGCGTCGCCCACGGCCAGGCCGATCAGGCACCCGCGCGCCGCGTCTTGGAGGGGAAGGGGCGATCTGGGCTGGCTCATGCGGGCACCTCGTGGCGGACGTAGTCGGTGGACGACTCGCGCACGATCAACCGGGCCGTCACCGTGACCTTCCGGGGCTCCTCGCTGGCGCCACCGAGCAGGCGCTCGAGCAGCAGCTCCGCCGCCAGCCGGCCGCGCTCCTCGGCGAGCAGCGAGACCGTGCTGAGCGTCGGCGTCGAGATCTTCCCGAGTTCGATGTCGTCCATCCCGACCAGGGCCACCTGACCCGGGACGCCGATCCCGAGCTCGCGCAAGCGCCGCATGGCGCCGAAGGCGATCACGTCGTTGGCGCAGAAGATCGCGTCGAG
>JBHEOT010000302.1:0-504 GCA_046260675.1 Trueperaceae bacterium | reverse complement strand
ATCACCGCCTGCGTGCCGACGATCTGGGCGATCACGCCGCCGCGGTCGATATCCCCGCACAGCACCACCGGCACATCCGCCGCCGCGGCAAAGCCCATATTGGCGATGTCGCCGGCGCGCAGGTTGATCTCGGCCGGGCTGCCGGCGCCCTCGACGATCACCAGATCGGCGCTGCGCGAGAGGCGGTGAAAGCTGTCCAGCACGCGCGGCAAGAGGCCGGCCTTGTCGCGCAGGTAGTCACGCGCGCCAAGCTGCCCCATGCGGTGCCCCTGCACGATCACCTGCGCGCCGGTCTCGCTTTCGGGTTTCAAGAGCACGGGATTCATGTCGCTCTGCGGTGCGCGCCCGGCCGCCATCGCCTGCAGCGCCTGCGCGCGGCCGATCTCGCCGCCGTCCTCGGTCACGGCGGCGTTGTTGGACATGTTCTGCGGCTTGAACGGCGCCACGGCGTGGCCGCGCCGCGCGAACGCGCGCGCCAGCCCGGCCACCAGCATGGACTTGCCC
>JBHEOT010000301.1:0-504 GCA_046260675.1 Trueperaceae bacterium | reverse complement strand
ATGGCGGGCCGTGGCGCAGGCTGTGCGCGCTGCCGGCCTTCTGGGTGGGGCTGATGTACGATCAGAGCGCCCTCGATGCCGCATGGGATCTTGCAAAGGGCTGGGATTCTGAGACCCGCGATGCGTTGCGGGTGGCGGCCAGCGTCGACGGGTTGCAGGCCGAGGTCGGCGACATCCGCATGGAGCGTCTGGCGCGCGAGGTGCTGGACATTTCCGAGGCTGGTCTCAAGGCGCGCGGGCGCGTGGGCGGCGGTGGCATGATCCCGTCATCGCAGCGCCGCCAGCGGGTGACTTCGCCGGTGTGGTGCAGGTGATTGAGATGCGCGATCGCCTCGACCAGCGCCAGACCGTAGGTGCCGGCATCGACCTTGCGCTTGAACAGAAGCGGAAAGCAGTCGGCGGCGGTGTGCGGCTCGGTCAGGAAATCGCGCAGCCGGTCAAGGGCGCTGTGGTGATTGTCGGCCAGTTGCGCCATGCGCAGCGGCAGCCCGGTAAAGGGAAGCT
>JBHEOT010000300.1:0-505 GCA_046260675.1 Trueperaceae bacterium | reverse complement strand
ACGGCGGCCTGCTGACCACGGACGACGACGACGTCGCCGCCCGCGCTCGACGGCTGCGCAACCACGGCAGCGAGCGCCGCTACCACCACCTCGAGCCCGGCTACAACTCGCGGCTCGACGCGCTGCAGGCCGCCTGGCTGAGGGTCAAGCTGCCCCACCTCGACGCCTGGACGCAGGCCCGCCGTCGGGTCGCGGCCCGCTACGACGCGCTGCTCGCCGGCATCGACGGGGTCATCACGCCGCGTCCGGCCCCGGGACACGTCTACCACCAGTACACCGTCCGGCTGCCGGGCGGGCGGCGCGACGCCGTCGCCGAGGGCCTGCGCACCCGGGGGGTCGCCTCGATGGTGTACTACCCGGAGACCCTTGACCGGTACGGTGGACGTGCCCACGGCGACCTGCCCTACGCCCGCCGTGCTGCGGCCGAGGTCCTCTCGCTACCCATCTACCCGACGCTCGACGAGGTCGCCCAGGCGCACGTCGTGGCCGCCCTGCGGTCCGCCAT
>JBHEOT010000030.1:32002-32559 GCA_046260675.1 Trueperaceae bacterium | reverse complement strand
CTTCGACGACCTCCGGGGCCTCGGCCGGCGTGCCGATGTCGATCACGAGGTACGTGGGAACCGGCTCGAGCTCGGGGAGCCGCAGCGCCACGATCAGGAGCAGGAAGACCAGCAGGTGCAGCGCACCCGAGAGCAGCGCCGCGCGACGCCGATCGGCGTCGCGCCACCACGACGGCGCGCGCCCGCGCCCGCGGACGCGGCGCGCCCGGTCGGTGGGAGCGGGACCGCGCGCCACGAAATCCTCAGCCGCCGGTGGCGATGGCGATGCGCTGGGCGCCGGCCCGCTTGATCAGGTCCATCACCTCGACCACGAAGCCGTGCGGCACCGTTTCGTCCGCCCGCAGGACGACGGTCGTGAGCCCGGTCGCCTCGAGCGACGCCTGCACCAGCACGGCGAGCTCGGCGATCGGCACCTCGGCGCCGGCGAGGAACACCCGTTCGTCCCGCGTGACCGTGACCGTCGGCAGGTCCGACGGCTGCGCCTGCGACGACTGGGCCTGCGGCAGGTCGACCGGCAGGCCGGTCTCGAGGGGGATGAAGGTCGTCGAGACCATGAA
>JBHEOT010000030.1:0-31992 GCA_046260675.1 Trueperaceae bacterium | reverse complement strand
AGATGATCAGCAGGAAGACGACGTCGACCATCGGGGTGAGGTCGAGGCCGGGGGCCGCGGCCGCCCGCCGCCGACCCGGCGCGCGCCGCGCGTTCACGAGCGCGGCTCGTCGCGGTCGTCGACGGCGCCCTCGGCGTCGCCGCCGGCGCGCTCCACCCGGAGCCGACTGGATCGTGCCGGCACCGGCGGCTCGGCGCCGAAGGGCAGCGGCGCCTGGTCGGCGCCCGAGGCTTCGCTACGCGCGCCCGGTGCGGGCCGCGGTGCGGTGCGCCGCGCGGCAGTCTTGGGCTCGGCGCGATTCGCCTCGGCCCGATTCGCCTCGGCGCGTGGGGCCTCGCCGACGTCGGCCACGCTCGGCTCCTTGCCCGCCGCCACCGCTTGCACGACGTTCGCCATCAGCTCTTCGCGGCGCCGGTCGATCTCGATCAGGATCGAATCGACGCGGCTCGCGAGGTAGTTCTGGCCGATCAGCACCGGGATCGCCACGATGAGCCCCGCCGCGGTGGTCACGAGCGCCTGCCCGATGCCGCCCGCGAGCAGCCCGGGGTTGCCGGTGCCGGCGACGCTGATCTCGCCGAACGCGATGATCATGCCGGTGACGGTGCCCAACAGACCCAACAGCGGGGCCACCTGGGCGATCGTCGCCAGCGGCCGGAGACCGCGGGTGAGCGACTGCTCCTCGAGCAGCGACGCCTCGGCAAAAGCCGCTTCCACCGCTTGGCGGCCGTAGGGCAGGCGCAAGAGCGCCGACTGCAGGACGCGAGCGACGGGACCACCGTGCTGTTCGCAGGCGTCGAGCGCCAGATCGAGGTCGCGGTCGCGCACGGCCGCGTTGACGCGCGCCATCAGCTCGTCGGTGTCGAGCCGCTCCTTGGCGAGCTTGAACAAGCGCACCAGGAACAGGTACACGGCGTACACCGACAGGAGGGCGATGGCGAGCAGGACGACGCCACCGCTGATCAGCAGGTCCATGGGGGGCTCCTCACGTGCGTTCAGCCTACGCAGCGGCCGCTTGAGCCGAATGAGAGGTTCATCCGGTGGTCCGCATGCCGGCCGAGATGCCGAGCAGGCTCACCAGGACGGCGTCTTCGAGCGCAGGGCGGTCGGCGCTCTCCGCCGGCAGCGAGCGCAGGCGGCGCAACAGGTCCACTTGCAGGAAGGAGAGCGGGTCGACGTAGGGGTTGCGCAGGTCGATGGCGCGCCGCAGGGTGGCGTCGGCCTCGACCCCCTCGTCGCCGCCGAAGGCGACGCGCAGCGCCGCCAAGCTGCGCGCGTGCTCGGCGCGCACGCGCTCGCCGAAGCGCGCGCGCAGCGGCTCCGGGACGAGCTCGAGGTAGGCGGCGAACACGCCCAGGTCGCTCTTGGCGAGGCTCATGCGCGCGAAGTCGAGCACGGTCGTGAAGAACGGCCATTCGCGCGCCATGCGCCGCACGAGGTCGGGGTCGAGCACCGCGAGCCCCGTCCCCAAGCCGTACCAACCCGGGAGGTTGGCGCGGCACTGGGTCCAGGCGAACACCCACGGGATCGCGCGCAGGTTGCCGAGCGAGCGGTCGCCAGCGCGCCGCGCCGGGCGCGAACCGACGCGCAGGCGCGCGATCTCCTCGATGGGCGTCACGGTGTGGAAGAAGTCGAGGAAGCCGTCGTCCTCCAACAGCTCCCGATAGGCACCGCGCGCCGCGGCCGAAGCCTCGCCCATCGCGGCGCGGAAGGCATCGGGCAGCCGTTCGAACGGCCGGGCGTCGCGGGCGCTCGCGAGGAGGAAGGCGTGCACCAGCTGCTCCAGGTGGCGGTGCGCGAGCTCGGGGTCGGCGTAGCGCTCCGCGAGCGCCTCGCCCTGCTCGGTCAGGCGCATGCGGCCGCCGAGCGACCCGGGCGGCTGCGCCAGGATCGCGCGACCGGTCGGGCCGCCGCCGCGCCCGATGCTGGTGCCGCGGCCGTGGAACAGCCGCAGCGGCACGCCGGCCTCGCGGGCGACCCCCGCCAGGCCCTCCTGCGCCTCGTACAGCGCCCAGTTGGCGGCCAGGAAGCCGGCGTCCTTGTTCGAGTCGGAGTAGCCGATCATCACTTCCTGGACGCCGCGCCGCGCGACGTGCGCGGCGTAGGTCGGGAGCTCGAACAGCGCCCGCAGCACCCCCGGTGCGGCCTGCAGGTCGTCCTCGGTCTCGAACAACGGGGTGACGTCGACGTCGGGCACGCCGGCCTGCTTGGCGAGCACGAGCACCTCGAGCACGTCCGAGGCCCCCTCGCTCATCGACACCACGTAGCTGCCGAAGGCGTCGTGCCCGAGCTGCCGGCGTGCGCGGCGCCCCGACGCGAGCCCGTCGAGGACGCGCCGCGCCTCCGGGCCGAGCGGGGCGTCCGGCGCCGCGAGCGGCCGCGGGTCCTCCAACACGCCGATCAGCGCCTCGACGCGCGCCGCTTCGGGCAGGGCGGCGTAGTCGTGCGCCACCCGAGCGTGCCGCAGCAGGTCGACGACGGCCTGCTCGTGCACCTGCGAGTGCTCGCGCACGTCGAGCGGAGCGAGGTGGAACCCGGTCGCCTGAGCCCGGTAGCGCACCGGCCGCACGAAGGCGCGCGCGGCGCGAGCGCCGAGCCCGTTCACCAACGCTTCCTCCAACACCGCGAGGTCGTTCACGTAGCCGGCAGGAGCGCCGGCCCCACGCACCTCGCCGTACCCGGGGGCGAGCGAATCCGTGGCGAACTCGCTGTGCGCGCGCTCGAGGTCGCGCCCGACGTGGGCGAGCCAGCGACGGAACGGCTCCTCGCGCGGGGCGTCGACCGGGTCCGCGGCGTCGCGCTCGGCGAGCGCGCGTCGGAAGGCTCCGGTCAGCGCCACCCGCGCCTCCCAGTGCGACAAGCGGGCCGCCAGGTCGGCGACGTCGTCCGCATGCGCCTGCAGGGCGACCTCCGCGTGGCGGGCGAAGGTGGCGTCGGTCACCTCGGCGGTGACGTTGGGGTTGCCGTCGCGGTCGCCACCGATCCAGCTGCGAAAGCGCAGCACGGGCGGAAGCGGCGCACCGTAACGCACGGCGGTGCCCGGCGGCTCGGCGTCGCCGCCGAAGTAGGTCTCCAGCGCGTGCTCGAGGTCGCCCATCAAGCGCGGCAGCGCAGGCAGCAGCGAGCGCCGCACGTAGTACAGGGCCCCTTCGACCTCGTCGCGCACGGTGGGGCGCTCGTGGGCGAGCTCGCGCGTCTGCCAGAGGGTCGCCACCTCGGCCTCGAGCTGCGCGCGCCAGGCCGCTTGCTCCGCCGGCGCCAGTTCGGGCTCGCCGAGCTCGCGCACGATCGCCCCCACCCGCTCGAGGGCCGCGCGCGCGGTCGCCCGCTTGACCTCGGTCGGATGGGCGGTGAGCGTGAGCTGAACGTCCAAGCCGGCCACGAACCGGCGCGCCTCGGCCTGCGTCCAACCGTCGTCGCGCAGCTGCTTGATCGCCGCGGCCACCGACTCGCCGCGCGGTGCCTCGTCGGTCGCGGCCCCGGATCGCAGCCGCACGATCCGCACCCGGTGCAGCTCCTCGGCCAGGTTGACCAGCTGGAAGTAGAGCGTGAAGGCGCGCAGGACCCGTTCGGCGTCGCCGTGGTGCATGCCGCCGAGGAGGCCGTGCAGTTCCGCGTCGACCGGTGCGCCGTGCCGGCGGCGCTTGGTGAGGGTCCGCACCCGCTCGACGAGCTCGAAGACGCGGTCGCCCTCGAGCTCGCGCACCGCGTCGCCGAGCGTGGTCGCCAGCAGGTCGACCTCCCGACGCAGGCGCTCGAACGCCTCGGCCTCGTGCGCGGCGACCGCGGCCTGCTCAGCCATCGAGTCCCTCGCCCTCGTCGCGCCATTGCAGCCGCTGCACCCCGCGGGCGCGTCGGCCGTCCAGGTCGAGCACGACGCCGTTAAGGGTCGCCGGTCCGCTGGCGGGCCGGAACCGGTGGCGCCGCTTGGTGAGGAAACGCGCGTGCACCTCGTCGAACTGCATGCCGATCGCGGAGTGCTGGACGCCGGTCATGCCGACGTCGGTCAGGTACGCGGTGCCGCCGAAGATGCCCTCGTCGGCCGTCTGCACGTGGGTGTGCGTGCCGAGGACGGCGCTCGCGCGCCCCTGCAGGTGGAAGCCCAGGACCTTCTTCTCGCTGGTCGCCTCGGCATGGACCTCGACGAGCAGCGCGGCGTCGGCGGGGCACGCCTCGACGATGGCGTCCGCCGCAGGGAACGGGTCGTCGAGGGGCTCGAGGAACACGCGCCCCATCACCTGCCCGACCGTGAGGCGCTCGCCGCTGGCGGCAGCGACCGTCGTGTGGCCCAGACCGGGGGTGCCGGCGGGGTAGTTCGCCGGGCGGACGATCCGCGACGAGGACTCGAGCAGGTCGACGACCTCGTCCTGATCGAAGGTGTGGTTGCCGAGCGTGATGACGTCGACGCCCCAACCCCACAACTGCTCGGCGTGCTTGCGGGTGATGCCGAAGCCGCCGGCCGCGTTCTCGCCGTTCGCGACCACCAGGTCGTAGTCGCCGCGGTGGTCGCGCAAGTACCGATGCGCCACGCGCAGCCCGGGGGGGCCGAAGACGTCGCCGATGAACAGAACGCGCACGCACCAAGGTACCGCACGCGGGGGCGTGCGCCCCGGGGACCGTGCGCCGGGGGGACCGTGCGCCGGGGTGCTAGCCTGAACGCGATGTTCGACCCCATCGACCGCAAGATCCTCGAGGTGCTCCGCGTCGACGGGCGCACCACCCACGCGCAGCTCGCCAAGGAGACCGGCCTGTCCGCGCCCGCGATCGGGGAGCGGATCCGCAAGCTCGAGGCCTCCGGCGTGATCCGCGGCTTCCAGGCCGTGCTGGACCCGGAGAAGGTCGGGCTGGCGATCTGCGCCTTCGTCCACATCTCGCCGCAGCCGCGCAAGCCGGCGCAGGGCCTGGTCGAGCGGCTGCTGTCCTTGCCCGAGGTCGAGGAGCTGCACGCGGTCGCCGGCAACTACGCCTACGTCGCCAAGGTGCGCGTCGCGACGCCTGCGGCGCTCGACGGCTTCCTCGACCGGCTGTTCATGCTCGAGGGGGTCGAGCGAACCGAGACCACGATGGTGTTGCGCACGAACGCCGAGCGCCCCATGTTCCTACCCTTCCTGGACGAGCCGGAACCGTGAGCCCGCACGACCGGGTCCTCGGACCGGACGACCTCGACGGGTACCTGCGGCTGCGCGAGGGGAGCTTCGGGTTCCCGGCCGGCGACGAGGCGCTGGACGCGTTCCGCGCGCGCCTCCCGAACGCGCACGGCGCCTTCGTGGACGGCCAGCTCGCCGCCGTCGTCACGCAGCATCCGTACCGAGCCTGGGTGGCGGGAAGGTGCGTGCCGGTGGGCGGCTTCGGCGGCGTCGCGACCGCGCCCGAGCACCGGCGGGCGGGCCACGTCGCGCGGCTCATGCGCGCGGCGCTCGACGCGGGCCGCGCCCAGGGCTTCGGCTGGAACCTGCTCTACCCCTTCGACGCCGCGTTCTACGGCCGCTACGGCTGGGTGAGCGTGCCGACCGGCGTGCCGCTCGCCCTCCCGCCCGAGCGGCTCCCGCCCGGCGCGCCGGGCCGCCTCACCCGCGTCGAGGGGCCCGCCCGCGCTGGCCTCGCGGAGCCGTACGCCCGCTTCGCGGCCACCCGCACCTTCGCCGACGCGCGGACCGGCGGCCCGTGGGACGCCTGGGAGGACTTGGACGCCGCCCCGGGCCAACGGCTGCTGCGCTTCGCGGGCACCGACGCCTTCGTGGCCGTGAAACTGCGCGACGATGCGGTCGGCGTCCACCTCGACGTCCTCGACCTCGGCTGGTGCGACGCGGCCGGGCGCGACGCCGTGTGGGGCGTCCTCGCCGCGTTCCGCGGGCAGGTCGCCGTCGTGCATCTGGAGGCGCCGTGGGACGATCCGGTGACCGCCGACCGGCAGCGCGCCCACGCGGTGACCGGGCACGCCGGGTTGATGGCCCGCATCGCCGACGTCGCGACGACCGCCGCCGCGCTGCGCGCGGTCGCGGACGACGACGCCGCGCTCGACCTGGCGCCGCTGACGTTGCAGGTGATCGACGCGCACGCGCCGTGGAACGAGGGAACGTGGCGGCTCACGCCGGGCCCCGAGGGCACCGAGATAAAAGCGGCCCGCGGCCCAGCCGACGCGACCGTCGACGTCCGGGGGCTGGCGCTGCTGTGGTCCGGGGCGGCGGCGCCTGCCGACGTGCGGCGCGCCGGCTGGGCGGAGGGCGACGGCCGCGCCCTCGCGACGCTCGCGGCCCTTTCGGGGGGCCGGCGGCCGTTCCGCTCCCCCGTCGACCGGTTCTAGCGCTCGACGCCCGTCACGGCCAGCGGATCGCCTCGACGAACCAGGGCGGCAACCGGTGCCGCTGGCGTTTGAGGAAGGCCGGGGCGTCGGCGTCCAGCAGGTACGTGACCGCGTGGTCGTCCTCGCTGCGCACGGCCCGGCCGTAGGCCTGGACGATCGTCAGGCAGGTGCGCCACTCGTACCAACCGGGGTCCTCGGCGCGGCGCGCCGCCACCTGCGGGTCGCCCAGGTACGGGAAGGGCAGCTTGCAGATCACCTGCCAGCGCGCCAGGTCGCCCGCCAGGTCGAGCCCCTCGGTCATCGACGGGCTGAGCAGCACGGTCGGCTCGGGGCGGGTGAGGTGCGCTTCGAGCGCCGCCTCGCGCCCGGCGGCGTCGAAGTGCGTGACCACCCGCCGGCGCAGGTCGGGGGGGAGCGCCTGCAGGATGGCGCCGGCGATCTTGTACGAGTGCGCGTGCACCACCCCCTTCTCGGTCTCGTGGTCGACGAACAGGTCGTTGATCTCGGCGGTGAGCTTCGGGAGGTCCTTGTCCAAGTGGTGGCGCGTCAACCGCGCGACCGGCCGCGCGATCAGCGGTCGGCGCTCGGGGGGGAACGTCGACGCCACCTGGAGCACCGCCGCCTCGTCGGGCTCCACGCCGAGCCCGCGCAGGAAGGTCTCCGGATCGAGGACCGTCGCGGACAGGAGCAGCGCGTGGTCCGCGTGGTCGAACAGCAGCTCGCGGGCGAAGGGCGCCACCGAGACGGGCTTGAAGGTCGCGAGCGGACCGCGGTCGTCCCGGCGGTGCTCGACCACCCACTCCACGCCGTCGTCGCGCGTGTCGACGAGCCAGCGCAGCCGCGCCGCCTGCCCGTCGAGCCACTGGCGCACCCGCAGCTGTTCGAGCTCGACGTCGGGGGGCAGCGCGCCCACCCCCAGGACCGCGTCGAGCTCGCGGGCGCGCGCCGCGAGCCGCGGACGCAGGTCGTCGGCGAAGTCGAAGAGCGCCTCGGGGTCGGGGTAGCCCGGGAGCCGCAGGTCGACGCCGGCGCGCTCCAGCTGGCCGTCGCCCACCGCCACTTGCACGAACCCCATCAGCAGCGTCTCGGCGTTGTGGGCCTCGTCGAGGACGAGCAGCTCGCGCGGTCGGAAGCCGCCGGCGTAGTTGAGCTCGTGAAGGAAGTAGGCGTAGTTCATCAGCGCCCGTGGAGCCGCGAGCGCCCGGTCCTTGGCCCGGAAGTACTGGCAGGCGTCGCACTCGGGGAAGGTCCGTCCGGCCAGGCACGGAGCGGCCGCGGCGTGGGTGGGCGCCACCTCGCACGGGTAGTTGGCGCGCCCCTTCATGAGCGCGAGGTCGTCGAAGTCGCGCTGGTACTGGTCCTGGAGGACCTTCTGGGCGGTGAGCAGGTACGCGGAGGCGGCCTGGCGCGCGAGCGTGACCGCGATCGCGCTCTTGCCGGCCCCCGTGGGGGCCTCCACGACGACGACCTTGCGGCCCTCGTCGAAGGCCGCGCTCGCGGCGTCGATCACCTCGCGCTGGCCGGCGCGGTACCGGGCGAAGGGGAAGGGGGACGCGGAGCCGGAGCGCACGAGGAGAACGCTAGCACGCGCGCCGTGCGCCCTCGAACAGCGGATGGGCAACGGCCGACCGCGGCCGCACGGGCGTGGACCTGTGGGCGTGGCGCGAACGGCGACGGCCCCCGCGTCGTTCGCGGGGGCCGTCGTTGCAGTGGTGCCGAGGAGGGGACTTGAACCCCTACGACCTTGCGGTCACCAGCCCCTCAAGCTGGCGCGTCTACCTATTCCGCCACCTCGGCTCGCGGCGTGCGGGCGTGAGTCTACCACGCCCTTCGCCGGCGTCAAGCGCTCGCCGGTCCGAACCCCGACGCGGCGCCGTTCGTGCTCGGTACGATGCGTGGATGACCGAGCGACGTTACCGCCGCATCCAAGGGGTGCTGCGCCATCGCCAACCCGACCTGACGCTGCTGGCCGAGGACGTCCACAAGCCGCACAACCTGTCGGCGATGCTGCGCACCGCCGACGCCGTCGGCGTCGGCGTCGTCCACGCCACCCACCCCACCGGCGGGGTCGCGACGTTCAACGCCACCAGCGCCAGCGCCGAGAAGTGGGTCGATCTGCGCGTCCACGCCACGCTCGACGACGCGCTCGCGGCCGTGCGCGCGCAGGGCATGCGGGTCTACGCCGCCCACCTCGCCGAGGACGCGGTCGATTTTCGCGACGTCGACTACGTCGGCCCGACCTGCGTGGTGTTCGGCAACGAGAAGCACGGCGTGAGCGCGGTGGCGGCCGAGGCCGCGGACGCGCGCATCGTGATCCCGATGCTCGGGATGGTGCAGTCGCTCAACGTGTCGGTCGCGACGGCGGTCGTGATGTTCGAAGCGCAGCGCCAGCGGCGCGCGGCCGGCGCGTACGCGGCGCCGCGCCTGAGCGCCGGGGAACGCGACGCCCACGCGCTCCGCTGGATGCATCCGCGCGCGGCCGCCCGCCTGACGGCCGCGGGGATCCCGCTGCCGACGCCCGACCCCGACGGTGCCCTCCCCGACCACCTGCGTGCGGTGCTGGCCCGGCTGCCGGGCGGCCCGCCCGAGACGCACGAACCCGATGCGGACGATGCGGACGACGACGGCGAGGCGGAGGAGCGCGCACCGGGCGTCTTCGGTCCCTCCTGACGCGGCGATCGAGCGTGCGGCGGAGCGCACATGCGGCCCGCGCGGTCCCGTAGCCTGACGTCATGAACCTGCACCGTTCGACGCGACCGCCCGTCCTCGCGCTCCTCGCGCTCGTCGCGCTCTTCGTGCTCGCCGGCACCGCGTGGGGCCAGCGCCTGGAGCCGGTGGCGAGCGGCTTCGTCCGGCCGCTCGGCATCGTCGCCGCGGGCGACGGGTCCGGCCGGCTCTTCGTCGTGGAGCAGCGCGGCACCGTCGTCGCGGTCGCTCCGGACGGCGCCACCGCCCGCTGGCTCGACCTCCAGGGCCGCACCCGCGCGCAAGGGGAGCGTGGCCTCCTGGGGCTCGCGTTCCATCCGGACTTCGCCGCCAACGGCCGCGTCTTCGTCCACTACTCCGACCGGGACGGCGGCACGGTGCTCGCGGAGCTGACCGTCGATCCGAGCGCCGAGCGCGTCGACGCCGGCACCGAGGTCGTGCTGTTCACGCTCGACCAGCCGTACGGCAACCACAACGGTGGGCAACTCGCCTTCGGCCCGGACGGCATGCTCTACCTCGCGCTCGGCGACGGCGGGAGCGGCGGCGACCCGCTCGGCGCAGGCCAAGACCTCGGGACCCCGCTCGGCGCGCTGCTGCGCTTCGACGTCGACGCCGGTGGCCGCGGGACGCTCGCGATCCCGTCCGACAACCCGTTCGTCGACGTCGCCGGCGCCCGGCCCGAGATCTGGGCCTACGGGCTGCGCAACCCGTGGCGCTTCGCGTTCGATCCGCGCACGGGCGACCTCTGGATCGCCGACGTGGGCCAGAACGCCGTCGAGGAGGTCAACGTGCTGCACGCGGGGGCGCCGGCCGGGGCCAACTTCGGGTGGCGGGTCGTGGAGGGCGACCGCTGCTTCGATCCGCCGCAGGGGTGCGATCCGGACCGCTTCGTCGCCCCCGTCGCGACGTACACGCACGACTCCGGATGGGGGCGCTCGATCACCGGCGGCGTCGTGCCCTACGGCGACGCCGCGCCGTCGCTCGCCGGCCGCTACGTGTTCGGCGACTTCGTGAGCGGGCGGCTGTTCGTGCTCGACCCGACGACGGACGGCTACGCAGCTGCGCCGTGGCTCGCCGCCGGCTTCCCCGTCGCCGGCTTCGGCCTGGACGAGGCGGGCGACGCCTACGTGGCCGACTACGGCGGCGGCGTGCTGTACCGGTTGACGGATTGACGGGCGCGACCGAGCCGCGCGCGGCGCGGAGGTACCATGACGTCATGCTCGCCGTGCCTGCCGCCGCACCCGAACCCGCGCCCGACCGCGCCGCCGACGGCGCCGCGACCGACGTCTGGCCCAGCCGCTTCGACTTCGACGTCGTCGACCTCGGTCGCCTCGATTACCGCGAGGCGTGGGACGTGCAGCGCAGCGTCCACGCCGCGGTCGCCGACGGTTCGCGGCCGCCGGCGCTCCTCATCGTCGAGCACCCGCCGGTCATCACCTTCGGGCGCAAGGGGGGGCGCGAGCACCTGCGGGTGCCCGAGGACGCGCTCCGCGCCCGTGGCTTCGTCCTTTACGACATCGAGCGCGGCGGCGACGTCACGTACCACGGGCCCGGGCAGCTGGTCGGGTACCCGATCTTCCCGGTCGGCCGGCGGGTGCGCGACTACCTGCGGGGGCTCGAGCAGGCGCTCGTCGCGGCGATCGCGCGCTTCGGGATCGCCACCGAGGGATCGCCGGGCTACGCCGGCGTCTGGGCGGGCGACGCCAAGGTGGTCGCGATCGGGGTCGCGGTGCAGCGGAACGTCAGCTTCCACGGGTTCGCGATGAACGTCCACACCGACCTGAGCCACTTCGAGACGATCGTCCCGTGCGGTCTGCACGACAAGGCCGTCACCAGCATCAGCGCCCTGCTCGGGCGCCACGTACCGCTCGACGAGGCGAAGCCGCTCGTGGTCGAAGCCTTCCGCGCCACCTTCGGCCGCCCGTCCGACTCCGAGGAGCCCGTCCAACCATGACCGATCCGATCGAGCTCGCCCACGCCGCAGCCGCCGCTGCCGGGACCCCGCCCTCGACCACGGAGGTCGCCGAAGCACCCCTCAAGGTCGTCAAGAACGGCATCGCCCGCAAGGAGACCACCCCGGTACCGCGCGAGAAGAAACCCGACTGGCTCAAGGTCAAGCTGCCGAGCGGCGGCGCGTACCAAGAGGTCAAGAAGACCGTCAAGGAGCACCGTCTGTCGACCGTGTGCGAAGAGGCGATGTGCCCCAACCTCGCCGAGTGCTGGAACGCCGGCACCGCCACGATCATGCTGATGGGCTCGGTGTGCACGCGCGCCTGCCGGTTCTGCGCCGTCGACACCGGCAACCCGCGCGGGCGCCTCGACCCCGACGAGCCGCGCCTCGCCGCCGAGTCGGTGTTCCTGATGGGGCTCAAGTACGTGGTGCTCACCAGCGTCGACCGCGACGACCTGCCCGACGGCGGTGCGAGCCACTACGCGCGCTGCGTCCGGGCGATCAAGGAGCGCAACCCGGGCACCGCCGTCGAGGCGCTCACGCCGGACTTCCAGGGGGTGCACGCACACGTGCACGCCGTGCTCGACTCGGGCGTCGAGGTCTACGCGCAGAACGTCGAGACGGTCAAGCGCCTGACGCATCCGGTGCGCGATCCGCGCGCCTCGTACGAGCAGACCCTCGACGTGCTCGCCTACGCCAAGCGCGCGCGCCCCGACGTCCTGACCAAGACCAGCCTGATGCTCGGGCTCGGCGAGACCGACGACGAGATCGTCGAGGCGCTGCGCGACCTGCGCGCGATCGGCGTCGACATCGTCACCTTCGGGCAGTACCTGCGTCCGACCGCCGCGCACCTCCCGGTGGAGCGCTGGGTGCCGCCCGAGGACTTCGCCCGGTACCGCCGGATCGGGCTCGACCTCGGTTTCCTCGAGGTGGTCTCGGGGCCCCTCGTGCGCAGCAGCTACCGTGCAGAACGTGCGCTCGAGAAAAACAACGTTGGACTTGGTGTATAACGCCGAGATTTAGTGGCCGAACGGAATCGCGCCGCCCCCCAAGATCGCTACCGGGGGCGGCGCGCTTCGTGGGCGGGCTTGCGGTCAACGCGGGGTGGCCGCGCCCGCCGGGAACTTGACCTTGTACGCCGCGACGGCGGTGTGGATCAAGGCGTGGGTCTCGTCCATGCCGTGCCACCCCTCGACGTTCGTGTGCTTCCCCTCGAGTTCCTTGTAGATGCGGAAGAAGTGCTCGATCTCGCGCAGGCGGTGGCGCGAGATCGCCTCGAGATGGCGGTTCGAGTCGTACCGCGGATCGTCGACCGGCACGGCGAGGATCTTCTGGTCGCGCCCCTTCTCGTCGCTCATCTCGAGGAACCCGAGAGGCCGCGCCCGCAGCACCGCGCCCGTGAAGGTCGCCTTGGTCATGAGCACCAGGACGTCGAGCGGGTCGTCGTCCTCGGCGTACGTGCCGGGAATGAAGCCGTAATCGCCCGGGTAGTGCATCGGGCTGTAGAGCACCCGGTCGAGTTGGAAGAAGCCATGATGCGGTTCGTACTCGTACTTGTTCGAACTGCCGAGCGGCACCTCGATGACGCTGTTCACGATCTCGGGGGCCTTTTCGCCCGGGCTCAGGTGGTAGAGGTTGGTCACGTAGGGGCTCCTATTACTGCGGCCACACCCCAGCGCGCCAGGGCCAGCGCGTGGAAGCGATCGTCGCCGCTCAGTTCGGGGTGGAAGACCGTGGCCACGACGTTCCCGTCCGCCACGGCGACCGGATCGCCATCGTACACCGCGAGGATCGCCACCTCATCACCCACGCCCACGAGCCGCGGCGCCCGGATGAACACCCCGTGGACCGGACGCTCCAACCCGACCACCTGCAGATCGGCCTCGAACGAAGCGACCTGGCGGCCGTAGTCGTTGCGGGCCACCGCGACGTCGAGCAGCCCGAGCCGCGGTTGGTCCGCGTGACCGACGATCTCGGTCGCGAGCGCGATCGCGCCGGCGCAGGTCCCGAGCAGGCCGCCGCCGCCGGCGTGGAAGGTACGGATGGCGTCGTCGAGCCCGTACGTGCGCATCAGCTTCGCCATCGTGGTCGATTCGCCCCCAGGGATGGCCAGTCCGACGAGACCTTCGAGATCGCGCGGCAGGCGCACCTCGCGCACGTTGAAGCCCAGGCGCTCGAAGGCCAGGCGGTGTTCGCGGAACGCGCCTTGCAACGCGAGCACGCCGACCGTCGGGGCGTCGGCGGCGATGGGGGGACGGGAGGAAGCAAGGCGCGGCACCGCCGAAGCGTACCGCCCGCGGTGCAGGGCACGGTGTGCTCGCCCTACCGTGCGCGTTGCAAGGTCGACGCGTACGCTTTACCGTGCGCGTCGACCCGCCCGCACGCCCCGAAGCAGCGCGCGCACGACGACCGCCTGCACCGCCACCCCGAGCGCGCCGAGCGGCACGCGGGGCCCTCCCCCGACGCTGCTCACGAACGCGGTGTCGCCGTCGTGGACGGTGTGCGACGGGCGCGTCACCTGCGCGATGCCCGCGTGCGCAGCCGTGGCGAGCGCGTACGCTTCGGCCTTGCTCAGGGGCGCCTCGGTGACGACGGCCACGAGGGTCGTGTTCGTGCCCGGGGCGGGCGCGAAGAGGGCCGCGGCCGCCTCGGGGTCGCTGCCGATCCCGGTGCCAGCCACGAGCGCGCCATCGATCGGGTCCACCACGTCGCCCACGGCGTTGCTGATGGCGAGCGCCGCGACCCGGGCACCGTGCACGCGCACGAGCGCCGAACCGAGGCCGGAGCGCTGCGCGCGGTCGAAGCCCGCGAACTTGCCGACGGTGGCGCCCGTGCCAGCGCCGACGGCGCCCTCGATCACCGGATCGGACGTCGCCGCTTCCGCGGCCGCGTAGCCGGCGGCGGCGTCCGGGCGGACGCGCGGGTCGCCCACCGACAGGTCGTAGAGCACCGCCGCCGGCACGATCGGCACCGCGCCGAACGGGGTGGCGAAGCCGACGCCGCGCTCTTCGAGGGAGCGCACGACTCCGGTCGCGGCGTCGAGGCCGAACGCGCTGCCGCCGGCCAACACCAACGCGTGCACGCGCTCCACGCTCTTGTCGGGTTCGAGCAACGCCGTCTCGCGGCTGCCGGGGGCGGCGCCGAGCACGCGCCCGGAGGTGACGGCGCCGTCGCCGCCGAACAGGACGACGGTGCAGCCGGTGCGCGCGATCGGGTCGCTCCAGTGCCCGACCCGGACGCCGGGGAGGGCGGTGAGGGTGTCGTTGGTGGGCGCCGCGGCGCCCGGGATCACGGCTGGACCGGGAGCTCGAGCGGCGCCTCGCCCGCCAGGAACTCCGCCAGATCGGCCGGCGCCACCTCGAGCACGTCGATGAACTCGTAGGGGGTGGCGGCGGTGGCGCGCATGCCGGTGCGGCGATCGACCGGCACCTCGATCGTGAGCGTGCTCGCGACGCCCGCCGAGCTCAGGTCGGTCCCGGCCAGGAACGCGGCGCTCGTGCCGCCCGCCGAGAGCGCGCCGGTGCGGCGGTCGATGCGGTGGAACACGATCCCCTCCGGGATCGGGAACCCGTCGGCCGCCACCGGGCGCCCTTCGAGCGCCCGCGCGACGAAGTCGTTCCACACGTAGATCGGTTGCCGCGAGCTGGTGACCGTCTCGGTCGTGCCGTCCGCGTTGGTCATCGAGCGGGGGAGCGAGCTGCTGTCGTCGTTGCCGATCCAGACCGCGGCCACCATGCCGGGCGTCGCGCCGACGAACCAGATGTCGCGCTCGTCGTTGGTGGTGCCGGTCTTGCCGGCGATCCAGCGCCCCGGGACGTCGGCGCGCCACGAGAGCGCGGTGGGCTCGCGGTCGACGACGTTCCCGTGCAGCGCATCGAGCATCACGTACGCCGTCTGCGGGCTCCAGACCTGCTTGTGGCGCGGTACGGCCTCGAAGAGCACGTTGCCGTCGGCGTCCTCGACCCGGGCGACGACGTGCCAATCGACCTGCACCCCACCGTTCGCGAAGGCGCCGAAGGCCGACGCGTGCTGGATGGGGGTGACCTCGAACGAGCCGAGCGCGAGCGCGTAGTAGGGCTCGACGTCGTAGCCGAGCTCACGCGCCCGGTTGGCGACCGCCTCCGCCGAAGCGGCCTCGAGCGCCTTGACCGCGGGGATGTTGCGGCTCTGGTTGAGGTTCTCGCGCACGCTCAGGACCCCGGAGAACTGGTCGTCCCAGTTCCGTGGTTCGTACGGGGGCTGGCCGCGCGTCAGGAAGGTGGCCGGCGCGTCGAGCAGGACGGTGGCCTGGGAGAACCCGCCGAGCTCCATGGCGGTGGCGTAGACGATCGGCTTGAAGGACGAACCCGGCTGGCGGCGCGCTTGCAGGACGCGGTTGAGCTCGCCGACGCCGACGCCGTCGGTCGGCTTCTCCCCCACCATCGCGAGCACCTCACCGGTCTCCGGGTCGATGCCGACGATCGCCACCTGCGCGCCGTCCGGCAGGTCCGCGTCGATCGCCGCCTGGTTGGCCGCTCGTTGCGCCTGGACGTCGATGGTGGTGTAGATGCGCAGACCCCCCTGCCCGTACACGACGGGATCGCCGAACCGGTCGAGCAGGAAGTTGCGGACGTGGAAGAGCACGTCGCGGGAGAGGTCGGAGGTGAGGGTCGATTGCACGCGCACCTCGTCGCCGGTGCGGACCGCCTCGAGCAAGCCCCCCTGGCCGTCGTACGTGACGCTCCAACCGCGCGGCTGCAGCTCCTCGCGCCAGGCGCGGTCGGCGGCCTCCTGGCTGATGGTGCCGCGCCGCACCATCGAATCGAGCACCGTGCGCATGCTCGCGCGGGTGGCCGTGAAGTCGTTGTGGCGTGGGTTGGGGGCGGGGATCAGGCGCGCCAGGTAGAGCCCCTCGGCGAGGGTGAGCGCGCTCGGCTCCTTGCCGAAGTACGTCTGGGCGGCGGCGCGGATGCCGTAGACGTTGCCGCCCCAGAACACGACGTTGACGTAGTGGGTCAGGATCTCGGGTTTGGTGAGGCGCCGCTCGAGCTCGACCGCGAGCATGAGTTCCTTACCCTTGCGCTCGAGCGAACGGTCGGCGCGCAGATCGTACAGGACGGTGTTCTTGATGACCTGCGTGGTGATCGTGGAGCCGCCACGGTCGGCGTCACCGACGAACTCCTCGTAGAACGCGCGCGCGACGCCGAGCACGTCGAAGCCGTAGTGGCGGAAGAACTCCGCGTCCTCGTACGCGACGATCGCCTGGATCGCCGCCGGCGAGATCTCGTCGAGCGAGACCGGGATGCGGTTGGTCGATTCGCGGTCCTCGCCGAACACCGGCACGATCTGACCGATCTGGGTGCCGTCGCGGGCGAGCACCTGCGAGGTCGCGCTGAACTCGAGGGTATCGAGCATGGCGAGCGACGGCAGGTCCTGGGACCAGCGCAGCGCCGAGGCGCCGAACAACGAGCCTACCGACAGGAGCGCGGTGAGCAGGACGAGGAACACGCCTCGCAGGACCTGGCGAATCACCTCGTAAGCCTAGCAGCCCCCGGGTGAGAAACGCGTCGGGGCCCCGGCACGTGCCGTGGCCCCGACGTCACAAAGAACCCCCGTTCGAACTCCCACCAGCGGTACTTCCGTCACTGCCAACCCCGCCGAGGAGCCCACTACCGTGGCCATATGGCGGTACTGCACGCTTCTTCGCCCCGACCGAACCATGGGCCCCTCGCCGACGCGGCGATCCGCCTCCAAAGGGCCCTGCTGCCGACCGGCATCACCCTGGAGTACGCGTTCGAAGGCCCTGCCGACGCGCCGGTGCTCGCCTTCGTCCATGGCCTCGGCTCGAGCCTCCACCAGTTCGTCGCCCAAGCAGAGAGCTTCGGCGACCGCTACCGGGTGCTCCTGCTCTCGCTGCGCGGGCATGGCGGCAGCGGCAACCCCACGACGCCGACAGCCGACGCCTATACGCCCGCCGCGTTGGCGCAGGACGTTGCGGCCCTCCTCGACCACCTACGCGTGGAGGCGCTGCACTACGTCGGCAACTCGCTGGGGGGGCTCGTCGGCTACGAACTACTGCGCGTCGACCCGGCGCGCGTGCGTTCGCTCACCACCTTCGGCACCACCGCCGAACTCGCAAGCTCGCGCTGGACGTACTGGTTGGCGGTAGGCACCGTGCGCCTCCTCGGGGTCAATGGCGTCGCGCGCCTGGTGGGCGCCAGCGCCGCGAAGGACGAGGCCGTCGGCGCCGAGATCAAACGCCTGTACCGACAGGCGAGCAAGGTCGCGCTGCTGCAGATCCCCCAGCACATCGCCCGCTACGACTACACCGAAACCCTCCGCTCGACCCGACGCCCGATGTTGCTCATCCAGGGCGCGCGCGACAAGGGCATCAACGACGCTCTGGCATCGACGTTGGCGGCGCTCGACGCGGCGCACGACGCGCGCGTGGTGCCCCTCGCCGACGCCGGGCACTTCGCCAACATGGAGCGAGCAGAGCGGTTCGACGAGATCCTGGGCGGGTTCCTGGACGGCGTCGATGCTCGCTCCGTCGCGCGACCCATTGGCTCAGCCCCGGTGACTCGCAGTTCCTAGGCCAGACGCTCTACCCGGCCACGCTCGGCTCAGCAGCTGCCTTAATCGTTGCTCCAAGCTGCGGGCGCTCTTCGCGATGGCACCGAGGAGCGTGAGCAGCCTGCGCATGCAGGCGGTGAGCGCGACCTGCGCGGGCTTCCCAGCGGCGCGCAGGCGGGTCGTAGAAGGCCGCGCGCGCCATCGAGGGTGGCTTCGATCGCGCGCAGGCTCTTCGCTAGAGCGCGCCCTCGCCGACGTGCGCCGCATGGACGGCAGCGGCGACCTCATCCTGGCCACCGAGCACGGGTGCCTCGCGATGGGCTGGTGCGACGGACACACCACCGTCACAGACGTGCTCGATGGGGCAGGCGCGTAAACGGCAGCTCGACGGCGCGCGGCCGATCGCTCGAGCGGCCGCACGCCCGACGTCGGGGAGGCGTCTATCGCGGGAAGTTAGTCTAACCTTGCAATTCAAAAGCGGAACTTTAAGATTGCAAGGTTGATGGAGCGTCGCGCCGAGGCACGCCCCCGGGGGCCTCTTGCCCTGGCGGACCCGCACCCCGGCAAAGTTTTGGCGATGTCGCAGGAGTCCTTGCCGACGTTGACGCGTTGTGGTTTGGGTTCAAGGTACTCATCGCGTCTTCCCGCAGCTGTTCGAGTGCTGCGCGAGGGACGCGTGCGCGACGACCCCTGCTCAACCACGGTGTCGAGCACCGAGGCCCGGTCGGTCTTTCGCGCGGGTCCCAACTCGAAGACGTAAGCCCCGGTGACTCGCAGTTCCTAGGCCGGGCGCCTTACCCGGCCTAGGAACTGCAATGGCTTCGATTGGCTGGCTGAAGTTCGCCAGCCAATCGAAGTCTCACCAACCGCGACCGGCCATCAACTCGTCTTCGCGCAGCGTGTCGATGTTGATGCCGACCATCGGTTCGCCCAGGCCGCGGCTGACCTCGGCCAGGACGTCCGGATCTTGGAAGTGCGTCGTCGCCCGGACGATCGCCTCGGCGCGGCTGAACCAGGCCTGCTGGGCGTCCTTGCCGGTCAGGCCGGGGGCGGACTTGAAGATGCCGGAGCCGACGAAGACGCCGTCGATCCCCAACTGCATCATCAGCGCCGCGTCCGCCGGGGTCGCGATGCCGCCCGCGGCGAAGTTCACGACGGGGAGCTTGCCGTGCTCGTGGACGTAGACGACCAGGTCGTACGGCGCGCCGTGGTCCTTGGCGAAGGTCATGAGCTCCTCGCGCGGAAGGTTCTGGACGTGCCGCACCGCGCCGATCACGGAGCGCGCATGCCGGACCGCTTCGACGACGTTGCCGGTGCCGGCCTCGCCCTTGGTGCGGATCATCGTGGCGCCCTCGCCGATGCGCCGGAGCGCCTCACCGATGTTCGTGGCGCCGCAGACGAACGGCACCGTGAACGCGTGCTTGTCGATGTGGTACGCCTCGTCGGCCGGCGTGAGCACCTCGGACTCGTCGACGAAGTCGACGCCGAGCGACTGCAGGATCTGCGCCTCGACGAAGTGGCCGATGCGCGCCTTGGCCATGACCGGGATCGACACCTCGTCGATGATCCCCTGGATCATGTCGGGGTCGCTCATCCGCGCGACGCCGCCTTGGACCCGGATGTCGGCGGGAACGCGCTCGAGCGCCATGACGGCGACGGCGCCGGCGTCCTCGGCGATGCGCGCCTGCTCGCGATCGACGACGTCCATGATGACGCCGCCCTTGAACTGCTCGGCGAAGCCGGTCTTGACGGCCATGGAGCCGACGAGCCTACCGTCGGACGGGTTCGAATCCTGGGACATGGTGCGGACCTCCTGCCCAACGCTCGGGCACCGACGCGTGGGGGCGTTCGGCCCCACGGCGGTTCATCACGTCATCGTGGCACACGCCCGCCCGCCGAATGCGTTCCCGGGCGCCCGATTCGGGCGCGGAACGCGACCGCGCCCTCAGCCCGCCTGGGTGAACGCGGCGTAGCGATCGAGGACTTCGAGTCCGGCGCCCCCCTGCAGCACCTCGAGGGCGTCCGCGACCCCTCTTCGAAGGTCGGGGGCGCGGCCGGCGAGGTAGAGGGTGGCTCCGGCGCACAGCGCCACGACGTCGCGTCGCGCGTCCTGGATCCGTCCGGAGAGGATGTCGCGGGCGACCGCCGCGTTCGCGACCGGATCGCCCCCCAAGATCG
Source organism: Trueperaceae bacterium (assembly GCA_046260675.1). Lineage (GTDB taxonomy): Bacteria > Deinococcota > Deinococci > Deinococcales > Trueperaceae > JAABTL01. Next base: position 12,304 of record JBHEOT010000030.1, on the reverse strand, counting down.
CCTCGAGCGGTGCCGGCGCCACCCCCAGCTCCTCCGGGTGCACGGTCGTGGTCTCGATGCGGCCGTCGGCGTGCAGCTCGGTCACCTGCGACGGTCCCGAGAGCGCCAGGTCGTCGAGGCCGTCGCCGTGCACGACCAGCGCCCGTTCGGTGCCCAGCCCGCGCAGCACCTCGGCGAGCGGCTGGGTCCACGCCGCGTCGTACACGCCCAGCAGCTGGCGCGTCGCGCCGGCGGGGTTCGTCAGCGGTCCGAGGTTGTTGAAGATGGTGCGCGCTTGCAGGTCGGCGCGGATCGGCGCGACGAAGCGCATCGCCGGGTGGTGCGCGCGGGCGAAGACGAAGCCCACCCCGAGCGTCTCGATCGCCTCGCCCAGGCGCTCGGGGCCGATGTCGAGGCGCACCCCGAGCGCCTCGAGCACGTCGGCGGACCCCGAGCGCTTGGTCACCCCGCGGTTCCCGTGCTTGGCGATGCGCACGCCGGCAGCGGCCGCCACGAAGGTCGCGGTGGTGCTGACGTTGATCGTCGAGACGCCGGTTCCGCCCGTGCCGCAGGTATCGAGCAGCGGGCCGTCGACGTGCACCGGCACCGTGACCGCACGCGCGCGCATCGCCTGGGCGAACCCGACGATCTCCTCGACGGTCTCGCCACGGGTGCGGAGCGCCGCCAGGAGCGCCGCCGCTTGCATCTGCGACAGCTCGCCGTCCATCAGGCGGCCCATCACGCCGCGCGCTTCGTCGGTGCTGAGACGCTCGCCGTCGAACACGCGGGCGAGGAGCGGTCCGATGGCGGCGTCGTCGAAGGTATGGCTCACTGGGGGTCCTCCTGGGGGATGGCGGTCGGGGTGGCGAGGCGCGGCGCCGCGCGCCCATCGATCGCGCCTTCGAGGTACGCGGCTTCGAAGGCCGTGAGCCGGGGCGCCGAGCGTCGCGCGAGCGACCCCAACGGCGGCGCGAGCAGCGCGCCCTTGGCGCGCAGCTGCAGCGGGTGGACCCCGAGCGCCCATGCGGCGCGCGGGTAGGCAGCGGCGAGGACGGCGGCGTTGTAGCCGGCGTCGTAGCCCTTGGCGGGGTCGCCGGACGAAGACGGGATGGGGCCGACGTGATCGACCCACGCGTCCGGCACCGGCGCGATGCGCGCGCCGACGTCCTCGAGCGCGAGGCCGAGCAGCGTGTCCTCGCCACCGTACCGGCGCGGGAGCGGCGGCAGCCGCTCCGCGACCCGCAGCCAGGTGGCGCGCTCCACGACCGTGTTGACGCCCGTCACCCGTGCGGGACCCGGTCGACGCGCCCGCAGCGCGCTCAAGAACCGTCCGTCGTCGGCGACGAAGCGAACCGAGCCGACCCCCACGCAGCGCCCCAGCGCCTGGCGCGCGAGGTGGAGGGCAGCGGCGCCGGCGTGCGGGACGCAGTCGTCGTCGCTCAGCCAGACGAGGCGGCCGCGCGCCGCGCGCCCCGCCATCAGGCGCGCCGGGCCGGCCGGCAGGCGCTCGCGGCTCCGCAGCACGCGCACCTCGAAGGGCCAATCGCGCGCTGCGACCCGGTCGCCGACCCCGTCGGGGCAGGCGTTGTCGAGCAGGACGACCTCGAGCGCAGGGCGCTCGGCATCGGCGGCGAGCGCCTCGAGCTTGCGCAGGACCAGATCGACCCGCCCCGACGTGGGCGTGAGCACGCTCAGCTCGGGGTCGGCCGTCAACCCACACCCCGCCGCTCGCGCGCCATCGCCAGGAAGTTCGCGAGCATCGCGTGGCCGTCCTCCGTGAGGACGCTCTCGGGGTGGAACTGCACGCCCCACGTCGGGTGCTCGGCGTGGCGCACGCCCATGATCGTGCGCTGGTCCGCTTCGTCCACCCAGGCGTTGACGAGCAGCTCGGCCGGCGGGTCCTGCACCACGAGCGAGTGGTAGCGCGTGCACGTCACCCCGTCGCGCAGGCCGGCGAAGACCCCAGAGCCGTCGTGGACGACGTCGCTGGTCTTGCCGTGCATGATCACCGGCGCGCGCACCACGCGGCCGCCGAAGGCCTGCCCGATCGCCTGATGGCCGAGGCAGACGCCGAGCAGCGGCACGCGCCCCGACAGCCGCTCGATGGCGGGCAGCGTGTACCCCGCTTCGTTGGGCGTGCAGGGCCCGGGCGAGACGACGACCGCGTCGGGGGCGAGCGCGTCGAGCTCGCCCCACGTGAAGGCGTCGTTGCGCCAGACGGTCACCTCGCTGCCCAGTTCCGCCAGGTACTGCACCAGGTTGTAGGTGAACGAGTCGTAGTTGTCGATCATCAAGACGCGGCTCACGCGAGGCCCTCCGCGGCGACGTCGACCGCGCGCCGCAGCGCGGCGAGCTTGTTGAGCGACTCCTGGTACTCGAACTCCGGGTCGCTGTCGGCGACGACGCCGCCGCCGGCCTGCAGGTGGATGCGCCCACCGGTCACGACCATCGTCCGCAGCGTGAGCGCCATGTCCATGTCGCCGCCGACCGCCAGGTAGCCGAAGGCGCCCGCGTAGGGCCCGCGGCGCACCGGCTCGAGCTCGTCGATGATCTCCATGGCGCGCACCTTGGGCGCCCCGGACGCCGTCCCCATCGGCAGCGTGGCCGAGAGCGCGTCGAGCGCCGTGCGCCCCTCGGCCAGCTCCCCTTGGACGCGCGACACCAAGTGCATGACGTGCGAGTAGCGCTCGACCGACATCAGGTCGGTCACCTTCACCGTCCCCGGCGCGCACACGCGCCCCAGGTCGTTGCGCCCCAGGTCGACGAGCATGACGTGCTCGGCGCGCTCCTTGGCGTCCGCGCGCAGCTCCTCGGCGAGCGCCGCGTCCTCGGCGGCGGTCGCGCCGCGCTTGCGGGTGCCGGCGATGGGGCAGGTCTCGACGCGGCGCCCATCGGCGCGCACCAGGCTCTCCGGGCTGCTCGCGACCAGCGTGGCCGGCCCGAGGTCGAGGTAGCCGAGGTACGGGCTCGGGTTGATCGTCCGGAGCGCCCGGTAGACCGCGAACGGGTGCACGCCGAGGTCGGCCGACAGGCGCTGGCTGGGCACCACCTGGAAGACGTCGCCGGCGTGGATGTAGCGCACCGCCCTCGCGACGGCGTCTCGGAAGGCTTCGGGCGTGAAGTTGCTCGTGAAGTCGACGCGCTGCCCGGCCCGGTCGCCCGGCACGCCCGGCAGCGGGCCGCGCAGGCGCTGGAACGTGGCGTCGACGAGCGCTTGGGCCCGGGCGCGATCCGCGTCGTCGCCGACGACCGCGGGCGCGACGACGAACGCCTTGCGCCGCAGGTGGTCGAACACCACCACCACCTCGGGCTCGACGAAGCACAGGTCCGGGATGCCGAGCTCGTCGGGGTTCGCGTCCGGCAGGCGCTCGTAGAGCCGCACCAGGTCGTACGACGCGTACCCGACGACGCCGCTCCAGAAGGCCGGCAGGAGCGGATGCGGGCGGGTTTCGCGCACCGTGCGCTCCCACAGCACGCGCAGCGGGTCCTGGGTCGTGAGGGTCTCGCTGCGCCCCCCTTCGGTGATCGTCAGGCGCTCGCCGCGCGCCTCGAAGCGCCGGCGCGCGCCGGTGCCGAGGAACGAGTAGCGGGCGATGCGCTCGCCTTGCTCCACGGACTCGAGCAGGAACGAAGGTTGGCCGGCGATCTTCAGGTAGGCGGTGAGCGGGGTGTCGAGGTCGGCGAGCACCTCGCGGAACACGGGCTCCAGCGCGGGAGCGCCGGCCTCCTGGGCGTGCGTGTGGGTCATGGGGCGTCCTTCGGTGGGCGAACGGTCGACGGGTCGGGCCCGCTACGCGGCGGCGCGCGCCGCGCGGGCGGTCGGGCGGACGCTGGTCGTGCAAACGTCGGTCGTGCCGACGCAGGGCCGCGAACGACGCCATCGCAAGTCCGGAGCGCGCGCGAGCGAAGGCATGCGGGACGCTACCACGGTCAGCCTGCTGGGCCCTCCGCCGCCTCGTCGCCCACCTGGGGCAGGAACATCCCGATCGCGTGGAAGCCGGCGTCGACGTAGACGGTCTCGCCGGTGACGCCGCCGCCCAGCTCGGGCACGAGCAGCGAGAGGCCGAGGCCGCCCACCTCCTCGGCGGTGATGTTGCGGCGCAGCATCGACTGGCGCCCGGCCTCCGAGTACATGTCGCCGAAGCCGGCGATCGAGCGCGCCGCGATCGTGCGCACCGGACCCGCGGAGATCGCGTTGACGCGAACCCCCCGCGGCCCCAGGTCGTACGCCAGGTAGCGCACGGACGCCTCCAGGGCGGCTTTGGCCACGCCCATCATGTTGTAGTGCGGCACCACCCGCTCCGCCGCCAGGTACGTCAGCGTCACCATCGAGCCGCCCTCGGTCATGAGGCGCCGGGCGCGGTTGGCGACGGCCACGAGCGAGTAGGCCGACACGTCCATCGCCAGCTTCCAGTCGTCGCGCCCGGTCTCGACGAACGGCGCCGCGAAGGTCGCCGGCGGGGCGTACGCCAAGGCGTGCACCACGAAGTCGAGGTGCCCGTGGTCGCGCTCGAGGTCGGCGAAGAGCGCGTCGAGCTGCGCGTCGTCGGTGACGTCGCACGCGTGGAGGGTGGCGCCGGGTTGGTCCTCGGTCAGCTTCTCGAGCGTCGGGCGCAGGCGTTCGCCCTGGTAGCTGTAGGCGATCGTCGCGCCGGCGGCGGCGAGCGGCTGCGCGAGCGCCCAGGCGAGGCTGCGCTGGTTGGTGACGCCCATGACGAGGGCGCGTTTGCCGGTCAGGTCGAGCTGATACATGCGGGGCCTCCGAGGGTGGGGCGGCCGGCCGCACGAGACCGATCCGACCGGGGGTGCGGCCGGGGCGGCCGGCTTGACTCAGGCTTCGGTCATGAGGCGCTCGAAGCGCTCGCGCGCCTCGGCCGCCCGGAGCCGTTCGCCGCGGGCCTCCCAGGAGGCGGCCAGGCCTTCCCAGGCGAGCTCCGAGAACGGTTCGTGCTCGGTCATGCGCTGGTAGAGCGCGGTCGTGCCGTCGTGGTCGCCCTGCTCGCGCGCCGCCTCCGCCGCCGCGTGCAGCAGCGCGAGGTGCTCCGCTTGCAGCGAAGCGCGGGCGTCTTCGAGCCAGGTGCCGTTCATCCCGGTCAGGAAGTGGCCCGAGTACCGCTCCACGGCCCCGCGGTAATCGCTCGCGATCCGCGAATCGCGAGCGCGCTTGGCGAGCGCGCGGTACTGATCGACGTCGTACTCGATCGTGAACTTGTCCTGCAGGTAGTACCGCCGGTTCGCCGACTCCACGATCTCGCCGCCCATCACCTTGCGCAGCCGGTAGAGGGTGGTGTGGAACGAGGACGACGCCTTCGACTCGGTCTTGCCGGGCCACAGCGCCTCGGCGACCTCGAAGGTCGTCGCGCCACCCCGATGCTCGAGCAGGTAGAAGAGCAGCTCGAGTGCCTTGAGCGACTCCCAGTCGAGGCGCTCGCCGTCGCGATGGACGCGCGGGTGGCCGAACCCGGTCACCGCGACCACCCCCTCGAGCGGCCGGCGCAGTTCGGCGATGCGCCGCAAGCGCACCTCGACGGCGTCGAGCAGCTCCTCGGCGCGGAAGGGCTTGGTCAAGTAGTCGTCCGCCCCGAGCGCCATGCCCTTGCGCATGCTGGCGCGATCCTCGAGCGCGGTCAGGAACAGGAACGGCACGGCGCGCAGCTCGGGCAGGTCGCGCACCTTGCGGTAGAACTCGTACCCGTCGATCACCGGCATGTGGATGTCGCTCACGATGACGTCCGGGCGCAGCCCCTCGACCATCTCGGCGAGCGCGTCGCGGGGATCGTCGAAGGTGAGCACGGCGTAACCGCCCCGCTGCAGCGTGCGTTCGGTGATCTTCAGCAGCGCCGGTTCGTCGTCGACGGCCAGTACGAGGGTCGTGGACATGAACCGTCAGCCTAGCCCGCGCGCGCGCCGAGGCACGCGCGAAGTTTCACGTCCAGGACTCGGTCTTTTGGGTCTGGACCAAGGCGGTGAACTCGATCGACGTGTCGAGCGCCGCGGTCGCGAACTTGACGTCCACGACCATCTCGTCGCGATCGAGCTGGTCCAAGTAGGCGTTGAGGCGTTCCTCGAAGAGCTCGAGGCTGTTCGACGTGATGACTTTGAAGCGGGGGATGCTCACGCGTCCTCCTCGGGGACTCGGGGCTCCGGCGCTCGGTCGAGCGCGTCCAGGAGCGTCCGGGGATCGTCGCCGATGATACCGTCCACGCCCGCGGCGCGCACCCGGGACGCGTCGGCGGGGTCGTTGACGGTCCACGTGCTGACCAGGGCCCCGCGGCGGTGCCACCGCGCCACGGCGTCCGCGGTGACGCTCGAGTGGTGCGGGTGGAGCGCGTCCACGTGCAACCACCCCGCCGGCCACGGCGACCGGAGCCCGAGCGGCGCGTCCGAACGCGCGGTCCACAGGTAGCCGGTGCGCACCTCGGGCGCGCGCAGGCGGAAGCGCGCAAGCGCCACCGGGCTGAAGCTCGACACGATCGTTCGGTCGGCGAGGTCCGAGGCACGCAGCGCCTCGGCGACCGCCGCCGGCAGGCCGCGGTCGCGCCACCCGAGGCTCTTGAGCTCGACGTTCAGCAGCGTGCCCGGGTACCGGCGCGCGACCGCGACCAGCTCGTCGAACGTCGGCAGTTCGGGCGCGGCTGCGCGCAGCGTCGCCAGGTCGGCGTCGACCACCCGCTGGCCCCCCAGCTCGAAGTCGTGCGTCAGCACCAGGTGGCCGTCCCGGGTGCGCTGCACGTCGACCTCGAGCCCGTCGAGCCCGGCCGCCAGCGCGGCCTCGAAGGCGGCGACGGTGTTCTCGGGCAACGACCCGCGAACGCCGCGGTGGCCCATCGCCCAGGGCCCTGGCCGGTCGACGCCCGGCAGCGGACGGGGCCGCCACAGCGCGAACCGCCAGCCGATGAGGGCGACGAACGTCGCCACCGCGAGGGCCCAGGCCAAGCTCTCGTCCACGCCCCGAATCTAACCCCGCAGCTGCCCCCACCGTGGCCAGGCGCGCGCTCTCGAACCCGATGCGCTGCTAATGTTAGAGCGATGAGAACCGACGCGGGGGCGATGGCGATCGACGTCGACGCGGCGGCCAAGCGCCGACCGCGCTCCGAGGTGGTGCTGAGGGCGGTGCAGCCGGTCGCGAACGTCGCCGTGCGGGCGGCGGCCCGGCTCGGCATCGATCCACAGCTCGTGGTCTGGAGCCACGCCGCCCTCGGTGCCGCGGCGGCGGTTTTGATCGTGGTCGGCGACGTGGGCGCGTGGCGCGTGGCGGCGGGGCTGCTCCTGATCAAGGCCTTCCTCGACAACGTCGACGGCAGCTTGGCACGAGCCACGGGCCGCGTCACGGTCATGGGCCGCTACCTCGACACGGTGCTCGACACGATCGTCAACGCGCTGCTGTTCGCGGCGCTGGCGGTGCACGGTCCCGGTATGTGGGCGGTGCCGCTCGCGCTCGGTGGCTACGCCGCGCTCGTGGTCGTGCTCTCGCTCGACTTCAACCTCGAGCGCCGCTACAAGGCGTTGCGTGGGCTCGTGCCCCTCGAAGCCGACGGCGTGCCCGCGGGTGCACCGGAGCGTTGGCTGGCCGCGTTCCGCGGTTTCTACGAACGCTTCCTCGAGCCCCAGGACGTCGCGATCGACCGCCTCGACGAGCGCGCGTTCGTGCGCGTGACGGACACCTCCTACGAGACCGCGCCGCTCGATCAGCGCTTGGCCTGGAACGACCTGTGGAGCACCTCGACGCTGGTCAACCTCGGCCTCACCACCCAGATGGCGGTGCTCGCGGCGTGCTTGGCGCTCGGCGCACCCTTCGCGTACGTGCTGCTCGTCTACGCGATGGCGGCGTACGTCGGCGCGGTGCAATTGCTGCGCGTCGTGCGCTTCCGGCGCGGCGGGGCGGCGGCGTGACCGGCGATCGGTCGCCGGCCGCCCCACCGGCCGGGGCGCAGGCCGAACCGGGTCGCAATTACCCGCTGGTCACCGTCGGGGCGCTGATCGTCGGCCCGTCGGGGCGCGTCCTGCTCGTGCGCACCCACAAATGGCGCGACCGCTGGGGGGTGCCCGGCGGCAAGGTCGACCTGGGCGAGACGCTGCTGGCGGCCGTGCACCGCGAGGTGCGTGAGGAGACCGCGCTGACGCTCGCGGCCGTCGCGTGGGCGCCGACGCAGGAGGCGGTCGACCACCCCGAGTTCCACCGCCCGGCGCACTTCGTGCTCCTGAACTTCGTGGCGCGCGCGACCGGCGAGGACGTAGTGCTGAACGACGAAGCGCAGGCGCACGTCTGGGCCGCGCCCGAGGAGGCGCTCCGCATGGACCTCAACGCGCCGACCCGCGCGCTCGTCGAGCACTACCGCGCCCACGGGTTCGCGACCCCGGAACTGATCGCGCACCCGTCGACCGGCCGCACGACGGGCCCCACCGTCGAGGACCGGCCGTGAAGCCGACGCCGCCGCCCGGGCGCGGTGGCGCCCTGGTCACCGGCTCCGCCAAGGGCGTCGGGCGCGCGCTCGCGCTGCTGTGCGCCGAAGCGGGCATCGACGTCGCGGTGCACTACCGGAACAGCGAAGCCGAGGCGGCCGACGTGGTCGCGCGCTGCGAAGCGCTCGGCGTGCGAGCGATGGCGCTGCGCGCGGACGTCCTGGTGGAGTCGGAGGCCCAGGGTCTGGTCGACGCCGCCGCCGAGGCGTTGGGCGGCCTGCGGGTGCTGGTGAACAACGTCGGCGCCTACCACCGCGGACCGCTCGACGAGCTCGACGGCGCCACGTGGCGGCGCATGTTCGACTCCAACCTCCACGCCACCTTCGCCACGTGCCAGCGGGCGGTGCCGATGATGCGCGCCGGTGGGGGCGGGCGCATCGTGAACATCGGCTACGCCGGAGCCGAGCTGCTCAAAGCGCGGCCCGGGATCGTCGCGTACGTCGCCGCCAAGGCGGGGGTCCTGCACTACACCAAGGCGCTCGCCGCGACGGAAGCGGCCCACGGCATCACCGCGAACGTGGTCAGCCCCGGCGTGCTCGAGAACAGCGTCAGCAAACCGCTGGACGACCTCCCCATGGGTCGCACCGGATCGCTCGACGAGCTGGCCGGCGCGGTTCGCTACCTGCTGAGCCCCGAGGCGCGGTACGTCACCGGGGTCCACCTCGAGGTCGCCGGTGGCTGGAACCTCTGAATCGCGGCCTTCGTGATCCCAGACGCCGCGGCCTCGGACGGGCGCGCCGCCCCGTTCGACCGCACGTACCCCGTCCGCGACGGCTTCGTCGACGCGCATCCGGGGCGCACGGGGCTCCTCCCGACGCGCGGCGCGGCCGGCTGGGTCAACGACCTCGCCCCCACCGCGTGGGCGTACGAACCGCTGTGGCGCCACCGCTCGCTCGCGATCCTCACCCTGGGCGGCACGACCACCGCGCATGAGCTGCGCACGCTGCGCGCCTGGCTGGGCGCGACGCTCGGACCCGTCGAACCGGGCGCGCCCGAGCCGCTCGCGGGCAGGCGCGTGCTGGACGTCGGCTGCAGCTCCGGCCTCTACGCCCGCACGCTGGCGGCCGACGGCGCCGAGGCGTTCGCGCTCGACGCGTCGGCCGCCTTCTTGCGGGTCGGCCGCCGACGCGCCGACCGCGCGGGCCTCGAGGCCACCTGGGTGCGCGGCGACGCCCACGCGCTGCCGTTCGTCGACGGTGCGTTCGACGCCGCGGTCGTGGGGGCGACGCTCAACGAGTTCGGCGACCCCGCTCGCGCGTTCCGCGAGCTCGCGCGCGCGGTGCGCCCGTCGGGGCTGGTCTGGACGATGTTCGCGCGCCGGGCGGTCGGCCCGGCGCGCGCGGTCCAATGGCTGCTCGAGCGCGGCGGGCTGCGCTTCCCCACGCCCGAGGCGGTCGACGGCTGGGCCGGCGCGGCGGGGCTGGCGCCGCTGCGCCGCGCGGAGCACGGGCCGGTGGCGTTCGCGCTTTACCGCAAGGGGGCCGGCGCCCCGCCGCTAGCGGTCAGCTCGCCCAGCCCGGGGTGGGAAGCGGGTCCCGGCTCGGCCGCCGCTTCCCGCGCCACGGATCACTCTTCGGCGACGTAGGCCTTGGCGGGGTCGCCGCCGCGCAAGTCGAAGATGCCGCCGACGTTGCGCAGGTTGACGGTGATGAAGGCGTGGGACTGGATCGTCGGCAGCTCCGCGATGCTTTGACCGCGGCTGCCCGCCCCGAGGATGCGCGCGTCGTGCAGGGTGACGAACGGCTTCGCTGCCATGGCCGTGCCGATGTAGTCCGACAGCCGCACCTCGGGGCGGATCTGGAACACCCCGGTCATGACGTACGTCGGGTAGATCAGGTACACCTGACGCGGCTGGCGCCCCATGCCCTCGTTCCCTGAATCGGGCGCGCCCCCCTGCATCCAGACGATCGACGCCTTGGGGATGGCCGCGAAGTGGGTCTCGTAGGCGAGCGCCTCCGAGCCGGGCGGGTGGGCGACGCCGGGCCGGTACATCGACACGTGCGTGAGCGGCAGGTGCGGCCGGTCGTCGGCGTTGAGCAGCCAGGCGGTGCCGGTGTTCGCGCGCAGGTGGAAGACCCCGTACACGCGGAACTCGTCGGTGTACACGCGCGCCTCCACCGGCCGCAGGGTCGGGTTCAACATGGGTCGAAGCCTACACCCTGGCCGCGGCGGCGGTTCCGCCCATGGCGTCGGCCATGCAGCCGCTCCCGTCCCGGGGGGGTCCACGTGGCGAGGTACAGTGTCCGCCATGTCCACCCGCCACCTGTTCGGCACGGACGGCATCCGCGGCGTCGCCGGTCGACCGCCGATGACGGCCCCGTTCGCCCTCATGCTCGGCCTCGCGACCGCCGAGCACCTGCGCGACCGCGGCACCGATCGCCCGGTCGTCGTGGTCGGCCGCGACACCCGCCGCTCCGGTCCCATGCTCGCGTCCGCGGTCACGGCCGGGCTCACCGCGGGCGGCGCCGACGTCGTCGACCTGGGCGTCATGCCCACCCCCGGCGTCAGCCACCTGGTGCGGGCGCTCGAAGCGGCCGCCGGCGTCGTCGTCAGCGCGTCGCACAACCCGTTCGAGGACAACGGCCTCAAGCTGTTCGGCGCGGACGGCGCGAAGCTGGCCGACGCCGAGGAGGCCGCCCTCGAGACGCGGATGAACGCCCTCGACCGCGGCAGCGTCGCGGCGCTCGGCGGCGACGAGCGCACCGGCGCCCACCTGGGCCAGATGCGGCGCTACCGCTTCGAGGACGGCCACTACGTGCGCTTCCTGCTCGGCAACGCCCCGTTCCTGGACGGGCTGCGGGTGGCGCTCGACTGCGCGAACGGCGCCGCGTACAAGATCGCGCCGCGGGTGTTCGAGCAGATCGGCGCCCGCCTCGAGGTCGCGGCCGCCAAGCCCGATGGCCTGAACATCAACACCGCGTGCGGCAGCACCCACCCCGAGACCGTGCGCGAACGCGTGCTGCGCGGCGGCTTCGACGTCGGCGTCACCTTCGACGGCGACGCCGACCGCGTGTTGCTCGTCGACCGCCGCGGGCGGTTGGTGACGGGCGACCACATGATCGCGATCAACGCCCTCGTGCGCGGCGACGCGAACGTCGTGGCCACCCAGATGACCAACCTCGGGATCGAGCGCTTCCTCGCGACCGAAGGCGTCACGCTCCACCGCGTGCAGGTGGGCGACCGCTACGTGCACGAGAAGCTGCTCGGCGCGGGCTGGCGCCTCGGCGGCGAGCAGTCGGGCCACGTCTTGTTCCTGGACAAGGCACCGACCGGCGACGGCATCCTGACCGCGCTGCAGACGCTCGCCGCCTGCCGCGCCTCGGGCGTTCCGCTCGACGCCTGGATGGACCGCATCCCCAGCTTCCCGCAGACGCTGATCAACGTCGCCGTGCCCCCCGGCGCCAAGGTCCAGGTCGCCGGCGACCCGGTGGTGCTCGCCGCCGTCGCCGACGTCGAGGCGGCGCTCGGCGCGGACGGCCGCGTCAACGTGCGCCCGTCGGGCACCGAGCCGCTGGTGCGGGTGATGGTCGAAGCGGCCACCGACGCGCTGGTGGCGCACTGGTCGACGCACGTCGCGGACGCCGTGCGCCGCGCCGCGTCGCAGGGCGCGGGCGCCCCTCTGGGGACGCCGGCGGCGACGGCCACGGGCGAGGCGCGACCTTAGTGACCACCCCAGTGATCAGCCTAGTGATCGACGTCACCCGCGCGCTGCGCAACGGCCATCCGAACTGGCCCGGCGACGTGCCGCTCGAGATCCGCGTGAACGGTCGCATCGCCGAGGGATCGAGCGTCAACGTCGGCAGCATCAGCACCAGCCTCCACTCCGGCACGCACGTCGACGCCCCCTGGCACTACGCCGACG
>JBHEOT010000003.1:67165-112717 GCA_046260675.1 Trueperaceae bacterium | reverse complement strand
GATGAAGGCCAGGAAGGCGAGGAGCGCGAGGAGGGTGGTGCGGGACATGGTGGATCTTTGGCGGCGGGCCGCGTTCACCCGCTCAGCTCGTGGAAGCTCGCAGCGTAGATCGCTTCGATGCGCTCCACTTCGTCGTCGCTGAGCGCGGCGAGCTCCTTCGTACGCGCGCGGCGCGACAACGTGCCGTCGTGTTGGCGGAGGAACCGGTAGAGGAGATCGATGGTCCGCTCGGGCATGTCGACGAGTTCTTCGACGCTCGCGCGGAACACGTCGTAATTGCGCAAGAACGCCGTTTCTGCGGGCAGGTCCTCTTCGATCGTCTGGCGCACGCAGGCGTACAGGAACTCCGCATGCGGCGTCGCGTCGAAGAAGCGGTAGAAGTCGCCGGTGTCGTTGAGGACCTCGACGTTGAACGCGGGCGTCGGTCGCCACTCGACGACCGGCAGGAGGCGCTCCGCGTAGCGCTCGAGCGCGGCCCGGTACGCGTCGATCTGGTCCAGGATCGCGGCCGAGACGGGGAACACGATGCCGGGTGGCGCGAACCCGTGTCGCGCGAGGACGTGGTGGATGAGGTAGCGGTGGATGCGTCCGTTGCCGTCCTCGAAGGGATGGACGTACACGAAGCCGAACGCGATCACGGCGGCGGCGATCACGGGATCGAGCGCTCGGGAGCGTCCGCCGGCGCACTCGAGCACGCCTCGGATCAAGTCGGGAACGTCGTTCGGTCGAGCGCTCACGTGGTCCGGAAGCGGCATGCGCGTGCTGCGGTCGTGCTCGCCGACGAAACCGCCCTCCTGCCGGAACCCGAGCGTGACGAAGCGCGCGTCGCCGATCACGAGCGCCTGCAACCGCAGGAGCTCGTCCGCGTCCAGGTCGTGGCGCCCCGCTTCGCCGATCGCTCGCCCCCAGCGCTCGATGCGCGAGCGCGCCGGACGCTCCCCTTCGATCGCGTAGCTCGCGCGCGAGTCGTTCAGCAGCAAGAACGCAGCGGTCCGGGCCAACACGTCCCGAGGGACGGCGTCGATGACCTCGTGCGCGCGCCGCGAGAGGTCGCTGGCGATCTGTCGCTCGAGTTCCGGTGTGCGGAAGACCAGGGGGCAGAACGCTGGCGTGCCCGGGAGGTTGTCGTGGACGCGCTGGCGCGCGACGCTCTCGCCTGCCGTGGCGTACTGGAGCTTCCGGTCGACGACCGGCACGTAGCGTCCCCCCGTGGCGTCGGGGAGGTCGAGCCGGCGCCCCGTCAACCACTCGTACAGGAACCAGACACGCCGGGCGTAGGCGCCGGTCGGGGTGGTGCGGACCAGGAGCTCGATCGGTTCGGGTCCGAGCGCGAGGAAGAGCCGCTTCAGCACCGCGAGATCGAGCCCCTCGTGCTTCAGCGCGAACGTGAGGTGGGCCGCGAGCGTCGGCTTGGGGGCGTGCCGCGGCGTCAGGATGCGCCAGCCGTCTTCTTCGACGATGCGGTGGCGTTCGCCGGTGGCGTACAAGGCGCTCGGTACCGGCACGGCCAGTTCGTACGCCGCGATCAGCGCGCTGTAGCCCGCCGGTGTCGCCCGCTCGGGCAGGCGGCGCTCGAGGAGCACCTTCACGGGCGGGGGGAAGGGGTGCCGTTCGGTCTTCGTCATCAGCGGTGTCCCATGCGACCCGTACGTGGCGTGCGATGCCGGGTGCCTGAAGAACGATCCTACACCTTGAAGAGTGTTACCGAACAACCGCGTGGCGTGAAGAACGTTCGGACGCCGCTACCGAGTCGTCGCTCGCTCCTCGCACGTCCTCAGCGGCTCGGGTCCGGTGATCGGCGCGTCGAACGCGCAGCGGTAGGTCTCGACCAGGCGGTCGCCCTCCAGCGCGATGACGCGCACGCTCGTGCGGGTCACGTCGGGCACGAGCAGCTGCATCCGGCCGTCGACCCGGGCGGGCCGCGATAGCGCGAGCTCGGGTGAACGGTACACGTGGTTCGAGAAGCCGCCGAGGGCCGCGATCTGGACGAGGCGTCCGCCGTCGCGCCGGTAGACGCGCAGCACGCCGCCGATGTGGGGGGTGGTCACCGCCGCGATCTCGGCCACGCCGTCGTCGTCGAGGTCGGCGAAGCCCACCGGGTTCAGCCAGCGGTGCGGCGTCCCGATCGCGGCTGACCGCGCCACCACCTCGAGGGTGTCCCCGCGCAGGCCGAGCAGCGCCAGCCTGGCGCCGCCGCTGCGTGAGCTGACGATCGCCAGCAGCTCGGTCGGACCGTCTTCTGTGAACTGCACGAGGCGGGGCGCCAGGTCCTCGAACACCTCGTCCTCGGCCAGCTCCAGGACCACGCTGCGCCCCGCGTCGGTGCGCGCCCACGCACGCGCGTACTCGTGCGGGCGGCCGAGCGCGAAATGCCCGTACCGTTCGACCGGCTCGTCGTACCCGGCCGCGACGATTCCCTCGGCCCGGCCCATCGACGCCAGCAGCAAGAGCACCGCACCCAGGGCGACCCCGTGGCGCATCGGCCACCTCCTGGTGCCGAGCATGCGCTTCGGACGCGCGCGCGGTCGGTCCGTCGTTTGACCGCGATGCGCCCGGGCCCGGCACGGGTGGTCTACCGTGGGAAGCGCGAACGGAGGTGCGGACGATGCAAGAACTGGACGTTTCGGCGGTCTGGCGGCTGCTGCGGCCCGAGATAATCGCGTGGGCGGTGGCCGAGCACGAGGGGCAGCGGAGCATCTGCCCGGTGGGGTGGACGATGCGGACCTCGATGGCGCCGCCGATGATGGCCGTCAGCGTGGCGCCCTCGCGCTTCACCCACGGGCTCATCGAGGGCGCCGGCGCGTTCGTCTTGGCGTACCCGGGCCGCGATCTGGCTCAGGCGACGGCGTACTGCGGCAGCCACAGCGGGCGCGACGTCGACAAGTTCGCGCAGGCCGGGGTGACGGCGCAGCCGGGCCGGCGCGTGGCGGCGCCGGTGATCGCGGAGTGCGAAGTGAACCTCGAGTGCCGCGTGGTGGAGCGCTTCACGACGGGCGACCACTCGATCTTCGTGGGCGAGGTGGTCGCGGCGTGGGCCCGCGAGGACCCCGGCGCGTTGCTGTGTTGGATCGACGAGTCCGCGGGCTACGAGACGGTGCTGCAGGACGAGCGCTTCCGGTTCGGGGTGGTGCGGGGGTAGAGCCGTTCGGCGACGCGCTACCGCTCGTACTGCGGCACCCCGGCCCCGTCGGCCCGCACCCCGTGCTCCGCGCGGAAGCGCGCGTTGACCTCGTGTAGCCGGGGCAGCAGCGCCGGGTCGGGGCGCGCGCCCTCAAAGGCCGCAACCACCTCGAGCAATTGCTCGGGCGTGTTGATGCTCACGACGGTCGAGGCGATCAGCGGGTCGATGATCGAGAACTTCAGCGCGAAGCTCGTCCAAGACGGCGCCGTCCGCCCCTCGCCGACTTCGGGGTCGACGATGGCGCGGGCCGCGGCGAGGTGGTCGTACGCGCGGTCCCAGCCGGGGTCGAGCATGCGGTCGCCCGGGGGCAGCGCGGCGCGGTCGAGGCGGGCGTCGGTGAGGAGGCCGCCCAGCAGCGGCCGGATGCCGATGAACCCCATGCCCCGCTCGCGCATCAGCTCGAACACCTCGACCATCTCGGTCTCGAGCAGGTTGAAGTACGCCACGATCCCGTCGAAGGCGCCCGAGGCGATGGCCGCACGGGCGTACCCGACGGTGTAGGGGAACGTCGTGAGCGCGCCGATCAGCCCCTCGTCGCGCAGCTGCTGCGCGACCTCGCGCAGCGGTTCGAGCACGGCGTCGAAGTCGGCGATGCGCTGCGGCTCGGCGCGGTCGTCGTAGCCGAGCCGGCGCTCGATGTCGCCGCGTTGGAGGTGCTGCACGATGTCGATGCGGTCGGCGTGCAAGTCGCGCAGGGCGTCCTCGACCTGGCGGCGGAAGGCCGCCGGGTCGAACTTCGGCTCGCCCCAGTCGGGCACGTTGACCTTGATGGCGTGCCGCACCCGATCGCGGTGCGGGTGCCGGGCGAGCACCTGGCCGGTCAGCCAGCGGGTGCCGTACTCGTAACTCGAGTGCACGAAGTCGATGCCGTGGTCGAGCGCCTCTTCCAGCGCGCGCTGGCCGGCCCGCGACTGGGCGTCGTCGCCCGGCGTCTTCGCCGCGTAGCGCATCGTCCCGAAGCAGATCTCGGGAAGCACCATGCCGGTGGTGCCGAAGGGTCGTCGTTCCATGCCGTCGACCTCCCTCTCGCTCATGCCTTGCCCCAGCCTACGGCGTGCCCCGCGGCGACGACCACCGCGGGGCACGAACGTGCCGCGGCGCGTCAGCCGACGGCGCCCGGTGTCTCGGCCCGCGCGGCCCGCGCCAGCAAGTTCTTGCCCAGCAGCCCGTCGACGTGGTGGTCGGAGGCGCCGAGTGCGCGCAGTCGCCGCTCCACGCTGACGAACAGCGCGCCCGGTCCTGCGGCGTCGCCATCACCCGTCCGTTCCGACGCCCACGCACCGGGCCGAGCGAGCTCGAGCCCGATCGCCACCCCACCCTCGAGGCCGTCGTCCAGCCGCTGCTCCAGCGCCGCGACCGTGCCGCACGCGCCGTCGCCGACGAACGCGCTCGCGCCGTAGCCGAGCAACGCGCCGGTGCTGGCGAGTTCGCGGTGCAAACCGTCGTCCGGTTGCGTCTCCATGCGGCAGACGTAGGTGCGGTCGCCGGCCACGCCGCGCGCGTCCAGGTACCGGATCAGGCCGGCGAGATCGGCGTCCGCTTCCAGCCGCACCAAGAGCAGCGCGCCCGAGCGCCGGCAGGCCTCGACCGCGGCCTCCCAACACGGGTCGTCGTCGGGCGCCTCGGCGCCCAGGGCCGCCGCGACGGCCGCGGGCCGCGACAGCGGCTGCTCGCGCATGCCGCCGTCGAGCTCGCGTTGGAAGGTCGCGAGCGCGGCATCGGCCGTGATCCAGGGGCGCCGGCCGGTCGGGTAGTGCGCCGCGGTGTGGAAGCCGGTCACGGCGGCGATCGCCACGCCGCTCATCTTCGACAAGCGGGCGAGAGCGGCGGCGTCGCGACCGCAGCCCTGAGGTTGGGCGTCGAGTAGCGCCGCGCGGCGCGGCGCTGCGGCGCGCGCGAAGCCGCGAAGCCCCTCGGCTAGGCGCTCTTCGTCGTTCAGTGGCGCGAGCGTCGTGGGCGCCTGCGAGGTCGGGGCGATCCAAGCGTGGCCGTAGCCGTCGAACCGGACGTCGGCGTCGGCCCGGAGGATGGAGCCGGTGACCAGCGGCACCACGTGGCCGGGGTTCGCGGACGCGGCGGTCGGGGTCGTCTGGAGGCTCATGCTGGGCATGGTCGCACGGGTTCCCCCAACGGCCGGTTCGCGATCCGGTGTGCCGACGCGCCCGCGGCCACGCGCCGCGGCGCAGTCGGCCATGAACGGCCTATCCTGGAGGCCCCGACCCCCGCGCCACGCACGGCACGGCCAGATCGGGGGAGAGGGAGGTACGGACATGCGCGTCATCGTCACGGGCGGAAGCGGCCGCGCTGGCAGCTTCACGGTGCGGGAACTGGTTTCGGCAGGCCACGAGGTGGTCAACCTGGACGCGGTCCGGCCGCCGGCGGACCTGCCAGGCGACTTCATGCACCTCGAGCTCACGAACGCCGGTGAGGTTTACGACGTCCTCGCCCAGGTCCGGCCCGACGGCGTGTGCCACCTGGCGGCCAACCCGTCGCCGCACGGGTTCCCACGCAACCAGACCTTTTCCAACAACGTCCTTTCCACCCAGAACGTGATGCAGGCGGCCGGCGACCTCGGCGTGCCGCGCCTGGTGTACGCGAGCAGCGAGATGGCGACCGGTTGGTTGACTACCGAAGAACTGCCGCCGAAGCTGCCGTTCGACGAGGACGACCGCGTGGCCTCCCCGAACGCCTACGCGCTGAGCAAGTACATGGGCGAGGTGATCGCCGAGTCGATGGTGCGCCAGTACCCCACGATGTCGATCGCCAGCTTGCGCATCAACAACGTGATCATGCCCGACGGCTACGACGTGCTGCGCTACCGGCGCGAGAACTTCCCGGAGGGTGGCGTCAACTTCTGGAGCTACATCGACGCGCGCGACGTGGCCACCGCCTTCCGGGCGGCGCTCGAGGGCGAGATCGACGGCCACGAGGTGTTCCTGATCGCGGCCGCCGACACCTGCCTCGACACGCCCATCCAGGACGCCGTCGAACGGCTCTACGGACCCGGCGCCAACTTCGCGGCCGACCACGGCCCGTTCGACTCGGTCTTCGATTGCCGGAAGATCGAGCAGCGGCTCGGATGGAAGGCACGGTATTCCTGGCGGGACGCGTAACGCCCCGCGCGGCTCGCGCGCATGGGCGCTTTTGGGCGACCGTGCGCAAGGAGGCATGACGGAACCTACGGCTGCCCCTCGAGCGCGCGGTGGCTACTGATACACGACTGATGGCCCGTCCCTAGGCTGCACCTAGCTCACGAGAAGAGAGAGGTGCTGCCCATGCCCCGACCCAGCCGATCGATCTATTCGAAGGCCCCCTGGCGCCCCGCGTTCGCCCTCGTCGCCCTGCTCGCGCTCGTCGCTTGCGGCGGCCAGGGCGGTCCCGTCGGCAGCGTCGACGCCTTCGTGGCCGCGCTGCCGGGCTGGGACGAGGTCGCCCCACCAGTCGTCGAGAACGCTGGCGAGCCGACCGGCGAGACCCCCGTCATCGACCAGGAGACGGTCGACGACGTCGTGTACACGTGTTCGACTACGCCCTACAGCATCGCCAAGAACCCCACCGAGATGGCGCTCTTCAACCCGGACGCTTCGGTGCTTTGGCCCGGCGCGCTCATCCGCGGCGGGTCGCACCTGAGCGTCGGCTCGCTCGAGCTCCTGGCGCTGAGCCGCGAGCGGCGCGCGCCGCTCGGGATCTCGATCCAGGGCGGCGGCGTCCTCGGCATCCCCGGCGGCGTCAGCACGATCGTCGACCAGCCCGTCGGCAGCACCATGCGCGAGGGCATCAACCAACTCGTCGTCAACGCGCTCGGGGCCGACGTCGCCGTCGGTGCCGGCGCCAGCACCTTCACCTCGGTGGAGAGCCACTCCACCAGCCAGACGCTCGTGAGCCTCGGGCTCGACGCCCGCTACCTGGGCGCGGAGGCCTCCGCCCGCCTCGATTACAGCAAGGATGCCAGCGAGCGCACCTACACCGCGTACTTCGTCCAACGCCTGTTCACCATCGCCGTCGACCTGCCCGAGCGGCCGTCGTCGATCTTCGCCGACGGCGTCACCGGCGCCGACCTGCAGGCGCTGGGCATCAGCGCGTCCAACCTGCCGCTCTACATCGACAGCGTCTCGTACGGCCGCATCCTCATGTACTCGTTCACCTCGAGCGACTCGCGCGAGCGCATCGAGGCGGCGCTCGAGTTCTCGTACGACTCGCCCACCGGCGGGGTCGACGGCTTCGCCGAGGCCGATCTGCAGGAGACCCTTTCGAGCGCCCGCATCGAGGTCTTCGCCCTCGGCGGCCCGAACACGGGCGTCCAGAACCTGATCCGCGACGGCACCCTGGACTCGTACTTCGAGGCGCCGCTGGCGATCAACCAGGTGGAGCCGATCTCGTTCACGATTCGCAACCTCGGCGACAACACCCTGGCGAAGGTGGGCGACACGACCAGCTACGAGGTGCGCAACTGCGTCGGCGGCTTGCCGCAGCCGCAGCACTGGTGGCCCGCCGACGGCGACACCGACGACGCGATCGGCGGCGTCGATCTGGGGAGCCTGTGGGGCGCCTACAGCGCGGGCTGGGACGGCTCCGATCCCAGCCAGCGCTCGTGGACCTTCGACGACGGCCAGGGCGAGTACCTGGACAGCTTCCCGGAGCTGCTGGTGGTCCCGACCGACGGCCCGTTCACGCTGAGCGCGTGGATCAACCCGCGCTCCACCGGCAGCCTTCACACGATCGTCAGCCAGGTCGGGGGCCAGCTCCGCGCCGGCGACTTCGCGATGCGCGTCTACGACGGCGAAGCGATGGGCCGGCTGCAGATCTGGCGGCGTCCGAGCGCAAGCTCGATCTCGGTCGACGTCGTCCAGTCGGGCCTCATCGTGCCCAGGAACACCTGGTCGCACGTGGTGGCCGTCTACGGCAGCACCGGCGGCGGCGCCCTCGAGGTCTACGTCAACGGCAACCGGGTGGGCGGCGGTGTATACACGAGCACCTACACCCCCTCGCGCCCGCGGCCGGGCACCGACCTGACGATGATGCGCGTGGCCTCGAGCGAGCTGGCCGTCGACCCATCCGGCACCGCCGTCCGCCGCTACGCATACGACGGCTCGATCGACGAGCTGATGGTGTTCGACCGCGCGCTCACCGAAGACGAGGTCTCGGCGATGTACCAGAACTTCGAGCTCTACCAGCCCTGACGTTCGGCGCCGCCCGGGGCCCCTGCACGAGGGGGCCCCGGAAAGCGTGAGCCCAGTGCGGTTCCGCGTTCGGGGATGGCCTAAGGTAGCCCATGCGGCTTTCGTTGCGGCTCCTGGGCCCCCCTCGCTCGTGGGATGGGGAGGCGTGGATGGATGTGCCGCTGCGTCAATCGCTGCTGCTGGGCGCGTTCTTGGCGCACCGCGACGACTGGGTCACCCGCGGTGAGGTGCTGGCGCTCTTCTGGCCCGACGAGGCCGAGTCGACCGCCCGCCACAACCTGAGCCAACTCGTGTACCACTGTCGCCGGCAGCCCTGGTTCGCGGGCTTGGAGGCGGAGCGGACCCGCCTGCGCTGGCGCGTGGTGTCCGATCTGCAGCTCTTCCGCGCGGCGATCGGGGCGGGCGCCTGGCACGACGCGCTGGGCCACTACGGCGGTCCGCTGCTCGAGGGCCTCCCCGCCGACGGCGCCCCGGACTTCGAGTCTTGGCTCGAGACGGAGCGCGAGTCGCTGCAGGTCGCCTGGCGCGAGGCCGTCCTGCAGGTCGCGGGGGCGCTCGAGCGCGAGGGGCGGCCGACGGACGCTCTTGCGCGCGTCGCCGGGGTGCTCGAGCGCGACCCCCTGGCCGAGGACGCTCTCCAGGCCTACCTCCGTTGCGCACGTGCGGCGGCCGACGGCGAAGGGGGCGCGGGTCCGCGCGCCGCGGCACTGCGCGCCTACGAGATCTTCCGCACCACCCTGCGCGAGGAGCTCGACCTGGCGCCGCTCGAGGCGACCGTCGCGCTGGCCGAGGCGCTGCGCGCCGACGCCGGGCCCGAGCCGGCGTCCCCCGCGCCGCTTCCGGCCACGCCCGCCGAGCCGGCCCCCGCCGTGCTCCGAGGCTTACCGGCACCGGTCACGCCCTTCCTCGGGCGCGAGGCGGAGCTTGCCCAACTCCACGCGCTGCTGGCCGAGGGCGGCGAGCGCCTCGTCACGTTGCTGGGGCCGGTCGGCGTCGGCAAAACGCGCCTGGCGATCGAGGCGGGGCGGCGGGCGGCGTGGGCGTTCGCCGACGGCGCCCTGTTCGTACGGCTCGCCGACCTCGACGACCCCGACTTGCTGGCGCGCGAGATCGGCGCGGCGCTTGGGCTGGAGCCGGCAACGGGCCAGGACGACGAGGCCGCCTTGGTCGAGGCGCTCGCGCCGCGCTCGCTGCTGCTCGTCCTCGACAACCTCGAGCACCTCCTGGGCGGCGCCGGTCTGCTCGCCGAGCTCCTGGCCGCGTCGCCAGGCTCGAGCCTGCTCGTCACCTCCCAGGAGCCGCTCGACTTCCAGGGGGAGGTGCGCTTCGAGGTCGCCGGGATGGCCTACCCGCCGGCCGACGCGGGCACGCGGGACGGAGCCTCGATCGAACGCTTCGACGCGGTGGCGCTGTTCCTGCGCAGCGCGCGGCGCGCGCACCCGCAGTTCGTGGCGACGGAGGCCGACCACGCGGGGATCGTTCGGCTCTGCCAGCTGCTCGAGGGGCTGCCGCTCGGCCTGGAGCTGGCGGCCGCCTGGATGCGCCTGCTGCGACCCGCCGAGGTCGCCGACGCGCTCGAGGCCAACCTCGACGCGCTGGCGGTCGTGCATCGCGACCTGCCCGCACGCCACCGCAGCCTCCGCGCCATGCTCGACCACACGTGGTCGCTGCTCTCGGACGAGGAGCGCGCCGCACTCGGGGGTGTCAGCGTCTTCCGCGGCGGCTTCACCCGTGAGGCCGCCGAGGCCGCCGGCGGGGTCGGTCTGCGGACGCTGCTCGCGCTGGTGAACAAGTCGCTGCTCCGGCGCACGGCCGGCGGCCGCTTCGTGGCGCTCGAGGTGGTGCGCCGCTACGGCGCCGAGCGGTTGGCCGCCGAGCCCGCCCGGTTCGAGGCGCTCGCGACCGCCCACGCCGCGCATTTCGTTGCCTTCGGCCTCGGCGCCGAACCCGAACTGGTCGGGGCCGAGCGCGCGACGTGGCTGGACCGCGTGGCCGCCGAGCACGAGAACCTGCGCGCGGCGCTGGCGCATTTGATCGCGGCGGGCGACGTGGAGCCGGGGATGGAGCTCGCCCACGCGCTCTTCCAGTTCTGGTGGCTGCGCGGCCACTACCGCGAGGCGCGCGCCACCCTCGACGCGCTCCTGCGCCTCGAGGGCCCCCGGTCCGCGGCGCTCCAGGCCCGCGCACTGGGCGACGCCGGCGCGTTCGGCCGCCTCTGCGAGGAGTTCGAGGCAGCCCGGACGGCGTTCGAGGCGAGCCTCGCGATCAAGCGCGGCCTGGATGACCCGACGTCGCTGGCGGCGACGCTCGGGAACCTCGGCAACCTGTTGCGGCTGCTGGGCGACCTGGACGGTGCGCAGCGGCACCTCGAGGAGGTTCTCGCCTTGTATCGCGCCGCCGGCGACGGCGCTCGGGTGGCGAACACGCTCAACAACCTCGGGGCCGTCGCGGAGGTACGGGGCGACGCACCCGCGGCCGAGCGCTGGTACCGCGAGGCCCTGGACGCCGCGAACGGGGCAGGTGACGCTTTCGTCGCCGCCTTGGCGCTGGGCAACCTCGGCACGATGGAGCGTGAGCGCGGCGAGCTCGCCGCGGCACGGGCCCGCCACGTGGAGGCAGGGGCGGTGTTCGAGCGCCTCGGCTACCGCGTCGGACTGGCGGTCACGGCCCAGCAACTCGCCGACCTCGACCTGACCACCGGCGACCTGACCGCGGCCCGCACCGGGTACGCCCTCGCGATGGCGCGCTTCGCCGACCTCGGCGATCAGCGCGGCGTGGCGGAGGTGGCGGGGAGCCTCGTCGACCTAGCCGCGGCTGCGGAGGACTGGGCGGTTGCGCTCCGCTGGTTGGGCGCCACGCACGCCCAGCACGAGTGGCTCGGGATCGCCCCGTCGGCGGCGGTGCTCGCCTCGCTCGAGGCTCACGAAGCTCGCGCCCGCGCCGCCGTGGGCGCCGAGCCGGCTGTGGCGCTGCGGGCCGAGGGGGCGGGCTGGACGATGGAGGAGGCCCTGGCGCAAGCTCGGAACGCCTGACGGACGGCGGCCATCGCCGTCGGCGCTGCGCGACGTCCGAGGGTCCAGGGCCCGCGCCTCGCGCACGCGGCGTCCTTCGCGCGACGCGGTCTGGCCGTTGGGTGTACCGGGCAGCCGCGAGCGGGTGCACGGCTGGCGCGTGTGGCTCACCCGCGAGCCGGTACGCGGTGAGGACGAGGAGCGTGCCACCCTCGGCCTTCTGCGGGTCCGTTCACCCGCCGACCGCCCACCAGGTGAACCCCCACAGCAGCGCGCCGACCAGCAGCAGCACCAGCCCGATGCTGGGGAGTCGCCGCTGCGCTGCCTCGGCGCGCAACAGGGCATGTGTCGACCGACCGAACCAGGGGCGAGGTTCGGCCGCCGGCCTGCCCGCCGCCGCGGGGCGCCGCAGCGCCTCGGAGCTGCGCGCGAACGCGCGCTCCAGCGGTACCACCAGGTCGCCCTCCGGGAGCGCGAACGCGAAGCCGGCGAACCAGCGGCGGTGCGCGACGACGATCGCCCCCGCCAGCAGGAGCGGCCATGCGGCGGCCCAGAGCTTGTCGGGCGTCGGCATCGCGAAGAAGCCCGCGGAGACCGCGAACCACCATGGCGCCACCGTCGCTGCCAACACCAGCAGCGGCCACGACGGGTGCAGCGGCACGTCGCGGTCGTCGAGTCGCCGTGCCAGAGCGAACGCCTTCCACAGCAGCAGCGCGGTCGCCGTCGAGGTCAGGGACAGCGCCCACCCGACCATCGGGGCGAGGTCCGCGGCGTACAGCGCCTGCTTCAGCGCCTCCTTGGCCACGTAGCCGGTGGTGAGCGGCGCGGCGGCGAGGGCCAGCGCCGGCAGCGCGAACAGCGCGAGACGGGCACGGCTCGCGCCCGGCGCGGCGCCGTAGGCGACGAACAGCGAGGCTTTGTTGAGGCCGTGGTGCAGCGCGAGCAGGCCCAGCACCGGGACCAGCGCGTCGCGGCCGTCCGGCACGAGGAAGGCGAGCGCGAACCCGGTGAGCACGAGCCCCATCTGGCTGATGGTCGAGTACGCCAGGACGCTCTTGAGCCGCGTCTGGGTGAGGCCGAGCGCCACGCCGCCGAAGGCGGTCACCAGGCCGAGCAGCAGGAGCGCTTCGCCGATGCCGCGCCCGTCGTCCGCGAGCGGCGGCACGAAGCGCAGCCAGCCGGCGAGCCCTGCTTTGACGATGATGCCCGAGAGGACGGCGCTGGCGGGCGCCGGCGCCACCGGGTGCGCCAACGGCAGCCACACGTGCAGCGGCAGGATGCCGAGCTTCACGGCGAAGCCGGCCATCAACCACCAGCGTGCGGGCGCCGCCGCGATGACCTCCGGGTTGGCGAGCAGGCCCGTGAACGCGACGTTGCCGACCGTGCCCGCGAGCTGCAGCAAACCGATCAGCACCGCGGCCTCGCCCGCGACCGCCATCACCAGGTAGATGCGGCCGGCCCGCCGCGCCTCCGCCGTACCCGCGTGCGTCACGAGCAGGTAGGCCGAGAGGCTGACCACGGCGTACCCCAGGTAGAAGCTGGCCAGGTCGCCGGCCAACAGCAGCAGGATCATGCCTGCGAGGGCCGTGAGCCAGCCGATCCAGAAGCGCCGGCGACGCTCGCGCACCTGCACCGCCGCCGCCCAGCCGGCGAGCGTCCACCCCAACAGCGTGAGGAGCAGCAGCGGGCCGGTCACCGCGTCCACGGCCAAACTGGTGCCGAGCAGCAGCCACGGCAGGTCCACCCGGCCGCCCGTCAGGAGCGGCAGCACCAGTGGCAACGGCGCCCAGGGGGCGAGACGCTCGGCCCAGGCGCGGGCTCGGGCTGGTCCGAACAGCGCGCCCAGCAGCAGCAGCGGCCAGGCCAGCGCGACGAGCAGGCTCATGGGTAGTACCCCGCGACGATGCCGGCCGCCCAGTTGACCGGGCTGAACGGATGCCCCGAGAAGACGCCGACGGCCAACGCGAAGAAGGCGGTGAGCACCGCCGAGCCGACCATGCCGACCACCTCGAGGCGGCTGGCCGGCGCCTCGGCTGGCCACGCGTCGGGCGTCGGGCGCAGCCAGATGCGCTGGATCACCGGCAGCAAGTAGATGGCGTTCAGGACCGTGCTGGCGATCAGGATGCCGATCACCCAGTCCATCCCGGCGGCCACCGCGCCGGCGCCCAGGTACCACTTGCTCACGAAGCCGGCCGCCGGCGGCAAGCCGATCATGCCGAGGGCGGCGAGCGTGAACGCGAACGAGGTCCACGGTAGCCGCCGGCCGACGCCATCCAGGTCATCGATCTTCTTGATGCCCAGCAGGTTGTCGTAGATGCCGGCGCCGAAGAAGAGGGTGATCTTCATCAGCCCCTGGTGCACCAGGTGGACGATGCCGCCGATCGTGGCGAGCGGCCCACCGATGGCGATGCCCAGCGCGATGTACGACACCTGGCTCACGGTCGAGTAGGCGAGGCGCTTCTTGATGTCGGTCTGGAAGACGGCCAGGACGGATCCGTAGACGATCGTGAACCCGGCGAGCAGGACCAGCGGCAGGCCGAGGCCGAGCGAGGCGACCAGTGTCGGGCCGAACACGTCCTGGACGACCCGGATCAGACCGAAGGCGCCGGCCTTCACCACGGCCACCGCGTGCAGGAGCGCGCTCACGGGTGCCGGCGCCACCATCGCCTTGGGCAGCCACGAGTGCAGCGGGAAGAGCGCCGCCTTGACGCCCATGCCGATCACCAGCAGCACGAAGACGCCGGTGGCTGCTGCCGGCTGCTCGGCCGCGACGGCCGCGACCGTGCCGCCGGTGACGAAGTCCTGCGGGCCCGTGAGGGCGTAGAGCCACACCATGCCGACGAGGAACACCGCGCTCGCGCTCAGCGTGTGGGCAAGGTAGCTGCGGGCGCTGGCGTACGCCTCGCGCGTCCCCTTGTGCACCACCAACGGCCAGGTGGTGAGCGTCAGGAGCTCGTAGAACACGAAGAAGGTGAGCAGGTTGCCCGCCATGGCGATGCCCATGGTGGCCGTCACGCACAGGCTGAAGAAGCCGAAGAAGCGGGCGCGGTCGGTGCCGCGCTCCAGGTACGCCACCGCGTACACGGTGGTGACCAGCCACAGCGTGGCCGAGAGCGTCGCGAAGAGCATGGCGAAGCCGTCCGCCCGCAGCACCAGGTCCAGGCCGGGCAGCAGCGCCACCCGGAACTCGGGTGCCTGACCGGCGATCACGAAGAGCGCCATCCACGCCACCAGCGCCAGCTTGGCGACGGCCGCCGACAGGTTCAGGGTGGTTCTCAGGCGCTGCCGGTCTTCGCCGGCGACGAAGATCGCCACGCCCGCCGCCGCCGAGACCAAGACCGTCGCCAGGGGCAGCCAGTAGAGCAGCGCTCCGGTCACGGGATCACCCCGGGCGGGGTACCACCCGCGAGGAACGCCAGGATCGGCGCCGGCACGAAGCCGGCCGCGAGGGCCGCGAAGGCGAGCAGCAGAGCGGTGAGGCTCGCGGCTCGGTGCGGGACGGTGGCGCCGGTCTTGGGCTCCGCGGGCGGTCGGGCCGTAAGCGCCGCCAACGGCCGGAACAGGTAAGCGGCGGCGAGCAGGCCACCGATCAGGATGACCGCGATCCACACCCACCCTGCTTGGGACCACGCCGCCTGCAGCAGCAGCCACTTGGCGACGAAACCGCCGCTGGGTGGCAGCCCAAGGATGCTGGCCCCGGCGATGGCGATCGCGAACACCTCGATGGGCATCCGACGATCGGCGCCGCGCAGGTCCTCGAGGTGATCGCTGCCGAAGCCCTTGAGCAGGTTGGCGGCCGCGAGGAACAGGGCGGCCTTGGCCAGGCCGTGGCTCAGCAGATGGTACGTGGCCGCGCCGAAGCCGACCGCGCCGAACAGCGGGAACGCCAGCATGAGGTAGCCGAGTTGCGCGACCGTCGAGTACGCGACCATCATCTTCAGTCGTGCTTGCAGCAGCGCCAGCACCGACCCGTAGAGGATCGCGCCGGCGCCGAGCGCGCCCAGGAAGACCGGCGCCCAGCCCAGCGACCAGTCGGCCGCCAGCCAGAACCACAGGCGCCACACCAGGTACAGCGAGACCTTCACCACCATCGCCGACAGAACCGCGCTGACGGGCCCGGGCGCGTTCCCGTGCGCTGCGGGCAGCCAGCCGTGCAGCGGGAACATGGCCGACTTCAGGAGCAGTCCGACGGTCATGAGCACGAGCGCGGTGAGCGGCAGCAGGGTCGCGTCGAGCAGCTCGCCGGCCTGGTAGAGGTCGAGGGTGCCCGCCTGGCCGTACACCAGCGCGACCCCGAGCAGGTACGCCAGCGAGCCGAGCAACGCCAGCAGCAGGTAGCGCATCGCGGCTCGCAGCGCGGCCGGCTTGCCCTCGAGGACCAGCAGCCCGATCGCCGAGAGGGTGACGAGCTCGAGCGTCACGAACAGGTTGAAGAGGTCGGCCGACAGCAGCAGCGCGTTCATGGCCGCGATCAGCAGCAGCCACAAAGACCAGAAGCGCCGTCCAGGCTCGGACGCCGGCGGCCAACCGACGGCGGCGTAGGCGCCGACGACGATGCCGATGACCACGTTGAGCCCCAGCAGCGTGGCGGACAGCGGGTCGACCCGCCAGGCGATGCCGAGCGGTGGCTCGAAGCCGGCGATGGGCATGAGGACCTCGCCGAGGCGCGCCACCTCGACGACGATCGGCGCCAGCAGCAGCGGCAACGGAAGCAGCCCCAGCAGTACGGGCAGCGCCAGCGTCCGGCGCGGAAGCACGACCACGGCGCAGGCAGCCAGCAGGGGCAGGAAGACCAGGCCGGTGAGCGCCTCAGCGATCATCGGGCGCTCCGGCGTCCTCGAGCGAGGTCGCACCGGCCACCTCGGCGAGTCGCACGAGCAGGGCGAGGGCGACGCCGGTGGCGGATACCGCGACGACGATGCCCGTCAGCACCAACGCCACCGGGACGGGGTCGAGCGACCCGTCGATGGGTCCGGCGGCGACCACCAGCAGCACGAACACGGCGCTGCCCATGACGTTGACGGCGATGATTTGGCGCAGCAGGTGGCGCGCGACGATCAGGGCGTACAGGCCGATCCCGAAGCTGATCGCCGCGGCGAGAACCCAGACGGTGGCCGACGTCATCGCCGCCCCCCGCCGAGGCCGGCGGCGCCGGCGAACAGCAGCACCAGCGTCACCGCGATCGAGATCATCATCGCCGCCTCGATCAGGTAGACGGCCCAGGTACCCGGGATCGCCAGCAGCGGCTCGCCGAACGCGAGCATCGCGACGCCGAAGAGGCCGAAGACCGCGGCGCCGGCGACCAGCGCCCCGCGAACCCAGGGCCCGGGCTCGCTCGCCGATCGCAGGCGTCCGGTGAGGAGCAGCAGGACGCCGCAGGCGGCCAGCGTGGCTCCGGCTTGGAACGCCCCGCCCGGCAGGTACGAACCCGCGCGCAGCAGGTAGAGGGCCACCAGCACCGACAACGGTGCCACCACGCCGACCAGCGCGCCGACCAGCCGTGCCTCCTGGGGCGGTGGCTGCGCCAAGGCGTCACCGCGGTCGCCCAGGACCGAGCGCATGGCCAGGTACGCCGCCAGCAGAACGGCGACCTCCAACACCGTGTCGAGGTTGCGGAAGACGACCAGCACGCCGGTGATCGGGTTGCCGAGGCCGGTCGCCGGCAGCGCGTCGATCAGCGCGCGCCCGGCGATCCCGCCTGGCCCGATCGCCTGCACGGCGGCCAGGCCGATGGTCGCCACCATGCCGGTCGACAGCAGCGCCACCGTCGCCGCCAGACGCGATCTGCGCGGCGACGGGTCTTCGGGCTCCGCCGGCGAGATCCGCCGCAGGCGCCAGTAGGCGACCATCAGGAGCGCACCGGTCACGCCGGCGCCGATCGCCGCCTCCGCCATGGCCAGGTCGGCCGAGCCGAGCCGTGCCCACGTGATCGCCAGCAGCAGGCCGAACGCGACGTACATGACGATCTCGCGAAACACGTCGCGGCCGGCCACCGCCCGCCAAGCCAACGCGACGAGGCCGAGCGCGATCGCCACGTCGACGGCGAGGTTCACCGCGCCCCCTCGTCGCGCCGCTCGACTTCGACGCCGTCGGCCAGCGCTCGGCGGGCGATCAGGTGGGCCGAGACGGTGGAGGCGAGCAGCGCGAGGAGCCAGATGAGCAGCAGGAGGGCGGCGGCGCGCAGGCTGCCGGACAGCAGGCCCAGGCCGGCGCACACCAGGAGCAGCCCGACGTTGTCCGCCTTGGTCAGCGCGTGCAGGCGGCTGAGCGCGTCGGGGAAGCGCAGCAGGCCGATGGTGCCGGTCAGGTAGAACCCGGCGCCGACCACCAGCATGCCGGCGGCGACCGCTTCGGCCGCCGTCATGGCTCATCCGCCGTGCCGACGCGGGTGCTGGGCGACCCGCGCGAGTTCTGCGCGATGGCCGCGTAGGCGATGGAGATCACCGCGGCGAGCATGACGACGAGCAGCGACGCGACCCGCAACGCGGGCATCTGCTGCCACTCGGCCAGCACCAAGACCGCGGCGACGCTGGTGGAGCCGATCAGCAGCACGGACAGCGTGCGGTCCGCCGAGGTGGGGCCGCGATGCACGCGCCACAACCCGGCGAACAGGTTGGCGAGCAAGAACAGCAGCAGCGCGGGCAGCAGCACGCTCACGGCGGACCCTCGAGGCTCGAACCGTAGAGCGCCGCGACGCGCCGCTCCAGGGCCCGCACGGCGCGGTGGGGGTCGGCGGTGATCGCGTGGATGGTGAGGGTGTCGCCCGCGTCGTCGACATCGGCCGTGAGCGTGCCCGGCAGCAGGCTGACCACGCCGGCCAACAGCGTTCGGGCCGGGCCCGGTGGCAGGGCGACCTGGTAGCGGATCAGGTGGGGGTCGATCGGCAGGTCGCGCCGCACGGCCCGCCAGCCCACGTCGATCGCGCCGCGGAACGATGCGACCAGGAAGAAGCTCAGGAAAGCGGGCAGCGCCGCGAGGTGGAGGGGGACGGGCGAGCGGGGGGTTAGCCAGGCGGCCAGTGCGGCGCCCAGGGCGGCCGCGCCTGCGCCGACCGCGAGGTCGCCGACGCCGTCGAGGACCACCCAGACCAGAAGCAGCAGGACGAAGGCTCGAAGGCCCCAGTTGAGCCGATCACGACGAAGCACGGGTTCTTCCGTTTCCACGAAGGAGGTTGGCGAGCACGCGGGTGGCCGCCATTCGTTGGGTGGCGATCGCGAGTGCTCACGTTGGCCCGCGCACGTCGGCACGGTACGAGGCGATCGTGGTGGGCGGCCGTCGTCACCCGTTCGCCGTCTCGGTTGAGGATACCGCGCGCATGGCGGGACGAACCGGGTTCATGGCAACAGCATCGGAGCTCGCCCCGGAGGCTGGGACCGCGAGGCTGTGGCGCACCACCCGTGCCCACATGGGCGTGCTGCTGCGGTCGCTGCGGGCGACGGTTTCGAGCTCGTGAACGACCACGACCCCAAGCCGCTCTACCACCAGGTGCGCGCCGACCGCGGTGCGGCGCTCGACT
Source organism: Trueperaceae bacterium (assembly GCA_046260675.1). Lineage (GTDB taxonomy): Bacteria > Deinococcota > Deinococci > Deinococcales > Trueperaceae > JAABTL01. The sequence goes on along the minus strand of JBHEOT010000003.1, from coordinate 93,829 downwards.
GGACCTACTCGAAGCTGGGTCCGGACGTCTGTCGGGTGCGCATCGGTCGCCAGCAAGGCGACGCCGCCGCGCCGATCTTCGCCTTCCACGCGGACCTCGCCGCGTTGGTGGGGGAGGTACCCGAGGACACGATCGTCAGCCGCCTGCCCCATCACCACGAGCACGTGAAGGTGGCGCTCTTCGGCTTCGCCTCGGGTCAGGAGCTCACGGAGCACACGTACGGCAAGCCCGCGATCATGCAGGAGATCTCCGGCGCAGGCACCTTCGGCTTCGGTCTCGAGGTGCACGAGGTCGGTCCGAGCAGTTGGGCGCACATGGCGCCGTCGGTGCCGCATACGGTCATGGCGCGGACGCGGCTGGTGTTCCCGTTGACGATGCTCATGCAGGTGGGTTGACCGGAGACGGTCGCCCGACCCCACAACGATTTCGGCGCCCCATCGGGCGCCGCGCTTGCGTTCGTTTGATGCCTCGTAAGATACCGCGGTATGCGCCATTCGTCAAGACGATGCGACCGGGTCGCTCGAATCGGCCGCGAAACCGGTCGAATCGAGCTTCGATCGCGCGTAGATGGCGCACGGACCGTGCGCGATCCAGGCTGTGATCGTTTGGCACCCCGCGCCCTCAGCTTCGGCGCTGGGCGAGCAGCCAAGCGAGCAGCTCGGGGTCGGCGTACGCCGGCGCCCACGCTGCGTGGCCCACCCCCGGGTACTCCGTGTAGCGCGGCGCGCCGCCGAGCTCGCGCACGCGCGCCACCAGCCGGCGCGAGTCGCTGACCGAGACCACCGGGTCGGCGTCGCCGTGGAAGGCCCACAGCGGCAGCCGCGCCATCGCCGGGTTCGCGTAGAACCAGGTCCACGGGCCGCAGATGGGCGCGAGCGCCGCGAAGCGCTCGGGGTGCACCGCTACCAGGTGGACGGTGCCCGCGCCCCCGAGGCTCAGGCCGGTTGCGACCACCCGGTCGAGGTCGGCGCCGTGCCGCGCCGCCACCATGTCGAGCAGGTGCAGCAGCGCCGGGAAGTGCTGCGGCCAGACGTCGCCGTCGGGGCACTGCGGCGACACCACGAGCGCGGGGAAGGCGAGCCCGTCTTCGAGCCGTTTCGGCAGGCCCTGAAGCCGCAGCTGCTCGGGGTCGCGGCCGCGCTCGCCGGAGCCGTGCAGGAACAACACCAGCGGCCAGCCGCCTGCGGGCGCGTCGCCCTCGGGAACGTGGAGCAGGTAGGGGAGGTCGACGTCGAGCGTCAGCGAGACGGTGTGGCGGTGCGCGGTCTGGGGCATGCCGGAGGGTACCGACCCGCGGCAGGCCGCGCGGTGGCGGGCGAACGTCCGCGTCGAGCGGTCGGGTACCGGTGCCGGCAGGCCCAACGAAACCGGCGCCCCGTGGGCGCCGCGCTTGCTCGGTCGTTTGATGCGTTAAAACATACCGCAGTATGCGCCATTCGTCAAGACGATGCGGCCGGGTCGCTAGAACGCACGAGCAAACGGACGCAATCGGGTAGCGAACGGCCGTCGCCGGTCACGAACCTGCGCAACCGGCCGGTGCACCCAGGGGGCTAGGTTGCGGGCTTAGCCTCTCGGCGGTTCTGCCGCACCAGGAGCATGATGAGCAGGACCTCAGCCACGAACGAGATCGGACCATAGGGAAAGAGCCACTCGCCGTCTCCGAACGCGGCCCAGTAGACGTACAAGCCGGCGGTGGCCCCGGCGTACGCGACCAGCACCCAGCGAACGATGCGGCGGATGCGAGGCGGCGCGAACAGCACGCCGGCCAGAAGGGTCAGGAAGCCAAGGCCGTTGAGCGTGAAGAGCACGGTGATATGGGGATCGGCGGCGGCCCGCAAGAAGTGCACTACGGCGGCAACGACGACCAGAACCGCGACGGCGGCACGATGTCGAGCGGAAGGGTTAGAGGATTGATTCATGAGCGAACCCTGGCATGCGCTGCAAATCGATCGTGTCAAACAGGCGGCACCGAGGACCGTGCACGCTGTTCTGCTAGGACGATCGTCCGCTCAGCCGCGCCGCCACCGCCACGCCCGCACCGCGAACGGCCCGACCTCGTCGTCGGCCTCGATCGGCTCCTCGAGCACGCTCACCGGGCCCGCGTTCGTCCAACCCGCTGCCCCCGTCCAGCGCACCGCCCCGCGTGCGCCGCGCGGCTCGTAGGTCCGCACCACCCAGCCGTCGCCGTCGGCCGCCGGCTTGAAGCCCGACAGCGCGAGCGCGATGCCGTCCGCTTCGAGCGCGTGCGCGACGCCCGCGGCGAGCGCGGTCGGCCGTGCCCGCAGCGGCGCGTGAAGGTCGTCGGCTTCGCTCAAAATGCCGGCGTCGATCGGGTCGCCGCCGTGCGGCAGCAGCGCGTAGGTCACCTCGTGGCGCCCCTCGTCGGCGCGCGCGTCGGGCCATACGGGGCTGCGCAGCAGCGACAGCGCCAGCACGTGCCCGTGCACGTGGGCGCCGTAGCGGCCGTCGTTCAGCAGCGCGACGCCGCGGCCGGGCTCGCTCAGGTCGAGCCAGCGGTGCACGGGCGCCTCGAACATCGCCGCGTCCCACGGGGTGTTGCGGTGGGTCGGGCGCGTGAGGACGCCGTGGGCGCATTCGAAGGTGGCGCGCTCCGCGCGCACCGCCACCGGCACCCGCGCTTGCAGCAGCCAGCGGCGCTCGAACCAGTCGATCTCGGTGACCACGTCGAGGCGCGCGGCGTCGGCCCACAGCCGGTAGGTCTGAACGATCCGACTGCCGCGGAAGGTGCGCACGACGCGCAGCGCGCCGCGCATCGGCCCCGCTTCCACGACCTCGGCCGCGCCGTCGCCGGTGAGCTCGACGCCGTCGACGTCGTAGCCGGCCTCGACGTCCCAGGCGTCCCAGGCGCGCGGGTGGTCGGGGAAAGCCCACAGCCGGTGGCCGCCCTCCACGAGCAGGTCGGCGCCGCGCTCCAGGTCGCGCAGGCCGATCAGCTCGCCGCGGTCGTCGAAGCGCGCTTCGATCCGGCGGTTGACGAGGCGCTCGGGCGTCGCCACGACGGCGTCGTCCGTCGCTTCGAGCGCGCGGACGTCGCGCGCCAGCGGCGCTACCGGTGCGCGACCGACCCAGGCGCGGCCGCCGCTCACGGGCTGACCGGAAGCCGCCTCGATGGGCAGCAGCGCGCGCTCCGGGCGCTCGGCGAGCGTCGGGTTGGCGAACATCCAACGTTCGCCACCGGGACCCGCCAACCGCGCGGCAGCGTCGGCCGCCGCTTCGTCGGCCGCCGCCAGCACCGCCGCCAGCTCGGCCTCCGCCCATTCGGCGACCTCGCGCACCGACGACCCCGGCAGCACGTCGTGGAACTGCACCGTCAGGAGCCGGGTCCAGACCTCGTCCAGGTCGGGCGCTGGCGCGCCCTCCAGGAACGCCGCCAGCCCCGCGAGCGCCTCGGCCTCGACCAGCCGCGCCTCGGCCAGCCGGTGACCGCGCTTGGTGCGCGCCTGCGAGGTCAGCGTGCCGCGGTGGAGCTCGAAGTAGAGCTCGCCGCGCCATGTGGGCAGCGGGTGCTCCGCCGCGGTGGCGGCGAGGCGGTCGACGAAGGCGTCGGCGCGCCCGAGCACCACCTCGGGGAGCGCCGGCAGCTCGGTCATCGAGGCGGCGGCGTCGAGCATGCCGCGCGTCGGGCCACCCCCGCCGTCGCCGTAGCCGAACGAGAGCAGCGTCTCGGGGTGCGGCGCGCGCGGGCGCCGACGACGCCAGGTATCGAGGACGCTCGCGGGCCCAAGAACGGCGTTGTAATTGTCAAACGAGTTATCGAACGTGTGGGTCAGCACCCGCGAGCCGTCCAACCCCTCCCACCAGAACTGATCGACGGGGAGCCGGTTGGTGTCGTTCCAGTTGGTCTTGGTGGTGACGAAGGCGTCGATCCCCGCCGAGCGGAGCAGCTGCGGCAGCGCGGGTGCGAAGCCGAAGCAATCGGGGAGCCAACCGACGCGCGCGCGCACCCCCAAGTGGCGCTCGAACCAGCGCTGGCCGTAGAGCAGCTGGCGCGCGAGCGACTCGCCCGAGCTCATCGCGGTCTCGTGTTCCACCCAGGTGCCGCCCAACACCTCCCAGCGCCCGTCGGCCACCCGTGCCCGAAGGCGCGCGAACCCCTCCGGGTCGTCCTCGGCGTACCAGGCGTGCAGCGCCGCCGACGACTGGCCGAAGGCCCAACCCGCGCGTTCGTCCAGGAGCCCCAGCACGGTGCCGAAGGTGCGCCGGGTCTTGCGGCGGGTCTCGTCCACCGGCCATAGCCACGCGAGGTCGATGTGGGCGTGGCCCACCGCCGCCACCCGCCCCCGCGGCGGCAAGGTGGCGCGTGCGTCCTGCAGCGCCGTGCGCAGCCGCAGCTCGGCGTCGCGAACGCGCGCGCGAGCGTCGTCGCCGAGCGGCGCCAGCGCGTCGCCGAGCCCCTCGGGCGGCGTCCAGTCGCGGGTGAAGGCGCCCTGCTCCGCCAGCCGCGGCAGCAGCGCCTCGGTGGCGCTCGGCAGCCGCAGCCGGTGGAGCGCGCCGTCGGCGGCGTCGAGCAAGGCGTCGACGGCCTCCCCGTCGCGGCCGCCCTCGAGCAGCGCCGCCACGGCCTCGGCGACGAACGAAAGACGGTTCGACAGCCGCTCGACGTCGGCGTCGAGCCGCACGATCCGCGTCGTGCCGAAGCGCGGGTCCGGCACCGGCTCGCCGAACGGGCGCCGCGCGACCGCCTCGATCCGCAAGCCGAACGCCAGCGCCGGCACCGCCAGCTCGCGGTGGTGAGGGTCGAGCCCGAACGCGGACTTCCCGAACTTGGAATGCAGCGTCGCCAGCCCCTCGCCGCCCGCGTCGAGTTCGAGGCGCACCTCGTCGAGCGGCCAGTCGGCGGGGAAGGTGACGGTGTGGCGATCGAACGCCACCACGCCCTCCCGCGTCGGCCACGGGTCGCCCGCTTCGAGCTCGGCGGGCTCGCTCCCCTCGGGGGTGGCGCGCCAGTGGCCGAGGGGCATGGCGTCGCGCACGCGCCAGGCGCGCAGGTCGCCGAGTCGCGCGCGCAGGTGCGCGAGGCGCTGCTCCGGGCTGCGGGGGTCGTGTGGATCGAAGGGGCTCGGCATCGGGGGCACCTCGAGGGACTTCAGGGCGCGAGTTTCGCGCGCAGCCGCGCCAGCGTGCCGTCGTCGACGCCGGCGTTCTGGAGGTACGCGACCGCGCCGCCGTGGCGGCGGTCGAGGTGCGCCAGCGCCGGTTCGATCAGGTCGGTCGTCGCGCCCAGCAGGCGACCGAACTGGAGCGGGTCGACGCCCTGGCGCACCGCTTCGGCGAGCAGCCGTTCGCGCACGGTCTCGATGCGGTCGTGGGTGAGCGCGAAGTCCTCGATCACCGCCGCGCGCGGCACGCCGACCGCCTCGAGCAGCAGCGCCGCGAGCACGCCGGTGCGGTCCTTGCCGGCGGTGCAGTGGAACACCGCCGCTCCGGGGGCGTCGGCGATCAGGCGCGCCCCCTCGGCGAAGGCGTCGCCGGCGTGGTCGAGCGCCGCGACGTAGAAGGCGGTGATGTCGTAGGGGTCGACGGGGCGGCCGCCGCGATCGTTCACGAGCCGCCACACCTCCACGTGATGCACCACCACCGTCGGGTGCCCCAGGAGCGCGTTGGGTTCCAACGCCAACTCGCCGGCCTCGCGCAGGTCGACCACGGTCGTGAGGCCGAGGCGCGCGAGCGCGCCCAGGTCCTCGGGCGCCAGCACGAGCGGCGCGTCCGAGCGCCACACCCGCCCAAGCACCGTGCTGCCGCCGCCGATCAGCGGCAGCCCGCCCAGGTCGCGGGTGTTGGTGGTGCCGCGCAGCGCTAGGAAGCGGTCGGCGTGGCTCGGGGCTGTATGCGTCGTCACGCTTCGAGGCTACCGCGCCTGCGCCCGGTAGATTGGCGGGGTGACGCCTCCGCGGTACGACCTCCTCGTCGCCGGCGCCGGCCTAGCCAGCTTCGCCGCGCTGCGCGCGCTCGAACGGCACGGCCTGGGCGAACTGCGGGTCTTGCTCGTCGACGCGGCGCCGCGCCGTGGCGACGACCGCACCTGGTGCTTCTGGGAGCAGGAGCCCGGCCCCTACGAGGACCTGATCGCCCATCGCTGGAGCGGGCTCGACGTCTACGCCCCAGACGGCGCCCACCAGCGGTTGGCGCCGGGGCCGTACACGTACAAGATGATCCGCGGCGGGGAGTTCTTCGACCACCACGAGCGCTGGCTCGAGGGGCGGCCGCGGGTCGAGCGGCGGGTGGGGCGCATCACCGGCGTCCGCACGGAGGGCGACCGGGCGGTCGCCGAGGTCGACGGCGAGCGCGTCGAGGCGGCGTGGGCGCTCGACGCCACGGCGGTGCCGCAGGACGTTCCCGACGGGTACCACAAGCTGCTCCAGCACTTCCTCGGCTGGGAGGTGGTGACCGATCGGCCGACGTTCGACCCCGGCGTCGCCACCTTCATGGACTTCCGCGTCCCGCAGGAGGGCGGCACCTGCTTCGTCTACGTGCTCCCCACCGATCCGCGCCGCGCCCTGGTCGAGTTCACGGTGTTCTCCCCCGACGTGTGGCCGGTCGACCGCTACGAGGCCCGTTTGCGCGACTACGTCGACGTGCGCGGCTGGGGTGGGTATCGGGTCGAGCGCACCGAGGTCGGCGTGATCCCGATGACCGATCGGCCCTTCCCAGCCACCCGCGGCGCGCGCGTGCGCGTGATCGGTACCGCCGGCGGCCTCACGAAGGCGAGCACCGGCTACACGTTCACGCGCGTCGTGCGGCACGCCGACGCGCTCGCGCGCGGTTGGGCGGCCACCGGCGAGCCGCCGGTGCTGCGCGCCGGCCGGCCGCGCAACGCGCTCATGGACGCGGTGCTGCTGCGCGGCCTCGCGACCGGTCGCCAGGACGGCGCCTCGTTCTTCGCCCGGCTCTTCGCGCGCAACCCGGCGCCTCGCGTGTTCGCGTTCCTGGACGAAGACACGCGCCCGGTCGACGAGGTGCGCTTGATGTTGGGGGTCGACGTCCCGCTCTTCTGGCGGCTCGGCGTCGAGGTCGTCGCGGCCCGCGTGGCGGCCCGCCGCACGGGCACGCGGGCGTCTCGGGGCTAGGATTCGCTCATGAACCGACGCCCACCCGCTGTCCCCAGGGTCAAGGAATCGACGCTCCCCGGCGTCGGCAAGAAGTACGTGATCGAGCTCGAAGAGGGGGGCCACGTCGCGGTGATCGTCAAGCCCGACGGCGAGCGCCAGATGTACCACTTCCTCGAGGAAGAGGACCGCCCGTGCGACGTCCTCACGCTCGAGAGCGCCGAGGCGCAGCAGGTGGCGATGCTGCTCGGCACGCAGTTGATCGCCGCGCCCGATCGCGAGGAGCTGCAGATCGCTCTCGGCCAACTCGACCTCGAGTGGGTCAAGCTCCACGAGGGCACCCCGCTGGTGGGCAAGACGCTGCTCGAGAGCCAACTGCGCAAGCGGACCGGCGCCTCGGTGGTCGCGGTGCTCCGCCATGGTGAAGCCATCGCCAACCCGCCGATCGACACCCGCTTCGAGGTGGGCGACACGGTGGTGATCATCGGCACGCCCGAGCAGGGCGAAGCCGCCCGCCGCGAGCTCGAAGGCGACGCGGACTGAGTCGGCGCGGCGCGTGAACCCGGTCCTCGAGCTCGGCCTCATCGCCCTCGGCCTCTACTTCGCCGCGTGGGTGTCCAAGCGCTTGGGGCTCGCGACGATCGTCGGGTACATCGTGCTCGGCCTCGCCTTCGGGCCCGGCAGCTTGGTGCCGATCTACACCCCCAGCGAGACCGTCCACCTGTTTGGCGAGCTCGGTCTGATCTTGCTGCTCTTCTTCATGGGCCTCGAGTTCTCGCCCGCACGCTTCGCCGAGGGCGGGCGCGCGATCGTCGTGGCCGGCACCATCGACCTGGTGAACTTCGCCGTCGGTTTCGGCGCGGCGATGCTGCTCGGGTACGGCTGGCTGGCGGCGCTGTTCCTGGGCGGCATCACCTACATCTCCTCCTCGGGCGTGATCGCGAAGCTGCTCGCCGAGCGCAAGCTGCTGGCCTACCCGGAGGCGGAACGCACCCTCGGGGTGCTCGTCTACGAGGACCTGGCGATGATCGTCATCCTCGGTGGGCTCGGCCTGCTCACCTCCGGTGGCGGTTGGCAGGAGTTCGTCGGCGTCGCGGTGGTGCTGGTCGCGTACGGGGTCTTGTTGCGGTGGGGGCGCAAACCGCTGGAGCGGCTGCTCTCGCGCGAGGGCGAGACCTTCGTGTTGCTCCTCGTGGCGATCATCGCGCTGGGCGCGATGGGGGCCGACCGGCTCGGCTTCCCCGAGGCGGTCGCCGCGTTCCTGATCGGCATGATGCTCTCGGAGTCCGACCACAAGGAGCGGCTCGAAGAGAAGCTGGTCCCGTGGCGCGACGTCGCGGCGGCGGCCTTCTTCCTGGAGTTCGGTCTGTCGGTGGAGCTCGGCGCGGCGCTCGCGTTCGCGCCGGTGGCGCTGGGGCTCGCTGGGATCACGGCGCTGGTCAACCTCGCGAGCGGCTACGCCTCGGGCCGCGCGACCGAGCTCTCGCACCGCGCCTCGCTCGGGCACGGACTCATGCTGATCCCGCGCGGCGAGTTCTCGCTGGTGATCGTCGGCCTGGCCGCCTCGGTGACCGCCCTCCCCGAGGAGGTCCGCGCCGGCTTGACCGGCATCGCCTCGCTGTACGTGCTGACGCTCGTGATCGTGGGCTCGGTGATCTTCGTGCGCTACGACCGGATCAACGAGCGGCTGGCGCGCTGGACGCTCGGCCCGGCGGCGCGTCGGCGGCTGCGCGAGCGCGAGCGGCGGCTCGCAGACGTCTCGCTCGGCGACGGCTGACCGCGCCGATCGCGTACACCACGCATTCGCGTCACGACCCCGCGACCACCCGACCCGCCACGGCGAACGCGACCGGCAGCCATCCGAGCGCCAGCGCCGTCTGCACGGCGAGGATCGAGGCCATCAAGCGCTCGTCGCCCCCCATCGCGCGCGCCAGCACGAACGCCGCCGAGGACGTCGGCAGCGCCTGGAACACCAGCAGCGGGGCGAGCTGCTCGGGCGGCACGCGCAGCGCAACAGCGAACCCCCACGTGGCGAGCGGCAGCGCCACCAGCTTGAGGACGCTCGAGCCGGCAATGGGGCGCAGCTGCGCCGCGACCCCACGAAAGCGCAGCGTCGCCCCGACCGACAACAGCCCGGTGCCGAGCGAGGCCTGGCCCAGCAGCCCCAACGCGTCCTCGAACGGCCCCAAGGGCAGCTCCACGGAACGCACGACGATGCCCGCGAGCGAGGCGAGGATGAGTGGGTTGCCGGCGACCGAGCGCGCCACCCGCGACCAGCGCAGCGGGTGGCGCCCCGCGAAGCGCGCGAGCACCGTCACGCTCGCGACGTTGACCACCGGCACGGTCATCGCCACCAGCAGCGCGGTCAGGCCCGCCGCGCCGGGGAAGAGCACGGGCACCACCGCGAAGGCCGCGAAGCTGTTGAAGCGCACCGATCCTTGGAACACGGACGTGAAGGAGCGGCCGTCCGCCGCCAACAGCCGCCGGCCCAGCAGCGCCAGCGTCGCCACGACCGCCAGGCCGCCCCACACCGCGAGCGCCACGCGTCCGCTGCCCTCGAGACCCCCGCGCGCGGTGGCGAGGCTGACGAAGATCAGCGCCGGGAACAGCACCCAGTAGTTGAGCCGATCGAGCCCGGGCCAGAACGGTTCCGGCAGGAACTCGGCGCGCCGCAGCGCGAAGCCGAGCGCGATCAACAAGGTGAGTGGGACGATGGCGACGGCGACGGTGGACACGCGGCGGATGCTACCCCCATCGCACCCCCGCGCACGCGGGCGGCGGTGCGGCCTTCAGACCAACCGCAGCGCCAGCGTCAGCACGATCGGCAGCGTGACGAGCGCCAGCGCCGTCCCCGCCACCACCGCGTCGCCCACCAGCGCCGCGTCGCCATCGAACTCGACGGCGAGCATGGCGGCGTTCACGGCCGTCGGCATCGCGCCGATCAGCACCAAGACCGCGAGATCGAGGCCCCGAAGGCCGGCGACCAGACCGACCGCGGCTGCCAGCAGCGGACCGACGCCGAGCTTGAGCCCCACCGCGGTCCAAGCCGCTCCGCTCGGTCGCCAGCGACGGGCGCGGACGAGCTGCACGCCCAGCGTGAGCAGCACCAGCGGGATCGCCGCGTCGGCGAGCAGACCTACGGCGCGCGCGAGCGCGGTGGGCGGGCTCAACCCGGCGCCGTTGACGACCAGACCCAGCAGCGCCGCCCAGAGCACGGGGAAGCCGAGGACGGTGCGGAGCGCGCGTCCCAGCGTCGTCGGGCGCCCGACCAGGCTGGGGCCGAGCGTGAACATCAGGAGCGACGTCGCGACGTACAGCACGAGCGCCCGCTCGAGGCCGGCGGCGCCGAAGGCGAACAGCGCGACGGGCAGGTTCAGGTTGGCGGCGTTCGGGAGCACGCTGGTGCCCACGAGCGCGCGCCGCTGGATCGGCGTCCAACCTCGGCCGATGAGCGCCGCCAGCGCCGCCGCGACCAGCAGGTAGCCGGCGTACCCGGCGAGCAGCCGCGTGACGGTCGCGCCGCCGAGCTCGAGCTCGGCGAGCGTCCGGTACGCGAGCGCCGGCACGGCGGCGTAGAGCGCGACCCGGTTGATGGGCGCCACCTCGAGCCCGAAACGCACACCGATCGCGGCGCCCGCGGCGATCACCAGGAAGACGGGCAGCACCACGTCGAGCAAGAGGACCAGGACCGCAGGCACGGGCGCATGCTAACGGGTGCCCGCGGGTGTCGCGGGCTTCTTCCCGCGATCCTACGGTGCGGTCCTGCCGCTCTTCGCCGGGGCGTTCTTCAGGTAGCGGGCCCCGGCGATCACCCGCAGCGCACCCGGCAGCACGCGCGCGACCAACGGGGTGGTTCCGACCACGTCGCCATCGAAGTGCACCGGTAGCGGCGGGTCGGCGTCGAGCCGCACCTCGCGCGCCCGCTCGAACTGCCGACGGCTCCCCACCCGCGTGACCAACCGCACCACGGCGGCGGCAGTGCGCCAGAAGTCGGGCGAGCGCAGCACCGCTACGTCGACCCGGCCGTCATGGGGATCGGCGTCGGGTCCCACCGGCACGCCGCCCAGCACCAAGCGTCCGGCGTTGAAGAGCGTGACCGTGTGCGCGCTCATGTGGGTCGTCTCGCCGTCGAGGGTGAGCTCGACGCGGTGGCCGCGCAGCCGCGTCAAGCGCCGCAGCACCGCCCACACGTAGGCGAGGAAGCCGAAGCGGGCCTTGGCCGCCGCGTCGGCGTCGCGGTTGATGTCGGCGTCGAGACCAGCCCCCAGGAAGAGCAACGCGATCCCCTCGGGGGCCAAGACCTCGACCACGTCGAGGTCCATCGTCCGACCGGCGGCGAGGGCGACGACCGCTTTCGCCGGATCGATCGGCAGATCGAGCACCCGTGCGAGCCCGTTGCCGGTCCCGACCGGCAGCATGCCCAGTTCCGCGCGCCCACCTGCGTCGAGCAGGCCGCGGGCGACCTCGTTGGCGGTGCCGTCGCCGCCGAACGCCAGCACTACCTCGAAGCCCTCGTCGGCGGCGTCGCGCGCCCAGGCGCGCGAGTCGGTCTCGTTGCGGGTGTGGCGGATCTCCGCGCGGGCGCCGGCTGCTTCGAGCGCGGCACGAACCGACGCCTCCGCTTCCGACGCCGCACCGCCGCCGGACACCGGGTTGAGCACCACGAGTACGCGCCGCCCTTCGAGCATCGAACCCATCGTACGTGGCGAATCGCGGCCGGTGCGCGCAGACCCGGCGCGCGCCTCTGGCCGCGTCGCGGCATCGGCGCTACCCTGGTGGGATGAGGTGGAGCGCCAAGCCGACCAACGACACCCGCTTTCGCGACCGCGACGACGCCGGCCGCCGGCTCGCCGAGCGCGTGCTCGCCGACGGCGCGCAGGTCGACCTGGTGCTGGGGTTGCCGCGCGGCGGCGTGCCGGTCGCGACTCCCGTGGCGCGAGCGCTCGGCGCGCCGCTCGACGTGCTGGTCGTGCGCAAGTTGGGCACGCCGGGCCACGCCGAGCTGGCGATGGGCGCGATCGGCCCTGGCGGCGTGCGCGTGCTCGTGGAGGACGTGGTGCGCGGCTCCGCTGTCGCGCCTGCGGCGCTGGAACGGATCGAGGCAGCGGAGCGGCGCGAGCTCGAACGGCGCGAGGACGTGTATCGCGGTGGTCGACCGCCCTTGCAGCTCGCCGGCCGCCGCGTGCTGATCGTCGACGACGGGCTGGCGACCGGTGCGACCGCGCGCGCGGCGGTCGCGGTGGCGCGCGCGGCGGGCGCCGTATGGGTGGGTCTCGCGGTTCCGATCGGCCCGCCGGACACCAGCGGCGAGCTGGGCGCGGAGGTCGACCGCTTGTGGGTCCTCCACGCACCGGCAGGGTTCTCGGCGGTAGGGCAGGGCTACGAACGCTTCGGGCAGGTGGGCGACGACGACGTCCGCGCGGCCCTCGCAGGCGCTTGACCGGGGCGGACCGTGGTCAGCGCGAACGCGCCAACAGCCACACGAACTCTCGGCCCGTGCGGAAGGTGGTCAACAGCGCTTCGCGACCATCGGCGTGCGCGAACACGACCCGGGTCACCGCGGTGGCGCCGAGCTGGGTGGGCGTCGTCTCTGCGCGTTCGAACCCGACCATGAAGAGGTCGCGTTCGATGCCGTACACGAGCGCCGGCTCGAGCGCCGCGGCGACGCCGGCGGCCGTGTAGACCTCGAAGTCCGTCCACGCCGCGGCGTCGGGCACGCGCGCGACCACGGCGGCAGTGCCGGCGCCTTGCGCGCGCAGGCTGCCCGAGGGCAGCTGCACGGTGGCGCCCTGCAGCTGCGCGATGATCGCGGTGGTGACCGTGACGTCGGCGAGGGTCTGCGCGATCGCGAGCGGCGCGCACGCGAAGGCGGCGGCCACGATCCACGTGCGGAGTCGGTTCATGCCGCAGCTTATCAGCGGGCGTCGCCCCGCAGCACCCGCACCCGCTCGATGAGCGTGCGGGTCGAAGCGTCGTGCGGGCCGACCTCGGCGCCGTCGTCGAGCTCCGGCAAGATCCGGGTCGCGAGCACCTTGCCGAGCTCGACGCCCATCTGGTCGAACGAGTTGACCCCCCAGATCACGCCCTGGACGAAGATCTTGTGTTCATACAGCGCGATCAGCGTGCCGAGCACCTCCGGGGTCAACATCGGGTAGAGGAAGAAGCTGCTGGGGCGGTTGCCCTCGAAGGTCTTGGCGGCGGCGAGCAGATCGAGCTTCGCGCCGCTCACCCCGTGCGCCGCGAGCTCGGCGCGGGCCTCGTCCTCGGGGCGTCCGACCATGAGCGCCTCGGCCTGCGCCAGCGCGTTGGCGATCAACAGCTCGTGCTGATCGGCCACCGGCCGGTGGCTGCGGGCGGCGACCAGGAAGTCCACCGGCACCAACCGCGTGCCCTGGTGCAGCAGCTGGTAGAAGGCGTGCTGCCCGTTGGTGCCCGGCTGCCCCCACACGATCGGGCCGGTGGTCGTGGTCACCGGGTGGCCGTCGCTGGTCACCGACTTGCCGTTGCTCTCCATGTCCGCCTGCTGCAGGTAGGCGGGCAGGTGCACCAGGTCGTGGTCGTACGGGAGGACCGCGTGGGTCTCGGCTTCGAAGAAGTTCGCGTACCAGACCCCGAGCAGCGCCAGGAGCACCGGGGCGTTGGCGGCCAGCGGGGCCTCGCGCAGGTGTCGGTCGACCCGTTCGGCGCCGGCGAGGAAGGCCTCGAAGCGTTCGGGCCCGACCGAGAGCATCAGCGGCAGCCCGATCGCGCTCCACACCGAGTAGCGTCCGCCCACCCAGTCCCAGAACCCGAACACCTGCTCGGGGGGCACACCGAACGCCGCGGCGGCGTCGACGTTCGTGCTCAACGCGACGAAGTGGTGCGCCACCGCGTCCTCGCCGCCCGCCGCGACCAGCCATTCGCGCGCCGCGCGGGCGTTGGCCATCGTCTCCTGGGTGGTGAACGTCTTGGACGCGACGATCACGAGCGTCGTGGCCGGGTCCAGCCCGGCGAGCGCCTCGCTCAGGTCCGACGGGTCGACGTTCGAGACGAAATGCACCCGCAGCCGCTCGTGGGCGTACGCCGACAGGGCCTGGGTCGCCATCTTCGGACCGAGGTCGCTGCCACCGATCCCGACGTGGACCACGTCGCGGATCGGTCGGCCGTCGAAACCGACGTGGGCGCCGGAGCGGACCCGCTCGGCGAAGGCCACGAGCCGCGCACGCACCGCGCGCACGTCGGGCATGACGTCGACGCCGTCGACCTCGAAGCGCGCGTCCGGTCCGGCGCGCAGCGCGACGTGAAGCACGGCGCGGTCTTCGGTGGTGTTGAGGTGGTCGCCGGCGAACATGCGCTCGATCGCCGGGGCGACGCCAGCGGCCTCGGCCAGCGCCACCAGCGCGGCCAACGCCGCGTCGTCGATGCGGTGCTTGGACAGGTCGAGCTCCACGTCGCCGAGCTGCAGCCGCAGGCGCTCGGCACGACCAGGGTCGGCGGCGAACAGGTCGCGTAGGTGGGCGTCGTCCAGGCGCTCGGCGTGGGCGCGCACGGCGCGCCACTCGGGTGTGCGGGTGACATCCATCGTTCGCTCCTTCCCGGACGCGCCCCGGCAGGCTGCGTTCGATGCCCCACGCTAGCCCGGTTTTCCGGTACGGGTCGCCGCGTACGGGCCCGAAATACCCCATTGGGGTATCCTCACCGTGGAGGTACCGCATGGATCCGCTCCGTTCGATCGTCTCAGCCCCGCTCGTCGAGGCTCGCACCGCCGTCGAGGCCGCGCTCAAGGCGCAGGGCTTCGGCATCCTGTCCGAGATCGACCTGCAGGCCACGTTCCAAGCCAAGCTCGGCGTCGCCCACGAGGGCCACCGCATCCTGGGCGTCTGCAGCCCGAGCTTCGCCAAGCGCGCGCTGGACGTCGACCGCGACGTCGCCCTGCTGCTCCCGTGTACGGTCACGCTGCGCGAGGTCGCGGGCGGCACCGAGGTGCGCGTGCTCGACCCCGAGGAGGCGTTCCAGGTCGCCGCGCCCGCGACGCGCGCCCAGCTCGAACCGCTCGCCGGTGAGGTCAAGGGGCTGCTCGCCGCCGCCGTGGCGGCGCTGAGCGACGCTTGACCCTCGCGTTCGGCTAGGCTCGGGGCGAGCGCCATGACCCTCGCCCTGGCCCTTCCACGCGCCCGACTTCGACCGCCGCCGGAGCGACCGACGGCCATCGCGCGGCCGCGCCTCCACGAGCGCTTCGACGCCGCCGTCCGGTTCCCCGTGACCCTGGTCGCGGCCCCCGCCGGCTACGGCAAGAGCACCGCGGTCGCGCAGTGGGCGAGGGCGCGCGGCCGACCGCCGGCCTGGTGGTCGCTCGAAGCCAGCGACGCTCCGCCCGAACGCTTCGCGCCGCTGCTCGCGTCCGCGGCGGCGAGCGGTTGGGGGTTGGACGTGGCGGCACCGGACGGCGCGGCGCCCGCGGACCACGTCGCGGCGCTGCTCGAAGCCCTCGAGCGGGCCCCGGTGGCCGACCGGGTGCTCGTCCTCGACGACGTCCACGAGCTGGGCTCGGCGCCGGAGGCCTTCGCGTTGCTGCGCGGCTTGCTCGACCGCCTGCCCAACGGCGTAGCGGTGCTGCTCGTCTCGCGCGTCGACCCCGACCTGCCGTTGGCGCGTTGGCACCTCGAAGGGCGCCTCGACCGGGTCGGCACCGACGACCTGCGCTTCCTGGACGCGGAGGCGGCCGAGCTGCTCGCGGCGCTCGGGGTCGCCCTGCGCCCGGCGCTCGTGCGCACGCTCGTCCAGCGCACCGAGGGTTGGGGCGCCGGCCTCCACCTCGCCGCGCTCGGCCTGCGCGGCCGCGCTCCGGACGCGGTCACGGACTTCGTCGAGCGCTTCACCGGCACCGACCCCTACGTGCTCGCGTACCTCGCCGAGGAGGTCCTCCAGCGATTGCCGCCCGGGTTGCAGGACTTCTTGCTGCGGGTGAGCGTCGCCGACGTGCTCGACGTGCCGACCGCAGTGGTGCTCGGCGGTCGCCCCGACGCCGCGGAGCTGCTCGCCGAGGCTGAGCGCGCGCATCTGTTCCTGCATCAGGTCGGCGCCGCCGCTCGCACCGTGCGCTTCCACGCCAGCTTCCGCGAGCTGTTGCGGCGCCGCCTCGCGGACGCCGACCCGCGCCTGGCGGCCGAGTTGCGTGCCCGGGTCGCCGGCCGCCCGACGACCGACGCCGAACCGCTCACCGACCGCGAGCGCGAGGTGCTCCGCTGGCTCGCCACCGGCGCGTCCAACGACGCCATCGCGGGACAGCTGCAACTCAGCCCCAACACCGTCAAGACCCATCTGAAGCGACTGTTCGAGAAGCTCGACGTGGGCACCCGGACCGCCGCCGTCGCGCGCGCCCGCGACCTCGACCTGCTCTGAGCGGAGCCCGTTCCGCCCGACGGGGGAGGGCCGCGTCACCCGAGCGGGTGGTGACGGATCACCCGCTGCGGCCCTAGCCTCCAGAGGACACCGGGCCACGGCGTCGCCGCGCCCCCGGGGCTGAGAGAGGACCGAGACCATGACGGAACCGCGTACCGCAGAACCCACTCCGGAACCTGCACCCGAAGCCGCACCCGAAGGCGAACGCACCGCTCGCGAGGAGTTCCGCGTGTCCGGCGAGGCCGTCGTCGCCAAGGTCAAGGAGCTGGTGCGCGAGGGCAACGTCCGCCGCATCATCATCAAGAACGACGACGGCCGCGTGCTGCTCGAGGTCCCGCTGACGATCGGCGTGATCGGCACCGTGCTGCTGCCCGTGTGGGCCGCGCTCGGGGCCATGGCCGCGCTCGTCGCCAACCTGACGCTCGCGGTCGAGCGGGTCGAGCCGCGCGAGCCTGCGGCCCCAGCGGCTTCCTCCTCCGCCCCGCCGGCCACCGCCACCCAGCCGTCTCCGACTCATCAATCTCCGACTCATCAAGAGGAGGACCGCTCGTGACCGACACCGCGCCCCCCACCGATCCCCGCCCCGGTCCTGAAGGCGTCGGCAGCGCCCTGCGCCGCGGCTGGAGAGCGCTCAACGAGCGCACCCTCGTCGCCCGCAAAGGCGGCCGCGACCGCATGCGCCTTCCCCTCTCCTTCGCCGCGATCCTGGCGCTGGTCCTGCTCAGCTGGAGCTGGCCGGTCGTGCTCGCGGCCGTCGGCATCGCGCTCGTCGCGCGCGTCGAGTTCGTCGTCGTCCGGGAGGACGCTTCGGCCTGACCCGTCCGTCCGGACCGCGAGCGCCCGCCGCACCGACCTCGGTGCGGCGGGCGCTCGAGCGTTGGGCGCTGCGGCGCAGACGCGGCCGTGCACGACCTTCAGGCGATCCCGAGCGACGTACAGATCGCTCCGGTCAGACCGAGGATGAACACCAGGGTGCCGATCGAGGTCATCAGCACGCCCAGGAGCAGCATCTCGACGCGCGTCGGGGAAGCCACTTCGGGGGCCTGGGCCCCGTGGCCGCGGTAGAAGCCGACGATCATCACGGAGCCCCCCACCAGCATGGCGGCGCCGAGCGCCAGCGGGATCCAACACATGCGTACCTCCTCTCGACCGCCCAGGCAAGGGGCGATCGGAGGGCTCGGCCCATCGGCGTCGTCGGTGCGGCGGTCGTGCGGTCGGCGATCGGCGGCGTCGGACGGTGTCGGGCCCGTCGCACGCCTTTACCGTGGGCCCCTTCGGCGCGGCGCGCAAGGGCCTTTCGTCCGGGTCCGAGCGTGCACCGAGCGTTCGCACGACGTTCACGAAGTCGCGCCTACGCTGGCGTCAGCTCCGGTCGCAGGAGCACGAAGGGACGTCACCATGAACACCAAGCCGATCCTGATCGTCACCGCCGCCAGCCTGCTCGCGGGCTTCGCGCTCGCCCAACAGCACCAGTTCCGCGAGGTCGCGCCGCGCGGCCAGACCCAGGGACGAATGGAGGCCGCCGCTCCGCAGTACGCGAACCGCGCGCAAGCCCGGCTCGGCGGTACCGCGCTGCAGGCCGAGGTCGACGGGGTCGTCGCGGAGGGCCTCGGGCTGACCACCGACGAGCTGCACGCGCTCAAGGTCGAGGGCGCAACGATCGCGCAGATCGCGGCCGACCGCGGCGTCGAACTCGCCGACCTGGAGGCTGCGTTCCTCGCCGCCCGCCAGGAAGCGATCGACGCGCTCCTCGCCGAGGCCACGATCACCGACCTCCAGGCCGAGACCATGGCCGCACGTGGTGCGGATGCCTTCGCCGCCCTTTCGACCCGCGAGGGGATCGCAGGGGGTCGGAACGCCGGTGGCGAGCCGCTGTACCAGTTCCGGACCGACGCCCCGCGCGGTCCTCAGGACGCGCCGATGGCGGCGCGGCGCGCCCCCCGCGGCCCCGGCGGCCGTTGGTGAGCTGATCGCGTACGCGCAAGGACCGGCCCCTCGGTCGCCCGACCGAGGGGCCGGTCCTTGCGCTTCGGAGCCGATCCGCTTCGTAGCATGTCCTGGAGAGCGAGGAGATCATGGCCGGAGCCCGCATCTTGATCGTCGAGGACGAGCCGCGGATCGCCGAGGTGCTCGAGCGGTACCTCAAGGCCGAGGGCTTCGCCGTCGAACGCGCCGCGGACGGGCGCCGCGCTCTCGAGCTGTGGCGCGCGGCCAACCCCGACCTGATCCTGCTCGACCTGATGCTCCCCGACGTCGACGGCTTCGAGGTCGCGCGAGCCGTGCGCCGCACCTCGGACGTGCCGATCCTGATGGTCACCGCCCGCGCCGAGGAGGCCGACCGGCTGGTGGGCCTCGGCCTCGGCGCCGACGACTACATCGTCAAACCCTTCAGCCCGCGCGAGGTGGTGGCGCGCGTGCGCGCGGTCTTGCGCCGCGCCGCGGGTCAGACGCGCCCACCGGTGCACCATGCGGTCGGCGCCTTGACCGTCGACCTCGACGCCTTCCAAGCGCGCTGCGGCGAGCGGCTGCTCGACCTGAGCCCGGCGCAGCTCCGACTCCTCGCCACGCTCGCGGCCCAGCCGGGGCGCGCGTTCCGCCGCGCCGAGCTCCTCGAGGGGGGGAGCGACGGCTTCGCCGACGAGCGCACCGTCGATGCCCACGTCAAGAACCTGCGCCGCCGGCTCGGCGCCTGCGCCGACCAGCTCGAGACCGTCCGCAGCGTCGGTTACCGGCTCCGGCCGTGAGCCTCCGCGCCCGCCTGGTGCTCGCGGTCGCGCTCACCGCCGTGTTCTCCGTCGGCCTGACCGGTCTGCTCAGCTTCCAGGCGGCGCGCGATCGGGTCCCACGCGCCTTCGGCATGACGCAGATGCGCGGCCAGGGACCAGCGGTGGAGCGTCCGATGGGCTCGGCGGTCGCGGCCTCCGAGCAGCTCCTCGGCGAGCTCCGAGGGGCGACGTGGCGCGCCGGCGTGCTCGCGCTGGTGGTGGCGGCGGCGGTCGGGACGGCCGTCGCGTTGCACGCGAGCCGCCCGATCGCCCGGCTCGCCGACGCGACCCGCCGCTACGCCGGCGGCGATCGAACCGCGCGCGCCACGCCCGACGGCCCACGAGAGGTCGCCGACCTGGGCTCGGCCTTCAACGACCTGGCCGACCGGCTGCAAGCCGAGGACGTGCAGCGGCGCCGCTTCACCGCCGACGTCGCGCACGAGCTGCGCACCCCCCTCACGGTGTTGCGCAGTGAGCTCGAGGCGATCGAGGACGGCTTGATGGCGCCCGACCCCGATCGGGTGGCGCAGCTGCTGCAGCAGGTGGAGCTGCTCGGCAGGTTGGTCCAGGACCTCGGGACCCTCGCGTCCGCGGAGTCCGGTGCGCTGGAACTGCGCCGCGAGCGCTTCGACCTCGGCGCGCTCGCCGCCCAGGCGGCCGCTGCCTTCAAGGGCAGCGCAGCGAGCCGGGGCGTCACGGTCGCGACCGACGTGGCGCCCGCAGCCCTCGACGGCGATCCCGGGCGGGTCCTGCAGGTCGCCAACGCGCTCCTCGACAACGCGCTGCGCCACGCCCCGGCGGGGGGCCACGTGTGGGTGCGGGTCGCCGTGGCGGACGGTGCGCCGGTGCTGGAAGTGGCGGACGACGGCCCCGGCGTACCCGAGGGCGAGCGTGAGCTGGTGTTTCGACGCTTCTACCGTGCCGACCCGGCCCGTTCGCGCGCGTCGGGCGGCTCCGGGCTCGGCCTGGCGATCGTCGCGGCGCTGGTCGAGCGCCATGGCGGGACGGTCATCGTCGACGAGCGCCCGGGCGGCGGCGCACGCTTCAGGGTCCGCTTTCCGCCGCCGACCGCCTGAGCCCGTGGGAGGTTCCCGCGTCGGGAGCGTTCACTTCCACGACGTACGATCAAGGAGCTGGGATCCGGTTGCCGCGCTCGCGAGGGGCGCGTACGCGGTCCCACGTATTGGAGGCAGGCATGAGGCTCGAAGACAAGGTCGTCGTGATCACCGGCGCGGGTGCGGGCATGGGGCGCGCGATGGCGAACCGGTTCGCCGCGGAAGGCGCCAAGCTCGTCGTCGGCGAGATCGATCCGACGCGCCTCGACGAGGTCGTCGCCGAAGTGCAGGCGGCCGGCGGTACGATCACCGGCCACGTGGGCAACGTGGCCGACAAGGACGACGCCGAGAAGCTCGTCCAAGCTGCGATCGACACCTACGGCGCCCTCGACGTGCTGGTGAACAACGCCGGCGTGATGGACAACTTCGAGGGCGTCGCCAACTTCTCCGACGCGCAGTACCAGCGCGTCTTCGGCGTCAACGTCTACGGGCCGATGGTGCTCTCGGGCGCCGCCGTGCGCTACATGAAGGAGCACGGGGGCGGCTCGATCATCAACGTCGCGAGCGCGGCCGGCGTCGGGGGGGCCTCGGCCGGAGCGATCTACACGGCGTCGAAGCACGCCGTGATCGGCCTCACCCGGAACACGGCGTTCACGTACGCGCCCAACGGGATCCGGTGCAATGCGATCGTCGCCGGCGCCGTGGCGACCTCGATCGGGACCAGCATGGACCCGAGCAAGTTCGACCAAGAGGCGTTCGCGCGCTACTCCACGTACCACGCGATCACGCCGGGCCAGCTCCAGTCCGAGGACATCGCCGACCTGGCGCTCTTCCTGGCCAGCGACGAGTCGAAGCGGATCAACGGCGCGCTCATCGCCGCCGACGCGGGGTGGACCGCCGCCTGACCGGCACCCTACGTTCGATCGCGGTGCCCGCCGCTCGACTCGAGCGGCGGGCACGTGCGTCGCGTACGTCCCAGGGGAAGCGGCCGACGCGTCGATCCGGAGTCGGCGAAGCCCGCGTATGCTCGGCGCGGACGCCACTGATGCCGATCCTCACCGACGCCCCCGACGATGCACGCCCGCTGCTCCCGGCGGGCACCGAGTGGCGCGCTGCCGGCGCGTCCGGACTCCCGAGCGAGCTGGCGGCGGCATGGGCGGCGCTGGGCTCGGAGCGGCCGGCGTGGTGGGCGCCGGACGGCACCGAGCGCATCGTCGTGGTCGTCCACGAGGCTCCCCGTTCGCAGTTCGACGCGCTCGCCGAGCGCCTCGCCGACGGACGCTTCGTGCCCGCCGGCGTCGTATGCGTCGCCTGCACGGGCTCGCGCTTCCACGGTCAGCGCGGTCGCCCGTGGGCCGCTCTGCGTGGCAACCTGCACGTCAGCGTCCACCTGCCGCTCGACGTCGACGCCGCACCGGCGCAAGCCGGGCTCGCGGCGCTGCCGGCGGTCGCGATCGCGCGCGCGATCGAGCGCGCCACGGCTGGGCGCGTCGCGCCGCGCCTCAAGTGGGTGAACGACGTGCTCGTCGACGGCCGCAAGATCGCGGGCGTGCTCGTCGCCACCCAGCTCCAAGGCGGACGCGTGCGCCACGCGGTGGTCGGCGTGGGCGCGAACGTCGCCAGGGCGCCCGAGCTCGCCCCCTCCGCACGAGCTGCCCGGCCCACGTCGCTCGCCGACGTCGACCCCGTGGGGTTCGGCGCCCGCGCACCGCACGCGTGGACCGCCCTGCTGCCGCCCCTGCTCGACGAACTCGAGCGCGGCCGCGTGCGGCTCCAGGCGGGCGACGGCGCGGCGCTCGTGGACGCGTACCGGGAGCGCGCCGCCTTCCTGGGGCGCACGGTGACCGTCTGGCCGGTCGAGGAGGACGCGCCGGGACCGCTCGCGCGCGGGCGCGTCGAGGCGCTCCTCCCCGATCTGGCGCTGCGCCTCGAGGGGCGCGTCGAGCCGATCCGCACTGGCCGCATGACGATCGACCCAGCGGACGAACCCGCGCCGTCGGGCTGAGGTCGCGCGGCCCTGCCTGCGGGCGCGTCCCGTGCCGTACGCTCGTCGGGTACGACCTCCGGAGCGCGGTCCACCGCGCCCACGTCGTCTTATGCTTCACCCGGGAGGCGCCCCGTGGATCAACCCGCCCTCTGGCTCGTCGCTCTGAACGCGTTCGCGGCGGTCGTCGTCTTGCTGGCGGTGCTGGCTGGCGCGATCCGCTTGCTCTCGGTCGTGTTCCCGGAGCGAGCCGTGCCGGCGCGCGCGAGCGGTGCGACCCGTGCGAACGACGCCACGGCCACGCTCGACGCCGCGACCCTCGCCGCCATCCAGGTCGCCGTGCAGCGTGCGTTGCCCGGCGGTCGCGTGGTGCGCGTCGAACGAACGCCAGGAGGACCCAAGTGATCCACGTCAAGGACGGCAAGCGCGTGCGCGTGATGCTCACCGCGTTCCGCGACGGGCTGCAGAGCGTCTTCGGGGGCAAGGTGCGCACCGGCGACGTCCTGCCGGCGCTCGAGGCCGCCGTGGCGGCGGGCGCCCACCACCTCGAGTTCGGCGGCGGCGCGCGCTACCAAGCGCCGTTCTTCTACGTGGGCGAGAACCCGTTCGAGGCGATGGACCGCATGCGCGCCGCCGCCGGCCCGGGTGTCGACCTGCAGATCCTCACCCGCTCGGTCTCGGGGGTCACGCTGGCCAGCCAGCGGCTGGACGCGCTCGAGTTGCAGGCCAAGCTCATGGCGAAGCACGGCACTACCGTCGACCGCAACTTCGACTTCATGAACGACGTGGACAACCTGGTCGCCACCGGCCGGCCGATCGTCGACGCCGGCATGCACCACCAGCTGTGCGTCGCGACGATGGGCCTGCCGTACCGCTCCGAAGCGGTGCACACGCCGGCGTACTACGTCGACGTGGTCCGGCGGGTGCTGGAGTCGGGCGTTCGGGTCGACTCGGTCTGCATGAAGGACGCGTCGGGCACCACCGACCCGACCACCGTCTTCGAAACCGCCAAGGGCCTTAAACGCATCTTGCCCCCCGACGTGCCGCTGTGGCACCACACCCACGACACCGCCTCGATGGCCGTGGCCTGCTACCTCGCCGCGCTCGAGGGGGGCGCGGACGGCATCGACCTCTCCGTGCGGCCGCTCGCGTCGGGCACCTCGCAGCCGGACGTGCGTTCGATGGCGCACGCGCTCAAGGGGACCGGGCTCGAGCTCGACCTCGACGTGAAGCGCATGGGCGAGGTCGAAGCGCTGCTCACCGAAGGCTTGGCGGGGTACGAGTTCAACCCGATCACGCTCGCGGCCGACGCGCGGGTGGTCGACTTTCCGATGCCCGGAGGCGCGATCGGCCCGAACGTCCAGATGATGAAGTCGGCCGGCATCCTCGACCGCTACTCGGAGGTGCTCGCCGAGTTCCCCGTCGTCGTCGAGGCGGGCGGCGGCTGGACCAGCGTGACCCCCGGGAGCCAGCAGTACTGGCTGCAGGCCTTCAACAACGTGCTGCACGGCCGCTGGAAGAAGATCGACGCCGGCTACGGCCGCTCGGTGCTCGGCTACTTCGGTCGACCCCCCGAGAAGCCCGATGCCGGCGTGGTGCGCGCGGCCGCGGAGCAGTTGCAGCTCGAGCCGTTCGATGGCGACCCGCTCACGAAGGCCGCCGACAGCCTGGGTCCGGCGCGCGCCGCGCTCCGCGAGCACGGCTTGGCGGAGACCGACGAGCACGTGTTCCTGGTCGCGTCGGCGCTGGTGCCCGGCAAGGACGTCGAGCTCAACGAGGGGCTGCGTTTGCTCACCGGTCGCGCCCGCGTGAACCTGCCGCTCAAGGCCGATCCGGCGGAAGCGCCGCCGGTGGTCGCGGCACCCGCCGCGGCGCCCGCCGGGGCGGCCGCGTCGGCCGGGTCGGCCCCGACGGCCGTTGGGTCGGCGCCGGTCGTGACCACGGTCACGGTGGAGGAGGGGGGCATCACCCGCTCGTTCCGCGTCACGGTCGCCGCGGCCCAGGGCGACGGCGAGGGCGACGGCGAGGGCGATCACGATGCCGCACGCGCTCCGACATCTGCCGCTCCAGCGCCCACTGCCCCGGCGCCCGCTGCGCCCACGGCTCCTACGGAGGTCCACTCGCCCTTCGGCGGCACCGTCGAGGTCGTGGCGATCCGGGTGCAGGAGGGTGAGGCGGTCGTCGCCGGCCAAGTGGTCGCGGCCGTCGAGGCGATGAAGGCGCAGCACGACGTGCGCACGCCCGTCGCCGGCACGGTCGCGCGGGTGCACGTGCGTCCGGGCGACGAGGTCCGGGCGGGCGACGCGATCGTGAGCGTCCAACCGTCCGGAGCCTGACGTGGACGCCTGGATCGCGCTGGTGCAGGGGAGCGGCTTCGCTGCGCTCACGTGGCAGAACGCGGTCATGTTCGCGATCGCCGGCGTGCTCATCTTCCTCGCGGTCACCCGCAACTACGAGCCGCTGCTGCTGGTACCGATCGGTTTCGGTGCCGCGCTGGCGAACCTCCCGGGGGCGAACCTCGCCGCCTCGAGCACGTTCGTCGCCGGTGCGGACGGCCACGTGCCGCTTTTGCAGCTCGTCTACGATGCTGGCATCGGCACCGAGCTGCTTCCGCCCCTGATCTTCTTGGGGGTCGGGGCGCTGACCGACTTCCGGCCGCTGCTCGCGCGCCCGCTGATGCTGCTTCTCGGGGCGGCCGCGCAGGTCGGCATCTTCGTCGCAGCGCTCGGCGCGCACTACGTGTTCGGGTTCGAGGTGCGCGAGGCGGCCGCGATCGGCATCATCGGCGGCGCGGACGGCCCCACGTCGATCTTCCTGACCGCGATCCTCGCCCCCGAGCTCCTGGGCGCCGTCGCGGTCGCGGCGTACAGCTACATGGCGCTCGTGCCGGTCATCCAGCCGCCCATCCTGAGGCTCCTGACCACCCGCGCCGAGCGCGAGATGCCGGTGGCGAACGAGGCCGGCGTCTCCCGCACGGCGGTGATCCTGTTCCCGATCGCGATCACGGTGCTCGTGTCGCTCGCCATCCCACCGGCCGCGCCGCTCGTCGGGCTGCTGATGTTCGGCAACCTGCTGCGCGAGTCCGGGGTCACCGATCGGTTGGCGAAGACGGCCTCGGGGCCGCTCATCAACATCGTCACCATCCTCCTGGGGCTGACGATCGGCGCGACCATGGACGGCGCGAGCTTCCTGAGCCCGCAGACGCTGTTCATCCTCGTGCTCGGGGCGGTCGCCTTCGCCTTCAGCACCGCCGGCGGCATCGTGTTCGCCAAGGTTTTGAACCTGATGCTGCCGCGCGCTCGACGCATCAACCCGTGCATCGGCGCGGCCGGCGTCTCGGCGGTGCCGATGTCGGCGCGCGTGGTCCAGACCTTCGTCGCGGAGCACACCCAAGGGCGCGTCAACCCACTGATGGCAGCGATGGGCCCCAACGTCGCCGGCGTGATCGGGTCCGCGGTCGCGGCCGGGGTGTTCTTGGCGCTGCTGCGCTAGGCCGGCTCATTCGTACCGGAGCGCCTCGATCGGGCTCAGCGCCGCCGCCCGCCGG
This sequence comes from Trueperaceae bacterium, assembly GCA_046260675.1. Classification (GTDB taxonomy): domain Bacteria; phylum Deinococcota; class Deinococci; order Deinococcales; family Trueperaceae; genus JAABTL01. The sequence goes on along the minus strand of JBHEOT010000003.1, from coordinate 68,030 downwards.
GCCGGCCACACCCCGAAGATCACGCCGGTCGCGACCGACACGCCCAGCGCCATCGCGATCACCCATGGGTTGAGGACGAACACGTCCAGGAACGGGACCGCCGCCACGACCCCCCACAGCACCGCGATCGAGAGCACCACCCCCACGGTGCCGCCGATGACGGTGAGCACGACCGCCTCGATCAGGAACTGCTGCAAGATCGTGCCGGGCTTCGCACCGAGCGCCTTGCGCAACCCGATCTCGCGGGTCCGCTCGGTGACGCTGACCAGCATGATGTTCAAGATCCCGATGCCGCCGACCAGCAGGCTGATGCCGCCGATGCCGCCGAGCAGCGCCTGCAGGATGACCGTGATGGTGTTGAAGAGCCCCAGCGCCCCCTCGATCGACTGCACCTGGTAGCTGTCGGGCGGCCGCCGGCGGTCGAGGATGGCGCGCACCTGCTGCTCGATGGCGGCCGCGTCGCGGTCGAGCGCGATGGTGACGGGCAGGAAGTCGTACACCCCGCGCGTCAGGCCGGGGAAGTCGCGGTAGAGGCTCTCGAGCGGCACGTCGCCCGAGACGTCGTTGGCGAAGGCCCCGAGCGCCCCGGAGATGCGCTCCTTGACGCCGATGACGGTGTAGAAGCTGCGGTTGCCGCCGGGGGTCTCGAGCACCACTTCGCGGCCGATCGGGTCCGCGACGCCTTCGAACAGCGCCTCGGCGGCGTCGGCGGACAGGACGACCACCGCGGCGCCGCGCGCCGCGTCCGCCTCGCTGAAGAACCGCCCGCGCCGCAGCTCGATCGACCGGTCGATCTGCGGCGCCTTCTCGGTGGTTCCGTTGACGCTGATGCGCTCCCGGACGTCGCCCGCGACCGCCCAGACGT
>JBHEOT010000003.1:0-67155 GCA_046260675.1 Trueperaceae bacterium | reverse complement strand
GGGCAGGCGGCTGAGCGCCTCGATGTCGTCGTCGGTGAAGCGCGCCGAGTTCGGGTCGTCGAACACGCGCGACACGAAGAGCGACTGGGCGCCGAACGCCTGCAGCTCGCCGGTGATGCCGGCGGTGGCGATCTGGCCGAGGCTGATCGTGGTCGTCACCGCGAACACCCCGATGACCACCCCCGAGAGCGTCAGGAGCGAGCGCAGCCGGTTGCCGAACAGCGCCTCGAGGGCGGTCTTGAGGTTCTCGAGCAGCACGTCAGACCCCTACCGAGTCCACGCCGACCGGGCTCCGCTCCGGGCGCCGCCGAGCCGCGACGACCTCGGAGGCCTCGACCACCCCGTCGCGGATCCGGATGATGCGCTCGCAGTGCTCCGCGACCTCTTGCTCGTGGGTGACCATCAAGATCGTGCGCCCCTCGGCGTGGAGGTCGTCGAAGAGGGCTAGGATCTCGTCGCCGGTGCGCGAGTCGAGGTTGCCGGTCGGTTCGTCGGCGAGCAGGATGTCGGGGTCGGTGGCGAGCGCGCGGGCGATCGCGACGCGCTGCTTCTGGCCGCCCGAGAGCTCGTTGGGGCGGTGGTGGGTGCGGTCCGCCAGGCCGACCCGCTCGAGCGCTCCGAGCGCCAGGGCGCGCCGATCGCGCAGCGGCACGCCGCGGTAGAGCAGCGGCAGCGCGACGTTGTCGAGCGCCGTCGCGCGCCCGAGCAGGTTGTACGCCTGGAAGATGAAGCCGATCCGGCGGTTCCGGATCACCGACAGCGCGTCCTCGTCGAGGGAGGCGACCTCCTCCGCAGCGAGGCGGTAGGAGCCCGAGGTCGGGACGTCGAGGCAGCCGAGGATCTGCAGGAGCGTGCTCTTGCCCGAGCCCGACGGCCCCATGATCGCGGCGTACTCACCGCGCCGCACGTCGAGGTCGAGGCCGCGCAGCGCGTGCACGTGCAGGCCGCCGCCGAGCGTGTAGGTCTTCACGAGGTCGCGCGCGACGATGACGGGGACGGCGGCGTTCTCCATGTCAGGGGGCCACGCTCGGGAACGCGACCGCGGCGCCGTCCGCGAGTGCGTCGAGGTTGATGAGGGCGATCAGGTCGCCGGGTTCCAGTTCGGCCTCGACGGCGGCGACGGTCGGGTTGCGCTCGAGCACGACGACGTCGACCCGCCGCGCGACCCCCGCGTCGCCGCCCCCGCGCTCGACGCGGTAGACGAACGAGACCCCATCTCGCTCGGTGATCGCCTCGAGCGGGACGAGCAGCGCCTGCTCGATGCGCCGCACCTGCGTCCGCACCGTCACGGTCGAGCCGGGGCGGGCGAACGCGGCGTCGAGCGGTTCGGACGGATCGAACGCCAGGTCGGCGGTGACCTGCGCCGTGCCGCCGTCGCGCAGCGTCACGGGGCTGATCCGCTCGACCGTGGCCGCGAGCCGCTGACTGGTATCGGCGTCGGGGACGACGACGGCGGCTTGGCCCACCACCAGTTCCGCCGCGCGGTTCTCGTCGAAGCGCGCGCGCACGCGCAGCAGCGACGTGTCGGCCAGCGTCACGACCGCTTGTGTGCCCACGAGGTCGCCGCTCTGGATGCCCACGCGGGTGACGACCCCTTTGAACGGGGCGACGATGGTCGTGTCCGACAGCCGCGATACGACGTTCGCGAGGTTGTTCTCGATCTGCGTGACCTGGGCCGCGGCGCTCGCGCGCTGGGCGGCCGCGAGCTGGTCGAGGTTGCCGAGCCGGGTCTGCGCCGTCTGGAGCGCAAGCTCCGCCTGAGCGAGGCTGCGGCGCGCGACGTCGACGGCGGACTCGGCGGCGCGGACCTCGTCGCGCGCAGCGGCACCGGCGGCCAGGAGCCGCTCCGCGACGTCGAGGTCGCGCTCGGCGTCTTCGACGGTGCGCGCGGCCCGCACCCGCTGGTCCTCGGCGTTCGCGACCGCAGCTTGCGCGTCCAGGCGGTCGACGCCCTGCTGCGCGGTCAAGCGATCGCGGTCCGCGCGCGCCGAGGCGAGCGAGGTCCGAAGGGTGGCCGCCTCACGCTCGACCGCGGCGGTGTCGAGCCGCGCGAGCTCCTGGCCGGCGGCGACCACGTCGCCCTCGTCGGCGGCGACCGTCGCCACCGTGCCACCGGCCGCGAACGCCAACGTCCGCTCCTGGACGGCCTCGACGACCCCGGTGCCGGTGACCTCGCGCAGGAAGACCCCCTGTTCGATCGGTTCGGCCAACGTCGAGGTGGCCGCCGGGCCCTGGCCAGCCCGCCACGCGAACACCGCCGCCACCGCGACGAGCACGATCCCTGCGACGATCCAGGGGACGCGACGCCGGCGGCGCGGGGCTGGCGTGCTCATCGCGCGCCCAACAGGGTGAGCTCGAGCTGCCGGATCGCCGCATACAGCGCGTGCCGTGCCGCGGTGAGCGCCTGCTCCTGCGCCGCCGCCTGCCGCTCCGTGCGCGCGAGCGCGAGCGCGGAGACGCTCCCGGCCTCGAAGCGCACCTGCTGGACGCCGAACTCCTCGCGCGCGCTCTCGGCCGCCGCCTGGGCGGCGCGCACGCGCGCATCGGCCGAGCGCGCCGTGTTGTGCGCTTGGCGCACGAGCAGCGTGAGGCTGCGCTCCTGCTCGGCGCGCTGCAATCGGGCGGTCTCGGCCCGGTCGCGGGCCGCCGCGACGTCGGCAGGGGCGCTGGAGAGCGGGTTGTCGACGGCCGCGAGCTGCGCCGCGGCCAGCGCCACCTGCTGATCGGCCGCCTGCAGCTGTGCGTTCGTGGGAAGGTCGGCCAGGTAGGCCTCGAGCTCGAGCAGCGGGGGCGGTTCGGGGGCGCGCTCGAGGGAGAAATCCGCCTGGTCCGCCCCGATCAGGCTCGCGAGCCGGTCGTACGCCAGCGCCCGGGCGGCGACCGCGTCCACGACGTCGCGCTCGGCAGCGCGTCGGTCGTCCTCCGCACGGTCGACGTCGAGGCGGGGGGGGGCGCCCGCCTCGAACTGGATCGTGAGCGCTTCGCGGGCCGTGGCGGCGATCGCTAGCGCGGCCTCGGCCAGAGCGAGCTGGTCGTCCGCCTCGAGCGCCGCGGTGTAGGCGCCCGCCGCGGCGTCGCGCGCGCTGGCTTCGGCGTTGCGCAGCGCGGTGACCGCGCGCGCGACCGCGTGGTCGGCCTGCAGCCGCGCGACCCGCAAGGTCGTCGGGTCGGCGGTCGCGCGGGCGAGGTCGCGCTCGGCGGTCGCCAGGTCGAGGCGGGCGCTCTGGACGCCGGCCGCGACCTCGACCGCGAGGTCGGTCGCACGAGGTACGTCGAGCGGCACCTGAGCGTGAGCGAGGCCGAGGGTCAGGGTCAGAACGAGGGCGAGCGGTAGTCGGCGCATGTCACTCCTGGGGTGCCGTACGGGGAACGGGGTCGATGGCCAGCGCGTCGAGCAAGCGCAGAGCGGCGAGGCGCGCACCGTCGCCGGCGCGGCCGGCGTCGAGCTCGGCGCGATCGGCGTCGAGGCGGGCGCGGGCGATGGCCAGCTCGGAGATCGAGCCGCTCGCGAAGCGCGCCTCGCGCACGGCGAGGTCGGCGCGGGCCTGCTCGGCCGCGGCGTGGGCGAGCTCGGCGTCGGCGGACGCCGACTCGAACTCGAAGGCGCGCCGGTCGACGTCGAGCTCGGCGCGCGCCTGGGCCAGTTCGAGCTGCGCGAGCGCGCGCTCACGGCCGATGCGCGCCGCCGCCAAGGCGCTGCCGACCGTCGGGTCGAGCGGCACCCGCAGGGCGACGCCCACGGTGAGCGAGCGGCTGGTGCCGTCGACGCCGACGCCGGGCACGCCCGAGTCCGGGTCGTAGCTGAGCGACACGCTCGGCTGCAGCGTGCGGGTGTCGAACGACGCGCCCCATTGCAGGCTGCGATCGGCGTCGCCGCTCGTGCTCGCGACGCTGAACCCGACGCTCGGCAGCTGGTCGCGAAGCGTCGCGTCGGCGGTGCGATCGGTCTCCGCGACCTGAAGGCGCGCCGCCAGGACGTCGCTGCGCCGGGCCCACGCGGCCTCCGGCGCCTGGGCCACGAGAGCCGCGGGGTCCGGGAGCGCACCGACCGGCTCGCCCGCCGGGCCGCCGAGGACGAGCGCGAGCGCACGGTCGGCGGCCTCGACCTCGAACGCCGTGGCCGCGACGGCGTTGCGCGCTCGGGCTTCGGTGGTCGCGAAGCGCGCGACCTCGGCGGCGGTGGCGGCGCCGGCGGCGGCGCGCAGCTCCGCGGCGCGCGACTCGAGGGCGGTGAGATCGGCTTCGGCGCGCGCGAGGGCGAGCGCTCGCCGCGCGCGCAGCGCGTTCTGGAAAGCGTTGGTCGCCTCGATGCGCGCAGCCCGCTGGGCGGCGGCGCGCTCACTTTGCGCGCGCACCACGTCGGCGCGCGCGCGCGCGATGGCGTCGCCGGCCGGGCCGAGGCCGAGCGCGGGGAACGAGAGCGAAAGACCGATGGGGTCGTAGCCCTGATCGTTCAGGTCGATGGGGTCGCCGACGCCGGGGTCGCGCTCTCCGCTCGTCCAGCGGTACCCCGCGCTAAGCTCGCCGCGCACCGGTGTGGCGGTCACCGCGAGCTGGCGCTCGGCGAGCTCGAGCGCCCGCAGCGCGAGCTGCACGGTCGGTCCCGAATCCGCCAGGCGCAGCGCCTCTGCGTACTCGAGCGGCGTCGTCGACTGGGCGAGTGCGACGCCACCGAGCCAGAGCGCCGCAGCCACGGCGAAGGCGACCGGGGTCGCGGTCGTGGGTCGCGCCGCGGGGCGGCGTCGGGTTCGGGTCGGGTGGTTCACGGGCGCGGCCTCCTCGGCGGCGTGCGAACGACAGCGTACCTAACCGACGTTAGGGGGTTGGTCGCTGGCGCAGCGGTCGCGCACCGCGCGCGTCAACCGGCGGCGCTGCGCAGGGTCGGGTCGAGCAGGTCGCGCAAGCCGTCGCCGAACAGGTTGAACCCGAACGACGCGACCAAGATCGCGAGGCCCGAGAAGACCGACGTCCACGGCGACAGCAGCAGGTAGTCGCGGCTCTCGGAGAGCATCAGCCCGAGCGATGGCGTCGGTGGTTGCGTGCCAAGCCCGAGGAACGACAGCGACGCCTCGACGAGGATCGCGGTCGAGAGCGACAGCGTCACCTGGACCATCAGGGGCGCGGCGATGTTGGGCAGCACGTGCCGGAGGACGATCCGTCGCGCGGGCGCCCCCAGCGCGCGGGCGGCAGCCACGTAATCCCACGACAGCACCGAGAGCGCCGGCCCGCGCGCCAGGCGCGCGAAGATCGGCGTGTACACGATGCCGATCGCGAGCCCGGTGTTGAAGCTGCCGGGTCCGAGCACCGCCAGCACCGCGATCGCCAGCAGGATGATCGGGAAGGCGAGCAGCACGTCCATCAGCCGCATGATCAGGCGATCGGTCCAGCCGCCGACGTACGCGGCGGTGAGGCCCGCGGCGCCGCCGACGAGGGTCGCGATCGCGACCGCGCCGACCGCCGTGCCGACGCTGGTGCGGTAGCCGAACAAGATGCGCGACCACAGGTCGCGGCCGAAGTTGTCGGTGCCGAGCCAGTGCGCGGTCGAAGGCCCCTGGAAACGCTCGCGGATCGATTGCACGAGCGGGTCGTGGGTGGCGAGCCACGGCGCGAAGGTGGCGAAGGCCAGCACCAGCACGCACAGGAGGAAGCCGATGAAGCCGACGTGGTTGCGCGTGAGCCGCTCCATGAAGCGGCGCACGCCGCGGCTCTGGCGACGCTCGGCGACGGAAGTCACGCGTACTCCACGCGCGGGTCGATCCAGGCGTACGCCAGGTCGACGAGCAGGTTGACGAACACGAAGACGGTGGTCACGACGAGGATGACCCCCTGCACGAGCGGGTAGTTGCGCTCGCTGATCGCTCCGATCACCAGGCGTCCGAGGCCGGGCACGGCGAACACCTGCTCGATCACCACCACGCCGGACAGCAGGTACCCGACCTGGACGCCGATCACGGTGATCACCGGGATCATCGCGTTGCGCAGCGCGTGCTTGTACAAGAGCGTGCGGCGGGCGAGGCCCTTGGCCTTGCCCGTTCGGATGTAGTCGAGGCTCAGGACGTCGAGCAGCGACGAGCGCAAGATGCGCGCGAGCCCTGCCATCATCGGCAGCGAGACCGCGATCACCGGCAGCACCATCCGGGCGAGGTTGCCCGCCGGGTCCTCGGCGAACGGCACGTACCCGATGGTGGGCCAGCTCGGGAAATAGATGGAAGCGAAATAGAGCATGAGCACGCCCACCCAGAACGAAGGCAGGGTGAGCCCGAGGATCGCGAACATGCGGACGACCGTGTCGGCCGTGCCGCCGCGCAGCGAGGCCGACAGGATGCCGATGGGAAACGAGAGCACGATGGCGGCGACCAGCGCGAGCACGGTCAGCTCGAGCGTCACCGGCAAGCGTGCGACGATCTCACTGAGCACCGGTCGACCGGTCCAGATGCTGGTCCCGAGGTCGCCGCGAAGGACGCCCGTGAGCCAGCTCCAGTACTGCTCGGGCCACGTGAGGTGGAGGCCCAGCGAGCGCCGCAGGGCCTCCACGCGTTCGGGGGTGATGTCGGTGTTGGCGCCGAGCATGATCATCACGGCGTCGCCGGGGATCAGTCGGAGCATCAGGAACACGAGCACCGAGACCCCGAACAGCACGAACACCAGGTCGAGCAGGCGGCGGACGACGTAGCTCGTCACGTGGGGACCGCGCTTCCGTCGTCCGCCATCAGGGTCAGTTCAGCGTGACGTTGCGCAGGTAGCGCAAGCCGCGGGTCGGCATCTGCTCGAAGCCGGTCACGTCGTCGGCGACGGCCGTGAAGAGGGTGGCGTAGGCGACGTGGGCGACCGGACCGTCGCACGCGAGCGCGCCCTGGAGGTCAGCGTAGATGCCCTGCCGGGTGGCGAAGTCGGTCGCTCGTTGGCCGGCGGTCAGCAGCGTGTCGACGGCGGGGTTGCTGTACTTGAAGACGTTCGTCGAGCCGTCGCTGCGGAAGGTGCGGTCGAAGTATCCGTCCGGGTCGGGGTTGCCGCCGTTGAGGCTGGCGAACGCGTCGAAATCGCCGTTGCGCCAGCGCTGCACGAAGTTGCCGACCTCTTCGACGGTCACGGTGGCGTTGAAGCCAGCCGCGACGAGCTGCGCCTGCACGACCTGCGCGGTGTCGACGACGACGCGCAGCGAACCGAGCGTGACGATCTCGAAGTCGACGCCGTCCGGGTACCCGGCGAGCGCCAACAGTTCGCGTGCGGCCGCCGGGTCGGTGGCGTAGCACGAGTACTCGCTCGTTGGCAGCGCCCAGTCGGTCAGTGCCGGCGAGAGCGGACCGGCGGGCACGGCGTTCCCGAAGTACACGGCCTCGACGATCTCCTCGCGATCGAGCGCCAGGTTCAGCGCGCGGCGGACGCGCGGATCGTCGAACGGCGGGCGGGTGGCGTTCATCCCGATGAGCGAGTAGGAGAGCTCCTGGATCCCGAGCAGCGTGACGCCGGGGACGTTCCCGAGGGTCTGGGCCGTGGCCGGGTCGACGTCGGGGATCAAGTGGTACGCGCCGGTGCGCAGGCCCGCGGCGCGGGTCGACGCTTCGGGGACGATGTTGTAGCGGACGGCCGCGACGCCGGGTTGGCCGGGGCGGTAGTAGTCCGGGTTGGCGGTGAGCAGGGTGTAGGTGTCGGGCACGACCTCGCTCAGCATGAACGGACCGGTGCCGACGGCGACCTGCTGCAGGCTGCCGTCGTTCGCCTCGACGACCTCGCGCGGCACCACGGTGAGGAACACCGTGTTCTGGAGGAACGGAGCGAACGGCGCGTCGAGGACGATCTCGACGGTGAGGTCGTCGAGGGCGGTGACCGACGCGACCTGGGCGAAGCGCGACGCGACCGGCGAGCCGGTCTCCACGTCGACGATGCGATCGAAGGAGTACACGACGTCGGCGGCCGTCATCGGGCGGCCGTTGTGGAACACGACGCCCTCTCGGAGGGTGAAGGTGTAGGTGAGGCCGTCGTCGGAGACGGTGTAGCCGGTGGCGAGGGCCGGTTCGAGCTGCAGGTCGGCGTTGACCTCCATGAGGCCGTCGTAGATCTGTCCGAGGATGGCGACGCTCGAGAACGCGGTGACCACGTGCGGATCGAGGCCGGCGGGCGACGAGTCGACGGCGAGCTCGAGCGTGCCGGTCTGAGCCGATGCGAAGCTCGCGACGGCGACGAGGGCGGCGATCAGGGTCCATCTGCGCATGGTGCCTCCAAGGGCTCCGGCGTTGGGCGCCGGGAACGGGGGGTTCGCCGAGCAAGATACCACTCGTAGACCATTCGGGCTAGGCGCGCTAGACTCGCATCGTGCACATCCCCGAGCCCGCTCGCGCGCGCCTGGCGCGCGCCGTCGCCGAGCACGTCACCCCCGGCGCGGTCCTGACCCTCGTCGATCGCACCGGCGCGACCGCCACCGCGGCCACCGGCGCTCGGCGCACGGACGGGCCCGCCACCGACCCCGACACCCGGTACGACCTCGCGTCGCTCACGAAGGTCGTGGCGACCCTGCCGAGCGTCCTGAACTTGGTGGCGGTCGGCGCCATCGACTTGGGCGACCGGGTGGGCCGCTTCTTCAGCGGCGCCGGGTTGTTCCACGAACCGTCGCTCGCCGACGTCCCGGTCCGAGCTCTGCTCGCGCACGCGAGCGGGCTGCCCGCCTGGCGACCGCTGTACGCGCAGCCCGCAGATCGCCGCGCGGCGCTCGGGGCGGTCATCAACACCGAGCTCGAGCACCCGGCGGGCACGGTCGCCTACAGCGACCTCGGCTTCATGCTGCTCGCCGCCATCGTCGAGCGGGTGGCGCACGAGCGCCTCGACGCCTTCGCCGCCCGCGAGGTCTTCGCGCCGCTGGGCATGCACGCCACCGGCTTCGGCCCGATCGTCGGCGTGCCGGTGGCCGCCACCGAGGACTGTGGTTGGCGCGACCGGGTGCTCGAGGGCGAGGTGCACGACGAGAACGCGACCGTATGGGACGGCGTCGCCGGGCACGCAGGGCTCTTCGGCACCGCTGGCGACCTCGCCCGCTACGCCCACGCCTGGTTGACGCGCGACGAGCGGCTCGCGCCCGCCGAGCTGCTGGACCGGTGCACGACCGAGGCCGCGGTCGCCGCCGACGGCGCCCGCCGCGGCCTCGGCTGGCTGCTGGCGCACGCGGGGTCGTTCGGTGGCCCCGGCGCGCGCGGGTACGGGCACACCGGCTTCACCGGGACCTCGATCTGGATCGAGCCCGACGGTGGCCACGCCACCGTGCTGCTGACCAACCGCGTGCATCCGCGCCGCGGCTCGCCCGCCGGCGTCCACGCGCTGCGGCAGGACGTGCACGCGGCCGTACGCGACGCGTTCGGTGGCGAGGCATGACCCGACCCTGGCCCGCCGACCTGCCGGCGATGCACGTGCTCAGCTTGATGTCGGGCACGTCGGTCGATGGGACCGACGGCGTGCTGGCGCGCTTCGAGCAGGTCGGCGGCGCGCTGCACTGGGAGGTGCTCGACCGCACCACCCTCGACTTCGATCCCGAGCTCCGGCGGCGCCTGCTGCGCGCGATCGAACCCGGTGGTGCCGACGCGGTGGAGCTCACCCAGCTGCACGCCGAGGTGGGGGAGGCCTACGCCGACCTGTGCGCGGACGTGGCCGCGCGCCACCGGGTCGACTTGGTCGGCCTCTCGGGGCAGACGGTTCACCACATCCCGCGGCTCGAGCCCGAGCGCGGCTGGCGGGCGATCTCGACGCTGCAGGTGGGGGAGCCCAGCCGGGTGCTCGAGCGCCTGCGGGTACCGGTGGTCTCGGACTTCCGCCAGAGCGACCTCGCGGCGGGGGGGCAGGGGGCGCCGATGGTGCCCTTCGGCGACCTCAAGCTCTTCGGCGCCCCGGGCGTCGCGCGCGCCGTCCAGAACCTCGGCGGCATCGGCAACGTCACCTGGCTTCCCGCCGACGGCGACCCCGACCGGGTGCTGGCTTTCGACACCGGCCCGGCCAACTGCCTGATCGACGAGGCGGTGGCGGCCACCACCGGCGCGACGTTCGACGATGGGGGCCGGCTGGCGGCCGCGGGCCGCGTCGACGAGGCGCTGCTCGCGCGGCTGCTCGACCACCCGTACCTGCGCCTGCCGCCCCCCAAGACCACCGGCCGGGAGGTCTTCGCGCTGCGCGAGATGCTCCCCGAGGGGCCCGGCGGCTGGCGCCCCGAGGACCTGGTGGCGACCCTGACCGCCTACACCGCGCATACGGTCGCGGACGCCTACCGCACCTGGGTGGCGCCGCACGGCCTCGACGAGGTGCTGCTCGCCGGCGGCGGCGCGCTCAACCCGACGCTGGTCGCGACGCTGCGCGCCGCGCTGCCCGACGTACCGGTGCGCACCTTCGAGGACCTGGGGTGGCGCTCCAAGGACCGCGAGACGCTGTCGTTCGGGGTGATGGCCTACGCGGCCTGGCACGGCCTGCCGAACACGCTGCCGAGCGCCACCGGCGCGCGGCGCGCGGTGGTGGCGGGGCGGGTGCTGCGGCCTTAGGAGGCCGTGGGGGTGCGCTTGCGCAGCACGACCTCGTGGAGGCCGGGGGCGACGTAGTCCTCGAGGCGGCCCACCTCGACGTAGCCCCGCCGCGTGTAGAAGCGTCGGGCCCCCTCGTTGTCGGCGTTGGCGAGCGCGAACAGGTCGTTCGCGACGGCGAAGGCGCCCTGCTCGACCGCGTCCATCAGCCGGGCGCCGACGCCCTCCCCGGTGGCGTTCGCCGCGACCACCAGCAGCCGCAGGTAGGGGCTGCGCGCGAAGGTGCCGGTCGGCGTCCACCAGGCGAACCCGCGCGGGCCGGCGGTGTCGTCGTCCACGCAGACGCGCTCGCCGTGTTCGATCGCACGCGCGAGGCTCGCGGCGAGGTCGGCGGACCGCACGCCGTAGCGCTCGAACAGCGGGTGGCCGTCGACGAGGGCGGCTAGGGCGTGGGCGTCGGAGACGCGGGCGGGGCGCACGGGCATGCCGGCGAGCCTACCGCCGCCGAGCGGGTCATTGACACGGATTCGCCGAGGTCCTAGACTCACCAAAACGCAGGGTTAAACGTTTAACCGGAGGCGGTTCGTCGCCCCGGAGGTCCGAAGGGGAGCCAGATGGCGACGCTCAAGGACATCGCACGCGCTGCAGGGGTGTCGATCGCGACCGTCTCGAACGTCGTGAACGGCACCAAGGCCGCTACGCCGCAGGTCCACCAGCGCGTCCACGACGCCATCGAGCGGCTGGGCTACGTCCCCAACCCGCACGCCCAATCGCTGCGGACCGGTCAGAGCCGTACCCTCGGCCTGGTCGTCCCCGACCTCACCAACCCGTACTTCCCAGCCCTCGTCCAGGCGATCGAGACCACCGCCCGTGGGCTCGGGTACGTGCTCATCGTCATGGACGCGGGCAACGACGCCGACCGCGAGACCGAGGCGCTGACGCTGCTCGCCGGCTACCGGGTCGCGGGCGTCGTCTGGGTGCCGGTGGACGACGAGCGCCCGCTCGACTGGCCCTTCCCGATCGTCACCGTCGACCGCCCGGTCCGCGGCTGCGACACCGTGGCCGCCGACCATGCCCAGGGCGGCGCGCTCATCGCTGCGCACGCGATCGCGCTCGATCACCGCCGCGTCGGGCTCCTCTCCGGTCCCCGCCACCTGCCGAGCGCGACGCTGCGGCGAGCGGGTTTCCTCCGCGCGATCGAGGGCCGGGTCGAGGTCGCTTGGGAGCACGAGGTCCCCTTCAGCAGCGATCTTCCGGCTGCCGCGCGGACCCACCTCCACGACCCCGACTGCAGCCTGGTGGTCGCAGCCAACGACGCGGTCGCGGTCGCCGTCGTCCGGCACGTGCGCGAAGCGGGCTTGGGCGTCCCGGAGGACGTCGCCGTGATCGGCTTCGACGACGTCCCATGGGCCGATTTCGTCCACCCCGGCCTCACCACCGTGCGGCAGCCCTTGGCCGACCTCGGCGCGAGCGCCGTCGGGATGCTCCACGCCCGGATCGCCGACCCCTCCATCCCCCTCCAGCAGCGGACGCTCCCGGTCGAGCTCGTCGTCCGGCGCTCGACCGAACGGACGCTCGTACCCGCGGAAGGAGTTGCCGCATGATCGTCGTCGTCGGCAGCCTGAACGTCGATCTGGTCGTCCCCGTCGAGCGCTTCCCAGCGGCCGGCGAAACGCTCCTCGGCGCTGACTACGCCCGCCACCGGGGCGGCAAGGGCGCCAACCAAGCGGTCGCCGCGGCGCGCGCCGGCGGCCGCGTCCGCATGGTCGGACGCGTCGGCGACGACGCCTTCGGCGCCTGGCTCCGCGACGGGCTCGAGTCCGACGGGATCGACCACCACGGCGTCGTGGCGCTCGCGGACGTCCCCACCGGCGTCGCCTTCATCAGCGTCGACGCCCGCGCTCAGAACACGATCATCGTGTCCCCAGGCGCCAACGGTCGCCTGAGCGGCGAGGACCTCGCGGCCGTCGCCTTCGAGGGCGCCGACGTGGCGCTGCTCCAGCTCGAGGTGCCGCTCGACGCCACGCTGCGCGCTGCCGAGCTCGCCAAGGCGGCGGGCGCGATCGTGATCCTCAACCTGGCGCCCGCCACGGCGCTCGACGCCGCGCAGCTGCGCCACGTCGACGTGCTCGTCGTGAACGAGAGCGAGGCGGCGCTCCTGCTCGAGGCCGATCCGGCGACCATCGCGAACGGTCCGGAGCGCGCGGCGCGCGCGCTGACCGAGCGGGTGCCGACCGCGATCGTGACCCTTGGCGCCGCCGGTGCGACCTGGGCTCGGCGGGCGACCGCCGGCGCCGAACCAGCGGCAGGACACGTCCCCGGCTACCCGGTCACGGCCGTCGACACCACCGCCGCCGGCGACTCCTTCGTCGGTGCGCTGGCCGCGGCGCTGGACGGCGGGGCACCGATCGAGCGGGCGTTGAGCTTCGCCAACGCCGCCGGCGCGCTCGCCGTGACGGTTCCCGGGGCGCAGCCGTCGCTGCCCACCGCCGACGCGATCGAGGCGCTCGTGGCGGAGGCCGAAGCGTGACCCTCTTGACGATGCGCGGGGTCACCAAGCGCTTCGGCGCCGTCGAGGCGCTGCGCGGTGTCGACTTCGACCTGGAGGCCGGCGAGGTGCACGCGCTGGTGGGGGAGAACGGCGCCGGCAAGTCGACGCTCATGAAGATTCTGGCCGGCGTCCAGGCCCTCGACGAGGGGGCGATGACCCTCTCGGGTCGGACGGTTCGGTTTCGCGACGTCAACGACGCCCAAGCGCGCGGCGTGGTGATGGTCTACCAGGAGCTCGCGCTCGTACCCGCGCTGTCGGTCGCCGAGAACCTGTTCCTCGGAGCGCTCTCGGGCATCGTGCGCTACCGGGCGCTCCGGGAGCGCGCCCGCGCGCTGCTGGCTCAAGTCGACCTCGATCTGGACCCCGAGACCAAGGTCGAGCGGCTCTCGATCGGTGAGAAGCAGCTCGTCGAGATCGCTCGCGCGCTCGCGCGCGAAGGGCGCGTGCTCGTCCTCGACGAGCCGACCGCGGCGCTGTCGTCGAGCGAGACCGAGCGCTTGTTCGAGCTGATCGGCAAGGTCAAGGCCGCCGGCGTCAGCATCGTGTACATCAGTCACCGCCTCGAAGAGGTGTTCCGGATCGCCGACCGCGTCACCGTGCTCCGCGACGGGGGGCTCGTCGGCACCCGCACCCTCAGCGACACCACCCCCGAAGAGGTCGTCGAGATGATGGTCGGCTCCGCGGTCCACCGTTACCAGCGCCCCGACCGCCACCGGGACGAGAGCCTCGGCCGCTTCGAGCTGGACCTCGCTGGCGACGCCGCGTTCGAGATCACCGTGCACGCAGGCGAGATCATCGGCCTCGCGGGCGTCATCGGCTCGGGGCGCGAGCGCGTGCTTCCCAGCGCGTTCGGGCTCAGCGGTGGCGCTCGGTGGGACGAACGACCGCTGCGGTCGCCGCGCGAAGCGATCCGCGCGGGGATCATGCTGGTCCCCAGCGACCGCAAGAGCCAGGGGCTGGTGCTGGAGTTGTCCGTTCAGGAGAACGTCTCGCTCGGCACGCTCTCGCGGCTGCAGCGCTTCGGCTTCATGCGCGCGTCGGCCGAGGCGGCCCAGACCGGGTACTGGATCGACAAGCTCTCGCTTCGGCCCCCCCTCCCGCACAAATCCGTACGCGAGCTCTCCGGCGGCAACCAGCAGAAGGTGGTGCTGGCCAAGGCGTTGGCCATCGAGCCGCGGGTGTTGCTGCTGGACGAACCGACGCGCGGCGTCGACGTCGGCGCACGCGCCGAGCTCTACGACGTCATCGACGACCTCTCGTCGCAGGGGCTGGGGCTGTTGTTGTCGTCGTCGGACACCGAGGAGCTCATCGGGCTCTCGGACCGCATCCTGGTCTTCCGCGGCGGGCGTGTGGCCACCGAGCTCCGCCCCCCCTTCACCTACGAGGAGGTCGTCGCCCATGTCACTGGCGCGCATCAACTGGCGTGAGCTGCTCGCCCGCTTCGGGTTGGTCCTGGCGCTCATCGCGCTGGTGATCGTCCTGTCGCTGCTGTCGGACCGCTTCATGACCCAGTCCAACCTCGTCAACGTGCTCCGGCAGATCTCGATCAACGCGATCATCGCCGCCGGCATGACGGTGGTCATCATCGGTCGCGGCATCGACCTCTCGGTCGGTTCGCTCTTGGCGCTCACCGGCGTCGTCGGCGCAGCGCTCGCGGTGGGCGGGCTCCCGGCCGGCATCGCCATCGCCGCCGCGCTCGGCCTCGGCCTGGCGATGGGCGTCTTCAACGGCGCCTTCATCGCCTACGCCGGCATCGCACCCTTCATCGTGACGCTCGCCGGGCTGACGATCTTCCGCGGCATGGCGCTCGCCTTCACCGACGGCCGGCCGATCAGCGGACTGCCACCGGTGTTCATGACGATCGGGTACGGCGACTTCCTGGGTCTGCCGGTGCCGGTGTGGATCATGCTCGCCTTCTTGCTCCTCACGCACGTGATCTTGCGCTATACCGCCCTCGGTCGCTCCGTGTACGCCATCGGTGGCAACGAGGAAGCCGCCCGCCTCTCGGGCATCCCCGTGCGGCGCGTGGTGCTGTTCACCTTCGCCTACTCCGGGCTCGCCGCGGCGCTCGCCTCGGTCGTCCTGAACGGTCGCCTGAACTCCGCCCAACCGTCCGCCGGGGTGATGTTCGAGCTCGACGCCATCGCGGCGGTCGTGGTCGGCGGCACCTCGCTCTTCGGCGGCAAGGGGGGCGTGTTCGGCACGCTCGTCGGCGCGCTCATCATCGGTGTCATCAACAACGGGATGAACCTCTTGAACGTCCCGTCCTTCTACCAACAGATCGTGAAGGGGGGTGTGATCCTGGGCGCGCTGCTCATCGAACGCGTCGCTTCTGCTCGCCGTTCCTGACCACCCCACTCATCCCTCGGAGGACCCCATGCGTACACTCGCACTCACGCTCGCGCTCGTGCTCGGCACCAGCGCGCTCGGCCAGACGATCGGCCTGTCGGTCTCGACCCTGAACAACCCCTTCTTCGTGACGCTGCGCGACGGCGCGCAGGCGATGGCCGACGAGCTCGGGCTCGAACTGCTCGTCACCGACGCTCAGGACAGCGTCAGCACGCAGATCAACGACATCGAGGACCTGATCCAGCGCGGCGTTCAGGTGCTCATCGTGAACCCGACCGACTCCGACGCGGTGGTCCCGGCCGTCCTGGCCGCCAACGCCGCCGGCGTTCCGGTAATCGCGGTGGACCGCGGTGTCGGTGCCGGTGCTCAGCTGGCATACTTCATCGCGTCCGACAACGTGGCCGGCGGCGCTGCCGCAGGCGACTTCATCTGTGAGATGATCGGCGGCTCCGGCCCCGTGGTCGAGCTCGAAGGGATCCCCGGCGTCAGCGCCACCCGCGAGCGCGGCCAGGGGTTCAATGAGGCCATCGCCGCGAACTGCCCCGACGTCACCGTCGTCGCGCGTCAGACCGCCAACTTCAACCGCGCCGAGGGCCTGACCGTGATGGAGAACATCCTCACCGCGCAGCCCGAGATCGCCGCCGTCTTCGCGCACAACGACGAGATGGCGCTCGGCGCCCTGCAGGCCGTCGAGGCCTCGGGCCGCGACATCCTGGTCGTCGGTTTCGACGCCAACGACGACGCCGTGCAGGCCGTCAACGACTGCCGCATGGGCGCGACCGTCGCGCAGCTGCCGGCCCAGCTCGGCGCGCAGGCCGTCGAGGCCGCCCAGGCGATCCTGACCGACGGTGCGCCCGCTAGCGTCGAGAACATCGCCGTCGCGCTCGAGCTCGTCACCAACCCCGACTGCGACTGATCGACGACCACGTCCGTTCGCCGGTGGGTGGCCTTGCGCCGCCCACCGGCACCACAGGAGAGCGAGGGCGAGATCCAGTGGCCGACGTGTGGATCGTCGGCGAGTCTTCGAGCTGGCCGCGTCTGGTGGCGTGGCTGGCGGACGAAGCGCACCAGGAGGTGCGGGCATGAAGAAGACGGGCGTGCTGCACGCAGAGCTCTCGCGCATCATCGCCAGCATGGGGCACGCAGACCTGCTGGTCATCGGCGACGCCGGCCTGCCGGTCCCGCCCGGCGTGCCGGTCGTCGACCTGGCGCTGCGGGAGGGGGTCCCGGGCTTCCTGGAGACGCTCGAGGTGGTGCTCCGCGAGTTGCACGTCGAGCGGGCCATCATCGACGAGGAGATGGCGACGGTCTCACCGACCATGAGCGCGGCCTTCGAAGCCGCGTGGCCGAGCGAGATCGCGCTGGAGCGCGTACCCCACGCAGACCTGCAAGCAACGGTCCGCGGCGCCAAGGCAGTGGTCCGAACCGGGGAGTTCACCCCGTACAGCAACATCGTCCTGGCCGCCGGCGTCGTCTTCTGACGAGCGGTCCGTCGAGGCGTGAGCGCGATCGTGCGGTGGCGCGCTAGGCTCCCGCCATGGACCACGACCCGCTCGCGAGCTTGCCCGACCACGCCGCCGAGAACCGCCGCTACTGGAACGCCGACGCCGTGAACTGGGTCGCGTCCGGCGAGCGCAACTGGACGCAGCCCGATCCCACGTGGGGCATCTGGGGGCTGCCGGAGCGGGCGCTCGGTCTGCTCGACGGCCTCGAGCCCGGCATGCGCACCATCGAGCTCGGCTGCGGCACCGGCTACGTCAGCGGCTGGATGGCGCGCCGCGGCGCGGTGTGCACCGGCGTCGACGTCAGCGAGGCCCAGCTGGCGACCGCCCGCCGCCTCGCCGCCGAGCACGGCGTCGACCTGACGCTGCACCATGGCAGCGCCGAGGCCACCCCGTTCGCCGACGCCAGCTTCGACTTCGCGATCAGCGAGTACGGCGCCGCCATCTGGTGCGATCCCCACGTGTGGCTGCGCGAGGCCCACCGGCTCCTGCGCCCCGGCGGCCGCCTCGCCTTCCTCGGCGGCCATCCGCTCGCCACCGTCTGCAGTCCCTGGGATGGGACGCCTGTGGGGGAGACGCTCGTCCGGCCCTACTTCGACCTGCACCGCACCGACTGGACGCAGGTCGCGTTCGAACCGGGCGGGATCGAGTTCACGCTTCCCTTCGAGGCGTGGTTCGCGCTTTTCCGGGAGGTCGGCTTCGAGGTGCTCGACGTGCGCGAGCCGCGGCCACGCCACGAGGACGTCGGGCAGCGCTTCGCCGTCGACGCGGCGTGGGCGCGGCGGTGGCCCTCGGAGCTGGCGTGGAAGGTGCGGAAGGTGGGGTGAGGGCCGCGGCCGCGCCCATCCTCCGCGCCGAACGGTCTCGAATGCCCGAGGCGCTCGCGCCCCACGTCGATGAGCTCGCGTCCGTGTCCCGATCGCTCAGGCGCGATCGGGAGCTGGCCTTCTACGGGGCCGAGGACCTGACCCCGGGTGCGTTCTACACCCGAGAGGATGCCGAGCGCGCGTTCACGGCTGCGCGCCGCGTGGTCGACCTCACCGCACCGCACGTCGGCGAACCCGAGTAGGCCGCAGCGAGCCGGTCGGCCCCGCGTCACCACCCCGACGCCCGACGCCGTACCCTCACCGCATGGCCGACCCCGCCTCCACCCACCCGGCCATCGCGCCCACCCACGCACCACGGGCAACCCCGGTCGACGTCTTCGACGACGCGTTCCTCCGAGATCGCCTGGTTGCCCACCGCGCCTGCCACGGCTGTCCTGCGCCCGCCGAAGTCGCCGCGTGGCTCGACGACCTGCTCGGCCTCGCGTTCCCCGAGCTCGCCCGACGCCGCTTCAGGACCCTGGACGCGCTGCGCGACGAGGCCGAGGCGCTGCGCCGCCGCCTCGCCCACCTCCTCGGCGAATGCCCCGATGCGCCAGAGCTCGCGCCCTCGCTCGCCCGCGCCTTCCTGGCCGACTTCCCCGATCTGCACGCCCGGCTGGACGAGGACGCCCAAGCGATCGCCGACGGCGATCCGGCCGCCCATGGCCGCGGCGAAGTGATCCGCACGTACCCGGGTTTCTACGCCATCGCGGCGCACCGCGTCGCGCATGCCTTATTGGGTCGAGGCGCCCGCACCCTGGCGCGCATGATCGCCGCCCACGCCCACCGCAGCACCGGCATCGACGTCCACCCGGCCGCGCTCATCGGCCGCCGCTTCTGCATCGACCACGGCACCGGCGTCGTCATCGGCGAGACCGCCGTCCTGGGCGACGACGTCAAGCTCTACCAGGGCGTCACCCTGGGCGGTCACAGCGTCCGCAAGGAGGACGCCGCCCGCAAGCGCCACCCCACGATCGGGAACCGCGTGGTCGTCTACGCCGGCGCCACCATCCTCGGCGGCGCCACCGTGGTCGGCGACGACAGCGTCATCGGCGGCAACGTCTGGCTCACCCGTTCGGTACCCTCCGGCACCAAGCTCACGTACCGACCGACCGCGGACGAGGTCGAACGGCGCGCGTGAGCGTCCTCGATCTGATCGGCCGCACGCCGCTCGTCGAGCTCCCCGGGTTCGCGCCGCGCCCCGAGGTGCGCTTGTTCGTGAAGCTCGAGGGGCAGAACCCAGGTGGCAGCGTCAAGGACCGGGCCGCGCTCGGCATGCTGCGAGGCGCGCTCGAGCGGGGCGCGGTGCGCGCCGGCGACCGGGTCGTCGAGGCGACGAGCGGCAACACCGGCATCGCGCTGGCGATGATCGCGCCGCAACTGGGGCTGCACCTGACGCTGCTGATGCCCGACGACGCCACCGAGGAGCGGGTGCGCACGATGCGGGCGTACGGCGCCGAAGTGCGCTTGACGCCCGCGGCGCGCACGATCGAGTACGCGCGCGAGGTCGCCGACCGCATGGTGGCGGAGGAGGGGTACGCCACCCTGAACCAGTTCGCCAACCCCGACAACTGGCGCGCCCACGAGCGCACGACCGGTCCCGAGATCTGGGACGCGACCGAGGGGCGCGTGACGCACTTCGTTTCGGCGATGGGCACGACCGGCACCATCATGGGCGTCTCGCGCGCGCTCAAGGCGCGCGACCCCAGCGTGACGATCGTCGGCACGCAGCCGACCGAGGGATCGAGCATCCCCGGCATCCGCCGCTGGTCGCCGGCGTTCGTGCCCCCGATCTTCGAGCGGTCGCGCGTCGATCGGGTCGTCGACGTCTCGGCGGACGCCGCGCGCGCGGGCGCCCGGCGGCTCGCCCGCGAGGCGGGGGTGTTCGCGGGCATGAGCAGCGGCGGCGCGTTGACGGCGGCGCTCGAGGTCGCGCGCGACCTCGAGGAGGGGACGATCGTGTTCATCGGCTGCGACCGCGGCGAC
This sequence comes from Trueperaceae bacterium, assembly GCA_046260675.1. Classification (GTDB taxonomy): domain Bacteria; phylum Deinococcota; class Deinococci; order Deinococcales; family Trueperaceae; genus JAABTL01. Next base: position 47,408 of record JBHEOT010000003.1, on the reverse strand, counting down.
CGCTACCTGTCGAGCGACCTGTTCGCCTGAGCGTCCGTCGCTTCCTCTTGCAGCAACTCCAGCATCGCGGCGGTCAGGTCCGGGTCGAACTGGGTGCCGGCGTTCGCCGCCAGCTCGGCGCTCGCATCGGCGACCGACCAAGCCGGCTTGTAGGGCCGTTCCGAGACCAGCGCGTCGTAGACGTCGACCAGGGCGAACAACCGCGCCAATCGCGGGATGGCCTCGCCGGCGAGGCCGTCGGGGTACCCGCTGCCGTCCCACCGCTCGTGGTGGGAGCGCACGACCTCGCGCGACGCCTCGGGCAGGAACGTCAGGTCGCGCGTCATGTCGTGGCCGATCACCGCGTGGCGCTTCTCCTGGACGTACTCCTCGCTGGTCAGTCGGCCTGGTTTGAGGAGCACGGAATCGGCGATGGCGACCTTCCCGAGGTCGTGGAGGTAGGCGCCCCACGCGAGCGCCTCGAGGTCCTCCTCGCTCAGCCCGATCCGTTGGCCGAGGCGGCGGGCGAGCGCCACCACCCGGTCGGTGTGCCCGCGGGTCTCGTAGTCGCGGTACTCGAGCGCGAGCCCCAGCGCGCGGAACGCCTCCTCGCGGCTCGCTTCGATCTGGTGCTGCGCGGCGGCCCGCTCCAGCGCGCGCTCGAGTCGGCGCACGAAGGCCTTGGCGATCGTCACCTGGTCGGGGCGCAGCGTCGCCGGCCGGCCGACCGCGTGCAGCGCGATCGCTTGATCCACGCGGTCGCCGGTGCGCACCGGTAGCCCCAGCACCATCTGGACGTCGGCGTACGCCGGGTGGCTCGCGGCGTGTTCCCACGCCTGGTACCGCTCGACGTACACGGCTTCGCCGCTGATCGCCGCTTGGCCGACCGCGCCCTCACCGATCGCCACGTCGGCTGGCGCCGGTAGCGACGGGTCGAGCGACACCCCCCAGCGGCGGACCGGCACCAGGCGCTCGCCCTGCCTTCGGAAGTGGATGGCGGCGTCGAGGCCGAAGGTCTGCAGCAGGCTGTGGACGCCGTGATCGATCAGTTGGTCGGCGTCGTCGAGCTCCTCGATGCGACCGCTGAACTCGGCGAGGTCGGCGTACACCTCGGCTGCGCGCCGCAGGCGATCGAGGGTGGTGGCGTTCTCGATCGCGATCGCTACCTTGCCCGCCACGACGCCGAGGAAGCGATTCCAGGCATCGTCTGGCTCGAACTCGACGTGCAGGACCACCTCGAGGACCCCGACCAGCGTCCCCTTGCTGGTGAGCGGCCAGGCGCGCCGGAGGTGGACGCCATCGTCCCCTGCGACCGGCAGCCCCGTACGCGCGGCCTCGAGGGCGCCGGACGAAGGCTGTTCGCCGTCCGGTGGGGCGTAGGCCGTGGCGACCGTCGTCAAGGGTGGTTCCGCGCCACCGGTCGTGCCGTTCGCCACGACGTGGACCAGGGTCTGCGCGATGCCCGGGCGCGCCGCGATCGCGGTCGCCACCCGCCGCAGCGTCGAGCGGCGCTCGTCGCCAGCGGTGATCGCCGCGTCGATCGCTTCGAGCGTCCCGGCCTCCGAGAGCCGTTCCTGGAGGTCGTCGTTGAGCCGCTGGAGGTCGACGAGTTGCGACCTCAGGGTGGTCACGTCGCGCAACGCGAGGAGCACCCGCACGCGCTCCGCGTCTTGTTCGAGGCGCGACACGACGACCTCCACCCAGATGCGCCGACCATCGGGCCGCCGCAGCGCCACCTGGAACCGCGCCGGCGCGTCGGTCTTGATCGCCTCGCGCAGCGCTCGGAAGCCGCGCGCGAGCGTCGCCGTACCGAGCCCGACCAGCGGGTCCCATCGCGCGAGCTCGGCGCGGTCGATGCCGAGGAGGTGCGCGAGCGCGGGGTTCGCCACCTGGAACACGAGCTGCCGCGATCGGCGCGGGACGTCGACGACGACGATGGCGTCGCTCGACGCGTCCACCGCCCGCGCCAGCAGGTCAGCGTGTGCTTCGCGCTCGGCGCGCAGGAACAGCGCGCCGACGCTGCGGGCGTACAAGCGCAGCAGCTCCGGAGCGTCGCTGCCGAACGGACCATCGCTGGCGCGCCGCTCGACGCTGATCGCGGCCAGCAGCGCCCCGTCGGCCTCGATCGGTGCGACCAGCGCCTGCACGGGGTCGGCCGCGGCCGACACCTCGGCCATCGTTCGGCTGACCGCGTCGCCGTCGCGCTGGGCGTTCGCTGCAGCGACGTCTTCGACGAAGAAGGGCGCGTCGTCGCTCCAGTCGCGCCCGAAGAGCACCACGTTGGTAGGGACCTCGATCGCCTTGAGGCGCTCGACGTCGTAGCCGCGCACGGCGGCGTACCGAAAGGTGCCGTGGTCGGTGCGCACGACGATGCTGCCCATGTGGGCGCCCGGCACGGTGCGCAGGACCGCATCGAGCACGAGGTCGGCCACTTCGGTCCGATCGACGCCGCTCAAGACCCGCCCGAACGTCTCGAGCAGCGCGTGGCGTACGGCGCCGCGCCGGTCGAGTTCTTCGCGCATGCGCGCGTTCGCGCGCTCGGCGTGCCGCCCTCGGAGCCATCCGGCCACCAGGTCGGCGACGGAATCGAGCAGTCGCTCTTCTTCGGCGAGCACCGACGTCGCGGAAACGCCACGGACGGTGAGCCCCATCTTCAGAACGCCGCTGGGGGAGACGGTCCGCTCGCGCGCCGGGCCGGGCGCGCTGCGCGTGCCGATGGTGTGCCGGCCGAGTTCGGGATCGTCGAGCTCGGCCCAGCTGGTGGTGGCGCTGGGGTCGACGAACGCGGCCGGGAGCAGAGCGATGACGTCCTCGAGCACCGCTTCGACCGGAGCGACGTCGTCCAACAGCGCGTGCGCGATGGCGTGGAGTAGGTCCAGCTCCTTGACGCGCTCGGCGAGGCGGGCGACCACGGACTCGGTTGCGGTCGTGGTCATGGTTCGAAGCTAGCACGCGCTCGTCGCCTCGCTCGGTGCACGTGATGGCGCGAGGCGTACCGCGGCGTGCCCGACGCACCGCGGCTACGGTGGACCTGGCGTTAGCCTGCGAGCGGAGGCGGACGCGCGCAGGGTCTCGACCGGGACCGGGCGGGCGCCGACTCCGCGAGGAGGTTCCATGAGCTACGTCACCGACATCGAGAAACGCACCGAGGAGAACCAGAGCTTTCGCGAGGTGCTCTACACGGGCCCGAAGAGCCAGTTGGTGGTCATGTCGATCGTGCCGGGGGGGCACATCGGCAAAGAGACGCACCCCGACATCGACCAGTTCCTGCGGGTCGAGGAGGGGGTCGGGAAAGCCGTCCTCGACGGTGAAGAGCACGCGTTGAAGGCGGGCTGGGCGGTCGTGATCTCCGCCGGCACCGAGCACGACGTGATCAACACCTCCGACAGCGAGCCGCTCAAGCTCTACACGATCTACACGCCCCCCGAGCACACGGACGGCAAGGTGCACGCGACCAAGGCCGAGGCGGACGCTGACGAGCACGACCACTACGAAGGCTAGCGCCGCCCCTGGCGGCGGGTCCTCAGCGCGGCGTGCTGGGCCCGCCGCTGCGGTCGCGTTCGAGCGCGTCCGCGATCCGCTCCTGGGCGCGCACGTGCCGCCGGGCGAGCAGCACCAGGTAGACGATCAGGGCGAGCGTGACGAGCGACTGCGCGACCGCCCAAGCCAAGATCCCCGCTTCGCCGAAGGTGAACGCGCCGATTCGCATGCCACGAGTGTACCGGCGGGATGGTTGCCGCCCGGTTGCAGCGAGCGCACCGCACGGGTCGGTCCAGTCGATGGTTCGTACCGGTAACCTTTGATAATCTGCCTTATCAAACAATACGGTTGCCTTCTACTCCGAATCACCGTCTACCGGCTACTCTTTTCCCCAAGTGCGTAACCACGAACCCACTGGCCCGACCGATCGTTGCGCCACGAAGGTGACGCCCCCGACCCGAGGTCCGACGCGGGTCGGCTAGCCCTGCTCGGCTGCGCCGCAGGCCGCGCAGAACCCCGTGAGCACCAGGTGGTCGCTCGTCACCCGGAACCCCGTCCGCGCGAGGACCTCGGCGAAGAAGCCGTCGCTGGCGTCGACGCCCACCTCGAACTCGCGGCCGCAAGCGCGGCAGGCCAAGTGGTGGTGGCTCGACCGCGGCCCGGCGAGCTCGTAGCCCACGACGCCGTCGCGCTCCACCGAGCGGATCAGGCCGCGCTCGCACAGGAAGCGCAGGTTGCGGTACACGGTGGCGGCGTCGACCGACGCCCCCGTCGCGTGCGCCGCGGCGAGCAGGTCCTGCGCCGTCGGCCGGGTGCGCGCGTCGCAGATCAGGTCCATGACCAGCTCGCGCTGCGGCGTGACCCGGAACCCCTGGGCCCGCAGCGCGTCCTGGTACTTCCACGTGTGGTGCGACATCGGGTCAGTCTAGCCACGCACCGGCGGGACGTTCGCACCCGGGCGCCCGGCCAGTCGCGCGCGCGCGCGACGGCCGCAGCGTGCTCAGCCGGCGGCGCGCGCCGCGGCCTCCTCCGCCCAGGCCGCCGCACCGGCGGCGTCGAGCTCCGCGAAGACGTCGTCGGGCAGCTCGAGCGCGGCGGCGGCGACGTTCTCTTCGAGGTGGGCGACCTTGCCGGTGCCGGGGATCGGCAGCATGACCGGGCTGCGCTGCAGCAGCCACGCGAGCGCGACCTGACCGTGGGTGGCGCCCAGCCGTGGGGCGACCTGATCGAGGAGCCCACCGGGCTTGGCCAGCGTTCCGGCGGCGAGCGGGAACCACGGGATGAAGCCGATCCCGTGGGCCTCGCAGTGCTCGAGCACGTCCTCGCTGTCGCGGCGGGCCAGGTGGTAGAGGTTCTGCACGGTCGCGACCGGGAAGAAGGCCTGCGCGGCCTCGATCTCCTCGACGCTCACCTGGCTCAGGCCGACGTGGCGGATCAGGCCCTCGCTCTGCATCGCGCGGATCACGTCGAACTGCTCGTCGCGCGGCACCTTCGGGTCGATGCGGTGGAGCTGCCACACCTCGATGCGCTCGACGCCCAGACGGCGCATGCTCATGAGCACGCACTGCCGGAGGTACTCGGGGCGTCCGACGGGGTGCCACTCGTCGGGACCGTGGCGGGTGAGGCCCCCCTTGGTCGCGACGACCGTGCGGCCGTAGGGGTGCAGGACTTCGCGGATCAGGTCCTCGCTCACGTTCGGGCCGTAGCTGTCGGCCGTGTCGACGAAGTCCACGCCGAGCTCCGGCAGGCGCGCGAGCACCCGACGGGCCTCTTGGGGATCGCTCGGATCGCCCCAGATGCCGGCGCCGGTGACGCGCATGGCGCCGAACCCGAGGCGGTGGACGGACAGGTCGCCGCCGATGGCGAAGGTGCCGCTCGCGGCGGCGTTCGGTTCAAAGTTCATGGGTACGCTCCTCGCCCCTCATCCTCGCGCAGGCAGGCGGGTCTCGTCGACGGCAAGCGCGACGCACCACCTTATGCAGCGGTCAGAAGCGCCACGCGTCGAACGTCGTCACGAAGCGGCCACGCACCGGCACGAAGAGCACCCGCACCTCGAAGGGGGCGACCAACTCCATCGGCCGCCAGGCGCCGTCGACCTGCTCGAACCGAAGCGACCACACGGCGACCGCAGCGTCGGGATCGGCGTCGCGGAGCGTCAGCTGAGCGACGCCCCCCTCGAGCTCGAGGTCGTGGTCGTCGCACGGCAGCGCGAAGGCTTCGCCGCCCCCGCCACCGCCACCGTCACCTGCGGCGTCGGGACGCCGCAAGCCGCGCTGCTCGAGCACGGTCGTCGAGGTGGTGCCGTCCGCCTCGCGGCGCACGAGCGAGCGCTCGTACGCGACCTCGCGCCCCCCCTGCTCCACGGCCACCGCGACCTCGACCTCGAGCGCCGCCTCGAGCGAAGCCGGCAACGCAGCGACCAACGCCGTGCACGTCGGGTTCGCGGCGAACGCGGGCGCGCTTGCGACGAGGGCCAGGGCGAGGAGCAACACGGGTCGGGGCATCACGGAGCAGGCTACTGCGCCGAGCGGGCCCGCGAATGAGACCCGCGACCCGCGCGCGCTGAACGACGCCGACGGAGGTCGAGCGCCGCGTAGACTCGACGCCATGGACCGCCCCGACGCCGCCGGACCCCACCGCGAGCGGAACGCGCGCCGGTGGGCGTGGGTGCTGGTCTCGGCGCGACCCGTCGCCTTCCTCGCGGCGCAGGCGGGGATCGCCGGCCTTTTGGCGCTCGGCGGTACCGCCGAGCCCTGGTGGGCGTCGGCTGCGTGGTGGCCGATCGCCGCCACGGTCGCGAACGTGGCCGGTATCGCGCTGCTGCGCGCGCGCGCCGCCGCCGAAGGGGTGCCGCTGCGCCGCCTCGTGCTCGGCGACGGGTTCGAGCAGCGCGACGCCACCGGCTTCGCGTTCGCCCTACCGTTGCTCGCCGCGACCGCGTTCGCCGTCCCCTGGGCGTGGGGCCTCGCGGTGTGGGGCGACGCCGGCGTGGGCGTCGGCCTGGCCGTCCTCGCGAGCGCCTTGCCGACCTGGGCTGCGGTCGTCGCGGTGCTCGGGTACCCCCTGTCCATGGCGGCCGTCGACGTGCCGACGTACGCGTACGCGCGGGCGCGGCTCCGCGGCGGCGCGCTCGCGACGATCGCGATCGGCGCGGCGTTGGGGTTGCAGCACGCCGCCCTCCCCTTCCTGCCGGCGTGGACGTTCGTCGAATGGCGCGCGCTGATGTGGGTTCCGTACGGCCTCGCCGTGCTCGGCCTGCTCGCCGGGCGACCGCGATGGCTGCCCTGGCTGGTGGTGGCCCACGGGCTCGTGCACGCCGTCGCCGCGGTCCTGGTGTGGCTCGCCTCGACCTGAGCCCGCTCGTCCCGTGGGCGGCAGCGCGCCTGGGCGCGCCGCTCGTCGCGGTCGAGGACGTCTCCTGGGACCATGCCGCGTCGTCGGTGGCGCGCCTTCGCACCGCCGACGGGCGCACGGCCTACCTCAAGCGCCACGCCCAGGCGCGCAAGCACCGACAAGAGCGCTCGGCGCTCGAGCGCTGGGCGGTGGCCCTACCCGGGACGCCACGCCTGCTCGCGACGACCGACGAGCCGGCGCCCGCCCTTTTGCTCTCTGCGGTGCCGGGCGCGCTCGTCGAGGGGCTCGCGCTCGACCGCGACGACGAGTTGGCCGTCCACCACGCCGCCGGCAGCTGGCTCGCCCGACTGCACGCGCTGCCGTTCGAGGACGACGACCCGGTGCCGCTGCACGCGGCGCTCGAGGCGCGGCTCGCGTCATGGACGGCCCGGGCGAAGGGCGCCGTGGCGCCGGAGACCGCGTCGTGGGTCGCCGAGCGGTTGGCCACCGCCGAGGGTCTCGCGGGGTCCCGGGTCCCGTGCCACCGCGATTTCGGACCGCGCAACTGGCTGTGGGACAGGGCCGCGGGGCTGGGCCTCATCGATTTCGAGCACGCCCGCCCCGACGTGCGTTGGGCGGACGTGCTGCGCTTGATCGACGGCCCCTGGCTCGGCCGGGCGGACCTCGAGGAGGCCTTCTGGGCCGGCTACGGACGCCGGCCGCGCCCGATCGATCGCGATGCGGTCGACGCGCTGCGCGCCTTGCACGCGATCGGGACGGTCGCATGGGGCACCGACCACGACGATGCCGCGTTCGCCGACGGAGGCCGGGTGGTGCTGCGCAGGCTCGGTGCCGCGTAGCGCTGGAGCCGCGTCGTGGACCCGGTCCGCAGGCGCCTTGCCCTCGACGGCGGCCCGTCAGGGCGCGCGGCACTTCCCGTCGGTCTCGCATGGCTCGGGCCAGATCGGCTCCGTCGCGGCCACCTCGTGGACCTCGACCGTCAGGACGTAGGCGAGGTCTTCGGCCAGGAGGTTCGCGACGACGATCCGGTAGGTGCCCGCACGCGGGCTCGCCACGGACCACATGGGGTTCGGATCGATGTTGGCGTCGTGATCGACGCTGGCGTCGTACAGGATCTCCTCGTCGCCGAAGTACACCGCGAGGTTTGCGTCCCGGTCCTCGCCGCGGACGTCGATCGTGAAGCCGGCGGTACCGGCAGGGACGTCGAGCAGGTAGACGTGCGCCGCTGCGTCGGTAGCGACGACGCCGCTCACGCTCTGGTCGAGACCGATCGCGAACGTCGCCTCAGCCTGGGCGAGCCCGATGAGGAGGACGGCGACGAGCGCGATGAGGGCGTGAAGACCGCGGCGGAGGGGCATGCGGGCACCTGGTTTCCGTGAACGACGAGCATGGTGGACGAACGGCAGCGTGGGACGGTCGTGCGACCAGCGTGGCCGGACGTTCGCCCGGTGCCCAGGGTCGAACGTCCGGCGGGCGCTGGCGTGGGAACCGGAGTCCCCACGCCAGCGCGCGCTCGTCGGTCAACGCACCGTGAAGGTCGTAACGGTCTGCTCCTCGTCCGGAGCGAGCACCCCGGCGAAACTCTGCGCCGTGCCGCCGACGATCACCCGCACCGTCCAGGCGACCGTCGGCTCCTCGTCGGCGCACGACCCGTAGTAGCGGACCTTGACCGTGTACGCGCCGGACGGTGCGCCGGACTCGGGCCAGTACACGTTCTCCGGCCGCCCCCACTCGAAGTCGCCGCACATGTTGTCGCGGTCGAGCTCGCCACCCGAGGACACGCGTCGGTTGCCGTAGTAGACGGTGTCGCCGGCCGGGTCGGTGACGTGGAGGTCGACGTCGACGTCGGCCTGCCAGGTCAGCGTCACCTGGACGTCGCCGGTCCCGACCGACGTGATCGGGCCGCGGGTGCTGTCCGCGCCGGTGCCGCCGTGGCAATGGGTCCACCCCTCGACGTAGCCGCGCGGGTAGTCGTCGCCGAAGGAGACCACTTGGCCGCCTCGAAGCGTGATCGTGAGCGCGGGCTGCACGTACATCTGGTGCCGTGGCACGTAGAGCGGACTCTGGTTGAGCTGCGACAGGTGGAAGAACGGTTCGATCACGTAGGTGCCGTCCGGCAACCACCAATCGCTGGTCTGGCCGTCGAGCGCGGTGGCGACGCGGCTCATGCCGTCGCGAACGCCCCAGAAGCGCTGGTTGGGATCGACCAGGTCCCACGAGACCATGCAGACGCCGTACCCGTGGCTCGTCGGCAGGCCGGCGCGGCAGTCCCGGTCGTCGACGTCGCACGCGTATACCGTCCCGCCGCCCCGCGTCATGCCGTTCGAGATCTGCAACACGCCACCATCGACCGGGCGACCGCCGGGGCGCGTCACGACCGACCAGGGCGAGAAGTGGTCGGTCCAGACGGTGACGGTGCGCGCCGCCGGGTCGACCACGCCCGGCACGACGACCCAGGAGCCATCAGCCGGATCGACGGTCGTCAACCCCACGACCGTCGCGAGGTCGATGCCCTCCGGGATCGGGAAGGTGAGCGACACCGGCTGCTCGAAGGTGAGTCCGACGGGACCGAGCTGGACGACCGGGCCGACGGCCGCGAAGCCGCTCGGGGGAACCGGGCGCAACGACGAGGGCTCGGCGCTGAACACCATCGTGCCGACGCCACCCGCCTCGGTGATCGGTACCGCGCCGGCGGGCACCGACACGACGACGCCCTCCGCCGTCGACAGCGTGCCGGACTGGTCGCTCGCGATGGCGACCCCCTCCGACGCGGTGGTGGGCGACGGGAGCGCTGCGCCTACGGGGCGCGGCCGCTCCGCCGACCACGGGAACTCGGAGCGCGCGCTGCCCTGGTAGAAGGTACCCGCGAGGCGCTGGGTCACGCCGTCGTCGCTGAGTCGCCCGACGTACTCCTGGGTGTTGCTGCCCGCCGGTCGGACGAACCGCACCGTGGCACCGTCGAAGCTCACGTCTTGCATCACCTCGTCGCGGCTGAGCGTCAGCGCGGCGGTCCAGGTGCCGTTCGAGCGCTCGAAGGTGATCGTCCCGCGGTGGCCGTTCGCGTCGATCCGCCACGTCCCGACGATCGCGTCCCCTGCGTCGACGCCGGCGACCTCGTCGCCGCCCGCGGACGCGAACGTGAAGCTGCGCGCCCAAGCGCCCCACGCGCGCGTCGACACGCCGTTGCGGACGCTGGCCTCGTAGGCAGGCTGGCCCTCGCGGATCGTGATCACGAACGCGCCACCACGGGCCAGGTCGATCACGCCCGCGTGGGCGGCCGCGGCGCAGACGTTCGAGTCGTCCGTGTACACGTCGGTGCCCCAGACCGCCACGCCGGCCGAGCAGTTGGCCGGGCAGGTCACGGTCGCGCGCGCACCCTCGGCCAGGTCGGCCAACTCGCCACTGCGCGCGTTGGCGAGGCACGTCAACGGAACGCTCGGACCGGTCGGATCGGGCGCCGCGCCCGGCCGCGGTCCGGGTGCGGCGCCCGATCCGACGTCGAACGGCAGGCTCACGGCAAGCCGGTCGTAGCCGTCGTTCTCGAACATGCGGAACTCGTACGTCCCGACGTCGTCCGGGGCGACGAAGGTCCGTTCGCCGGACGCTGCACCTTCGAGGTACTGCCACGAGACGAACTGGCGGTCGGTCGCGCCGCGGGCGTAGAGGCCGATCCAATCGCGCACGTTGCCGGGCGCGCCCGCGAAGCGGACCACGATCGATCCGCCCGAGGCGACCACGCCCGAACCGAGTTCGAGCACCGCCGCCCCGCCACCGGGCCGCGCCGGCGCGGCGCCATCGACGGTGACCGACAGGACGTAGGCGAGGTCGTCGGCCAGCAGGTTCTTGACGACGATCCGGTAGGTCCCCGCGCGTGGGTTCGCCACGGCGAACTCGGGGTCCGGGTCAAGGCTGATGTCGTCGTACAGCTCCTCACTTCCGAAGTACACGGCCATGTCGGCGTCGGCGCCGCCGGCGGTCAGCCGGACGGTGAACCCTCGCGTGCCCGCCGGAACCTGCAGCGCGTACTCGCGGTAGATCTCGGAAGCGGGGACGACGCCGGTCCGCGTGCCTCCGAGTTCGATGAAGCCGGCATCGGTCGCTCCCGAGCCTGGGATGGCGACCGGCGGCGTCGGTCGGGGTACGTCCACCGCGCCGCTGCGCACCCGGATCGTGTAGGGAAGCTCCTGCCACAGCAGGTTCAGGACCTCGATGCGGTAGCGGCCCGAGCGCGGCGATGCGACGGCGTACGTCGGGTTCGGCTCCGCACTGATGTCGGAGAAAAGCTCTTCGTCGCCGTAGTACACCGCGAGGTCGGCATCGCGGTCCTCGCCGCGGACCTCGATCGTGAAGCCGGCGCTGCCAGCGGGCACGTCGAGCAGGTAGACGTGCGTCGTCGCGTCCATGGCGACGACGCCGGTCGCGCTCTGGTCAAGGCCGATCGTGAACGTCGGCTGACCCAGCGCCAGTTGGACGAGGAGGACGGCGGCGAGGGCGAGGGGGGTGCGTAGGCCACGACGGAGGGGCATGCGGGCACCTGATTTCCGAGGAGGGCGTATCTGCGGGACGCACGGCATCGCGGGTCGGTCGCACCGCCCGCGTTCGAGTACCTCCTGTCCCGGCCCGAAGCGCACTCCCTCACTGGGGCCGCCGGACGGTCTCCCCACCGTCGTGGCGTCAGGGTCGCCCCCGCTTCGGCGCTCGTCTAGGGTCGAACGTCCGGCGCGAACCTGGGGCACGAAGACGGATCCAGGGCCCCTGATGGCCTAACCGGGAGCGCGCCGCTTCACCCAGCGCAAGACGCGCCCCTGCTCGTCCTCGCGCTCATCGACGAGCACGAAGCCCAGCTTCTCGATAACCCGCACCGAGGCCGCGTTGTCGACGCGGCACTCGGCGGCGACCGCGCGCACGTCGGGGCGTGCGAGCAACCAGTCGACGAACGCACCGCCGGCCTCCGTGGCCACCCCGCGATCGCGCTGATCGGCGTTCGTGGCGTACCGGATCTCGACGACGCCGTCGTCGTCCGGCGGTGCCACGCACCCGACCTGACCGATCGCCTCGAGCGTGCCGCGGTCGACGACCGTCGCCGCCCACCCCTCGGGCGCGTCCGAGCGACGGCGCTCCGCCCAGGCTTCGAAGCCATCGAGCGCATCTCCGGGCCATCCGGGTGGGAAGCGGACCGACGCCGTACGGTGGCCCGATGCGGTCGTCGCGCCGTCGCCGAGGTCGACGTCGAGGAAGAAGTCGTCGAACTGCAGACGCTGCTCGATCGCCTCCGTCGGCGTCGGGACGACGACCGTGCGGGGCGTGACGGCGTACGGGTCGTGGATCTCGCTCACGGGACCTCCTGTTCCCTCGTGCCTGCGGGCGGACGCCTCACGGTACGACGGCGTCGCCGGTCGTCGACATGGCGCGATTCAGCGTCGCGGACCAGAGCCGCAGCACCCCCGCGTGGACCTGCGTCGCCTCGGCGGCGTCGCCGCCCCCCGCCAGCGCCCCCCGCCAGGCCGACCACACGGCGGCGGCCACGTCGGCTCCGGTCGACCCGGGCACGCTCGCGGCCCAAGCGTCCGCGATCGCGGCTTGGACCGCCGCACCGAGGTCGTGGACCGCCGGCGGCGCGAGCACCAGGTCGCGATGGTGCGGGCGCTCCGAGGCGAGGGCCAGCAGCGCTCGGCCGGTGGCGTCCAACCAGGCGATTGGGTCCGGGTCGGCGTGCGTGAGCGCGGCGTCGATCCAGCGATCGACCTCCCGCGCGGCCAGCGCCTCCATCAAGCGCGCCTTGTCGCCGAAGGCGGTGTAGAAGACCATCGTCGAACAACCGGCGGCGTTCGCGAGCCGCCGCATCGAGAGGCCACCAGGGCCCTCGCTGGCGAGCCGCGCGTCCGCGAGCTCGAGCAGGCCCTCGGCGACCGCGTCGCGGCCAGCCCGTTTGGCATCTCGGTACGGTGCGGGGCGTTCAGACTCCATGTACGCATCCTATCACAGCGTTACTCCATTCGAACCATCATTCGTGGCCGTCGAGCCAGACGCCCATCACCACGTACCGATGCGGGTACCCAGGGGCGACGTACGGCGCGCTCAAGCGACGCCAGCCGCGGCGGGCGTACAGGAGGGCGCCCGCGGTGGAGCGATCGTCGAGCGTCGTGAGCAGCGCCGTCGCGTGCGGTGCGCCGTCGATCACGGCGTCGTGCAGCGCGCTTCCCAGGCCGAGCCCACGGTGGGCGGGAACGACCGCCAGTTCGCACAACAGGAAGGGGTCGGTGCACCACTTCGTCCGCGTCGGCGGGGCGAGCTGGGCGCGGACCGCGTCCACCCACGGCAAGCCCGGCGTGGCGGCGTGGCCGTACGCGAACCCCACCAGCACGTCGTCGACCCACGCACCGGCACCGCGCCACCCTGGGGCGGCGGCGTGGGCGATCCAGCGGGGAGCGAACCGCGATCGGGCTGCGCTCCCCTCTCGGTACGGCGGTCCGGAGAAGGCGTCGGCGTAGACCGAGACGATCGCTTCGGACACCGCCACGGCGTCGACGCCGGCGAGCGGGCGCACTTGGGCGTCGTGAACCTCCATGCTCCGAGCTTAGGGCCTCGGGCCGTTCGGGCGCGACGTCGGGTGGCGCATCCCACACGCAGCGCGGCTTCGGGACGGTTTGATAACCCATATGACGCTTGCCCGCCGCGACGGCGCCGATCCGCTCGCCCGCACCGAACAGCTGCACCGCTGGGGCGAAGCCGCCCTCAAGCGCTTCGCGGTCGAGGCAGCGGGCGAGCGCGACCTGGAGAAGCTCTGGCGCCTGGTCGAGGCCCACCTGACGCTGCACGGCGCCTCGGGCGTCGGCACGTCGGCGCACACTCGGCGGGCCTACAAGCGCGGGGTCGAAGAGCTGCTCACCCTCTGGTCCGGAGAGTCGCTGCTCCGCCCTGCCCGCGACGCCGGCGCGCTCTACGTGCAGCGGCTGCGCGCAGGCGACCGCGAGCCCGTCCACGCCGAGGCGCAAGCCGGCAAGCGGGGCCGGAAGCCGAAGAAGGGGCCGCTCGCCCCCGCCACCGTCGAGCTGAGGCTCGCCGCCGCGCGCGCGCTCTACGCGGCCCTGCGCTGGGCGGGCGCCACGGACGCGGACCCCTTCCGCGACGTGCGCACCGGCCGCGACGTCGACCGCGAGGAGGACGTCGCGGGCCTCAAGGTCTACACCGAGTTCGAACTGATCGAGCTGCTCGGCCGGGCGGACGAGCTCGAGGACCGGGTGCTGGTGCTGCTCGGCGCCCACGCCGGGCTGCGCGTCAGCGAGATGCTGGCGCTGCGCTGGGAGCGGGTGGACGTGGGGTCGAGGGAGCTGCTCGTCAAGGGGGGTAAGGGCAACAAGACCGCCCTGGTCCAGCTGACGCCGCGGCTCACCGCCGAGCTCGAGGCCTGGCGGCGCCTGCGGCTCGCCGAAGCGCCTTCGGACCCGTTCGTGCTGACGCTGCGGTCGCAGTACGGCGTGTACCGCCGCCTGCGCGCCCTCTGCCAGCGCGCCGAGGTCCGGTTCAAAGGGGTGCACGCGCTGCGGCACGCCGCCGGAACCAAGCTCTACCGCCAGACCGGCGACCTGGGGCAGGTCCAGGACCACCTCCGCCACGCCACCCTCGACATGGCCCGGCGGTACGCGCGCTCGGATCGCCGCAAGCTCCGCGGCAGCCTCGACGATTGGTCCTGACGATCGGCGGAGGACGATCGGCGGTGAGCGACCGCCCCCGGTGCCGCATATCGGGAAGCGGGACGGATCATGCGAGGGCCTGCAAGGCATCTCGGCCCGAGGCGTCGACGCGCGAGGGCCCGACCTCCGCTCGACCGAGGCCGGGCCGATCCCTGCACCGGGGCGTGCGAGACCTCGGGGTCGCGTTGGCCGAGGTCGACGACCGCGAGGGCGACGATGGCGGCCGTTGAGGCGTCGCTCACGGCGTCGCTGGGCCTCCCGGTGCCCGACCCCGTGCTACCGTAAAACCACATGTAGGCGAAGGACCGGGCGGCTGGACGCGTGCGTGCGTCGCGGGTGAATCCGCTTCCGCGCCGCTCCGTTTCATGGCGCACGCTCCTGGCCGGCCCACGTCCGAGCCCTTCGAACGCCTTGGAGGCACCATGCGCCGCACCACCGACGCCGTCGCCCAGAACGCGCGGAACCCTGCCCTCCGTCCGACACGACCCATCAGCCGCCCCGCCCCCTTCGGGGTGCGCCGATGACGCCGCTGCGCGTCGGCTTCGTGGCCGTGGTGCGCCCAGCGTTCAAGGGCGACGGCGCATCGGTGGCCGATCGTTCGGCCTCGGCCCTGCACCAGATCGTCGACGCGCACGGCGCCGTCCTCGCCGCCGACGAGGGCGCGGTGCGCGACGCGTCCGAGGCGGCGCACGCCGGCCGCCGGCTCGCGGCCGCCGACCTCGATCTGCTCGTGGTGCAGCACGCCACCTTCGCGACCGGCGACCTGCTCGCGCCGCTGCTCGCAGCTGCGCCGCGCGTCGTCGTGTGGGCGGTGCCCGAGCGCGCCGGTGCGCGCGCCGGCGGGCCCGACGGCGTGCGCGGACCGCTGCCGCTCAACAGCCTGTGCGGGCTCAACATGACGCTCTCGTTCGCCGAGGGGCCGCTCGGCGGCGCGCGTGGCCCGGTCGCCTGGTGCTACGGCGACCCGGACGACGCCCTCGCCCGCGACCGGTTGACCACGCTCCTGCGCGCCGAGCGCGGCGCCCGCGCGTTCGCCACCACCCGCGTCCTGTCGATCGGCGGGACGGCGCCCGCCTTCTACGGCCTCGAGCTGCCGAGCTTGCCCGGGCGCGCCACCGTCGTCGAGCGACCGCTCGCCGATCTGTTCGCCCGCGTCGCGGCGATCGACGCGGGCGAGGCGGAGCGCCACGCCGAAGCCTGGCGCACCGAGGAGCCGCTCGAGGCGCCCTGGGACCACCTGATCGCCGCCGCCCGCATCGACCTGGCTTTGGCCGCGTTCGCGCGCGACGAGGACGCGAACGCGTTGGCCGTGCGCTGCTGGCCCGAGCTGCCCGACGCGTGCGGCGCGATGGCCTGCGCCGCCATGGGGCGCGCGGCCGACCGGCGCACCCCAGCCGCCTGCGAAGGCGACGTCTGGGGCGCCGCCTCCATGCGGGTCCTGCAGGCGGTCGCGGACGCCCCGTCGGCGCTGCTCGACCTCTCCGACCTCGACCGCGAGCGCGACGCCCTGCTCTTGTGGCACTGCGGCAACGCGCCGCGCGCCCTGGCCGACGCGTCCGGCACCCGCCTCACCACGCACTTCAACCGCGACGGCGTGGGCGTGGTGCGCGACCAGACGCTCGCCCCGGGTCCAGCGACCGGCTTCCGGCTGCTGCCGGACGGCAGCGGCGCCTCGCTGCTGGTGATCGGCGGGAGAGTGCAGAGCGCGACCGAGCCGTCGTTCGACGGCGTGCGCGGCTGGTGGGGCGAGCTGACGTGGGGGCGGACCCAGGTGACCGCCGAGCGTGCGGTCGCGGGCATCCTCGACCACCGCCTCCCCCACCACCTCGCGCTCGCCGGTGGCGACGTGCGGCACGCGCTCCTCGAGCTCGGCGAACGGCTGGGGGCGCGCCTCCTCGAGCCGACCCCGCGCTCCGGGCTGGCGTGAGCGCGGACCCCGGCAACGGCTGGGGTGCGGGCCGCCCGGCCGTCGCCTTCGTCGGGCTCTCGTGCCGCGACCATGCCTGGCGCGTCGAGCGCTTCCCACCGACCGCCTCGCGCACGCCGGCCCTCGGGTACCGAGCCGCGGGGGGCGGGCCGGCCGCGACCGCCGCGGTGGCGGCGGCCCGGCTCGGCGCCGACGCTCGACTCTGGGCGATCCACGGCGACGACGAGGACGGCCGCGCGAACGCTGCCGAGCTCGCCAGCTTCGGGGTCGCCCTAGGCGGCGTCCGCGCCCCGGCCGGGGCGCGCTCGTTCGTGAGCGCCGTGCTCGTGGACCCCGAGGGCGAACGGAGCATCTTCCCGTACCGGGGCGCCGGGCTCGAGGACGACCCGACGCACCACGACTGGCGCGGCCTCGAGGGGTGCGGCGCGGTGCTCGTCGACGCGCGCCACCCGGTTCTGGCCGCGCATGCGCTCGCCTGGGCCGAGGCGCGCGGGGTCCCGCGGGTGGGCGACTGGGGCGACGACCGCCACCCCGAGCTGCGCGCGCGTATCGACCACCTCGTGGCCGCCGAGGAGGCGGGCGCGCTGGCGCTCGCGGCGCGCGGCACGGCCGCACCGAACGACCCGCTGGAAGCGGCCGCGCTCGGGACCTCCGCCCTGCGCGACGCCCCGACGCAGCTCGTCGCCATCACGCTCGGCGCGCGCGGGTGCGTTTGGGACGACGGCCAACGCGTCTGGCACCAGGTGGCCCCGCGCGTCGCCGTGGTCGACACGAACGGCGCCGGCGACGCCTTCCACGGCGCCTTCGCGGCGGCGATCGCCGCCGGTTGGGACGCGGCCGCCTCATTCCGCTTGGCCACCGCCGTCGCCGCCCTCAAGTGCACCGGGGAAGGGCGCGCCGCGCTGCCCGACCTCGCCACCGCGCGCGCCGTCGCCGACGCGCTGCCCACCGCCACCGACCTCGGACCCTCGACCGGAGGACCCGCATGAACCCCGACCACCTCCCCACCACCCCCGCCCGCACCACGCCAGCCCTGAGCGCCGGCAAGCTGCGCGGGCTCACCACCCTCGCCGACGACGACGGTCGCTTCACCATGATCGCCGTCGACCAGCGCCCGCCGATCTTTTCCGCGCTCGCGCGCCACGGTGATCGCGACCCGTCCCAGGTGACCTACGACGAAGTCGCCGCGGTCAAGGGCGCGCTCGTCGAGGTACTCGCCCCACACGCCACCGCCGTCTTGCTCGACCCGGTCTGGACCCACCCGCACCACCTGCGGTCGGTCCCCGGTCGCGTCGGGCTGCTCTCCACGCTCGAGGACTACGGCTTCGACCTCGAGGGCGGCGAGCGCCGCTCGCGCGCGATCTCCGGCTGGAGCGTCGCCAAGATCCGCCGCAGCGGCGCGATGGCGGTCAAGCTGCTCGCGTGGCACCGCCCCGACGTCTCGGAGGCGACCCACGCCCATCAGGACGCGTTCGTCGAAGCCGTCGGACGCGCGTGCGCCGAGCACGACCTGCCGTTCGTGCTCGAGCTGCTCACCTACCCGCTGGCAGGCGAGGACCCGAGCTCCGCCGACTACGCGCGCGCCAAACCGGCGCACGTCCTCGGCTCGCTGCGCCGCTACGCCGACCCGCGCTTCGGCGTCGACCTGATGAAGCTCGAGTTCCCCGCCGAGCTGCGGCGCACCGAGGGGTTCCACGCGGGCGCGCTCGACGGCGTCGCCCGCGACGCGGTCTACGACCTGGACACCGTCCAGGGCTTCCTGACCGACCTGGACGCCGCCTCGCCGGTGCCCTGGGTGCTGCTGTCGGCCGGCGTCGGTCCGCGCGAGTTCGCGCTGAACGTCGAGCTGGCGATCGAGGCCGGTGCGAGCGGGGTCCTGGCGGGCCGCGCCGTCTGGTACGACGCCCTGGGCGCGTACCCCGACCTCGAACGCGTCAAGGCGCGCCTGCGCGACCGCTCGGTTCCGTACCTCGCGCAGCTGCGCGGCATCGTCCAGCGCGGCCTGCCCTGGCACCGCCACCGCCGCTACGGCGGCGCGCCAGTCGTCGCGGGCGCCTCCCCGACTTGGTTCGAGGACTACCCATGAGCACCCCCTTGACCGCCGTCGTCGTCGGCGCGGGCGACATGGGCTCGCGCCACGCCCGCCATTGGGCCGGCGCCGGAGCCCGCGTCCTGGCCGTCGTCGACCCGGACCTGCCCCGCGCCGAAGCCTCCGCCTTTGAAACCGGGGCGGAAGCCATGACCGACCTGGACGAAGCGCTCGCGCTGCGCCCCGACGTGGTCAGCGTCTGCACGCCGACCTTCCTCCACGCGCCGACCACGATCGCCGCCCTGGACGTCGGCGCCCACGTGCTGTGCGAGAAGCCGGCCGCCCTCACGCTCGCCGACGCCCACACGATGCGCGACGCGGCCACGGCCGCCGGGCGCGAGCTCCGGATCGGCTTCATGCGCCGCTTCGATCCCGTCCTGGACGCGCTCCTCGAGGCGGGCGCGCGCAGCGGGCGCCCCCTCCTGGCCCAAGCGAGCATCACCGCCGGGATCCGACCGAAACGGCTCATGCACGACGCGCACGCCAACGGCGGGCCGATCATCGACATGTGCTGCCACCTGTTCTACGTGTGGGGCTTGCTCTTCGACGGCCAGCCGACCGAGGTCGCCGCCCGCGGGTACACCTTCTCGGACGGCAAGCCCGAGGTCGCCCACATCGCCCACCGCGCGCTGGACAGCGCGCTGATCACGCTCGCGTACCCGGGCGGCACCATCGGGCAGGTCCAGGTGTCCTGGGGTCTCCCGAGCGGGGTGGCGCCCGTGGAGCGCCATACGTACGTCGGCCCCGACGGCCTGGTGACCGTCGACTGGCCGGAGCGCGTCGTGCGCTTCGATGGCCAGGGCGAGCACGTCTGGACGCAGAGCGGCAGCGACCCGTGGCGCGCCGAGATCTTCGCGTTCCACGCCGAGCTCACCGACGGAGCGCCGCGCCGCGTCCCCGACATCGAGGACGGCATCGACGCGCTGCGCACCTCGCTGGCGGTGCTGCGATCGGTGGCCGAGGGGCGCCCGATCGCGCTCGCCGAAGTGACGAGCGACGACCCGCCGGCGGACGTGGCTGAGGGCCTCGACGACGACGATGACGCCGACGCGCTGCTCGAGGCGGGTGCGTGAGCGAAGCGCTCGAATCCGCCGCCCGCGCGCTCGGTCGGACGCCCGGCGCGCTCGGGTTCGACGCGGACCAGCGGCGCGCCGAGTTGGCCACGAAGCTCGCGCGGGTCGGCGCCTGGCTCGAAGCGCGCGGCGCCGACGCGCTGCACCTGGGGCGCGCCGAGAACCTCGCGTGGATCACCGGCGGTGGCGACTTCCTGGTCCGCCGCGATGGGCCGCCGATCGCCGAGGCCATCGCGACGGGCGACGGTCTCGTGGTCGCGACCAACCGCATCGAAGCGGCGCGCCTCGAGGCCGAGGAGTTGCCGCCCGGCGCGCGGGTCGAGGTCGTGCCCTGGTTCGAACCCGGGGTGCGGGCCGCGCGCGTGCGCGAGCTGATCGACGCTCGCCGCGTGCTCGCGGACGCCGACGTCGACCTGGGCGAACTCCGGAACCCGCTGCTGCCGGTCGAGCGCGCGCGCTTGGCGACCGTCGGCGAGATCGCGAGCCGCGCGCTCGGCGACGCCGCGAGCGCTTTGGACGCCGGCTTCAGCGAGCGCGTGGTCGCCGCCCGCCTGCATGGAGCGATCCGCGCCGCCGGCGCGGACCTGCCGGTCCTGCTCGTCGCGGGCGAATCGCGCTTGGGCCACGTCCGCCACCCCGTCCCGACCGACGCGCCGTTCGGTCGCGTCGGCCTGCTCGTGGTGGCCGCGCAGCGCTTCGGCTTGGTGGCGTCGCTCTCCCGCTTGGTCGCCTTCGAGTCCGTCCCCGAGCCGGTGGCGACGGCTTTCGACAAGGTGCTCCGCGTCGAGGCGTCGATGCTCGCGGCCACCGGCCCGAACGTAGCAGCCGCCGCGGTGCTGGAGGCCGCGCGCCACGCGTACGCCGAAGCAGGCGTGCCCGACGCGTGGCGCGACCACCACCAGGGGGGCCCAGCGGGCTACCTGCCGCGCGACTGGCTCGCCGTGCCGGGCGAAGGGCGCGAACTCCGATCCGGGATGGCGGTCGCATGGAACCCGTCGCTCCCCTGGGCGAAGAGCGAGGACACGTTCCTGATCGAGGAGGACGGCGTGCTGACGAACCTGACCTGGGACCCGCGCTGGCCGTTCGACGAGGTCGCCGGTCGACCGCGCGCCCGCGTCCGGGTGCTGTGACCGAGCCGCTGCGCGTAGGTCTGATCGGCGCTGGCCGCTGGGCCGACGTGCACCGCGGCACCTTCCACCGCGCCGGTGCGACGTTGGTCGCGGTGGCCACCGGCAGCGAGGCCGGCGCGGCGCGGGTCCGAGCGGACTGGTGCGTGCCGGCCACCACCGACCTCGACGCGCTGCTGGCGATGGACGTCGAGGCGGTGATCGTCGCGAGCCCCAACGACCTCCACGCCGCGCAGGCACGTCGCGCGCTCGCCGCCGGCAAGCACGTGTTGGTCGAGAAGCCGATGGCCCTCACCCTCGCCGACGCCGACGCGCTCGTCGCAGACGCGCGCGCCAGCGCCCGGGTGGTCGCCGTGGGGCACGCGATGCGCGTGTTCCAGCTCTTCGAGCGCGTCAAGCGGCTCCTGGACGCCGGGCGCGTCGGCGAGCCGCTCCATCTGGGGCTCGATCTCTGGCGCCGCCCGCACAGCGCGGGGGCCGGCGGCTGGAAGACGGACCCCACGCGCCTCGGGTCGAGCATCCTCGAGGAGCCCGTCCACTACCTCGACCTCGCCCGTTGGTACCTGGGTGACCCCACCGAGGTCCTCGCCTGGTCCTCATCGCGGCCCGGGCGCGCCGCGTTGCACGAGAACCTCGACGTGCGCCTGCGCTTCGCGCCGGCCCTGGACGGTGGCGATCGCTGGGCGCGCGTCGCGCGCTCGATCGCCGCTGCCGGCCACCGGATCGACCTGACGCTCGTCGGCACCGACGCGTCGCTGCGCGGCCACTGGGCCGGCGCCATGGACCGGGACCCCGAGCCCGAGGTGCGCCTCGTGCTCCACCATGCCGGCGGCGACGAGGTGCAGGACGTGCCGAGCGCCACCGGCCACGCCCACGACCTGGTGCGTCAGACCCGAGCCTTCGTGCGCGCGGTGCAAGAGGGGACGCCCGTGCCGGCCACCGCCGAGGACGGTCGCGCGGCGGTGGCGCTCTGTCTGGCGGTGGAGGCGTCGCTGGCGAGCGGTGCGGCCGTGGCCGTCGGCGGTTAGCCCGGCTCAGCGCAGCGGCGTGCGCATGGGCTCGCCGGCCAGCGCGCGCAGCACCTCCTGAGCGACGTGCCAAGACGCGCGCGCGTTCGACTGCCGCGTCACCCCCGCCACGTGCGGCGTCAGCAGCAGCCGCGGTGCGTCCGCGAGCGGGTCGTCGGCGCGCGGTGGTTCATGCGGTCGGACGTCGAGCGCCGCGCCGCCCAGATGCCCGTCGGCGAGCACGCGCGCCAAGGCGGCCTCGTCCACCAGCCCCCCTCGGGCGGTGTTCACGAGGAGCGCCCCGGGACGCATCCGCCGCAGCGCCGCGTCGCCCAGCATGCCGCGGGTGGCGTCGGTGAGCGGGACGTGCAGGCTCACCGCATCGGAGCGCTCGAGGAGCTCGTCGAGGGGCACCAGCTCCAAGCCCAGCTCCTGCACCGCGAACGTCGCCTCGTGCACGAACGGGTCGTACGCGATCACGTGAAGGCCGAACACCTCGGCGCGACGGGCCACGCGCGCCCCGATGTCGCCCACGCCGATCAGCCCCAGGGTGCGCCCCATCGCCTCCTCGCCCATGAACGCCGGTCGGTCCCAACCGCCGCCGCGCACGTGCTCGGTGGCGTCGCCGTAGCGCCGCCACAGGTGGAGCAGCGCACCCAACACGTACTCCGCGACGCTCGCGGCGTTGCTGCCTGGGGCCCAGGTCACGGCGACCCCGCGGGCGCGCAAGGCCCCCAAGTCGAGGTTGTCGAGGCCGACGCCGACGCGGCCGACCACGCGCAGGTGCGGGGCGCCGGCGAGCGCCTCGTCGTTCACGCGCGTCTGGTTGCGGACCACCCACGCCTCGGCGGTCGCGAGCGCCTCGGCCAGGGCCGCCGGATCGGCGTGCAGCTTGGGATCGTGCACGACCTCGTGCACCGCCGCCAACGCCTCGACCGCCTCACCGTCGATCCATTCGGACACCACCACGCGCGCCACGTCGCACCTCCATTCGGAGCCTCGATGGTACCCGCCTTCGGGCGCGTGAGCCTCCGCTCCGAGCGGGTAGTCTGTTGGGCGTTCGCCGGCCGGCCCCCGCTGCCGCCCGGCCCCGGAGGTTCGCGTCATGTACCTTGCCCTACTCCATACCCACAACCTCACCCGCTGGATCGTCCTGATCGCCGCGGTCGCCGCCCTCGCGCTCGCGCTGACGGGGCGGTTCGGCAAGCAGCCGTTCGGCAAGCAGCACCGCATCGCCAACCTGGTGTTCGTCTCGAGCATGGACCTGCAGCTGGTGCTGGGGCTGCTGCTCTACTTCGTCAGCCCGCTCATCCAGGCCGGGCTCGCGAACATGAGCGTAACGATGGCGAACGCCTCGCTGCGCTACTACGTGGTCGAGCACGCGACGTACATGATCGTCGCGCTCGCGCTCGCGCACGTCGGCTCGGTGATGGTGCGCAAGGCGAAGACCGACGGCGCCAAGCACACGCGCACGCTGATCTGGTTCGGTCTGTCGCTCGTCGTGGTCTTGGCCGGCATCCCCTGGCAGCGCGCGCTGTTCCCGGGGGCCTGAAACCCGACCGCTGAGCAAGCGAAGCTGCGCAAACAAAAGGGTGAACCCCGCGTGGGAGGCGCGGGGTTCGTCGTTCGGAAGAGGGCGGGAGGTCTTGGGAGGAGACCTTCGATCCACAACCAAAGTCTACGCACGCCCTCTTACGGGGTTCTTACACGGCTGTGACGGTCGCCACAACGACGCCGCGATGGCCGCCGCGCGGTACCCTCGCCGCGTGCCCGACGCCGTCCGCTACCGACGCTGGAACGACGTCCCCAACGGACTCAGGCCGGAGAACGACCTGCGCTTCGCCGGCCTGGAGCCGCGCGGCGAGCCGGTGGCTTGGCTCGAACTCGACGGCCGCGAGGTGGCGCTCTACCGCGAGGCGGACGCCGCGCCCCGAGCGGCCAAGGCACCGTCCGCGTCCGGCAGCGTCGACCCTTCGCGCTCCAACGACCGCCCCGCCGGCAGCGCCGGGACGCGCGCTGCTCGCGTGCGGCGCGACGTGGTGGCGCTCCCCGGGCACGGTTCGCTGCATCGGGCGGCCGTGCGGACCGACGCCGATCCGGCGAGCAGGATCGCAGCCGGCCGCGACTGGGTTCGGGCGCTGCTGCTCGACGACTTCGTCGTCTTGGACACCGAGACCACCGGTCTGGGCTACGCGGACGAGGTCGTGGAGGTCGGGGTGGTGGACCCCGACGGCGCGGTCTTGCTCGAGTCGCTCGTGCGACCCCGTTCGGGCTTCGTGCCCGCCGGCGCGAGCCGCGTCCACGGCCTGACGATGGACCATCTGCGGGACGCGCCGTCCTTCGGCGACGTCTACGGCGCGCTCCTCGAGGTCGCGGACGGGCGGCGCGTGATCGCCTGGAACGCGCCGTTCGACGAGCGGATGGTGCGCCAGTCGGCGACCGCATGCGGACGGCGCGAGCGACTGCGGGGCTTCGAGTGCGCGATGCGCGCCTACGCGCTGGCGCGCGGCCTAGCGCACGGGCGGGCGAAGCTCGAGCGCGCCGCGTTGGAAACCGGCGTGCTGGGCGCCGGACCCCAATCGCACCGGTCGACCGACGACGCCCGCCTGACGCTCCAGGTGCTCATGCGCGTGGGCGGTGGTCGGTGACGCGCGGCCTGCGGGTCGTCGCGTTCACCGTCCTCGCCCTCCTCGCCTTCGCGGGCAACTCGCTGCTCGCGCGCGCCGCGATCGGCCCCGCCGCCGACGGCAGCGCGGCGCTCGACCCGGTGGGGTTCACCGCGCTGCGGCTCGCGGCCGGCGCCGCCGTCCTCGCGCTGCTGGTCGGCCCCCGTGCGCTCGCGCTGCCTGCGTCCCGCCCGGCCCGCCGGCGCGTCCTGTGGGCGGTGGTGGCGCTCGTGGCCTACGCCCTCCCCTTCTCGGTCGCCTACGTCGACCTGGGCGCCGCCACCGGGGCGCTCCTGCTGTTCGGGGCGGTGCAGGTGACCATGGGTGCGGTCGGCGTCGCCGCGGGCGAACGCACCGGCGCCCGCGGCCTCGTCGGATGGCTCGCCGCCCTCGCGGGTCTGGTCGTGCTGCTGCTGCCCGGCGCGGCCGCGCCCGACCCGCTCGCCGCGATCGTCATGGGGGCCGGCGGCGTCGCCTGGGGCGTCTACTCGCTGCTCGGCCGCGCGGAGCGGGCGCCCCTGACCGCTACCGCGCGCGCGTTCGTATGGGCGCTGCCCGCCGCGCTGCTGCTCGCCGCGTGGCCCGGCGCGTGGGCCGGCGCGACCCCAGCGGGCGCCGGGCTCGCGGTCGCGTCCGGGGCGCTCACCTCCGGGCTGGGCTACGCGGTGTGGTACGCCGCGCTGCCCGCGCTCACGCGCACCGTCGCGGCGGTGGTCCAGCTCGCCGTGCCGATCCTGGCCGCGGTCGCCGCCGTCGCCTGGCTGGGCGAAGGGGTGGGGTGGCGCTTCGGGCTGGCCTCGCTGCTGGTGCTCGGCGGCATCGCCGCGGTGGTGGTGCCCGCCAAGCCCGCGTCACCTAGGGCCGCAGCGTCGCCACCTGGCGCGTGAGTCGCTCGACCAGGTCGCGCTTGAGGGTCACCCCGCTGCCCGGCCCTTGCGGCACCTGCTGCACGCCGTCGACGGCGTCGAGCAAGGGCTCGACGATGTCCTCGTCCCAGTAGCGGCTGGCGCTCGACGTGTCGCCCGGCAGCACGAACCCCTCGAGGCTCGAGAGGTGCAGGTTGTGCGCCCGCCCGACGCCCGACTCGAGCATCCCGCCGCACCACACCGGCGCGCCGAACGCCACGGCGACGTCGTGCAGGCGCTGCGCCTGGGTGTACCCGCGCACCCGCCCCACCTTGACGTTGAGGATGCGCCCCGCGCCGATCTGCAGCCCCTTGCGGGCGTCCTCGGCGGAGTGGATCGACTCGTCGAGGCAGACGGCGGTGCGCAACTGCCGCTGCAGTTCGGCGTGGTCGATCAGGTCGTCGTAGGCGAGCGGCTGCTCGACGTAGGCGAGGTCGAAGTCGTCGAGGCGGCGCAGCGTGGCCGCGTCGACGAGGCGGTAGGCGCTGTTGGCGTCGACGGTGAGGTCGACGTCGGGGAGCGCCTCGCGCACCGCGCGCACCGGCGCGACGTCCCAGCCGGGCTTGATCTTGAGCTTCACGCGCTTGTACCCCTCGGCCACGTGCTGGCGGGCGAGCTCGGCGGTCGCCTCGGCGGTCGCTTGGATGCCCAGCGAGACACCCACCGGCACCGCCGTGCGCACGCCACCGAGCAGCTTCCAGAGCGGCACGTCGAGCGAGCGAGCCCACAGGTCCCAGAAGGCCATCTCGACCGCGGCGACCGCCATGTTGTGGCCGCGCACGAAGCGCAGCGCGTGCAGGAGCTGCGCAGGCGTGTCGAAGTCCTTGCCGAGCACCCGCGGCGCGACGTGGTCGGAGAGGACGCTCCAGGCGGTCTCGTTGGTCTCGTACGAATAGCCCGGGAACTCGCCGGCCACGCACTCGGCGACGCCCTCGCCCCCCTCGCCACGGACGGTGACGAGCATCACGCGCCGGTCCCGTTCGACGCCGAAGCTGGTCTCGAAACGGAACCGGAGGCGGAGGTCGATCTCGCGGAGCTCGATCTGGTCGATGCGCATGAGGCGCATCATGAACCATCGCGACGGCCGCTGCGGCCATGCCAAGGCGATCCCATGGGCACACGCCACGACGCCCGCAGGTACCGTGGAGCCGATGCGCTCGGTCGTGCACGTCGATATGGACGCCTTCTACGCCTCGGTCGAGCAGCGCGACCGCCCAGAGCTGCGCGGGCTCCCGCTCGCGGTCGGTGGCGGCGGCGAGCGCGGGGTGGTCATGACCGCGAGCTACGAGGCGCGCGCCTTCGGCGTGGGCTCGGCGATGCCGACGGTGATCGCGCGCCGCCGTTGCCCGGAGCTGGTGGTGGTGCCGCCGCGCTTCGAGGCGTACCAGGCGGCCTCTCGGGCGGTGCGCACGATCTTCGAGCGGGTGACCGACCTGGTCGAACCGCTCGCGCTCGACGAGGCCTACCTCGACGTCACCCACGCGATCGGCGGACCGCGCGAGGGGGCGCCGGCGCCGGCGACGCCGCTCGACGTCGACGCCGCCACCGCGTTGGCGCGCGAGGTGCTGGCCACCATCGCAGACGAGGTCGGTCTGTCGGCCTCGGCCGGCGTGGCGCCCGGCAAGTTCCTCGCCAAAGTGGCGTCCGGCACCCACAAGCCGGCGGGCTGCACGGTCGTGCGCCCCGAGGAGGCGCAGGCGTTCACGGACGCGCTGCCGATCGAGCGCTTCTTCGGGGTGGGGCCCAAGACCGCGGAGCGGCTGCGGGCGCTCGGCATCGCGATCGGCGCCGACCTGCGCGCGCGCGACGAGGCCGAGTTGGTCGAGCGCTTCGGCAAGCTCGGCGCCTTCCTGGCGCGCATCGCGCGCGCCGACGACCCGCGCCCGGTGGTACCCGACCGGCGCCGGAAGTCGATCGGTGCCGAGCGCACCTTCGGGCGCGACCTGCGCAGCGTCTCGGAGCTGGCGCCGGAGCTCGCGAAGGCGTGCGCTGCGGTGGGTGCGCGGCTCGAGCGCGGCGAACTGGCGGCGCGCACGATCACGGTCAAGGTCAAGTACGCCGACTTCCGGATCGTCACCCGCTCGGCCACGCCGCGCAACCCGGTCGCCGACGCGCTGGAGCTGTGGCCGGTGGCCGAGCGGCTCGCCTTCGAGGTCGCGCGCCCGCCGGGGGCGGTGCGCTTGATCGGGGTGGCGGCGTCGGGGCTCATCCCGTTGGCGGCGCGGGTGGTGCAGGGGCCGCTGTTCGCCTCGCCCCTCGACCGACGATAACCGCATGATGCGTCGTTTTGTGATGCTATGATGCGCGCATGCGCACCACCGTCACCCTCGATCCCGACGTCGAAGAGCTGATCCGCCAGCGGATGCACGAGCGCCATTCGACCTTCAAAGACGTCGTCAACGAGGGGCTTCGGGTCGCCCTTCGCGCCACCGGCACGGCACCGGCGCACCAGACGCCGGTCTTCGACCTCGGCACCCCGCGAGCCGACCTCGATCGCGCGCTCGCGCTCGCCGGCGCCCTCGAAGACGAGGATCGCCTCCGCCGTTTGGCCGAAGGCCGATGACGATCGTCGACGCGAACGTGCTCCTGTACGCGGTCAACGGCGGCTCGCCCCAGCACGACCGGGCGAAGCGCTGGCTGGACGATGCGCTCTCCGGTGACGGGCGTGTCGGTCTGCCGTGGCTTTCGCTGCTGGCGTTCGTCCGCATCGCGACGCACCCGGCGGTGTTCCCGAACCCGCTCCCGCTCGATCGTGCGTTCGCGATCGTCGATGGCTGGACCCGGCGACCGAACGTCGTCCATCCCGAACCGTCACGCGACTTCGCGACGACCTTCGGCCACGCCCTACGGAGCGGCGGCGCCCACGCGAACCTGGCCAACGACGCCTACCTCGCGGCGCTCGCACACGAGTACGGCGCGACGGTGGTCACCTTCGACCGCGACTTCGATCGCTTCGAGGGCATCGCCACGCTCGTCCCTCCGGCTTAGCCGAGCGGCTCAACGCTCCCGCTCGAACCCCTGCGCGTCCAGGTCGTCCTGCTCGATCAAGCGCCCGTCGCCCGCGAGCGACTCGACGTGGTGGCGCAGTTCGTGCGTGAGCGTCTCCCACGCCTCGTCCTCCCAGTCGAACGACGGATCGCCATCGCCGACCTCGACGAAGCTGCCGTAGTAGATCGCCACGTGGCGCCCGAGCCCCTCCCCCGCCCCGAGGAAGTCCTCGGACCCGGGGTCGAGGTACTCGCCCAA
This sequence comes from Trueperaceae bacterium, assembly GCA_046260675.1. GTDB lineage: Bacteria > Deinococcota > Deinococci > Deinococcales > Trueperaceae > JAABTL01. The sequence continues at coordinate 18,861 of JBHEOT010000003.1, read as the reverse complement.
GCGCCAGACGTCGACGTAGCCCTCCTCGGGTTTGGGCTCCTCGATCACGTGCACGCCCTGCAACCCCTTGAGGAAGGTGTCGGGGATCTCGTCGACCATCCCCTCGACCAGCGCTTTGAACGCCTCGTACGTCATCGCCGCGCCGCGCTGAGCCCGCCGTTCGCGCCGTCCCATGCCCGGCTCCTCAGACGGGCGCGGCGGCGTGCGCCGCGGCCAGCCGCCGCTCGTCGGTGAGGTCGAGGCGCAGCGGCGTGAGCGACACGTACCCCTGCTCGATCGCCCAGCGATCGGTGTCCTCCTCGACGCGCTCGCGCGGCTCCTCGCCGAACCAGTAGTGGGTGCGCCCCATCGGGTCCTCGCCCGGGATGACGAACCCCTCGTAGTGGCGCACCGACATCTTGGTCCACCGCAACCCCTTCGGAAGGTCGGGGAAGTTGACGTTCAGCAGCGGTAGGTCCGGGTGGGCGAGGAACAGATCGAGCACCTGCTTCAGGTACGGCTCGTACACCGCGTAGTCGACGTCGCCCTCGCTCGCCGGCGCGCTGAAGGCGATCGCGGGGATCCCGAGGAAGCTCGCCTGCTTGGCGGCGGCCACGGTGCCGGAGTGCCAGATGTTGTGGCCGATGTTGAGGCCCAGGTTGATGCCGGTGAGCACCAGGTCGACCTTGTCCCAATGGTGCGCCCCCAGCGCGACGCAGTCGGCGGGGGTGCCGTCGACCTTGTACGCCTCGATGCCGTCGAGCTTCTGGCGCGCGTAGTGCAGCGGGCGCCGAACGGTGATGGCGTGGCTCATCGCGGATTGCTCGACGTCGGGGGCCACCACCCGCACGTCGCCGTACGCTTGCGCCACCTTCGCCAGGGCGTAGATGCCGGGGCTGTGGACGCCGTCGTCGTTGCTGACCAGGATTCGCATGACCCGGCGATGGTACCGCGCACGGGCGGTGGACCGCGGTTCAGTCGCGGCCGCGACCGCGTGCGGGTGGAACTCGAGCGCGACGACGGACCCTCAGTACCCCCATGGGGTATCTTGAGCGCATGTTCCTTTGCCCCGAGGCCCCCCGATGGGTGCGCTGACGCTCGGTCCGCTCGTCCTCTCGCTCGACCGCGCCTACGCCGGGCTCGGCTTCCTGGTGCTCCTGGTGGGCGCCGAGTGGCTCGCGCGCCGCAGCGGGCCGTCGGTGGCGGCTTGGGGCTGGCGCGCCGCCGCGGTCGTGTTCGTCGGTGCGCGGCTCGGGTTCGTCGCCTCCCACGCGAGCGACTTCGCCGCCGCACCGCTGTCGGCGCTCGCGTTCTGGCAAGGCGGCTTCGCGGCGTGGTGGGGCGTGGCCGCAGCGGCCGCGTTCACCGCGGTCGAGATGCGCCGCACGCCCGCGCTGCGGCACGTCGCGCCCACGATCGGCGCCGCCGCGCTGCTCGCCTGGTGGGTGCCGGCCGGGCTCTTGTCACCCGCGGCCCAGAACGCCGACGTCGTCGCGCCCGCCGTAGTCCTCGAGGCGCTCGCGGGTGGGACCGTCGACCTCGCGGCCACGGGCGCGCCGACGATTGTGAACGTCTGGGCCACCTGGTGCCCGCCGTGCCGGCGCGAACTCCCCGCGCTCGTCGCCACGGCCCAGGCCGCGCCCGACGTCCGGGTGCTGCTCGTCAACCAGGGCGAGGACCCGGGCACGGTGAGCACGTACCTCACGCGCGAGGGGTTGCCGACGTCGGGCGTGCTCCTCGATCGGCGCCAGACCGTCGGCACCGCTTTGCAGGTGGCCGGATTGCCCACGACCTTCGCGTTCGACGCTCAGGGGCGGCTGGCGGACGTGCACGTCGGGGAGATCTCGGCGCCGGCGTTGCGGGCCCTCGTGGCTTCACTGCGCTGAGGAGCGTGCACCGCAGCTGCGACGAGCTCGGATTCAGCCCTTCCCCTCCAACCAGTTCGGCCCCAACGACGCGTCCACCTTCAGCGGCACCCGCAACGCGATCGCCCCCTGCATCTCCTCGACGACCGCGCGCAGCGCCGCGTCGGCGTGCGCCTTGGGGGTCTCGAGCACCAGTTCGTCGTGGACCTGGATGAGCATCCGGGCGCCGGTGCCCTCGCGCTCGAGGCGCGCGTGCAGCCGCACCATCGCGAGCTTGATCAGGTCGGCGGCCGAACCCTGGATCACGGTGTTGATCGCGAGCCGCTCGCCCAGCGCGCGCTCGTTGAAGTTGCGCGAGGCCACCTGCGGGATGGGCCGGCGGCGCCCGAGGATGGTCTTGACGTAGCCGTGCTCGCGCGCCTCCTCGACGCAGCGCTGCAGGAAGCGATCCAGCCCCGCGTACGTCGCCTTGTAGGTGGTGATGAAGGCCTGCGCGTCGCCGGGCTCGATGCGCAGGGTGCGCGCCAGGCCATAGGCGGTCTGGCCGTAGACGATGCCGAAGTTCACGGTCTTGGCGACCGCGCGCTGACCAGAGGTGACGTCATCGATGGAGACGGCGTAGATCTGCGAGGCCACGAAGGCGTGGATGTCGCGGTCGGCGCGGAAGGCCTCGAGCAGCGCCGGGTCCTCGCTGAAGTGCGCCAGCACCCGCAGCTCCACCTGCGAGTAGTCGGCGGAAAGCAGCAGGTGGTCGGCGTCGCGGGCGACGAAGGCGCGCCGGATCTCGCGGCCGGCGTCGCTGCGGATGGGGATGTTCTGGATGTTGGGGTCCGACGACGACAACCGGCCAGTGGCGGCGCCGGTCTGGTGGAACGACGCGTGGAGGCGCCCAGTGGTGGGCGAGACGTACGACGGAAGCGGGTCGACGTAGGTGCCGAGCAGCTTGGTCAGCTCGCGGTACTCCATCACCCGCTCCGGAAGCGGGTGGCGGGTCTCGGCGGCGAGCGTGTCGAGCACCTCGGCGTCGGTGCTGGCGCCGGTCTTGGTCTTCTTGACCACCCGGAAGCCGAGCCGGCCGAAGAGCACCTCGGAGAGCTGCTTGGGGCTGTCGACGTTGAAGTCGCAGCCGGCCGCCTCCAGCACGTGCGCGCGGAGCGTCTCGATGCGCCCGGCGAGCTCCGTGCGGTACTCGGCGAGGCGGGCGACGTCGATGGTCACGCCCGCGCGCTCCATCGCCGCGAGCACCCGCACGAGCGGCAGCTCGACGTCCTCGAACAGCCGCACCAGGTCGGCGTCGGTCGCCGCGAGCTGCGGTTCGAGCACCTCGAAGAGCCGCCAGGTGACGTCGGCGTCCTCGGCGGCGTACGTCGACAGCACGTCGAGCGGGACGTCGAGCATCGAGGTCTGGTTCTTCCCCTTGCCGATCAGGTCGCTGATCGGGATGGTGGTGTGGCGGAGCAGGTCGCGCGCGAGGTCGTCCATCGAGTTGCCGCGGCGCTCCGGGTTCAGCAGTGCGGCCGCGATCAGGGTGTCGAAGATCGGCCCGCGCAGGGTGATCCCCTCGCGCTCCAGGACGCTCAGGTCGAACTTGAGGTGGTGGCCGACCTTGCGAATCCCCTCGTCCTCCAGGAACGGCCGGAGCGCCTCGCGCACGAGCTCCGGGTCGAGCGTCGGGCCGGCGTGGCTGCGGACCGGCACGTACCACCCGGTGCCCGCGGCCCACGAAAGCGCGTACCCGACCAGGTCGGCGTCGACGACCGACAGACCGGTGGTCTCGGTATCGATGGCGAACGCCGCGACGCCCTCGAGGGCGGCGACGAGCTCGGCCAAGTCGGCCTCGGTGGCGACGTGTCGGTACGTGGTGGCGACGGGCGCCGCCGGGCGGTGGGGCTCGGGGGCCGAGGCGTCGTCGGGGATGGTGTCGAGCAGCCCGCGGAACCCGAGCACCTCGAACAGCTCGCGCACGTCGGCCTTCGTGACCTTGGGGGTCGCGCACGCCTCGAGGTCGAACTCGAACTCGACGTCGCGCTTCAGCGTCACCAGCCGGCGCGTGAGCGCCAGGCCGTCGGCGCCGGCGAGCAGGTTCTCCCGGAGCTTGGGGGTCTGCTCGTCGGCGTGGGCGATCACCGCGTCGGCGCTGCCGTACTTCTCGATCAGCTTGGCAGCGGTCTTGACGCCCACGCCGCGGATGCCCGGCACGTTGTCGGTCGGGTCGCCGACCAGCGTCTGGATCTCGACGGACTGGGCGGGGGTGTAACCCTTCTGCTCCCAGAGGTCGTCGGGACCGAGCAGTGCAGCGGTCGACGGGTCCCACAGGCGGACGGTCGGGGTGAGGATCTGATGGAGGTCCTTGTCCTTGCTGGCGATGCGCAGGTCGACCTCGGCGCCGTCCGCCGCGAGCCGCTCGGCGATCGTCGCGATCACGTCGTCCGCCTCGTGCCCGGCGACCATGAACACCGGGATGCCCAGCGCGGCGACGACCTCGAACACCCGTTGGAACTGCGGGCCGAGGTCGTCGGGCGCCTCCTCGCGCTGCGCTTTGTACGCCTCGTAGTCCGCGCGGCGCTCGGTGGTGGCGTCGGCGACGTCGAAGGCGATCGCGAAGTAGTCGGGACGCTCCTTGTGGAGGATGTTGAGCAGCAGTTGGGTGAACACGTGCACGGCTTTGACCGGCTCGCCCGACGGGCTGGTCAGCGGTCGGAAGGGCGCGTAGTAGGCCCGGAACACTTGGGCATGGCCGTCGAGCAGGTAGAAGGTCTTCACGTCGCGGTCAGCCTAGCCCACCTCGGCAGTGCGGGCGATGGCCGCGGCTCGGCGGCAGCTTCATGGCGGCTCAGCGGCGACCAGGCGGGCGCCGCCCCGCGCGGCCGACCGGCGCGTCGCCGCCCTGCGGCCCGCGGTCGCGGGCCGCTTGGAGGCGCCCGAGCAGGTCGTCGAGGTTGGCGAGCACGCCCTGAGCGGCGCGCGCGCCCTCGGGGGTCCCGGCACCCGCCTCGCGCGCCGCGTCGCCGACCTTGGGCGCGCCCAGCAGGTCGTGGACGGCGCGGTCCGCGCCGAACAGCTCGGCGTCGAACGCATGGGTCAAGCCCTTGCGGCGGGCGAGCTCGTGGGCGCGCACCAGCGTCTGGCGCATCCGCGTCTCGAGGTAGTACGGCACGTCGCTCATGGCCCCACAATGCCGCATCGGCGCTCTCGGAACCCCCACAGCGCGCCCCGACGCGAACGTCGAACCCACACGCACGCGGGCTACACTGCGCGCACCATGGACTTCGAGAAGCTCGGAACCTTCTACCTCGGGTCGGAACTCGAGGCCGACGCCCGCACGCCCAGCGACCGGCTCCTGCTGTACGACGCCAAGGACCTGACGACGCACGCGGTGATCGTCGGGATGACCGGGTCGGGCAAGACCGGCCTCGGCGTCGGGCTCATCGAAGAGGCCGTGCTCGACGGCGTTCCCGTGCTCGCGATCGACCCCAAGGGCGATCTGGCGAACCTGGCGCTCGCCTTCCCCGACCTGGCGCCGTCGGACTTCGAACCGTGGGTCGATCCGGCGACCGCGAGCCGCAAGGGGGTCGACGTGCCGACCTTCGCGGCCCAGCAAGCGAAGGCGTGGCGCGATGGCCTGGCGGCGCACGGGCAAGACGGCGCGCGCGTCGCGCGGTACCGCGACGCCGCCGACGTGCGCGTGTACACGCCGGGCTCCACGGCCGGCCGCCCGCTGTCGATCTTGAAGTCGTTCGGGCGGCCCCCGGACGTGGTGATGGACGACCCGGAGCTGCTCGCCGAGCGGCTGACCGCGTCGGTGTCGGCGCTGCTCACCCTGGTCGGCCGCTCCACCGATCCGACCGGGCGCGACCACGTGCTGGTCGCGACGCTGCTCGAGCACCTGTGGCGCTCGGGGCGCGACGCCGGGCTGGCCGACCTGATCCTGGGGGTGCAGACGCCGCCGTTCACGCAGATCGGGGTCCTCGACGTCGACACCTTCGCCCCGCCCTCCGAGCGCGCCAAGCTGGCGATGGCGATGAACGCCGTGCTCGCCTCGCCCGGCTTCGCCACCTGGCTGCAGGGCGAACCGATGGACGTCGGCCGCATGCTCTTCCGCGACGACGGGCGACCGCGGGTCGCGGTGGTGTCGGTCGCGCACCTGAGCGACGCCGAGCGCACGACCGTGATCGCGCTGCTGCTCAACGAGGTCCTCGCCTGGACCCGCGCGCAGAGCGGCACCGGGAGCCTGCGGGCGCTCGTGTACGTCGACGAGCTGTTCGGCTTCATGCCGCCCGTGGCCGCGCCGCCGACCAAGGCGCCGTTGCTGACGCTGCTCAAGCAGGCGCGCGCGTTCGGGGTCGGCCTCGTGCTCTCCACCCAGAACCCGGTCGACCTCGACTACAAGGGGCTCTCGAACGCGGGCACCTGGTTCGTCGGTCGGCTGCAGACCGAGCAAGACAAGGCCCGCCTCCTCTCCGGGCTGCTGTCCGCCGACGGGGGTGGCGGCCTCGACCGGGGGGCGCTCGACGCGACGCTCAGCAGCCTCGGCGCGCGCACGTTCCTGCTGCACAACGTCCACGAGACCGCCCCGGCGCTCTTCACGACCCGCTGGGTGATGTCGTATTTGGCCGGGCCGATGACGCGCGAGCAGCTGCGGCGGTTGCCGGCTTCGGTGGTCGGCGCCGACACCGACGTCGCGGTGCCGGCGACCGCACCTGCGCGCGCGGCCGCGGCGCGACCGGCGCTGCCGCCGGCCGTGCACGAGCGCTTCGTCCCGGCGCACCCGGGCGTGCGCGACGTCACGTACCACCCGCAGGTCGTCGGCTTCGCCGACGTCCGCTACGCCCACGGGACCTACGGCGTGGACGAGGCCCGCCGCATCGTGCGGGCGGTCGAACCCAGCGACGGTGCGGTCGCGGTCGATTGGACGGCGAGCGAGGCGGTGGCGATCGACCTCGACGCGCTCGGCGATGCGCCGCTGGACGGTGCGGCCTTCGAGCCGCCGGCTGCGCGCCTCGACGCCCGCACTTGGGCACGGGTGGAGAAGGAGTTCGCGCGCCACCTCCGCGGCGACTTGCCGCTCACCGTCCACCGGCACAAGGGGCTCAAGCTGATCTCCGGCGCCGGTGAGGACGAGGCGGCGTTCCGGGTGCGGGTACGCCACGCGGCGCACGAGGCGCGCGACGCGGAGCGCGAGAAGCTGCGCGCCAAGTTCGAGAAGAAGGCCGCCACGCTCGCAAAGCGCTTGCGCCGGGCCGAGCAGACGATCGAGCGCCACGCGCAAGCCGCGAACCAGCGGCGCATGGACGCCGCGATCCAGGTGGGCAGCACGCTGCTCGGCTCGTTCTTGGGCCGCCGCAGCCCCACCGCCTCACGCATCGGCACGGCCCTCAAGACGGTGAACCGCGCCTCGAGCGGTGGCGCGGCGGTCGACCGCGCCAAGGAGACCGCGGCCGCCGTGGCGTCCGAGCTCGCGGCGCTCGAGGCCGATCTGGAGGGGCAGCTGACCGACCTCGCCACCGGGGTGGTCGACGAGGACGCGATCGAGGCGCTCGCCGTGCGGCCCAAGAGCAGCGACGTCGCCGTCCGGGCGGTGTGCCTGGTGTGGCGCCCCTTCGCGCGCGGCGCGACCGGCACCTGGGCCGACGTCGGCCGGGTGGGCGCGTGATGCGGGCCTTGCTCGTCGTCGCGCTGGCCATGGCGCTGGTCGCCTGCGATCCGCCGTCCGAGGGCGACGCCGACCCGCGGCGCCCGATCGTGGTGGCGCTCCTCGAACGGCCGGTGCGTGTGGGACCGGCGGTCGTGGAGGTGCGCCCCCAGCTCGACGGCGCAGCGGTCGCCGGCGCCACCGTGCGCGTGGTCGGCGACATGACCCACGCCGGCATGGTGCCGGTGGTGGCGGACGCGACCGACGCGGGTGGCGGGATCTACCGCACGAGCGACTTCCTGTTCGACATGGCGGGCGACTGGGTGTTGAGCGTGGACGTGACCTACCCGGACGGGACGGTTCGGTCGACGTCGCTCGCCGTGTCGGTCGCCGGTCGCTGACGGCCCTCGGCAACCCGCTCGGCTAGGGACGTATGTCCCGACGCCGCGAGGGGCTCGTGCGGCATGATCACGAGCGTCGATTTAGTGAAATCCATCTCCAGGCTGCCGGAGGTCGTCCCGTGCCCGCTTATCGCCCTTCCCCCCCATCGCACGCCCCGGTGCCGCTCCGCGCGCACCGCGCAGGCGACGTGGTCGAGATCCAGATGGTGCGCACCGCGCACGCCTTCCTCGCCGGACGCCCCGATCCGGTGTGGTTCCGCGAGGGTGCCCGGGTCACGGGCTCGCTGGTGCGCATCAACTCCGTGATGCGGCGCGTGGTGGTCGCCTTGCCCCAGGGGCTCGCGACCTTCCAGGAAGAGGACGTCGAGGTGGTCTGACGTGCGGGGCGGCGACCGCCACCACGAAGATGAGGGTAGGTGCGCGCGGGTCAGCCACGCCCGCGGCGTGCGGGGTTGCGCCCCGCGCTGCAGCGACACCCCCGGGCGAACCGGGGCGCACCGCGGCCCAGCGTAGACCATCGAGGCCGGGGTTTGGTCATGGACCTTCGTGGGCCATGAGGGCTGCCGCTCGCGCGCTCAGGTAGCTTCCGGTCCGACCCGCGCGCCCGCGACCTCTTCCTCGGTCGGGATGCGGCCCGCGGCGAGCGCGTCCGCGAGCCGCGCCATCGCATCGCCGATGGCGTCGCGCACCTCGCGCCAGCGCTCGAGCGGCTGCCCGCTCGGGTCGGGGAACGCCACGTGCAAGCGCGTCGTCCGCGCCGGGTACACCGGGCACGCCTCGTTGGCCGAGTCGCACACCGTGAGGACCACGTCGAACGCCCACGGGTCGGCGACCTCGTCCAGACGCTTGCTCGTGTGGGCCGCGAGGTCGACGCCCACCTCCGCCATCGCTGCGATCGCGTCGGGTTTCACGGAGGTCCGCTCCGTGCCGGCCGAGTGGACGTCGAGCTCCAGAGTGCGCTCGGCGGCGTGCCGGCGCAGCCAGCCCTCGGCCATCTGGCTGCGGGCGCTGTTGTGGGTGCAGAGGATCAGGACGCGGTTCACGCGGTCACCGTGCGCACGAAGGCGCGGGCGCTCGTCGGGCAAGCGCCCTGGAGCTCGGGCGAGGCCGTCAGCGCCACCGGCAGCGCGTCGCGCGCCACCTCGCGGAAGCCCCAGCGCGGCAGCAGGTCGGGAATGGTGGTCGTGAGCCCGGCTACGTCGCGCAGTCCGAGCGCGAACGACGCGCGCAACGCGTGCGCCACGAGCGCGTGGGCGAGGCCGCGGCCACGCGCCTCGGGGGCGACGGCCAGCGAGCGCAGCAGTCCGTAATCGCCGTGGCGCTCGAGCGCGACGACGCCCAGGAGCACACCCGCTTCGCGGACCCCCCAACGGACGACGTTCGCCGCGTCCCAACCGGCCAGCGGCAAGCCGGCCGCTTCGATGAGTTCGGCACCCTCGGCCGGGTCCGCTTCGACGGATATGGCCGGCTTGGTGCCGTGCAGCACCGCACCGTAGATGGCGCCGTCGGCGAGGCCCGGCGGGGCGGGGTCGACGCGCACGTCCACGAAGCCAGCGGCGCGCGCCTGCGCCGAGAACTGGTTCGCCTGGTGCGCGCCCGCCTCGCAGGCGCACCAGGCATCGCGATCGAGTTCCGCGGGCGCGGCGCCGAACCGGAAGGTGTCGCTGATGCGCAGGCGGCCGCCGGCGCGCAGCGCGCGGTGGGCCTCGCCCAGCACCCGCGGTACGTCGGCGGAGAGGTTGACCACGCAGTTGCTGATCACCACGTCCACGCAGGCGTCCTCCAGCGGAAGGGCTTCGATGGTGCCCTCCACGAAGCGAACGTGGCGGAGAGCGAGCCGTTCGGCGACGGCGCGGGCCGCCTCGAGCATCGCCGGGGTCATGTCGACACCGATCACCGAGCCGGTCGGCCCCACCGCCTCGGCCGCGCGCAGCGCATCGAAGCCAGCGCCGCTCCCGAGGTCGAGCACGGTCTCGCCGGCCCGGAACGAAGCGGCCGCGTTGGGATCGCCGCACCCGAACGAAGGGACGTCGGGGGCGGACTCGAAGACGACATTGGGCCCGCTCGGGTCGCAGCAACCGGTCGTCAAGCGCTCGGTGTAGTACCCGCGGACGGCGTCGCGCAGCTCCGCGGCGTCGGCGGCGGGGATCGCGCGGGGGGCCTGGCTCACGCTGCCGCCTTGGAGGGCTCGGGCGCGTGCGTGAAGGGCCTGAGCGCCGCGCACAGCGCGCGGAACGAGGCGGGCACGAGCTCGTAGTAGGTCCAGCGTCCGCGCTTCTCGGCGCGCACGAGCCCCACCTCGACGAGCTGCTTCATGTGGTGCGACACGGTCGGCTGCGCGAGCCCGAGGACGCCCTCGAAATCGCAACCGCACACGCCGTCGCCGTGGCTGCAGCTGGAAGGGGTCGGGTCGAGGAGGAACTGGAGCGCCTGGAAGCGCACCGGATCGGCGAGCACCTTGAGGGCCCTGAGCGTCGCGGCTTCGTCCATGCCGTCAGCATGCATCGACGAATCTCTATGTGTCAACGGACGAACGCACACCGCGGCGTCCGGTCGGTCGGTCCCGACCCCCTCGGGCGCGCTCAGCCTCCGACCCGCGTCAACGCCGCGGTCACCCCGAGCAGCACGAACACACCGCCCACCAGGTAGCGCTGCGCGCCCAACAGGCGCCGTCCGCGCCCGGCGACCAGCGCACGCCGCGCCGAGCCCGCGAGCAGCGCGAACACCGCATCGGAGGTACTGCCCATGGCCGTGAACGCGAGGCCGAGCGCGAGCATCTGCGGCGCGACCGGGTGGGCGGGGTTCACGAACTGCGGCAGGAACGCCAGGAAGAAGAGCGCGGTCTTGGGATTGAGCAGGTTCACGAGGATGCCCTGGCGGAACACGGTCCCGAGCCCCTGCCGCACGAGCGGCGCGCGCGGCCCTTCGGGATCGGGCGTGCGCATGCGGCGGACGCCGATCCACACGAGGTACGCCGCCCCGACCCACTTCACTGCTCCGAAGGCCAGTGGCGATGAGGCAAGGACCGCCGAGACTCCGAGCGTGGTCGCCGCGACGTGGACGAGGGTGCCGAGGCCGATGCCCGCGACCGAGGCGAGCCCGGCGCGCCGCCCCTGATCGAGGCTGCGCGTGACCACGTAGAGCACCGCAGGACCCGGCGTGACGAGCAGCACGATCGCGGCGATCAGGAAGACGAGCCACTGCGACGGGTCGGGCACGCGGCACCTCGGCGCGGATCCCGGGGGTCGCGCCCCCGGTCGCGGTGGCGGTCAGTGTGCCACGCGGCGACGGGTCGGAGGTATCTCAGCGCTCCCCGGCGAGCAGCGCCCAAGCCGCTTCGAGCACCCGATCCCTCCCCTCCGCGAGCGCCATCAGGTCGTCGACGACGAGAACGTCGGGCACGACCCGAGCGGGCAGCGGAGCGCCGTCGGCGCCGACCGCCAGGGCGACCGTGAGCACGAGGCCGTAGCCCTCGGGCAGCGGCACGAGCGCCACCGCGGCGTTGGCCATGCCGGCGGTGACCTCGCCGACGACCGCGATGCCGGCCCCCTGGAGTTCGGACGCCAACGCCTCCGCGGCCGAGGAAGTCCGCGCGTTCACGAGCACGGCCACGGGTTGGGCCCAGCGCACGGCGCCCTGGACGACCTCGTACGCGTGGGTGGTCCCGAGTGGGTCGTACGTGTCCAGCACGCCGGCGTGGAACCGGAAGCCGACGAACGCGGCGGGACCGACGAAGATCCGTTCGGCGTTCTCGACGAACGCGCCTGCGACCTCGAGGCACGCGCCGTAGGCGCCACCCGCGTCGTCGCGCAGGTCGAGCAGCAACCCCGCCGCCCCGGCCGAGAGGGCGTCGGCGAGCAGCCGGTGGACGGCCGGCGCGACGGCGTCGGCCGGCATGAGGCTCGGCACGCGCAGCCACGCGATTCCACCGTCCAACCACGACAGGCTGGGAGGCAGGTCGACGGAGATCGGGACCGCCTCGAGGCGCACCTCGAGCGACCCCCGACCCGCGCGGACGACCTCGACGAGGATGGGGCCGCTCGCCACCGCCGCGTCCCACGCACCGCGTCGTTCCTCCGGGCCCACGGGCAACCATGCGCCGTTCACCTTCACGATCCGATCGCCGCGCGCCAGGCTTGTCGCTGCCGCCGGGGTACCCGGGGCGACGTCGAGCACCACCAGGCCGAGGCCGTTCGCGGGCGGGTGCACGGCGAGCCCCACCCCCTTTCGCAGCGCTGCGCCGCGGTTGACTTCGACCAGCCGCGCGAACGCCTCCGGCGCGAGCACGCGGGTGTGGGGGTCGCCGGCTTCGGCGAGGAACGCGTCGAGCACGGCGAACGCCGTCTCCCCAGGGCAGTCGGGAACCGCGGCGCAGCGCACCTGGAGGGTCGCGCGCACCTCGGGCAGCAGGTCTGCGAGCGGGGCCTCCGCCACCCCGGCGTACGCGACGGCCAGGTGGTGTGCCACCGCATCGAAGACGACGAACGCAGGCGCTTCGGCACGCCCGGCGCTCGCCCCGCCGAACCACAGGGCGCCGATCAGAGCGACCACGACGTGTTCGCGGCGGAGCACGAGCACCTCCCGCGGGGCCGGCCGGGGCCTCGTCCTCAGCATAGGCCTCGTGCGTCGAGGGGTCGGCGCACCTGCGCCCAGCCCCGGCGCGGGGAGCTGCGCGCGGCAGCTCGCTCAACTGTTCGACGTCCACCGAGGACGCGCGGGGCTCGAACGAAGGTGGCCGCCGCTGGCGACCGAGCGTTTCCGCGTCCCGGGACGAGCGGTGCAGGGTGGGCTCTTCGCACTCGGCGGCGGTCGTAGTGCGTCGGAAGGGCTAGACTCGGGACCATCGTGATCGCCGCGCGCACGCAGCCCGGGTCGACCGCCGCCGCCTCGCGCGGCGCCTGAGCCGGTACCCCGCATGGACCGCCCCACCCTGTTCCAACGCGACGCCGATCAGCCGCTCGCGGCACGCATGCGCCCGCGGACGCTCGACGAGTACGTGGGGCAGGACCACGTGCTCGGGCCCGGACGCCTGTTGCGCCGCGCGATCCAGGCCGACCAGCTGTCGTCGGTCCTGCTGTACGGCCCGCCCGGCACCGGCAAGACCACGCTCGCGCGCGTGATCGCCAACTCCACGCGCGCCCGCTTCACCGCGCTCAACGCGGTCCTGGGCGGCGTCAAGGACATCCGCGAGGCGGTGGCCGAGGCGCAGGAGCACGCGCGCGCCGGCCGCCGCACGATCCTCTTCGTCGACGAGGTGCACCGCTTCAACAAGGCCCAGCAGGACGCGCTGCTGCCCTGGGTGGAGAACGGCACGGTGGTGCTGATCGGCGCCACCACCGAGAACCCCTACTTCGAGGTGAACAAAGCGCTCGTGTCGCGCTCCAGGGTCTTCCAGCTCAGGCCGCTGACCGAAGACGACCTGCGCCGGGTGGCGGCGCAGGCGCTCGCCGATCGGGAGCGTGGTTACGGCGCCAGGACGGTTCGTCTCGAAGACGACGCGCTCGACCACCTGGTGGGCGTGGCCAACGGCGACGCTCGGTCGCTGTTGAACGCGATCGAGCTAGCAGTAGAGACAACGTCCTTGAACAATGACGGCGTCATCCTCATCACACGTCCTGTAGCCGAGGAGTCGATCCAACAGCGAGCGGTGCTCTACGACAAAGAGGGTGACGTCCACTTCGACACCATCAGCGCGTTCATCAAGAGCGTGCGTGGCAGCGATCCCGACGCGGCGCTCTACTGGCTCGCGAAGATGGTCTACGCCGGCGAGGACCCGCGCTTCATCCTGCGGCGGCTGCTGATCCTCGCGAGCGAGGACGTCGGCCTCGCCGATCCGCAAGCGCTCGGCGTGGTGGCCGCCGCGGCGCAGGCCTACGACTACGTGGGCCTGCCGGAGGGGCGCTACCACCTGGCGCAGGCCACCCTGTACCTGGCGACGGCGCCCAAGTCCAACTCCACGCTCGGCTTCTTCGACGCGCTCGACGCGGTGGGGAAGGAGCGCGAGGGCGAGGTGCCCAACCACCTGCGCGACGGCAACCGCGACGCCGAGGGTTTCGGCCACGGTGCGGGCTACGCCTACCCGCACGCGTACCGCGAGCACTGGGTGGCGCAGCAGTACCTGCCCGACGCGCTGCAGGCGAAGGTCTTCTACGAGCCGTCCGGGCAGGGGTACGAGGCGGCGGTCAAGGACGAGGTCGCGCGCCGCCGCGAGGCGCAACTGGCCGCCATGCTCGAGGGCGAGGGGCGGGCGCCAATCGAGGTGCTCACCACCTCCCCCACCGACCGCGCCCGCGAACGCTGGCTCGAGCGCACGGTGTCGAGCGCCGGCGCCCGCCTCGGGAGGCTGCGCGACGCGCTCTTCGAGGTGGCGGCGCCGCAGCGCCACCACGTGGTGCTCGACGTCGCCGCCGGCAGCGGTCTGCTCGTCTGGGAAGCGGTGCGCCGCACGCCCGAGGGCCAGGTGTGGGCCGCGACCGACGACCCCCGCCACGCAGCCGCGCTGCGCCAGCAGGCAGGGCGGCTCGACGTCCTCGAACGCCCCGAGGTGATCGACGCGACGCCGACGGAGGTCGCCGCAGCCGTCGCCGGGCGCGACGCCGCGGTCCGCTTCGACCGCGTCGTCGGCCGCGGGGTCCTCGGCGCCGTGGCCGACCCCGGCGCCTGGCTCGCCGGCGTCACCGCCCTCCTGACGCCCGAGGGCGCGCTCGTGCTCGCCGAGACCGACCCGCGGCGTGCGCAGCGGCTCGCGGCGCTCGTGGACTGGTCCGACGCCGGCGACCTGGGCGAACGCGTCCAAGCCGCCGAGGAGCAGCTCTATGCCAACGCGGCGGCGGAGAACGCCGCCGAGCGCCTGCGCCCGCTCGCCGCCGCCGCCGGCCTGAGCGTCGCGAGCGTGCGGGACCTGGTCGTCCACGGCGATCAACGCATCGCGGCCGAGGCCGTCGAGCGCTGGTTCGGGACGAGCGAGGCGCCGGGACGCTACGCGGGTGCCCTGGCCGCGGCGCTCACGCCCGACGAGGTCACCGAGGTCGCGAGGCGCTACCGAACGCGCTTCGCGAACCAGGTGGTGCCGTGGCGCACGGCGTTCGAGGTCGTGCGGCTGGAGCGCTCCGGCGCGCGCTGACGGGCCGGATCAGTTCCGGTCGAGGCGCCCGAACGCCCGCAGCTGCCGCAGCGCGTCGAGCGTAAGCATGCCCGCCCACGCGTCACGGCTCACCGCCCAGGCGTTCGCGTCGGCACCTTCGCCCCACGTCCAGACCGGCCACCACGCCCCGTCTTCGCTCTGCGTGGCGACGAGGTGGTCGAGTTGCGCACGCACCGGGCCGTCGAGCGCCCCGGCCAGCGCCGATTCGGGCCGCGGCGCCAGCGCCAGCGGCTTCAGGCCGTACCCCGACCACGCGTCGGCGTCGCGCCCCACCGAGGCGTCGGCGAGCGGAACGGCGAGCGTCAACAGACGGCTGCGCACGCCGGGCGCCACGTGGGGGGCGTCCAGCAGATGCGCAACGCCGATCAGGTCGTGCATCTCCATACCCGCCGCCGTCCGCGCCTCGACTTCACGCAGGACGTCCGTTGCCAGACCGTCGAGCCAGGGTTCATCGGCGCTCGGGCACAGCGCGTAGAGCTGCGCCACGAGGTCGGCCTTCGGGTTGAGCACGAACCTCTGGAAGCGCTCTTCGAGGCCCTCCTGGCTCCACCAGGGGGCATGCGGAGCGTCGGACGTCGCTTCGGGCACGATGCGCCACGTGCCGGCGACGGGGTCGATGGTGCTCTTGAGGAAGGCGACGGCGGCGCGGACCATCGGGTGGTCGCTCGGCGCGCGGACCTCGGCCAGGCGGTGCAGCGCGACGCTCGTCGCGAGCGCGCCGCTCGCCCCCGTACGGGCGTCTGGCTCGAGGCCGTGGCCGAAGCCTCCGTCGGGGTTCTGGAAGGCGGCCAACGCGTCGAACACCGGCCACGCTGGACCGCCCTCGAAGTCGTGCTCGAAGGCGGCGCGCTCGAGCGGCCGGGCGCGATCGTGGAGGAAAGCGCGGGCTCGCAGGTAGCGGTCGGGCGTAAGGCGCGTCATGACCTATCTTAGGCCAGACGCTCCGGCGCACCAGAAATTGATGCCGACACACGCGCTCAGGAATGCCCGGTAGACTTCAGGTCGTATGCAGGACGCGTCCACAACCCCGGTCGTCGCCCTCGAAGGCCTCACGAAGCGGTACCGGAGCCCGCTTCACCTAGCCGTCGAGGACCTGACGCTCGACGTGCGAGACGGCGAGATCGTCTGCCTGCTCGGACCGTCTGGGTGCGGCAAGACCACGCTCCTGCGCCTGATCGCCGGCTTCGAGACCCCCGACGAGGGGCGCGTGCTGCTCGCAGGGCGCGAGGTCGCCGGACCGACCGCCTGGGTCACCCCCGATCGCCGCCGCATCGGGTTCGTCTTTCAGGACTACGCGCTCTTCCCACACCTCAACGTGCTGCACAACGTCGCCTTCGGCCTTCGTGGCGGGACCCGGGCCGACCGCGAAGCGCGCGCCGCCGAGGTGCTCGATCTGGTCGGCTTGACGATCTTCACGGGCCGCTTCCCGCACCAGCTCTCGGGTGGGCAGCAGCAGCGCGTCGCGCTCGCGCGCGCGCTGGCGCCCGCGCCGACCGTGCTGCTCATGGACGAACCGTTCAGCAACCTCGACGCGGCGCTGCGCGGCAGCACCCGCGACGAGGTGCGCGCGATCCTCAAGCGCACCGGTACCACGGCCGTGCTCGTAACGCACGACCAGGAGGAGGCCCTCACCTTCGCCGACCGCATCGCGGTGATGCGCTCGGGCCGGCTCGAGCAAGAGGGCGCCCCGGAGGCGGTCTACCTGCGCCCGCGCACGGCGTTCGTCGCCAACTTCCTCGGACGTACCAACCTGCTGCGCGGCGAGGCCTTCGGCGCCCGCGCGCGCACCGGCCTCGGCGACGTGGCGCTCTCCAAACCGGTCAAGGGGCAGGTGATGCTCTCGGTGCGGCCCGAGGCGCTCGCCTTCCGGCCGGGCGGCGAGGGGCTGCCGGTCACCGTGCTGCAGCGCGAGTTCAAGGGCCACGACCTGACCTACACGTGCCAATCGGCCGCCGACGGGGCGCTTCGGCTGGTGGTGCAGACCGCCGCGGACTGCCCGGTGCGGGTCGGTGACGTGGTGCCCGTCGCGCTCGATGGCGCGGCCGTGCCGCTCGAGGGGAGCACGGGGCGCACGACGGTGGGCGCCAGCGCGGCGTAGTGCTCACGCCGGCGGCGGGTCGCCCCGCCACCCTCGCGATCGCGGTGGGTTCCGTATTCGGCACCGGTGCGCGCGCGCTCATCGGCCTCGCCCTTCCGCTCGCGGCGGTCGGTTGGCCGTGGTCGACGCTCGCGGTCAACCTGGCCGGCAGTTTCGCGCTCGGCGCCGTGTTCGGTCGTGCCGACCGTGCGCGCGGCCCCGCGTGGCTGCGCGGTCCCGGGTTCACCACCGGCGCGGTGGGGTCGTTCACCACCTTCTCCGCGCTGACCGTCGAGGCATCGAGCCTCGAGCCGGCGGCCGCCCTCGGCTACGCCGCGGCGTCGCTCGCCGGTGGCCTGCTCGCCGCGGCGCTCGGGTGGCGCGTCGGTCGGGGGCGGCCGTGAGCGTCGCGGCCTTCGTGGCGGTGCTCGCCGCCGGCGCCGCCGGCGGCGTCGCGCGAGCGTGGGCGTCGTGGGCGGTCGTGCGGGTGGTCGCGCGACCGGGGGCGGGCACCCTCGCGGTGAACCTGATCGGCGCGTTCCTGGCGGGCGCCGTGGCCCGCGCTGGCGCCGGCTCGGAGATCGCGACCGTCGCCGCGGTCGGCTTCCTGGGGGCGTTCACCACCTTCTCGACGTGGATGGTGGAGCTGCATGCGCGTTGGCGGGCCGGTGCCCACGCCGCGGTCGCGATCGAGGCGGCGGCGACGTTGGGGGCAGGGGTGGCGCTGGCGGCGCTCGGGGCGTGGACGATGGGTTGACGCGGAATACCTGTGGGTACCGCGCACCGGGCGTAATCTCGGTCGATCGGGAGAGGAGGCGCTCCGTGGGCATGGTCGAACGCCATTACATGAACCGCGTCGGCTGGCTTCGCGCCGCCGTGTTGGGCGCGAACGACGGCCTCGTCTCCACCGCGAGCCTGGTGCTTGGGGTCGCTGCGGCGGGCACGTCGCAGACAGGCATCCTCGTCGCCGGCGTCGCGGGCTTGGTGGCCGGCGCCATGTCGATGGCGGCGGGCGAGTACGTCTCGGTCAGCAGCCAGTCCGACACCGAACGCGCGGACCTGGCGCGCGAGCGCCGCGAACTCGCGAGCCAGCCCGACGCCGAGCGCGTCGAGCTCGCGGCGATCTACGTCGATCGCGGCCTAGACCCCGAGCTCGCGGACCAGGTCGCGCGTGCGCTGACCGCCCACGACGCGCTTGCGGCCCACGCGCGCGACGAGCTCGGGATCTCCGCCGTGCACACGGCACGGCCCGTCCAAGCAGCGTTCGCCTCGGCTGGGACCTTCGCCGTCGGCGCGGCGCTTCCTCTGGTGTTGGCGCTCTTGCTGCCCGGCGCTTGGGTGACATGGGGCGTCGCGCTAGGGTCGCTCGTGTTCCTCGCCGGGTTGGGCGCGGTGTCGGCCCGGACTGGAGGCGCGCCGATGCTTCGCGGCGCAGCGCGAGTGACGCTGTGGGGCGCGTTGGCGATGGCGCTCACGGCGGGGATCGGGATGCTGTTCGGGGTGGCCACCGCCTAGGCCGGTTTCGGAGGGGGCCCGGCCGCACAGACGGTACCGGCACGGGGTCGTGGGCCGTCGGCGCAGCGCGATCGCAACGTGAGCACGGCGTCACGCGTTCGCCTTGCTCGACGTCGAACTCGACGCTTGGAAGGGCGTCCTTACGCCGGCGCCACGTCCGTCCGTGGGAAGCCGTCGCCCAGGTACAGCAGCGGCGCGCCGTGCGCCTTCGCGAGCGCGTAGGCGTACAGGTCGCCGAGGTTGAGCGC
>JBHEOT010000299.1:0-506 GCA_046260675.1 Trueperaceae bacterium | reverse complement strand
AAGACGCTCGGCGCGGGCACGGCGGCGCGCCTGCGCGCCGTGTTCCCCGACCGCGACTGACCAACGCGTGCGCCCTCGACGGACGGGCCGTCGAGGGCGCGGTGCGCACGAACTCGCGTGCGGTGGAGGTGAACGCTCGGCTTCGGGGTCAGCCGCGGCGCGGCGCCATCGGCACCGTTCGGCGGGCGCTCGAGGTCGCGGGATCGAGGTCCTCGGCGATCGCGGCGAGCACGCGGGCGAAGCGACCGAGGCGATCGGCCACGACGGACCTGAGCGAATCGAAGCGGGGTCGCTCGGCACGGGCGGTTGCGAGCAGCGCCGCTCGGTCGGCGGCGGCACGATGCTCGCGGAGTACGTGCCGCGCGTGGTGGAGCAGCATGTGGTCGTTGGGGTAGTTCACGGTCGGCACCTCTACGGAGAGCGAAGGACGGAGTGCGGGCCGACGCGGTCGCTGCGGGGGCTAGCTCAGCGGTTGGCCCAGTGGAACGGGTGGCGCGGGGTGCGCT
>JBHEOT010000298.1:0-508 GCA_046260675.1 Trueperaceae bacterium | reverse complement strand
GTGCTACACTGATCCTGTGACCTCCGCCTCCACGATCCGCCCCCGCTGGATCGCTCCCCACGTGCGCGAGGCGCTCGACGACACACCCGTCGTCGCGATCGTCGGCCCCCGCCAAGCCGGCAAGAGCACGCTCGTCGCCAGCATCATCGCGGACCGGTCCGGCTGGACCTCGTGGACCCTGGACGATCTCGATGTCCTCGAACGGGCGCACGCCGATCCGGCCGCGCTCATCGCAGCCGCGATCGGCCCCGTGGCCATCGACGAGGTCCAGCGCGCACCACACCTGCTCCTGGCGATCAAGGCCGCGGTCGACCGCGACCGGCGTCCGGGGCGCTTCCTCCTGACCGGCTCCGCCGACGTCTTCGCACTCCCGAGGTACGGCGACGCCCTCACCGGACGCATCGAGGTCGCTCCGCTCCGCCCCTTCTCCCAAGGCGAACTGGGCGGCGTCCGCGAGGACTTCGCGGCGTGGGCGTTCGGAGGCGCCGCACCCTCGGCGCCCGAGCCC
>JBHEOT010000297.1:0-509 GCA_046260675.1 Trueperaceae bacterium | reverse complement strand
GGCCTGCCGGGCCCGCGGGTTCTGAGGGACCCCCCGGCAAGGAAGGGCCGATGGGTCCGACCGGACCGAAGGGCGACGACGGCATTTGCCTGTGCGGCCCCGGCGCCGGCGACGACGGCCTCCGCATCTCGTTGCCGTAGTCCCAGGACGACTGCCATCCGGCGGCGCCACGAGCGTGCGCCGTCGACGCTAGACCGAAGCCAGCCGTGCCGCCGCGAAGACGTCGGCACGGCTGGCTGTGGTCGTGTCTGCGACATCCGCGCCGCGTGAGCGGGCAGTCACCGCCTAGGCTGAGTTCGAGGTGGTACCGGTATGCGACACTTCCAGCGTTCGACCTTTCGCAAGCTCGCCGTGGGGGCGGTCCTGGTGGCCGTCGCTGTGCCCTTCCTCGCCGTCCAGGGGCAGGACGCCGCTTCGGATTGGCGCGTCGGAGCCGTTCAGGAACTGACGGACGCAGGTCTCGAGACCGGGTTCCCGGACGGTTCGTTCCTCGCCGCCGAACCGTTGAC
>JBHEOT010000296.1:0-509 GCA_046260675.1 Trueperaceae bacterium | reverse complement strand
GCCGCAGCGCGTGCGATCCGAGGCCCAGGAGCTCCGCCGAGCGATGGTGGCACGAGTGCACCTCGACGGACGCGTACGCCACGAGCGGCTCCGGGATGGCGGCGACGCCTTCGGCGCGCACGTCGACGCCGGCGTGGACGTGGCGCGCGACCGTCCAACCCACCAGGTTGGCCATCGACGCGCCGCTGACCATGAGGCCGCCGGCGTCCAGTGGGAAGCCGAGCAGCTCGGCGCACCAGCGCACCACCTGCTGTTCGACGCGCACGGCCGCGTGGTTGCCGCCGCCCAGGTTGGGGTTGGCCGCCGCTGCCAAGAAGGCGCCAAGCGCGCCGACCATGGTGCCGTTCCCCATGTACCAACCCCAGAAGCGCGGGTGGTCGTTGCCCATCAGGTAGGGCCGGACGTCGGCGCGGTAGCGCGCGTAGGCCGCTTCGGCGCCGGTGCCGGCGCGCGGCGCCGGGGTCTCGAAGCCCGGTGCGAGTTCGTCGGGAAGCGGCCGCCACACCGGG
>JBHEOT010000295.1:0-509 GCA_046260675.1 Trueperaceae bacterium | reverse complement strand
ATCAAGTACTGGTTCTCGGTCAGTGACGCTGAGCAGGAGCGGCGCTTCCAGAAGCGCATCAAGCAACCGACCAAGCGCTGGAAGCTCAGTCCGATGGATCTCGAATCGCGCAGGCGATGGGTGGAGTACTCCAAGGCCAAAGACGTGATGTTCGCCCATACCGATATCAAGCAGGCTCCATGGTGGGTCGTGGACGCCGAGGTGAAGAAGCACGCCCGCCTGAACTGCATCGCGCACCTCCTCGACCAGATCCCCTACGAACATCGAGATCCTGAACCGTGCCGCGCGAGCCGACGACGAATCCCCCACTCGGCGACCTCCGCGCAGAGAGTGCGTCCTGGACAAGTCTCCTCAAGAGCTGGTGGGCCCTACTGGATTCGAACCAGTGACCAAACGATTATGAGTCGCCAGGAGTCGCCGAGCTCTGCATAGTCGCGGTCAGGAGAGCACTTCCGGTACGCGCCGGTGGACCGAGGAGGACTCGATCACCTCACCCGAGTCCTTGCCCC
>JBHEOT010000294.1:0-514 GCA_046260675.1 Trueperaceae bacterium | reverse complement strand
CTCGCCCGTGCTGCCGAGCACGAGGCGCGCGTTCGTGGACTGGCCCTTGGTGGAATAGATCCAGTGGATCCAGCCGTCGGCGGTACGTCCCTCCTGACCGAGGTAGTCGCACCGTTCACTGTCGGTTCCGCGACCGTCCCAGGTCTCGCCGAGCACGAATCCCTCTGGGGCGTCGCTGGGTTCGATGCGTGCGTTCGCCGGTTCGTCCGCGGACGTGCTGCAGGCCGCGAGAACGAGGACGGCGGCGAGGATCGCGAGTGTGTGCTTCCAGTAGTGCATGTCTCTCCTTCCGTTCGCTTTCGGCAACCGGACGACCCTCGTGGGGTTCCTGGTTTTGCGAGCCCGCCTCGCGACGGGGGTGCCGTTATCGTTGGGATCCTGCGACCTCGCCCGCCGACCGGACGAGATCGTCTCAGGTAGTTCTCATGGAGGGTAGCGGCGCAAGGCTTCGGCGTCGTGTGCACGGGTCACGCCGACCCCGCGGAACAGGCCAGGAGAATCGCACGCGGCATGA
>JBHEOT010000293.1:0-521 GCA_046260675.1 Trueperaceae bacterium | reverse complement strand
CGGCTTCTTCGTCAACACGCTGGTGATGCGCGGCGACGTCTCGGGCGATCCCTCGTTCCGCACGCTCGTGCGCCGGGTGCGCGGGGCTGCGCTCGGAGCGTACACGCACCAGGACCTGCCCTTCGAGCGGCTGGTGGACGAGCTGAAGGTGAAGCGCACGCTCCGCTACTCGCCGCTGTTCCAGGCGATGTTCACCCTGCAGGAGGGCCGCGCCCGTTCGCTCGAGCTCGGCGGCGCGCGAATCCGCGAGGTCGGGGGCGACGCGGAGATCGCGCATTTCGACCTCAGCCTCACCGTCGCGGCGGACGGCGACCGTGCCTCGGCCGGTCTGGCGTACCGCGCCGATCTGTTCGAGGCGGCCACCATCGAACGCATGGCCGGCCACCTTGGCGCCCTGCTCGACGCTGCCGTCGCCGATCCCGATCGTCCCCTCTCGCAACTGGAGATCCGCGGCGCCGCCGAGCACGCGCTCCTCCTCGCATGGAACGCCACGGACCGCCCGTATCCCCGCGCCGCGACGC
>JBHEOT010000292.1:0-522 GCA_046260675.1 Trueperaceae bacterium | reverse complement strand
GAGTCGCGCGGTGCGCCCCGGGTGGCGGAGTTGGAGGCGGTCGTGCCACCGCTGGGCGCGCTGGAGCTCGAGGTGCGGGTGCCGCTCGGCCTCTCGAGCGACGGCTGGCTCGACGTGTACTGCTACGCCGCCGCGCCCCGGCAGAAGCTTCACCGGCACCGTGCCGAGCTGGTGTGGGAGCCCTGGGTGTCGCGCTTCAAGGTCGCGCCGATGGAGCAGGCGACGGCCGCCGCCAGGCGCTATGGGCGCGCCTGCCGAAGGGCGGCGCCAGCCGCGCGGCGGCGAAGGAGCGGGAGGTCGCGGAGCGGGGCGACGACGGCGCGCGATCCGAGGGCACGGACGCCCCGAGGCGCCCGAAGCTCGAGTTCCCCGACGACTTCTGATGCTGGCGACGCGCCGGCCGCGTGGCGTGGGCGGCGTGGCGCGCGGGCGACCGTGGCCCCGCCGACCGAGTGCCTGCGCCGCCCGGCCGTACCATCGACGACGTGTCGAACCCAGCGTATCCACATCCCCCCGTGACCC
>JBHEOT010000291.1:0-523 GCA_046260675.1 Trueperaceae bacterium | reverse complement strand
CCCGAACGCGACCAGCGCGTGCGGCTGCGGTAGCAGCTTCCGCACCGACGGAAGTGCCGCCCCCGACGGCGACGGGAGCTGCGGCTAGCCTCCGGCCCACGTCGAGCGAACGGCCCGCCCCGGTTAGGCAGCACATACGGCCGAGGACACGTAATCAGAAATGCCAGAGCATAGACGGGATAACTGTGAACAGAGCATCGAAACCACTGGGTGAGTCCGTCTTGCGCCGTCTTACCAATGACGCCGTCACTACGTTTCTCGGCGAGGCGGCACGCTTCGAGGGAGCCGCTCGACCCGGTCTGCAGTTGGCCTTGTCCAACGAAGCGACTGCTGACATGAATATGTTGGTTGTTGGGGCTGGCGCTGACCACGATCACTTCCGGGACATGTTGAATTCTTGCCTGGCTCGACAGCTTCCGTTTCTCACCATCATCTTCCCTGAGGCCGACAAGGCACTTGACGACATCGCAGCCGATCTGGGTCTGACCTACGCGGTGGATTTCCCGTTCATGGTGCGCGATGA
>JBHEOT010000290.1:0-528 GCA_046260675.1 Trueperaceae bacterium | reverse complement strand
CTTGCGGTCCTCGGTGATGAAGCCGAACGAGCGCCGCACGGCGTCGCGCGGCCGCCGGTTGACGATCGGTTCGCCGTGCAGCCGGACCTCGCCTTCGGTGAAGGGGTCGGCGCCGAACAGCGCGCGCGCCAGCTCGGTGCGGCCGGCGCCTTGCAGGCCCGCGATCCCCAGCACCTCACCCGCGCGCACGTCGAGGTCGATGTCCTTGAGCACGGCGTTCCCGCCACCTCGCACCTGGAGGACGACGTCGCCGAGCTGGTCGGGCCGCGCGCGCTCGGGGTAGTAGTCGGCGAGGTCGCGGCCGACCATCAGGCGGACCAGTTCGCCGCTCTCGAGCCCCTCGCGCGCGCGGGTCGCGACCCACGCGCCGTCCTTGAGCACGGTGACGCGATCGGCGATCTCGAAGATCTCGCGGAACCGGTGGGAGATGTAGACCACCGTGACGCCGCGCGCCTTGAGCTGCCGGATGAGGCCGAACAGCACGTCGACCTCGCGGCTCGAGAGCGCCGCGGTCGGTTCGTCCATCAC
>JBHEOT010000029.1:0-32868 GCA_046260675.1 Trueperaceae bacterium | reverse complement strand
GGCGCCACGGCCACTGCCCTCGCGTGGCGGATTGGTGGTGGACGGTAGCACGGTCGCCGCGCCGGGGCGTGCGCCGCCTATCGGTGCCGCACCCCCAGCACCGCGATCTTGGTGCTGTGGTCGAACGGTGCCGGGTCGACCGGCGGCGCGCCGACGCGCGTCGCGGCGGTGCCCGTGATGTCGCGCGGTACGCCGATCAGCGCGTCGATGCTCAGCCAGCCGCCGGTGCACAGGCCCTCGAGCTCGCGCAGGAAGTCGGCGCCGCTCAGGTAGAGCGCGTTGTTGACCACCACGAGCGCGCCACCGCTGGTGACGAGCGGGCGCACCTTGTTGACCAGCCGGGCGGTGTCGCGGTTGAGGTCGAGCGCGCCGTGGTCGGTGCTCGAGAAGAACGGCGGATCGAGGACGACCACGTCGTAGCGTTCGCCGCGCAGCTTGGCGCCGCGCACGAACGAGAAGAAGTCGCGGGCTTTGAGATCGCGCCGGTCGACGGCGAAGCCGTTGAGGGCGTAGGAGGCCTTGGCTACGTCCAGGAAGCGCGCGCTCAGGTCGGTGTGCACCACGCGGGCGGCGCCCCCCGCGCGAGCGGCGACGCCCAGGCTGCCGGTGTACGCGAAGGTGTTGAGCACGGTGCGCCCTGCGCTGTGGTCGAGCAGCCACCGGCGCAGCTCGCGGGTGTCGAGGTAGAAGCCGGCGTCCTGGTTCAGCAGCAGGTCGACCGCGTACCGCACGCCGTGCTCGACCACCTCGGCGTCGGCCTCGGCGCCGGGCGCCGCCCACGCCACCCGCCCGCGGCGCGCGGCGTCGGTCGCCCCGTCGCGCTCCTTGACGACGACCGCCCGCAGCCACGGCAGCGCGGCGCGCACGCGCTCGATCAACGCTTCGAGGGCGCGGTCGGGTGCGGCGTCGGCCGCGGCGTCCGTCGTTGCGTCGCTCGCGGCGTCGGGCGCCTCCGCCCCGCGACCGTGCCGGTAGACCACCGCCGTCGCCCCGTACACGTCGACCACGAAGCGCGGGTCGCCCTCGAGATGCCCGTGGAAGGCTCGGAAGGCGCCGCGGTGCTCGGGGTCGACGAACGGGGCGCGGGCGGCGAGCGCGGCCTCGAGGCGCGGGGTGGGGTCGCCGGTCACCCGTCGATGGTCGCACGGCAGGGCGCGGTAGCCTCGGCCCAAGGAGGTCCGATCATGAGCGACCGCGTCCGCTGGGGGGTCCTCGGGGCTGCCCGCATCGCCCGCGAGAAGGTCGTGCCGGCCATGTTCAAGGCCGCGCACGTCGAGGTGCTCGCGATCGCATCGCGCGACGCGGCGACCGCGGAGGCGGCCGCAGCGGCGCTCCGCATCCCGCGCGCCTACGGCGGCTACGACCAGCTGCTCGCCGATCCCGACGTGGACGCGGTGTACGTGCCGCTCCCCAACCACCTCCACGTCGACTGGTCGATCCGCGCCCTGGAGGCGGGCAAGCACGTCTTGTGCGAGAAGCCGCTCGGGCTCGACGCCGCCGACGCGCAGCGCCTGGTCGACGCGGCCGCGGCGCACCCGCACCTCAAGGTGATGGAGGCGTTCATGTACCGCCTGCATCCCCAGTGGCTCCACGCCAAGCGGTTGGTCGAGGACGGAGCCATCGGGCGCTTGCAGACGGTGCACAGCCATTTCTCGTACTTCAAGCTCGATCCCGACAACATCCGCAACCAAGCCGAAGCGGGCGGCGGCGGGATGCTCGACATCGGCACCTACGACGTGTCGCTCTCGCGCTTCCTGTTCGGCGCCGAACCGGTGCGGGTGGTGGCGGTGGTGGACGTCGATCCCGACCTGGGCATCGACCGGTTGGCGAGCGCGATCCTCGACTTCGGTGCCGGGCGCACGGCCACGTTCACGTGCGGCACGCAGCATCAGGCGTACCAGACGGCGCACGCGTTCGGCAGCGAGGGGCGCGTCCAGCTCGAGATCCCGTTCAACGCACCGCAGGACGGACCGACCCGGGTGTGGCACGAGACCGCGGCGGGCACGTGCGCGACGGTGTTCGACCGGGTCGACCAGTACGCGCTGCAGGCCGAGGCCTTCTCGAAGGCGGTGCAGGGCGACGCGCCGGTGCCGATCCCACTGAGCGACGCGCTCGCCAACGCCCGGACGGTCGACGCGGTGTTCGAAAGCGCGCGGCGCGGGGGGTGGGTGGAGCTGACCGGCTAGCCATCGCCGCTCAGCGCCCGGTCACCACGTTCACCGCGCCGTCGCCCGGCACCCGCGTCTCGAGCAGCTCCGCGCCCACGCGCACGCGGTAGCTGCCGGCCGGCAGCTCGACCGGGTCGCCGTCGACCAACCCGTTCGCGACCACCGTGCCGTCGAGCGCCAGCACCTGGTACGGCACCGCCAGGGCGGCCAGGACGGCGTCGCGCAGGCCGTCGAAGTCGTCGGTCCCCACGTAGCTCGCGCCGACCGCTTCGGCCAGCGCCTCGAAGGCGGCGACGTCGGCCGGGTCGTCGAGCCCGAGCGAGACGATCGACACCTGCACGTCCATCCCGGCTGCGCGCAGCCCTTCGACCGCGGCCTGCGGGTCGCCGTCGCACGACTCGACGCCGTCGGTGATCAGCAGGATCGACTTGGGCCCGGTCGAGCCCGCCAGGTCCTGGGCGACCGCCTCGATGGACGCGGCGATCGGCGTCTGCGAGAACAGCTTCGGTTCGATCGCGCGCACCGCCGAGAGCGCGGCGTCGCGGTCGAGCGGGGCGAGCCGCACGTCCAGGCGCGTCTCGCACGAGTTGGGGGTGATGTGGCCGAAGGCGCGCAGCGCGAACGGGACGTCGTCGGGGAGGCCGCTGCGGACGAACTCCTCCAGCACCCCCTTGGCGACCTCGATGCGCGACGCGCCCGACGGCAGCCGCTGCCCCATGGAGCCCGATGCGTCGAAGATCACCTCGACGGCCGGTTGGGCCGCGCCCTCGCCGCGCACGACGCGCAGCGTGCCGGGGCCGGGGGGCGCCTCGTACGCCGTGGTCACCTCGACCCGGTACGCCTTGGGCCGGCGCAGCAGGCAGGCGGTGCGGGCGAAGCCGGCGTCGAGGTCGCCGATGCTGGTGGCGAGCCGGTAGTCGCCGCCCGCCGCGTAGGCCCAATCCTGCATCAGGTCCTGGGCGACGTCGGAGCCGGCGCTCGACACCTCGAAGGTGAAGATCCTCGGTCGGACCTCGTCGAACGAGCTCCACAGCTCTCCTGCGAGGCTCTGACCGCCGGTCTCCGCGTCGGTGATCAGGAGGATGGCGCGCACCCCGTCGCGGTCGCCCAGCGCTCGGCTCGCCGGCAGGAGCGCCCCGAAGGCGTTGCTCGAGGTCGCGGACCGGTCGTACTCCGTCAGGGCGCGCTGCGCGCGGAGCGGGTCGGCGCTCCAGTACGGCAGCAGCCAGGTGATGCCGTCGGGGCCGTCGAAGACGCCGAGCTGCACGAACTCGCGCTCCGGGTCGACGTCGCGCGCGAAGCGGGCGAGCGCGTTGTACGTGATGTCGATGAAGGGACCCATGCTCCCCGAGTTGTCCCACACGAACGCGACCGAGCGGCGCGGCTCCTCGAGCTTGAGCAGGTAGTCGCCGGGCTCGACGAAGGCGCGCAGCACGCGCTCGTCGCCGTCGACGGTCGCGTCGTGGACCAGCGCGGTGCCGTCGGCGTGCTGCAGCTCGTAGCGCAGGGCGGGGTCGCCGCCGAGGCGCAGTTCGAGCAGGTTCTCGCCCTCCGGGACGGTGACGCGCAGCCAGTCGACGTCCTCGGCGACCGCGACGGTGCCGGTGGCGACGTCGCCCGACGCGACCCGGTGGGCGCGGTCCGCGGTCTCGTCGTCTCGGGCCGCGTCGACGGCGCCCACGTCCGAGAAGCCGACGTGGAACTCGTAGCTGGCTTCGGAGGCGTCGTAGCCCCAGGCGCCGAGCGCCGAGCGGTACGCGTCGTCCACCGGTCGCTCGAGCACCTGCACGCGCGACGGCAGGTAGAACGTGCGCTCTTCGGCGTCGTGCCCGTGCGCGTCGAAGCGTAGGAAACGCGCCCACGTCGGTGCGTCGAAGTCGAGCGTGGTCGTCCCGGTCGGCGCCACGGGCCAGGTGCCCAGCTCGGTCCAGGGACCCAGCGACCCGTCGAGGCTCGCCGACACGGTCACGGCGGCCGCGCGGGTCCCGCGCTCGTCGTCGTCCGCGGTCCACAGCGCGTGCGCGACCTGCGCGGCGCGCCCGTGGTGGAAGCCGACCACGAACGAGACCGCCTCGCGCCGCCCGTCCACCGTGACGCTCCTCGCGACGTCGTCGAGGATCTGGCTCGCGTCGTTGACGTCCGGTTCGATCGTCACGACGTGCCCCCCGGTGGCGGGATCGGCCAGGTTGCGCTCACCCAGGTCGGTCGCGTCGTCGGCGATCACCTGCCACGAGCCGATGGCGGGTTGGGTCGAGCCGTCCTGGGCGTCGACGAACACCAGCCGCGCGAAGCGAGCCGTCACCGGCGCGTCGAAGACGAACGCCTGCGCGACCCGCGCGGCCTTCAGCTCGCCGGCGTGCGCGAGGTCGAAGCTCGTGCCGTCGAGCGACGTCCACACCTCGAAGCGGCGGAGCTGCCGAGCGACGGCGAGGTTCGTCAGCGGGTGCAGGACGGTGCCGACCACGCGCACCGGGCCGTCGCCGGCGAGCTGGACGTCGAGCGGCGTCTCGGGGTCGCGCACGGTGCGGGCCGACGGAGCGACGCGGCCGTCGATGGCCCGCGACGCGTCGCCGGACGCGTCGACGGGGATCGCGCCCAAGCCGCTCCACGCGACGTCGAAACGGCCCAGCAGCGGCTCGGGGAGCGGCCACACCGGCCGCGCGCCCACGGGCGGCGCCTCGCAGACCGGCGCGTACGTCTGCTGCGCGGTCGTGATCCCGGACGCGTCGCGCAACCCGACGGTGAGCGTGATCGGAAGGTCGTCGCGGAGGTCGGGCGGGAGCGTCGTGGATACCGGTACGTCGACCCGTCCGTTCGCCGGCACGTCGACGGACGCCGGGGCGTCGACGCGGGCGGTCGGGTGGTCGACGGCGATCTCGAGGGCGAAGCGGCGCGCCTCGTCGCTCGTGTTCTGGACCGCGACCGTGGCGTCGACCTGCTGGCCCAGCACGCCGTACGCCTGCAGGGTCGCGACGTCGGCGCCGAAGGCGGCCGTCGCACGGGGGTCGCCGGCAGGGGCCGCCAACTGGTCGGGGTCGGGCGGTCGATCGAAGGCCAGTTCGAGCCGGTACGCGCCGCGGCCGCGGAGCCTCAGGTACTGCGGGCCCCCCGGTGCCAGCGCGAGTTCCGCCACCCCGTCGGCGAAGCGCACGGCCGAGCTGCCGTCGGCATCGTGGAACAGCGTGATCCCGGCGTCGAGCTCGGCCGCCACCGTCAGCGTCGCGGCAACGTCGAACGCGGGCAGCACGTAGACGTCTTCGTCGCGGGCCTCGCCCACGGTCCCGTCCCAGGCGAGTTCGGCGGGCACGCGGGCCGCGGTGGCGCGGGCGTCGTTCGGCTCGGCGTCGGCCGGCCGGTCGAGGGGGTCGGGGAAGCTCATGCGCAGCTGGTACCAACCGCCGCCGCCCGCGCGATCGCGGAGCACGACCGTGTAATCGCCCGCCAGCAAGGTGCGTTCGAACGCGGCGACGCCGTCGAGCTCTGCGGGCGTCGCGGATAGGCTGCCCGGCTGCACCGTGAACTCGACCGCGCCCCCCTCGGGGGAGGCGACCTCGAACCGCACCACCCGGTCCTCGGGCAGGAAGAAGCGGTACGTATCGCGGTCCGTCGTGCCGGAGAGCGTTCCGACGCGCACGGTGCCCGCGAGGAGGAGCTCGGCGCGGCTGCTGTCGTCGTTCGGCTCGGACTCCAGCAGGCCCGCGGGAGGCGGCGGGCCCGAGGCGACCGGGTCGTCGATCGGGGGTGGCGCGGGGGCGTTCGCCAGCGGCGCGCTGGGCGCGTCGGGCGTGGCTTCCGCCGCCGGTGGTTCGGGCGCGGGGCCCTGCGCCAACAGCCGCAGCGCGTAGGCGCCGGCGTCGCCGCGCACCTCGACGAAGTGGTCGCCGGGGCGCAGGACGAGCTGGTCGATCCGCGGCCGACCCGTTTCGCGCACGCGGGCGATCTCGGTACCGCCGGCGGTGTACACCGCGAGCTCCGCCACCCCTTCGCCGATCGCCTGGACGCGCCACGCCTGCGGCGCCCCCTCGACCGAGAAGCGGAAGACGTCGCGGTCCTGGACGGCGAGCGCGCCGCGCACCGTCAGCTCGCTCGACAGCGCGTCGCGCGTGGCGAGCGTGTCGTTGGGTTCGGTTTCGAAGCCCTCCTGGAGCGCCTCGCCCGCCTCGAACCGGAGCGTGTAGGCGTCGGTCGAGTCGTGCGACACGTACAGGTAGTGGCTGCCTTCGGAGAGCACCAGCCCGCGCAGGACGCCGCCGTTCCCACGCCGCCGCTGCAGCTCGGTCCGGTCGCCGTCGTAGAGCCGCACGTCGATGCCGTCGGAGGTCTCGACGTGCAGGTCCCACGGACGGTCGGCCTCCTCCGGACCGACGTCGAAGACGTAGTAGTCGGTATTGGTACCGGTGCCCCGCAGCGGTCGGTCGAAGGTGAGCAGGTTCGCCTGCTCGAACGCGTCGTTCGGTTCGACCTCGTCGCCGTCGGTGACGGTCCCCGTCGCGACCGCGGCGAGCGTGAACGGGCCGGAGCCCTCCACGGCCACGCGATGCTCGCCCGCGCTGAGGCCGAGGCTGCGGAGGTCGACGCGGCCGTCGTCTCCCGAACTCGCGCGGCCGACGCGGGTGCCGTCGGGGTCGAGCAGCTCCAGCGTCAGCGTCGTGCCCAGCGCGCCTTGCGCTGTGAGCGCCCAGCGCGTGCCAGAGCCCTCGGCGTCGAGGGTCCACTGGAGCTCGGCGCGCCCGTCCAGCACGCCGTAGCCGGCGAACGCTCCGTTCGCTCCGCCGTCTTGCAGGCGCTCGAACCCGGTGCGTCCACGGGACAGCGCGTCGCCGGCGCGGAGCTGCAGCACGTACTCGCCCCTGCCACCGGACTTGGAGAACCCCAGCAGGTAGCGCCCGGGCGCGATCAGCAGCGGCTCGCTGCGGACCTGGCGGCCGTCGGAGGTCCCCAGCGTCATCAGCGTCTCGGCGCCGGTGACGTCGCCGTTGGCGGCCATCTCGACACGGAAGACGTCGAGCTTCGTCAGGTGCCCCGGGAAGCTCTCGAGCTCGAGCTGCCAGACCTGCCCCGACGCCTCCTCGTCGACCTCCCACCACCACGCGTCCTGTTCGTCGTCGAGCGCGCCGACCAGGCAGCTGCGCCCGTCCAGCGGCGTCGCGGTCGCCGGCGTGTCGTTGGGTTCGACCTCGAGCGCGCAGTTCTGGGCGAGCGCGGTGGAGGCGAGCGCGAGCGCGAGCACCGTGGTGAGCAGGACGGGCAGCGCGCGCCGGAGGGGGCGGGGGTGCGGCATGGTGGGGCTCCTCGACGGAACGGGGGATGGGGTAGCCGGGTCGGTGCCGGCACGGTAGCGCGCTCGGAGCGCTCGGTGCGTGGACGAACGCACGCGGGCCAGCGGTCGGCGCTACGGCGCTGGGCGCACCCGGTCCCGTAGGATGCCTGCGAGATGACCGGCCGCCTCGCCCTCGCGCTCCGCACCGGCGCCCGCACCGCGCTCGCCGTCCTGCTCGTGCAGGCGGCGGTCGCCGTGGCGCTCGCGGCCGCGTTGCCCGAGGTGGGCCACGTGCATCCGGCCGGCACCGACGCGCACGCGCACGCCCTGGTCGAGGTCGGCGGGCTCGCGGTGCCACCGGAGCCGCACATGCAAGCACCGCGGCCGATCGTGATCCCGGCGCGCCGCGCGCCGCTCGCGGCACCGACCGCATGGCCGCGCGACCCGCGGCGGACGCGCTGGGGGCGGGCACCGCCGAGGCAGGGCGTGGACCGCCCCGTCGCCCTGCGCGCTGCCTGAACGCGGCGCGACCCCTTCCCCCCGCGGACCCCGACGACCGCCTGCCGCCCGCGCTTTGCGCGTGGGCGCTGCGGTCGCTCCGCGTAGCCCCCCACAGAGGTCGCCCATGAGCTTCGATCCCGATCGCCCGAACCCCGCCACCACCCACCTTTCCACCTCGCCCGAACGCCTCATCGACCGGCGCCAGGTGCTGCAACTCGGCGGCGTCGCGCTCGCCGCGGCGCTCGCCGGCACCGTCCACGCGCAGGAGATGATGCACCAGCACGGTGCCGACCACGCCATGCCCGGAGCCATGCCCGGATCCCCGATGGCGGGCGGCGCCGGGGCCGGCGCCGCCGACGGGCCGCCGCCCGGACCCCGTCCGATGGGCCGGCCGCACGCCCACGCCGCCCCGTGGGGCGACGCCACGTGCGCCTTCTGCAGCATGACGATCGCCACGCCCGAGGGCTTCCCGCGGGGCGCCGGCTTCCGCGAGCGCACGTACGCGCAGTGGTCGTTCGGCGCCGAGGCGCGCCACTTCGAGTCGATCGGCTGCGCGCTGAGCTGGGCCTACGCTCATGGCGTTTCCGACGGCGACGGAGCCGCGCTGTACGTCGCCGGGTACGACGCCCCCGTGGCCATGAACGCCGCCGCCCTGCTGGATGCCCGCGCCGCCACCTTCCTCTGGGCCGAGCGGCTGCCGACGTCGATGATGGCGCGCTGGGGCGCGTTCCCGGACCAGGGCGCCGCCGCCGCCTTCGCGGCCGTGCACGAGCGCGCCGTCGGGCCACTCGGTCGCCGCCGCTTCGCCGACTTGACCTTCCTGCAGGATCAAGCGCCGCTGCCGCTGATGAACCTGATCCCGCTCCTCGCGCGGGCGGTCGGCTTGGTCGGATGAGCGGGCGCCTCCACGATCCGGTCGCCCGGCGCGCGGTGCTGCGCTGGCTGGCGCGGGCGCCACTGGTCGCGGCCTTCGCCGCGGGTGGCGCGGCCGCGCAGCAAGACGCGTCGGCGCGCGCCGACGTCGCGCCACCGCGCCCCGTCGCCCGCGCCGAGGACCGCTGCCCCGCGTGCGGCATGGCGGTGATCGACGCGCGCTTCGCCGCCCAGGCGCGCGACTCGGGGGGTCGTACGCTCGTCTACGACGCGATCGAGTGCCTGGCGGACCACCGCAACGGCCACGCTGGACCGGTGCCGGGCGACGGCCCCGCGTGGCTGGCCGACCGTGCGGCGTCGAGCGCCGCCGAGGCCGTCTGGCTCCCCGTGGAGGACGCCGTGGTGCTCCACCACCCGCGCTTGCGCACGCCCATGGGGGGTGGCCTCGCCGCCTTCGTCGACGTCCCGGCCGCGCTGGGGTTCGCCGAGGCGAACGCCCTGGCCGACGCGACCACGTACGGATGGGCCGACGTGCTGGCGCTGGGCGTGCCGCGCCCTTGGGTACCCGTGCGGTGAGCGGGTCCTCGCCGGCCCTCGTCCCCGCGGTCGGCTTCGCCGCCCTGCACCGACGTGAGCTGGCGCGCGATCCGTGGACGTGGGCGGTCGCGGCGCTGCTGCCCGCCACCGCGTTCGCCTGGCGAGCGGTCGCGCCCGAGGTCGGCGTCGTGTCGGCGTTCGGCGTCGCGGCGCTCGTCGGGCCGCCGGCCGTGGTCGCGCTCGTCGCGCCGCGGTTGGCGCGGCGGGCGACGTGGTCGTTCTGGGGCTCCTTGGCGGTGCGCCCGGGGCGCGCGTTCGTCGCCGCGGCCGTGGGGGCGACCACCGGTCTCTTGCCCCCCATGCTCGCCGGGGCGGCGCTGGCCGCCGCGGTCGTGGGCGCCGACCTGGCGGCGACCGTCGCGCTCGTCGCGGCCGTCGTCGCCGTCGTCGTCCCGTACTCGGCGTTGGCCGCGCTGCTCGCCGCCGGCACCCTCGACGCGGCGCGCTCCGTCGCAGCCGGCGCGGCGGTGTGGGCCGTCGCGACCGTCGCCTACGAGCCGGCGCTGGTCGCGTTGGCGGGGGTGTTCGCCGACCGGCCGTTCGAGCCGTTCCTGGCCGCCGCGCTGCTCCTCCATCCGGGGGAGCTGGCGCGCCTGGCGCTGCTCCGCGCGCTCGACGCGCCGGTGTTCGTCGGCCCCACCGGGCTGATCGTCGCGCGCTGGCTCGGCCCGGCGCCGGCGCTCTGGGCCGTGGGGGTGACCGCGCTCCTGGGCGCGCTGCTCGTCGCCGGCGCCGGGGCGGTCTTCGCCCGGAGGTCGCGATGATGCGCCGCGGTGCGGCGTGGGTCGCGCGCGCGCTGGCGCTGGCCCTGCTGCTCGCCGCTCCGGTGGCCGCCCGCGAGGTGGTGCTCGCGGCGGGCGAGCCGCTCCCCGATCTCGAGCCCGGCGACGTCGTGGTGCTCGGCGCCGGCGTTCATCCGGGCCCGTGGGTCGTCGACGTCGCCGACGTCACGCTGCGCGGCACGGGGGCGGTCTTGGACGGGGGCGGGACCGGCAGCGCGCTCACGCTGACCGCCCCCGGCATCGTCGTCGAGGGGCTGAGCATCGTCGGGGTCGGCCCGGTCGCCGACCTGTACGCCCCCGACGCGGCCGTCGCGGCCCTCGGCTGCCACGGGTGCGTGCTCGTGGGCGTGGGTGCCCAGGGGGCGACGACCGCGGTGCGCATCGAGGACGCGCGCGGCGCGCGCATCGAGGAGCTCAGGGCGACCGGCGATGGCCGCGGTCCCGGCGTCACCGCGTATGAAACGCCCGGATTGGTGGTGCAGGGGGGTCGGCTCGCCGGTTTCCTCGACGGCCTCTACCTCGAGCGGGCCGATGGCGCCCGGGTGGCGGACGTGACCGTGGAGCGCAGCGTCCGCTACGGCCTGCACGTGATGTTCACCGTGGGCGTGGAGCTCGTCGGCAACCGTGTCGTGGACGGTGGCGTGGGCTCGGCGGTGATGTACGGCCGCGACGCGCGCATCGAGGGGAACCTGCTCGCTGGCCACCGCGCGCCCATGGCGTTCGGCCTGCTGCTGCAGGAGGAGGCGGACGCGCGCGCGACCGACAACGAGGTGCGTGGCAACTCGGTGGGGTTGCTGCTCGTGGCGGCGCCGGGCGCCCGCGTCGACGGCGGCACGATCGCGGACAACGGCGTCGGGGCGCTGCTGCAGCGGCCGCCGGTCGCGGGCGCGACCGCGTCCTCGGTGGCGATCGCCGGCGCGGCGTTCGAGGGCAACGCGGCCGACGTGGCGGTCGACGACGCCGAGGCCGCCTTGACGCTGCACGGCAACGCCTTCGATCGCGCCCCGCGCCTCGACCTCGACGGCGACGGGGTGGTCGACGTCGGCTACGTCGCGACGTCGGCGTTCGCGGCGCGCGCGGCGCGCCAGCCCGACCTGGCGCTGCTCGCCTACGGCCCCGGCATCGCGCTGTGGGGGCGGCTCGAGGCGCAGGTCCCCGGGGTGCGCGCCGCCGCGTTCGTCGACGCGGCGCCGCGGCTGGCGTCCGCGGTGCCACGCGCGCCGGGTGCAGGGATCGCCGCCCTCGGCCTCGCGGTCGGCCTCGTCGGCCTCGGCGCCGTCGCGGCCTGGGGACGCGCATGAAGCCTGGTGATGCGGCGTCGGGAGGTTCGGCCGCCGCCTTGGAGCTCGACCGCGCCGCCGTGGCCGGGCGCCTCGAGCCGCTCGACCTGCGCGTGGACGCCGGCGTCGTGGCGCTCGTCGGCGCCAACGGGGCGGGCAAGAGCACGCTCCTCGCGCTCGCTGCGGGCCGCCTGCCGGCCACCGCTGGCCGCGTGCGCGTGGCCGGTGCACCGGCGCGCGACCCACGCGCCGCGGCCGCCCGCGCCGACGTCCCCCAGGCGGTCGCCTTCCCGGCGCGGGCGCGGGTGCGCGAGCTGCTCGGGGTGGCGCGCGCGGCGCGCGGGGTCTCCGCCGAGGCGGCTGCGGCGGCGGTGGAGCGGTTGGGCCTGGAGCCGCTGCTGCGGCGTCCGGCAGGGCGGCTCTCGGGGGGCGAACGCCAGCGGGTCGCGCTGGCGTCCGCGCTGATGGGCGCCCCCCGCTTGTGGCTGCTCGACGAACCCGCCGCGGCGCTCGACCGCGACGGCCTGGCGCGGCTCGCCGCCTGGGTCCGGGCGCACGCGGCCGCCGGCGGCGCCGTGCTGGTCAGCGCCCATCGCGACGAGGAGGTCGCCGCCTACGGTCCGGACCGGGTTCTGTGGCTCGAAGCGGGGCGCGTCGCCCCTGCGTGAGGGTCGGGACGCGCAGCCCGGACGCCGCCCGCTCCGCGCCGTACGCTGGACGCCATGAGCGGCGATGCCCTCACCGTCTTCCTCATCCTCGCTGCGACGGTCGCGCTGTTCGTCAGCGACCGCATCCGGCTCGACCTGGTCGCGCTGATGTCGGCCGCGGCGCTGGTGCTCACCGGGGTCCTCACCCCGGCGCAAGCGCTGGCCGGCTTCTCGGACCCCCTCGTGATCACGATCGCCGGGCTCTTCGTGGTCTCCGGCGCGCTCTTCCAGACCGGCGTCGCTGGCCGGATCGGGGCGTGGCTCGGGCGCGTCGCCGGCACCGGTGAGGCGCGGCTGACCCTGCTGGTGATGCTGATGACCGCGGCGCTGTCGGGGATCATGAGTTCGACCGGCACGGTCGCGGTGATGCTCCCCGTGGTCGTCAGCCTCGCCTGGCGCGCCAAGATCAGCCCGTCGAAGCTCCTGATCCCGCTGTCGTTCGCCTCGCTGCTCGGCGGCATGCTCACGCTGATCGGCACCCCGCCCAACATCGTCGTCGCCGAGCAGCTCATCACCCAGGGGCGCGAACCGTTCGGTTTCTTCGCCTTCACCCCGTTGGGGCTCGCGATGGTGGTGATCGGGACGGCGTTCATGGTCACCATCGGACGTCGTTGGTTGCCGTCGCGTGCGCCGGCGGACGGCGGCGGCGCCGAGCTGGGCATGAGCGTCCGCGAGCTGGCCGACCGCTACGACCTACCAGCCCACGGGTTTCGACTGGTCGTCCCCGAGGGACACCCGTTGGTCGGGTCCACGCTGGGCACGCTGCGCTGGCCGGAGCGCTACCAGGTGCAGGTGCTGGCCGTGGACGCCGACCCCGAGGCCGTGCGCGTGCACCACCGGGCGCGCCGCGACCTCGGTCGGTCCAAGCCGGTCAACGCCGCCACCACCCTCGAGCACGATGACCGGATCGTGCTGCAGGGGCGCGCCGACGCGGTCGCCGTTCTCGCGGCGGACGTCGGCTTGCGCATCGAGCCGGTCGACCCCACGGTCCTTCCGGGCGACCTCGGCGTGGTCGAGGTCCTGCCTCCGCCGCGCTCGCGCTGGCTGGGGCACTCGCTGCGCGAGCTGGCGTTCCGCGACCGGTACGGCGTTCAGGTGGTCGGGGTCCAACGAGGCGGCGCCAGCGTGGACGAAGGGCTGGCCGAACTGCGTCTGCGCTTCGGCGACACGCTGCTGGTCGAGGGGCCGCGCGCGGCGATCGAGCGCCTGAAGCGCGAGCGCAACGACGCGGTGGTGCTGGCCGAGCCCGACGGCGGCGCGGTCTCGCGGCGTGCCGCTCGGCGCGCGCCGGTCGCGATCGCCGTCATGCTCGCCATGCTCGTGGTGATGACCACCGGTTGGCTCCCGACGGTCGTCGCGGTCGGCCTCGCCGCGATCGCCATGGTGGCGACCGGCTGTTTGTCGATGGAGGAGGCGTACCGCGCGATCAACTGGGAGAGCGTGGTGTTGATCGCGGGCGTGCTCCCCATGGCGACGGCGCTCGAGGCGACCGGTGGGATGCGGCTGGTGGTGGACGCGCTGGTCGCCGGCGTCGGTCCGTACGGGCCGCTGGCGCTGCTGGCCGGGCTCTTCGTGCTCACCTCGCTCGCGAGCCAGGTGATCTCGAACACCGCGACCGCGGTGCTGCTCGCCCCCATCGCCTTCCAGGCCGGCCTGGACCTCGGCGTGTCCCCGTACCCGCTGCTGATGGCGGTGGCGCTCGCGGCCTCGACCTCGTTCGCGACGCCGGTCGCGTCGCCGGTGAACACGCTGGTGCTGAACCCCGGCCAGTACCGCTTCGGCGACTTCGCGAAGGTCGGTCTGGCGCTGCAGGCGCTGGTGCTGGTGGCGGCGTTGCTTTTGGTGCCGCTGTTCTTCCCGTGGTGAGAATCGCCGTTGCCGGTGGGGCTGGTGCCCAGAGCCGCACGGTTGGTGCCGAACCGGACCTTGCGCAGACGGCCGCGAGTCGCTACGCTGACGGAGACCTTGCACCGAAACTCGGGCGGGGGGCGCCGGGCGGCGGTCCGGTAACGCATGTACCGCACGACGTCCGGCCACCTGGCCGCTCGGCGGCGGTGGAAATGATGGTTTGCAGCATGGCTACAGGTACCGTTAAGTGGTTCAACAACGAAAAAGGGTTCGGTTTCATCGAGGTCGAGGGCGGCGGTAAGGACGTCTTCTGCCACTTCTCCGCCATCCAGGGCGACGGCTTCAAGAGCCTGAACGAGGGCGACGAGGTCGAGTTCGACGTCGAGCAGGGCGCCAAGGGCCCGCAGGCGAAGAACGTCTCGGTGCTTCGCAGCGCCGGCCCGGCCGCAGGCTCGTCCCGCGGCCCGCGCTACTGACCTTCACCCGCTGAGTTCGCGCGCCCGGGACCGACACGGTCCCGGGCGTGTCTTCGTTGGAGGTCCGTGGCCCGTGCACGCACGCCGCCGGGCGCCCGCCGCGACTGGTAACGTGACGGGACTTCGGGCTCGACGGCGGCGCGTGCCACACGAGGTGCGAGCCGGCCACCGGCCCAACGGAGCGCCCCTATGAACTGGCCCCCGAACCCCTCTGCCCTGGTGTTGGGTTCGATCGTCGCCGTCTTGATCGCGGTGTCCATCGCGTCGTGGTCGCAGCGCGACCGAACGCGTGGCGCGCGCAGCTTCACCTTCCTCGCGCTCGCGACGGCGCTCTGGGTGCTGGCGGAGGGCGCGCAGGCCCTCGCCGACGATCCCTTCACTCGCCTGACGTGGCTACAGCTTCGGGTCCTGGGGGTCGCGACGCTCCCTGTCGCGTTCCTGATCTTCGCCAACGACGACACCCGCCGCTTCGCACGACTCGATCGCCACGCCGTCGCGCTGCTGCTGGTGATCCCCGCGGCGACGGTCGGTCTCGCGTGGACGTTCTCGTTGCACGAACTCCTGTGGCGGGCGGCCGAGGCGCTCGGTGAGCGCCTCGTGCTCGTGCCCGGACCCTGGTGGTGGGTGCACGCGGCGTTCGGGTACGCCACGGCCGCTGCCGGCACCGCCATCCTGGCGCGCGCCCGCGCGGCCGCCCCACGCGCGTCGCGCGCGCCGACGACGTCGGAGCTCGGGGCCTTGGCCGTGGTGTGGGTCGTGCACGTCGTGGTGGCCGGCTCGGGCGCCCGCCTCCCGGTCGATCCGACGCCGTTCGCCGTCGCCGTCGCCGTAGTGCTGTGGGCGCGCGGCCTGCTCACGCACCGGGTGCGGGACGTGGTGCCGATGGCGCGCGACATGGTGCTGCGGCGACTGCCCGACCCCGTGCTCGTCCTCGACCCGTGGCGCCGGGTGTTGCAGGCGAACGCCGCGGCGGCGGAGGTGTTCGACGTCGGTCGGCACGACGACCTGATCGGTCGCGACGCGGACGACGTCTTTCGCGAGCAGCCCACCCTGCGGCGCGCCGTCGAGGTCGGTGCCTCGGTCGAACTGGAGATCGAGTGGTCGCGCGATCCGGTCGAGCGGCACTTCCGGGCGCGCACCACGCCGTTGCCCGACCGTCGCGGGCGCCGAAGCGGTCAGCTGCTGTACCTGCAAGACGTCGCCCGAGAGCGGCTCGTCGAGCGGGAGCGGCGCGCGACCGAGCGGGACCTCGTCCAGCAGCGAGGCACCACGTCGGTTCTGCTGGAAGGGGCGCAGGCCATCGCGGCCGGGCGCGCGGCCGACGAGGTGCTCGAGGAGCTCCTGCGCCGCGCCGCCGAGGTGGTCGGCACGCCCCACGCGGCGCTCTTCCGATGCGCCCCCGACGACCTCGTCCTGGATCGGTGGTGCGCCCTCGGACGCCTCGCCGCCGGTGTCGACGAGCCGGGGCCGGTCGGGGACGACCTCGCCGGCCGCGCCTGGCGCGATCGGCGGACGATCGCCGTGGAAGACTACCCGTCCTGGCCGGACCGTGGGAGCGGTCCGATGCCGTCGTGGGCGCGCGCAGCCCTCGCGGTGCCGTTGTTCGACGGCCGCGACGCCTACGGAGCGCTCCTGCTCGTGCGCCCGCGCACCGACCGGCGCACGTTCTCGGGCGACGAGCAGGCCGCGGTGGTCGGGATCGCGCGCCTGGGTGCCCATGCGGTCGCCCGCGAGCGCTGGTCCGAGGAGATCGACCGGCTGCGCCGCGAGGTCGCCACGCTCGAGGCGCGGGTGGTCGACCTGGAGCGCCCTGCCGCGCCGCCGCACCGCCCTGCGGCGCCCCCTTGGCGCTTCGAGGAGGTGGACCTCGCCGACGTGGTCCGCCGCGCCGCTCGCGGGGCCGGCGCCGGTGCCGATCGCCGCCCCGAGGTGGACCTGGTCCTGGACGTCCCGACCGGGCTTCCGCCGGTGATCGGCGACCGCGAGCGCCTCCTCCGGATCACGCTGCACCTGATCGCGCGGGCGCTGGCGAACACGTCCGCGGGCTGCGTCGTGCTGCACCTGGGGCGCGACCACGACCCGGAGATCGGCGACGCGCTCGTGCTGCGCGTACGCGACACCGGCGAGGTCGGCGACGCCGAGGTGCTCGCGCAGGCGTTCGAACCGCCGCCGGCGGGCGCGTCCGCCGTGCTCCACGCGTGCAGGCTGGCCGTCGAACGGCACGGGGGCCGTCTGTGGTCGAACGGCTCCTCGCGCGGTGGCGCGACCGTCGCGATCGTCGTGCCGCTCGGTGGTGCCGGGTCGGCATCGGCAGAGGTCCGCTCCGCGGCGTCCTCGCGGCCCGGCTGATAAGGTAGCGCGTCCTACAGCCCACGCCGACGCGTCCACAGAGCTCGTCGCCGGTGCCCCCCTCGCGTCCCCAACGGAGCGCTCCATGACCTGGCCCCCGAACCCCTACGTCCTCGCGCTCTGGATCATCGCCGCCAGCTTGGTCGCGCTCGCCCTGGTCGCCTGGGGCAAACGCCGGAACACCCGAGGCGCGCGCAGCTTCACCTTCTTCACCCTCGCCGGCGCCGTGTGGGCCGCGGCCGAAGGGATGGAAGCCGCCGCGCTCGACCCGGCGCTCCAGCTCACCTGGCTGCAGCTCAAGTACCTGGGCATCGCCGCGCTCCCGGTCGGGTTCCTCGTCTTCGCGAACGACTACACCCGCCAGACCGCCTGGCTCAACCGCTTCGTCGTGACGCTGCTGTTGGTGGTGCCCGCCATCACCGTCGGCCTGGCGTGGACCTATCCGCTCCAGGACGTCTTGTGGCAGTCGGTGACGCCCGT
Source organism: Trueperaceae bacterium (assembly GCA_046260675.1). Lineage (GTDB taxonomy): Bacteria > Deinococcota > Deinococci > Deinococcales > Trueperaceae > JAABTL01. The sequence continues at coordinate 15,547 of JBHEOT010000029.1, read as the reverse complement.
CGACGGGGCGCTCGTCGTCGTCCGTGGCCCCTGGTTCTGGGTGCACACCGGCTCCAGCTACCTGTGGTTGGCGATCGGATCGTTCTACTTGCTGCGCGGCTACGTGGGCACCCCGAGGGGGTACCGGGCGCAGGTCACCTGGGTGCTCGTCGCGGTCGCGGTGCCGTGGGTCGCGAACCTGGTGTTCGTGTTTTCGGACCTCGACCTGCCGATCGACCCGACGCCGCTGACGTTCGCCGTCAGCGCGTGGGCGTTCGCGCAGAGCCTGTTGTCGCATCGCCTGCTCGACATCGTGCCGGTCGCGCGCGAGACCGTCATGCGCCACCTGGGCGACCCGGTGCTGGTGCTCGATCCGCGTCAGCGCGTGCTGCAGGTGAACCCCTCGGCGGCGAAGCTGCTCGATCTCGAGCGCGCCGACGACGCCATCGGTCGGACCGCCACCGAGCTGTTCCACGACCAGCTCGACCTGGTGCGCGCCCTCGGTGACGACGCCTTCGTCGAGCACGACCTCACGTGGACGCGTGCGGAGGTGGAGCGCCACCTGCGCGCGCAGGTCACGCCGCTCCGCGACAGCCGCGGGCGCCACACCGGTCACCTGCTGCGCTTGCAGGACATCGGCCGACAGGTGCTCGCCGAGCGCACGCTGCGCGAGAGCGAACGGCGGCGGGCCGAGCAGGAGGCGTACCTGACGGCGCTCCAAGAGGTCACCAACGGCCTCGCCGCGCGTCGACCGGTGGGCGAGTTGCTCGAGGTGGTGCTGCGCCGCGCGGCCGAGGCGCTCGACGCGCCGCACGGCTTCGTGCACCTGGTGGCGGCGGGCGGCGCGGTGCTCGAGCGCCACCGGGCGGTGGGGCGCTTCGAGGCTCTGCCCGACCTGCTCTTCCGGCCCGGTGAGGGGCTCTCGGGGCGCGCGTGGAAGGATCGCCGCCCGACCATCGTGCCCGACTACGCGCGCTGGAGCGGCAAGCTCCGCGGCGTCGACCTCGACTGGGCGCGGGCGGCGATCGCGGTCCCGCTCGCGGGGCGCGACGAGGTGCTCGGCGTGCTGTCGCTCGTGCGCCCGCGCGAGGATCGGCGACCGTTCTCGGGCGCCGAAGAGGCGCTGCTCGTCAGCTTCGCGCGGCTCGGGACGATCGCGCTCGAGAACGTGCGTCTGATCGAGGAGATCGAGTCGCGTCGGCGCGAAAGCGACCAGCTCGCGCGCATCGGCACCGCCATGCAGGAGCCGACGTCGCTGCAGGAGCGCATGGACCTGCTCCTGAATGCGATCCAGGAGGTCGTGGGGTTCGAGCGGGCGGTGGTCTGGCTCCCGACCGAGGACGGCGCGGCGCTGCGCACGTCCAGTTGGATCGGGTTCGACGCCGACCTGGGGCGCACGCCGGTCCACGAGGTCCGGCTCGACGGCAGCGTGCCGCTCCTCGAGCAGGCGTACCGCACCGGCGACGAACACGTGCTCGACCAGAACCTGCCGGTCCCGGACCGGTGGCGCGCCCGCGGCGACGCGGCCACTTCGCGGTTGCTGCGCTCGCGCGCGCCGGCGGTGTTGCCGCTCGTCTCGCGCGGCCGCACCGTCGGCGTGCTCGCGGTCGACAACCCGTACAGCCGCAAGGCGCTGGCCGACAAGCTGCCGGCGCTGCGCCGCTTCGCGACGAGCGCCGCGGTCGCCATCGACTCGGCGCAGCTCTACGAGGACGTGCAGCGCGAGCTGGTGGAGCGGCGCAGCGCGGAGGCGGAGCTGCGCCGCAGCGAGGAGCGCTACCGCACGATCCTCGACACCATCCAAGACGCCTACTTCGAGATCGACACCGAGGGGGTGCTGCGGATGGTCAACCCGGCGTTCGTCGCCGGCGTGGGCGAGGCGTCGCCGGACCGCGTGATCGGGAGCCCGTACCGCGCCTTCGTCGAGCCGCGCGACGTGCGGCAGCTCGTCCGCACCTTCCGCAGGGTTCGGATCACGAACGCGCCGGTGCAGCGCCACGAGTTCCGCGTCCGGCGCGCCGACGGCGGCGGATTCGACGGCGAGATGTCGGTGGGCCCGGTGCACGACGACGACGGCGCCGTGGTCGGCTTCCGGGGGTTGGTGCGCGACGTCTCCGAGCGCAAGCATTACGAGGAGGGGCTGCGCGCAGCCAAGGAGGTCGCCGAGGCCGCCAACGCCTCCAAGAGCGCCTTCCTGGCGAACGTCTCGCACGAGCTTCGGACGCCGCTCACGTCGATCCTGGGGTTCGCGCGGCTCATCGAGCGGCGCTTCGAGGAGGTCCTCGCCCCCGAGCTCGAGGGGCATCCCGACCGCAAGGTGCAGCGCGCGGTGGCCCAGGTGCGGACGAACGCGGGCATCATCTACTCCGAGTCGCAGCGGCTGACGCACCTGATCAACGACGTGCTCGACCTGGCGAAGATCGAGGCCGGCCGCGTCGATTGGCGCATGGCGCCGCTGGCCGTCGCCGAGGTGCTTCAGCGCGCCGCGCAGGCGACCCAGGGGCTCTTCGACCAGAAGCCGGCGGTGCACCTGGTCGTGGACGCGCCGGACGACCTGCCCGAGCTGGTGGGCGACCGCGATCGGCTGACGCAGGTGGCCATCAACCTGATCTCGAACGCGGTCAAGTTCACCCCGTCCGGCGAGGTGCGCTTGGCGTTGGCGCGCGAGGTCGACCCCGAGGTCGGCGACGCCCTGGTCGTGCGCGTCCGCGACACCGGCGTGGGCATCGCCCCCGAGGACCACGCCACCGTGTTCGAGCAGTTCCGGCAGGTGGGCGACACGCTCACCGAGAAGCCGCAGGGAACCGGCCTCGGGCTGCCGATCTGCAAGCAGATCGTCGAGCACCATGCGGGCCGCATGTGGCTCGAGAGCGCGGTCGGCGCCGGCTCCACCTTCGCGTTCGCCCTGCCGCTCACGCCGTCCGCGGAGGTCGCGGCCGAGGCCGCTGCGGAGGCCGCCGCGGCCATCGCGCCGGCAGCCGAGGCGGACTCCGGTCCGAGCGAGGGCGTGCTTCGCTTCGTCGGCTCGACGGTGCAGGCGGCCGAGGCGGCGCTTCGGCGTCGCGTCGAGGCGCTGGTGCGCCGGACGCTCTCGGGCGCCGACGGCGAGTCCGGGCCGACCACGCAGGTGCTCGTCGTGGACGACGACCCCCAGATCCGCACGCTGCTGCGCCAAGAGCTCGAGGAGGTGGGCCACGCGGTGGTCGAGGCGGCCGACGGGCGCTCGGCGCTCGCCGCGGTCGCCGCCCGGCGCCCGGACCTGATCGTGCTCGACGTGATGATGCCGGAGCTGACCGGTTTCGACGTCGCGGCGGTGCTCAAGGGCGACCCGGCGACGGCGAGCGTCCCGATCGTGATCTTGAGCGTCGTGCAGGACGAGGATCGCGGCGCACGTTTGGGGGTGGCGCGCTACTTCACCAAGCCGGTGGACGTGCGCGCGCTCGTCCAGGAGGTGGCGGTGGTGCTGCGCGACGCCGCGACCGAGACCCGGATCGTGCTCGTCGACCCCCCCGATGCCGATCCCGAGGACCGCCGCCACGCGGAGCGCGTGCGCGCGGCGCTGCGCGACGCCGGGTACGCCGTGGAGGAGGTGGCGAGCGCCGCGGAAGCGCTCGCCCGGCGCGTCGCCGCCCACCCCCCCGACTTGATCCTGGTCGCCGCCGACGTCGCTCGGGGGACCGAGCTGGACGGCGCGGCGCACGCGGCCGGCGCCGCGGTGGTCTTGTTCCAGTGAGCGACGCGCTGGCTCCGGCGCTGCGCCGGATCCTCCCCGCCCGGCGCGCCCGCGCGCTGCTCGAGGGCTTCGCGCCGCTGCTGGGGCGCCTCACGGTGCGCCTGAGCGACGGCGCCGGCGAGGAGCTGGCGAGCGGTGCCGGTCCCGACGTCGAGGCCGACGCTCCGTTCGCCCTCCAGGCGACCTGGGCGCTCCCTGGTGCGCCCCAGGCACGGCTGTTCGCAGCCCCGGCGCCGGCGACGCCGCACGAGGTGGCGGTGGTCGAGTTGGTGCGGCGCACCGCGTTCGACGTGCTCGAAGCGGCCTTCGCGCGTCGGGCGATCGCCGCCGAGACGCTCGAGCGCTACCGCGAAATCCACCTGCTCTACCGCGTCGGGGAGGCGTTGGCGGGCACCCTCGACCCGCAGGAGGTGCCGCGCCGCGCGCTCGCCGAGGCGCGCGCGGTCCTCGCCGCCGACGGCGGCGCGGTGTGGTTGGTCGCCGAGGACGCCGACGCCGACGCGCCCCCCGACTTCGAAGCCGGCACGGTCTTCGGCGACGCGGCGGACGCGGTGCCCTCGACCCTGACCGCGCTCGGAGAGGCCGTCAAGCCCGCCGTGCTCGGCACCGACGGCGCCTGGGGCCCCCGGGTCTGGGCGCCGCTCGTGAGCGACGGCGCGCTGCGCGGCGGCGTGCTGCTCGCGCGCGCCGCGGGCGCGGCCGACTTCGCCGCCGGCGACGCCAAGCTGCTCGCCGCCCTCGCCACCCAGGCCACCGCCTTCCTCGACGTCGCGCGCCTGCACCGGCGGGCGCTGGCGCAGGAGCGCTTGGAGCGCGAGCTGCAGCTCGCCTTCGAGGTGCAGTCGCGCCTGATGCCGCGCGGCTCGGCCTCGCGCGAGGGGTGGGAGGTCGCCGGCCACTGGCGCCCGGCGCGCGAGGTGTCGGGCGACTTCTACGACGTGCTCGACGTCGGCGACGACCTGGGTCTGGTCGTCGCCGACGTGGCCGACAAGGGGATGCCGGCGGCGCTGTTCATGGCCGTCGTGCGCAGCCTGCTGCGCGCGAGCGTCGGACCGGACCGCTCGCCGGCGGAGGCCGTGGCGCAGACGAACCGGTGGGCCTGCCGCGACGCGTCGGACGGCACCTTCGTGACGCTCTGGTACGGCCAGTTCGGGCGCGACGGGCGCCTGCGCTACGTCAACGGGGGCCACAACCCGCCCCTGCTGCTGCGCGCCGACGGTGGGCTGGAGCGCCTGGCGCGCACCGGCATCCTGGTCGGCTGGGACCCCGACGTGGCGTTCGGCCAGGCGGACCTGCAGCTCGAGACCGACGACCTGATCCTCGCCTACACCGACGGCGTCACCGAGGCGCTCGCCCCCGACGGTGCGGAGTACGGCGAGGAGCGCTTGCTCGAGGTCGCCTCCGGTGCGCGGGCCGGAGGGGCGCACGCGGTGCTCCAGGCGGTGTGCGCCGACCTCGAGCGCTTCACCGCCGGCGCCGATCCGTACGACGACGTGACCTTGCTGGTCGTGCGGCGCGGACCGCCCGCAGCGGTCTGACGCGCCGGACGGTATGCTCACGGCCACCCGCTCGGCGGCCGCGTCCGCGCGCCCTGGAAGGAAACCGATGCCCAAGCTGCTCATCGCCGACGACGAGCCCCACATCCGCCTGCTGTTGGCGCAGACGCTCGAAGCGCTCGAGGACGAGGGCGTGGAGTTGTTCGTCGAGCCCGACGGGCAGGCGGCGCTCGACCGGATCCGCAGCGAGCGGCCGGACGTGGTGTTCCTCGACGTGATGATGCCGCGGATGAACGGCTTCGACGTCTGCTCGGCCGTCAAGGCCGATCCGGACCTGGCGCACGTCCAGGTCGTACTGCTCACCGCCAAGGGGCAGGAGGTCGACCGCCAGAAGGGCGCCGACGCCGGCGCCGACCTCTACCTCACCAAGCCCTTCGATCCCGACCAGCTCTTCGCGACCGCCGAGCGCCTGCTCGGCCTGGGGTGACGCCATGCCGACCATGACGATGACGAAGCCCGCGACCGACGACCACCTGGCGCTGTTCCTCGCCTTCGTCGAGGTGCTCGTCGACCGCTTTGCGCTCGCTCCCGACGTGGCGCAGCGCCTGAAGCTGGTGGTGGAGGAGGCGACGACGAACGTCGTGCGCCACGCGTACGCGCTCGGCGCCGAGGGCGACCTCACGCTCGTCGCCGACGTCGACGATGCCGCGGTCGTCGTCACCCTGGAGGACGAGGGGCGACCGTTCGCCCCCGAGGACGCCCCGCCGCCCGACCTCGCGAGCGGCTGGAACGAGCGTCAGGTGGGTGGGCTCGGCTGGCACCTGATCCGCGAGCTCGCCGACGACGTCCGCTACGCGTCGGTGGACGGCCGCAACCGTCTGACGTTGCGCATCGACCGCGCCGCGCGCGCCTAGCGCCAAGGAGGACTCCATGCGCACCCTCGAACACTCCGTCCGTCCACAAGGCGCCGCCACCGTCGTGGCGGTGTCCGGCACCGTCGACGCCGTCACCGCCCCCCGCTTCGCGGAGGCGCTGCAGGCCGAGGTGGCCGGCGGCGCCTCCAAGCTCGTCGTCGACCTGGCCGACGTCGCCTACATCAGCTCCGCCGGGCTGCGCGCCGTGCTCGCCGCCCTCAAGGCGGCGCGTGCGGCGGGCGGCGACCTGCGCCTCGCGGGCGCCGTGCCCGCCGTCGCGCAGGTCTTCGACCTCGCCGGCTTCGGCAGCATCCTCGAGTCGTTCGACGACGTCGACGGCGCCGTCGCGAGCTTCGACTGACGCTCGGGTGCCGGCGGGTCTGACGCTCGTCGTCGGGTCCGGCGGCCTGCAGTGCGTGGCCGCCATCGGCCTGCTGCGGGTGCTCGCCGAGGCCGACATCCCCGTGGAGCGCGCCGTCGGCTGCTCGGGGGGCTCGCTGTACGCGGCCGCCGCCGCGCTCGGGTACGACGACGCACGCGCCGAGGCGCTCACGCGCTCGTTCTGGACGCGCGAGCTGATGCAGGGGTACGCGGCGAACCTCAAAGCCGTCCACGAGCGCCGGCGCGGCTTCGGCGCGCGCGACGGGCTCGTGGACGGCGATGCGATCGACGCCTCGCTCACCGGGACCTTCGGCGACCTCACGTTCGCGGACGCGCGCGTCCCGTTGGCGATCGTCGCCACCGACCTCGAGTCCGGAGCCCCGGTGGTGCTCCGCGACGGCCTCGTGCGCGACGCCGTGCGCGCCAGCATCGCGATCCCGGTGGTCTTCCCGCCCAAGGAGTTGGGGGGTCGGCTCCTCGTCGACGGCGCGATCGCCGACCCGCTGCCGGTCGACGTGGCGATGCGCGCCGGCGCGCACACGATCGTGGCGATGGCGTTCGACCTCCCGTACCGCGCCCGGCTCAAGTCGCTCGCCGCGGTCCAGGAGCAGGTCAACGCCATCACGACCAACCACCTGCTGCGCGCCCGCTTCGCGTTCCAGACGCTCGCCCACCACGCAGAGGTGGTGCCGATCGTGCCGACCTTCGACCGGGCGGTGTCGATGTTCGATCCCACGACCATCCCGTACCTGATCGAGCGCGGCGAGGCGGCCGCGCGCGCGAGCCTGCCGTTCCTCGAGGCGGCGCTCGGCGCCTGACGTTCGCTCAGGTCGTGCGGCCGAGCTGGCGGCGCGCGGCCGCGTGCGCGGCCAGCGCGACCAGCGTCAGCGCCGCGGTCGCCACGAGCGCCACCCGGTAGCCGTCCGCGTCGCCGTAGGCCTCGACGACGAGCCCCATCCCCCACTGCAGCGCGAACACGCCGCCGATGCTGGCCGCGTTGATCGCGCCGGTGGCGCGCCCGGAGCGCGCGGCGCCGAGCAGGGCGCGAGCGTTGGCCAACACCAGCACGCAGTGGCCGCCGGTCACGCCGTACGCGGCGTACACCGCGGCCACGAGCGCGAGCGGCGCGCGCGCCGGGTCGATCGCGGCGAGCGCCACCTGGGCGGCGGCGAACGCCAGCGCCGAGACCACCGTCACGCGGTAGAGGCCGAAGCGGTCGGCGAGCGCGCCGGACGCCGCGTAGCCCACCGAGATGCCGAGCGACAGCACCAGCAGCAGCCGGCCGGTGGTCGCGGCGTCGGTCTCGAAGGCGTCGTACAGGTAGGGTCCGGCCCACAGCGTCTGGAAGCCGACCGCGGGACCGGTGAAGGCGAAGCCGAGCAGCATCAGGGTGGCGATCACGCCCGCGCCGCCGCCGCCGGCGGCGGCGTCGGTGGCGGCCACGCGACGGGTCGGGGTCGATGGCGTCCGCAGCGCGAGCGCCGCGGCCACCGCCGCGACCACGCCGGCCGCCACGACGAAGGTCGCGCGCCAGCCGATGGCCTCGTTGGCCCAGGCGAGCGGCGAGGCGGCGAGCAGGGCGCCCAGTGAGCCCACCGCGAAGTAGAGGCCCGACACGGTGGCGTAGCGGTGCGGCGGCCACCAGAGCGCGAAGGCCTTGAGGCCGGCGAGCAGCACCGAGCCGAGGCCGACGCCCAGCAGCACGCGGCCGAGGGCCAGCACCGGCAGGCTGGTGCCGACCGCGAACAGCAGCGCCCCGGCGACGCCGACGAGCATGAGCGACGACGCCACCCGGCGTGGGCCCCAGCGGTCGAGCGCGAGGCCGACCGGGAACTGCGCGGCGGCGTAGGCGGCGAAGAAGGCGGAGGTCATCAGCCCCAGGTCGGCGGGGCCGAGGCCGACGTCGGCCTGCAGGTCGGGGGCGAGCACGGCGTTGGCGGAGCGCAGGAAGTAGCTGAGGAAGTAGCCGGCGGCGAAGACCGCGAAGAGGGGGACGCTGGCGCGCGCGGCGGGGGGCATGACGGCGCCGAGCGTACGACGGCGGCCGGGCTCGAGGACGCCGGCCGCGTCAGGCGGCTTCGGCCGGCGCGTCGGCGAGCTGGTCCAGCCGGATGGCGTGGCGCTTCCGGCCAGTAGCTCAGCCGACGAGCCGCAGCACCAGCTGCGCCAGCACGATCTTGGCGACGGTCGCGAGCGGGAACACGGTCGCGTAGCCCACGTGCGGCAGGTCGCCGCCCGCCTGCTCGACGGCGTAGCCGAGCGCGGCGGGCTGCGTGTGCTGGCCGCAGACCACCCCGACCATCACCGGCATCGGCACCCGCAGCAGCTTGTGGCCGACCGTCAGCGTCGTGGCGGCGAGCGCCAGCGTGAGCGCCGCCCCGGCGAGCACCACGCCCCAACCCCGTCCGGCCGCCAGCGTCTGGGCGAACGCGTAGCCGGACCCCGTACCCACGCCGGCCAGGAACAGCAGCAGACCGAACTGGCGCAGGGTCAGGTTGGCCGAGTACGGCAGCGTCCACACCCAGCGCCCGGTGCGGCCGAGCGCCCCGAGCGCGAGCGCCACGAGCAGCGGCCCGCCCGCGAAGCCGAGCTCGAGCGTCACCCCGCCCGGGAGCGGGATCGGCACCAACCCGAGGAGCAGACCGGCGCCCAGGCCGACCGCCAGCGACGGCACGTCGACCTCGGAGAGCCCTTGGTACGAGTCGCCGAGCAGCTTCTCGACCGCCGCCATCTGGTCGCGGCGCGCGACCACGCGGACGCGGTCGCCGAGCTCGAGGCGCAGGTCGGCGGTGGGGAGCAGGAAGGCGTCGCCGCGGCGCACGCGGGTGACCACCGCGCCGATGCGCTGCGGCAGCCGCAGCTCGGCGAGGGTGCGCCCGGCCACCGCGGCCTCGCTGACGAACAGCCTACGCACGTCGAGCTTGCCTTGGTCGAGGTCGATGACGGCGTCGACGGCCTCACCGATCCGCGGCACCACGCGCGCCAGGTCGGCGGCCGTGCCCACGACCGACACGATGTCGCCCACGTTCAAGACGGTGTCGCCGTGGACCAGGTCCTCGTCGTCGCCGCGGCGCACGCGCCCGAAGATCGCGTGCCACCCCTCGCGCTCGCGCCACGCTTGGACGGGCGCGTCGGCCAGCTCGACGCGGGTGACGCGCACGACCGCGCGCTCCAAGTGCTCGCCGCCGACGCCGTAATCGCGCACACCGGCCGTCTCGGTGCGGTAGTCGGTGCCCCAGAGCCGCTGCAGGAGCGCGATCGCCACGATCACCCCCAGCACGCCGCCCGGGTACGCGAGCGAGTACGCGACCACGGGCGTCGCCACGTCGACGCCCGTGGTGCCGGTCCCCCGAAGCGCTTCGACCACGCCCGCGAGCGCCGGCGTGTTGGTGGTGGCGCCCGTGAAGGCGCCGGCGGCGGTGGCGCCGTCGACCCCCAGCAGCCGCGCGACGGCGACGGTGGCGGCCGCCCCCGCGATGAGCGCCACGAGCACCAAGGCGTTCGAGCGCACGCCGCGCGCGTCGAACGAGCGCACGAACGCGCGCCCGCTCGCCAGGCCCACCAGGTAGACGAAGAGCGCCAGCCCCAGCTGCACGACGATCTCGGGGAGGCGCAGGCGTGGGTCGAGGGCGCCGAACGCGAGGCCGGCGAAGAGCACCGCCGCCACGCCCACCCGGACGCCCACCACCCGGATGCGGCCGAGCGGCACGCCGACCGCCGCCACGGCGAAGAGCAGCACGAGCGGATGGGCGGCGAGGAGCTCGATCATCCCGACATCTCAGCACGTCGCGCGTGCGCCGCGCGCACCGCGCGCACCGCGCGCGGCGCACGCGGCGCGGGTCAGTCGTCGTCGACCTGGGTGATGGTGCCGCTGCCGCTGATCGTCTGCGTCACCGTGGGGTCACCGTGGTACCGGACGGTGCCCAGCCCGGAGATCTTCACGTCGAGGCGTTTGGCGACGCGCACGGTCGTGGTGCCTTGACCGCTGATGCGGACGGCGACCGATTCGCAGGCGAGGTTCGCGGCCTCCACCTCGCCGGAGCCGCTGATGCGGAGCTCGAACGCCTCGGCCTTGCCCGCCAGCCGGAAGCTGCCGCGTCCGCTGATCTGGGCCTTGAGCGCGTGCGCTTCGAGGTCCGAGATCGAGACGTCGGCCGCGCCCGAAGCGCTGACCTCGAGGTCGCTGGCGACCAGGCCGACGGCTTCGACCTTGCCAGTCCCGGTCACCGTCACCCGGTCGAGCTCGGGCACGGTCACGTGGTAGTGCAATGGACGGTTCGCGATGAGCAGGACGCCGGAGGTGAGGCGATCGAGCCAGGACTCGCCGATCTCGAGGATCAGGGTGTCGCCGGCGACGCGCGCGTGGACCTTGGCGACGACGTCGGGATCGCCCTCGACCTCGACGCCGGGTTCGGCCCCCTGCGACAGGTGCAGATGGCCGAAGTAGCGCAGTTCGACGGCGCGGAACGCTCCCACCTCGCGTCGCTCACGGACGGTCATGGTGTCGGGCATGAGTGCCTCCTTGGGCGGGCTTCATCCTAGCGCCTCGATCGGAAGGCGCCGGTCGGGCGCGGCAGGGGTGGGTCCGCGACCCCTCGCGTCGCGGCGCCCGTTGGTCTACCATCGAGGGCGGCAGGAGGTCGACCATGAGCGATCCCGAACGCTCGAACCCCGCGTCTTCCGGAAGCGCGGCACCGCCGCCCGCGCCGCCGAGCCCGCCCCCGCGTGGCGGTGGCGCTCCGGTGTGGGCGTACGCGCTCATCGGCGTCGGCGCTTTGATGCTGCTCGTCAACGCAGGCTGGATCCGCGGCATCGACGTGCTGTCGATCTTGAACCTGTGGCCGGTGGCCCTCCTCGCGGTCGGCGCCGACCTGCTCACCAAGGGGGGCTACCGCCTCCCGATCGTGGCCGGCGCCATCGTCCTCGGCGCCGTGCTCCTGATGGGCGGAGGCTTCGGAACGCGCGGCACGGGTGAGACCGTGGCCGTCGAGCACGGGCTCGACGGCGCCCGCGCCGCGGAGGTCGTGCTGCGGCTGGGCGTCGGTTCGGTCGAGGTGCACGCCGACGCGCCGGCCGGGCGCCTGCTCGCCGGCACCGTGGTGACCGCGCGCGGCGAGCAGCTCGATCAGGTCGCGGGGCGCCGTGGCGACGTGGCGCGCATCGAGCTCACCGTGCGGCAGCAGTCGGGCACGTCGATCTCGTCGAACGCGCGGCGTTCCTGGGACCTCGGCCTCACCCGCGAGGTGCCCGTCGACCTGCGCGTCGACGCCGGCGTGGGCGACGTGCGCTTCGACCTGCGCGACGCGACCCTGTCGGGCCTCGACCTGAGCGGTGGCGTCGGCGAGATCGACGTGGTGCTGCCCGCTCGCGGCGGGTACGTCGGACGCCTCGACCTGGGCGTCGGCGAGGCGAGCGTCGAGCTGCCCGAAGGCGTCGAAGCGCACCTCACGATCTCCGTGGGGTTGGGTGGCGCCGACGTCGAGGGCGACTGGTTGCGCGACGGCCGCGAGTACACGACGCCCGGCTACGCCCAGGCCGCCGCGGAGGACCGCATCGAGCTGACGATCTCGGGGGGGATCGGCGGGGTCGAGGTGGAGCGCGACTGACGACCGCAACGCGCTGGCCCGCCGTGCGAGGGGCGCGGCGGGCCGGCGGTCGCGACGCGCGGTGGGTTACAGGGCCCGAACGGCGCCGCCGTCGACCAGGATCACGGAGCCGTTCACGTAGCTCGCCGCCGGCGAGCACAGGAAGGCGCCGACGCGCCCGAACTCGTCGGGGTGCCCCAGACGACCCATGGGCATGCTCGCGAGCGACGCGGCGCGCACTTCGTCGGCCGTCTTGCCCTGCTTGGCGGCCGCCGCGGCGTCGAGCTCGCGGATCCGATCGGTGTCGACGCGGCCGGGCGCCAGGCCCACGAACTGGACGTTCTTGGGGCCGAGCTCGATCGCCAGCGACTTGATCATGCCGGCCAAGCCCGGACGGTAGACGTTCGAGAGCATGAGGTTGGGGAGCGGCGTCTTGACGCTCGACGAGAGCAGGGTGAGCACGCGGCCACCGCCCGCGGCTTCGAAGGCCGGGAGCGCCAAGCGCACCGAGCGCACCACGCTCATGAGCGTGAGCTGGTACCCGCGCATCCACTTGTCCTCGTCGAGGTCGACGAAGGTGCCCGGAGGCGGGCCGCCGGCGTTGTTCACCAGCACGTCGAGCCCGCCGAGGTGGTCGAGCGCGGTCTCGAAGAGCGCTTCGAGGCTCGCTGCGTCCGCGACGTCGGCGGCCACGCCGTGCACGTCGGCGCCGGTCGCCGCGGCGATGCGGGCGGCGGCGTCCTTGGCGCGCCCTTCGTCGCGTGAGCACAGGACGACCCGCGCCCCTTCGCCCGCGAGGGCCGAGGCGACGGCGAATCCGAGGCCACCGCTGGCGGCCGTGACGAGCGCGCGTGTTCCGTTCAGTCCGAGGTCCATGCCTGCATCATCGCCTATGCGGACGGCGCCTCGGGCGCGCCGGGCGCCGGCAGGGGCACCAGCCCCGCCGCCAGCGTGGCGGTCAGTTCGGCCGCGGGTACCGGGCGACCGAGCAGGTACCCCTGCCCTTGTTCGCATCCGATCTGCCGCAGGAACGCGAGCTGGGCCGGCGTCTCGACGCCCTCGGCGATCGCGGTGAGCTCCAGCGTGTGGGCGAGCGCCACGATCGCGCGGACGATCCCCGCGTCGTGCGGCGCCCGTTCCGGATCGCCGACGTCGATCACGAACGAACGGTCGATCTTGAGCGCGGTGGCGGGGAGCCGCTTGAGGTAGTTGAGCGAGGAGTACGCGGTGCCGAAATCGTCGATCGATACCTGCACGCCCAGCGCGCGGAGCGCGCCGAGCTTCTCCACGTTCTCCTCGACGTTGTGCATCACCGTGGATTCGGTCAGCTCGACCTCCAAGTAGGCGGGGTCGAACCCCGTCGCGGCGAGCACCTCCTCGATCTGATGCACGAAATCGCGCTCCTGCAGCTGGCGCGCGGAGAGGTTGGCCGCGACGACGACCGGTGTGCCGGCGTCGGCCCAACGGCGCCCCTGGGCACAGGCGAGCTCGAGGAGCCGGCGACCGACCGGGCCGATGAGCCCCGAGTCCTCCGCCACGGGGATGAAGGCGTCGGGTGGGATCCAACCGCGCTCCGGATGGTTCCAGCGAGCGAGCGCCTCGACCGACGTCACGCGTCCGTCGCTGAGCGCGACGCGCGGCTGGAACTGGATCGTGAACTCGTCGCGCTCGAGCGCCATGCGCAGCTGCGCCTCGAGCGACGCGCGGTCCAGGAGCGCCCGGTTCATATCGCGGGTGAAGAAGTGGAAGCGGTCCTTCCCCTGGTTCTTGGCGAAGTACATCGCCGTGTCGCCGTGCTGGATGAGCGCGTCGGCGTCGACGGCGTCGTCGGGAAAGAGGGTGATGCCGAGGCTGGCGGTGGCGTGCACCTCGTGCCCGCCGACGTTGAACGGCGCCCGGAACGCCTCGATCAGCTTCTCGGCCACCCGCGCGGCGGCGGGCGCGTCCTTGACCTCGGGGAGCACCACCGTGAACTCGTCGCCGCCGATGCGCGCCACCGTGTCCTCATCGCGCACCGCCCCCTGCAGGCGCTGCGCGACGCTGCGCAGGAGCGCGTCGCCCACCGCATGCCCGAGCGTGTCGTTCGTGACCTTGAGGTTGTCGAGGTCGATGAACAGCGCCGCGCCGCGCCGACCGGTGCGACGCGCGCGTGCGATCGCCTGCATCAGCCGATCGCGGAAGAGGCTGCGGTTGGGGAGCCCGGTGAGGTGGTCGTGGTACGCCATGCGCTCGAGCGCCTTCTCGAGCGCGCGGCGCTTGACGAGCGCGGCCACCTGCGCGCCGAACGCGGTGGCGAGCCGGTGCGCGTCGTCGCCGAAGGCGTCGCGGTCGGCGAAGGCGTCGAGGCAGAGCGCGGCCACCCGGCGCCCGCTCAGCACGATCGGCACCGTCAGCGTCGCGCGGATCTCGTCGACGCGGCCGTGGGTGCGCAGCGCCATCGCGCGCTCGTCCTCTCGGGACGCCTCCGGATGGACGTGCACGATGACCGGGTGGGCGGTGTCGGCCGAGGCGTGGATCTCGTCGTCGCCGAACGTGACCGCCCCGAGGCTGGCGAGGTCGTAGCCGACGGCTCCGACGAAGCGGTAGGTGTCGCCCTCGTCGTCGCGCAGCAGCAGGCTGCCGGCCTCGGCGCCGGGCGTGGCCGCGACCGCGCTCTCCACCAGGCGCTGGAAGAAGCTCGCCCCTTCGAACCCCTCCTCGAGCGTCTGCTCGACGAAGCCCATGAGCTTCTCGCGGAACGTCGCCAACTGGCGCATCCGCTCCTCCTGCGCCAAGCGCTCGGTGACGTCGACGACGGTGAGCAGCATCGCGGGTCGACCCCGGTGCTCGGTGCGCTCGGCGGAGACCAGGCACCGCAGCCGCGAGCGGTCCTTGCGCAGCAGCACGACCTCCTGATTGGCGACGCCGATGCCTGCCTCGACCCGCGCGTTGAGGGCGGCCCGAACCGTCGGATCGGCCCAGGTGTCGACGTCCGCGATGCGCCGTCCGACCAGTTCGTCGCGCGCGAAGCCGAGCAGCGCCGCGAACGCCGGGTTGACGTCCAGGACCACGGCGTCGTCGAGCGAGGTCAGCGAGACCGCCAGCGGCGTCGCCTCGAACATGCTGCGGAAGTGGGTGGCGGAGGCTTCCGCCTCCGCTCGCAGGCGGCGCTCCTGCACGACCAGATCGGCGTGGTCCACCGCCACCGCGATCAGGTTGGCCGCCATCGTGGCGGCGGTCGCGTGGCGCTCGTCGAACGAGCCCGGAGCGTCGGCGACGAGGGTGAGCGTGCCCAGCTCGCGCTCCCCGACGCGCAGCGGCGCCGCCACGCGGCGGTCGCTCGAGAGGGCCTCGTCGGCTGCGGTCGGCGCGCGGTCGCCGGTGGGGTGGGTCGCGGCGTGTTCCACGGTCGCTCCCCGCACGACGGTCCAGCGCGCCGCGGGGGTGGTGGCCCGCACGAACGCGTCGAGGGCCGGCCAC
>JBHEOT010000289.1:0-528 GCA_046260675.1 Trueperaceae bacterium | reverse complement strand
CCCGCTGGGGGCGCGTGGACGCCTACTTCGACGACGTGCGAGCGAGCGCCCAACGCGCCGACCTGCCCGTGTGGCTGGGCGAGATCTACCTCGAGCTGCACCGCGGCACCCTGACCAGCCAGGGCCGCACCAAGCGCCTGCACCGCCGCGCCGAGCGCGCGCTGCTCGCCGCCGAGGCAATCGGCGCGCTCGCGCACCTGCGCGGCGGGCCCGCGCCAGCGTCGCTCGAGCCGCTGTGGCGCGAGCTGCTCAAGAACCAGTTCCACGACATCCTGCCGGGCTCGTCGATCGGCGCGTCGAACTCGGCAGCGACGGCGCGCTCGCCCGCGTCCTCGACAAGCGCATCGGACGCGAGGTGCTGACCGACCGCGGCAACCAGCTGTGGGCCTACGTCGACCTGCCGCGCGCCTGGGACGCCTGGGACGTCGAGGCCGACTACCGCACGCAGGGCGAGGAGATCGGCGGCCTGGAGGCCTGCGAGGTCGTCGAGCGCGGACCCCACCGCGTCGCCGTCCGGCTGCGCCGCCG
>JBHEOT010000288.1:0-534 GCA_046260675.1 Trueperaceae bacterium | reverse complement strand
CTCGACAACGTCGTGATCGTCGCCCAAGGGAACATCACCCTGACAGGCACCGCTCAGCTGACGAACACGGTGCTCGTCAGCCTCAACGGCCGCGTCGCCATCGACCGGGGCACCATGGAGGGCACCAAGATCTTCTCGCGCGACGCCCTGACCTTCTCGGGCAACTCGGCCAACTACGTCTGGAACGGCTCGAACACGATCGCCACCCAGGGGGCGATCACCTTCAACGGCGCCAACAAGAACAGCAACCAGGTCAACCCGGTCACGTCTTCATCGAGAACGGCCTGCCGCACGCGCGGGCGGCGGTGGCGCACGTGGCGCAGCAGTCCTCGGCGCAGCAGTCCTCGGCGCAGCAGTCATGGCCGTGGCTCGGCGCGGCCGCGTCAGCCCGGTAGCTCGAGCACCGACCGCGCCTCGACCCCGTGGCGCAACCGCCCACGCGACTCGCCCGTGTGCACGACGTAGGCGCGCGCCGGCTTCACGTCCTCGAGCGCGGTCCGGAATCGGCGGCCCGGTCGCGGTGCGGTCCCGTAC
>JBHEOT010000287.1:0-536 GCA_046260675.1 Trueperaceae bacterium | reverse complement strand
GTCGTCGACCTGGCGCTGTTCGGCACCGGCGGCGTGGTCGCCGAGGGCACCACCATCCCGGGCGGCAACTTCTACGCGGTCGACTCGACCCCGTTCGACGAGCGCAACGTGGAGCGCGCCCGCGAGCTGCTCGCCGAGGCCGGCTACCCCGACGGCTTCACCTTCGACCTGTACATCACCAGCACCTACGACTTCCTCCGCGACCCCGCCGAGATCGTGCAGTCGAACCTCGCCGAGATCGGCGTGACGGCGAACATCGTCCTCGAAGACTGGTCGATCTTCCTGCCCAACTTCCTCGCCAAGGACTACACCGCGGCGATCAGCGGCACCTCGGGCCAGACCGACCCGGACATGTTCCTGTACACGACCTTCCACAGCACGAGCAGCGGCAACTACATGAACTTCGCCAACGCCGAGCTCGACGAGCTGCTTACCCGCGGCCGCCAAGAACCCGACCCGGAGGCGCGCCGTCAGATCTACCTCGAGGCGCAGCAGATCGTGCTCGAGCAGTCGCCGCAGGTGTTCTTGTTCCACTC
>JBHEOT010000286.1:0-537 GCA_046260675.1 Trueperaceae bacterium | reverse complement strand
GGCCCGCCCACGGAGGTAACCCGTGCACGCGACGATCGACCTCAGCCGCTACCGCACCCCGCTCGCCAACCTCGACGCCGTCGACCCGAACGACGCCGGCCCGTACCCGACGGACGACGACGGTCGCGAGGCCGCCGCGGAGGACCTTGACGAGCTCATCGAGCGAATGGCCGAGCTGCAGCGCAAGTTCTACGCCGACGGCCGCTTCGCCCTGCTCCTGGTGCTGCAGGCGCTGGACGCCGGCGGCAAGGACGGCACCATCCGGCGCACGCTCTCGGGTCTCAACCCGCAGGGGGTGCGGGTGCGGAGCTTCAAGCGGCCGACGGAGCTCGAGCTGGCGCACGACTTCCTATGGCGCATCCACCAGGCCGCGCCCCGCAAGGGCGAGATCGGCGTGTTCAACCGCTCGCACTACGAGGACGTGCTCGTGGTGCGCGTCGACGAGCTGGTGCCCGAGCCCGTGTGGCGCGAGCGCTACGAGCACATCGTCGCCTTCGAGCGGCTGCTCCACGACGCCGGCACGCGCTTCGTCAAGGC
>JBHEOT010000285.1:0-540 GCA_046260675.1 Trueperaceae bacterium | reverse complement strand
GTACAGCTGCCGGACCACGCCCTGGTGCATCAGCTCCTCCAAGGTGGGGCGGCACGCGGCGAGGTCGGCGAGCGGCAGCGTGAAGGCGCCGGCGACCTCGCCAGGGTCGAGGCGGAGCGGCGCCGGCCACGCGACGCGCGCCACCACGGGGGTGGCGACGAGGCCGAAGGGCGAGGGGCGGTCGTCGAGGAAGCCCAGCACGTCGGTCGGTGCGACGGCGAGCCCGACCTCCTCGTCCGCCTCGCGCAGCGCGGCGTCCACCACGTCTTCGCCCGGCTCGATCCGGCCGCCGGGGAACGAGATCTGACCCGCGTGGCGCGCCAGGCCGGGGGCCCGGATCGTGAAGAGCAGCTCCAACCCGGCGGGCGTCTCCAGGAGCGGCACCAGGATCGCGGCGCGACCGTGGCCGACGAGTTCGAGCCGTCGGCTCGGCGCCGCCACCGCGCGCGCGACGTCGGCGATCCTCCAGCCGCTCACCCCGGGAGCCACCGGGTCATGCGTCGGCCTCGACCGCGCCGCGCGCGCGCTCGGCGACGTGGT
>JBHEOT010000284.1:0-544 GCA_046260675.1 Trueperaceae bacterium | reverse complement strand
GCGCCGGCCTGCGGCTGCCGGCACCCGTCCTGCTCTCCTTCGGTCTGGTCTCGCCGCCGCGCGCACGCAGGGTGGCCGCGAAGGTGCCGGTCGTCGACGTGGCGACGGCGCAGTTCACGCTGGCGGACCACCGCGTGGTCATCGTCCAGGAGGGCGGCGTGCCGGTCGGCATGAGCGGGGTGCGGCGCGAGCGCATCACGTCGTGGGACGAGATCGTCAAGGTACCGGGTGACGTGTCGGTCACCGACCTCCACGCCGCGTGACGTCGCGTGGCCGCGTTCCCTCCGCCGCCAGCGGCAGGTAGGGGATGGCGTCGGCCGCGAGGTCGGCGGGATCGGCCGGGCCCGCCGCGAGCCGGCGGGCCGCGGCCAGCGCGATCATCGCGCCGTTGTCGGTCGCGAGCCCGGGCGGCGGCAGGTGGACGCGCAACCCGGCGCGGCCGAGCTCGCGACGCAGGCGCGCGTTGGCGGCGACCCCGCCGGCCACCACCAGGTCGTGCCGGTCGAGGTCGCGGGCGGCGCGCGTGGCGACCGTGAGCAGGTGG
>JBHEOT010000283.1:0-545 GCA_046260675.1 Trueperaceae bacterium | reverse complement strand
CCCTGGATCTTCAGGTTGCGGATTTTCAGGAGGACGTCGTTTTTCTTGATCATCGGTTCACACCTTCAGGCCGGAGGAGCGGTAGAGCATCCAGTCCACCACGAAGTTGACGGCGACGGTCAGCAGCGCGATCGCCCCCGCGGGGATGAGCGGGGTCAGCTCGCCGAACGAGATCAGCGTCGCGTTCTCGCGCACCATCGAGCCCCAGTCCGCCGTGGGCGGCTGGATGCCCAGCCCGAGGAACGACAGACCGGCGATCAGCAGGAACACGAAACAGAATTCCAGACCGAACTCGGCGATCAGCGGCGCGGTGGAATTGGGCAGGATCTCGCGGCGGATCAGATACCATGTACGCTCGCCGCGCAGCTTCGCGGCCTCGATATAGTCCATCACCACCACGTTGCCCGCGACCGCCCGCGTCAGGCGGAACACGCGCGGGCTGTAGATCACCGCCACCACCAGAACGAGGATGACCTCGGAGGGGTTGAAGATTGTCAACATGAAAGCGGCGAAGACGACCGCGAAGCCGGCCATCACCGCGATCC
>JBHEOT010000282.1:0-547 GCA_046260675.1 Trueperaceae bacterium | reverse complement strand
AGGCCAAGCGCTGCCTGTCCTGCGGCAATTGCTTCGAATGCGACGGCTGCTACGCCGCCTGCCCAGAAGATGCGATTTCCAAGCTCGGCCCCGGAAAGGGATACAGCGTGAATTTCGACCTGTGCACCGGCTGCGCCGTCTGCGTGGAGCAATGCCCCTGTCATGCCATGGAGATGGTCCCGGAGCCGAACGCATCCTGAGCGTCACGTCCCAGTCCCATTTTCCTCTCGCAACCCGAAGCGCCGCACGATCCTCGCACGAGGTCAACAAGCTCGCGCTGCTGCCCGACGAGGTGCTGCGCGAGATGATCGACGACGATCTGGTGCTGGCGCATCGTCGCCGCGCGCTCAACCCCGACAACCCGATGATTCGCGGCACCGCGCAGAACCCCGACGTGTTCTTCCAGTCGCGCGAGGCCTCGACGCCGTTCTACCAGCGGGTTCCGGGCATCGTCGAGCATGCCTTCGAGACCTTTGAGCGGCTGACCGGGCGCAGCTACAAGCTGTTCGACTATCACGGCGCGCCGGATGCCGAGACGGTCATGGTG
>JBHEOT010000281.1:0-555 GCA_046260675.1 Trueperaceae bacterium | reverse complement strand
ATCGACACCATCGCCGCCATGACCGCCGACGCCGCGGGCCAGGGCGCCCGCTTCGTCCTCTTCCCCGAGGCCTTCGTCGGCGGCTACCCCTGGGGCCTCGCCTTCGGCACCGCCATCGGCGGACGCCTCCCCGAAGGCCGCCGCGGCTGGGAGCGCTACTGGCGCGGCGCCATCGACGTGCCCGGCCCCCACACGGAGCGCATAGGCGAGATCGCGCGGGAGGCCGGCGTGTACCTGGCCGGGGGCGTCATCGAGCGCGACACCCGGTCCTCCCGGGGCACGCTCTACTGCACCCTCCTCTATTTCGGCCCCGACGGGTCGCTGCTGGGGAAGCACCGGAAGCTGAAGCCCACGGCGTCGGAGCGGCTGATCTGGGGCGAGGGCGATGGCAGCACGATGCCGGTGCTGGAGACCGACCTCGGTCGCATGGGCGGGCTCATCTGCTGGGAGAACTACATGCCGCTGGCCCGGGCGGCGCTCTACGGGAAGGGCGTGGAGCTGTACCTGGCCCCCACCGCCGACGCCCGGGACGGCTGGCAGGCCACCCTCCGGCAC
>JBHEOT010000280.1:0-556 GCA_046260675.1 Trueperaceae bacterium | reverse complement strand
ACATGGATGTGGTGAAGATCGGCCGCACGCACTGGATGGATGCCACTCCCCTCACCCTCGGACAGGAATTCTCCGGGTATGTTTCCCAGTTGGAGCATGGCCTGAAGGCGCTGGTCTTCTCGTTCGACCACCTCTCGGAGATCGCGCTTGGCGGCACCGCCGTTGGCACAGGCATCAATACCCCGGAGGACTATGACAGGCTGGTGGCGGCCTACATCGCCAAATACACAGAGCTCTCCTTTGTCACCGGCTCCAATAAATTCGAAGGACTGGCGGCGCACGACGCGATCGTCGCACGGTGCATTGAAGACCCTCGCCGTGAGCCTGATGAAGATCGGAAACGACATCCGCATGCTCGCCTCCGGACCGCGCTGCGGGATCGGTGAGATCATCATTCCGGCCAATGAGCCCGGCTCCTCCATCATGCCCGGCAAGGTGAACCCCACCCAGGCCGAAGCGCTCACAATGGTATGCGCCCAGGTCATGGGAAACGATGTTACCATCAATATCGGCGGTAGCAACGGTCATTTCGAGCTGAACGTGTTCAAGCCCGTAA
>JBHEOT010000028.1:0-33432 GCA_046260675.1 Trueperaceae bacterium | reverse complement strand
CGCGGCCGGCGGACGTTCGATCCGGAGGCGATCCGCGCGGGGCCGCTGCCGGGCGCGTGGCGCGAGGCGCTGCGCGCCCGCCTCGAGGCGCCGGTGCCGGCGCACGTCGATGCGCTCCTGCGCGCGTGGAGCGGCGACGGGCCGCTGCCGACGCTGCACGGCGCGGTCCTGTTCCGCCACCCGCGCGCCTCGGCGTGGGCGCAGCACCCGCGCCTGGCGCCGTTCCTGACGGCGGCGCTCAACGACGGCACCTACCTGGTGGCCGCCGACGCGGTCGCGCCGCTGGCCGAGGCGCTGCGCGCGTTGGGCGTCGACGTCGACGCGCCGAGCGCTGTCGAAGGCTTCGCGCTCGCGCCGGCCGCGGGCGCGGTGGAGGTCGCGCCGGTCGACCGGCTGGTCGCGGGCCTCAGCACCCGCCGCCTGCGCGAGCGCCTCGAGGAGGCGATCGCCACGCGCCAGAGCGTGGAGCTGCGCTACGCGCCGGAGCGCGAACGGTACGACCGCTACGGACGCGCGCAGCGCTCCCGCGGGCGGGTCCGCACCGGCCGCTTCGAGCCGCTGGCGGTGCGCTACCGCGGCTCGCTGCCGTACCTGCACGCGCGCCCGCTTGAAGGCGGCGAGGACGACGAGGAGCGGATCCGGATCGGCTACGTCGAGGCGATCGCGGTGCTCGCCTGACGGTCAGGGCGCCTTCGCGGCCGACCACCGCTGCAGTACCTCGCCGACGAGTACCGCGACCCGGTCGCGCGCCTCCCGCCGGTCCATGCCCGACGCCAGCAGGCGGTCGTAGTCCGTCTCGTGATGGCGCACGTGCGCGGCGACCGCGAGGCGCACGGCATCGGCATCGAGCGCCTTGGCCGCGGCCGAGCGTCCAACGCGCTCGCTGTACTTCCGGCACGCGTGCTCGGCGATCGCGTGCTCGCGCTCGGGTGGGGTGCCGGGGAACAGCTCGCGTACGCGGCCAGCGAAGCGCGCCACGTATTCGCGGTCGAGCTCGGTGCGGCGCGCCGCCTCGCGCTCGCGGCGGCGGGCTCGGGCGTCGGCGTCGGACAGGCACTCGACCTCGGCCCACTCCAGCGCCGCGGTCTCGACCAGCAGGCCGCGTCGTTCGTAGCGCTTGCGGGCGCGGCTCCACCGCAGCACGACCGCGGACAGGGTCGAGTGCGACCGCGCTCGGCGGGTGAGCGCGGCATCGCCGGCGGGCAGGAAGACCAGGTGGTCGAGGTCGGCGCAGGCGAGGCAGAACGCGCGCCTGGTGTCGTCGAGGGTGATCCAGGCGCTGTGCCCGAGGTCTTCGCGGCACGCGTCGCAGGTCGCGTTGCGGCCGGTAATGAAGACGGTGGGGCCGGGGGCGTCAGGTGGAGGCATGCCACCTCGGCCGCCACTCGACCCACACCGGAGGCAATTCAACCGCTCGAGGCGAGGGCGTTCACAGCGGGTCCCTTTCGCGATCGAGTGGCGGAAGGTTCGGGTACGTTCCGCGGAGGGTCCGGAGCGGCACCACCGGCACCAGCTCGACGCGGTTGTCGACCGCGAACGCCTCGACCTTCTGCCCTGGCCGAAGCCCGAGCTTCTCGCGGACGTCCTTGGGGATCACGACCTGGTACTTGGGCGAGACGGTCACGACGGCCATCGCACGGTTCCTCCATCGATCGGGATTTCGTTTTGCGGTGCGCGGTCTTCTGGGCTCCGTCAACGGCGATCACGGGGCAGGAAGACGTTCAGAGAAGACGACGGAAAGCGTCGGTAGTCAAGCCCGCATCGCGCACGATCCCACCCATCGTGTACGCGTTGACCGGATTGTGGCGCGGGATCGTCAGGATGCGCGTGCCGTCGGTCATGACGACGTGCTTCCCTTGGCGTGCCACCCGGAAACCAGCTTTTTGGAGGGCTCGCACGGCGTCGAGGTGGTTGACGCCGGGGAGGCTCGGCATGCGCTACGCGATCTCGACTTCGCGAACCTTGGCATCGAGAAGGAGCTCGTCGCGAACGGCGAGGTACTCGCGGATGGCGTCTCGAACGTTGAGGAGCGCCTCCGCCTCGGTGGCGCCTTGCGACCAGCATCCCGGAAGTCCAGGCACCGACGTGCTGAATCCCTCGTCGGTCTCAAAGAGTGCGATCTTGTATTTCATTCGAGGAACCTCACGATCGAAGTATAGCCGGCACATCGCACGTCGCGTCCCACCCCCTCGACCGGGCCGGTCCTCGCGGCGCCCGCGCTCAGCGCCCCGCGGTCAACTGCAGGTCGGTGATGCAGGTGCGGCTGTCGGCGAAGGTGGTGAGGTGGCCGATCACCGAGGCGCCCTCGAGCGTCATGCGTAGGTCGATGGTCTGATCGCGCGGGGGCCAGAGGACGTCGGGCTACATGCGGGCGCCAGCTGGTTCTTGAACGGTTGGTGGTCCGCACGGCTCTCGATAAGTAGCAATGAAGGCACTCGGAATTTGGTATTTCGCCGATCAGCATGGGGTCGACGTCATCGACCTCGACGATCTGGTCGTGCGCGATGCCGTGGCTGCGTCGCCCTCCGCCATCAACACCACGACGACGCCGATCTGCATCGATGAGATCCAGTACGTGCCGCAAGTCCTGGACGCCATCAAGGCGCGGCTGAACCGCGAGGGCGTTCGGCCCAGGGTGGCCGTGCTGGCCGGCTCCACGAGGCAAGATGCCGTGCCGCGCACAGCGCAGGCGTTGACCGGACGAATGCACCGCTTCGTCATCCTGCCGCTCTCTCAAGGCGAGATCCAAGGCGCTCACGAGAACCTTCTGACGGGCAGCCCCAAGGTCCACGTGGTCGATTCCGGCCTCGCCGCGCGGCTCTTGCGTCTAGGACAGGACAAGTTGGCCAGCCTCGACCCGGCCACGCTGACGGAGTTCGGCCACCTGCTCGAGACGTTCGTCGTAGGCGAGTTGCAGAAGCAGGTGTCTTGGCTCGACGAGTCCGTGACGGTCGGGCATTGGCGCACCAGCGACGGGGACGAAGTGGACTTCGTCGTGGAGTTCGACGATGGTCGCTTGCTGACGTTCGAGGTCAAGGCCGGCGAGCGAGTGTCCGGCAAGGATCTCACGGGCCTCCGCAAGCTCCGGGACAGCCTCGGAGCCAGGTTCATCGGGGGCGTCGTCTTGAGTCTGAGATCGCGTTCGTACAGCTACGCCGAAGGCCTGCACGTGATGCCGGTCGACCGGCTGTGGCAGGAAGTACGGCGCTGATTCATCATGCGCCGATCGCGGTGCGCTGGGTGCCGGCGGCGGGCGCGATCGGACCTTCGATCAGCGTTTGCGCTCCAGGCGAACGCCCTCGAGCCCGTCGAAATCGGTGTCTTGGATCTAGGAGGTAGCGCCGAACGCCTGGGCGGTGGCGAGCATGACGCTGTCCGCCATGACCATCCGCGTGGCGACGCTCAGTTCGGCGGCCGCGAGCGCGAGTCGATCGTCGAGTTCGACGACGGTTGCCTGCCGCGTGGCGGCGACGACCTGCAGCGCCTCGTCGCGGCCGGCGTGGCGGAGAAGGTGGCGGTAGACCTCGAAGAGGCTCAGCGACGGAACGATGAGCGCCGCCGCGTCCTCGATTGGTTCTCGGAAGTACCCGGCGTTCGCGCCTCCCGAGAGGTACTCGATCCAACCGCTCGAGTCGACGACGTTCACAGCCGGTCGGGTTCGCGTTCCAGCGGCGGAAGGTTCGGGTACTTCCCGCGGAAGGTGTGGAGCGGCACCACCGGCACGGCATCCCTCGATCGCTAGCCCGACCCCCGCAGCAGCCGCAGCCCGTTGGCCACCACCAACAAGCTCGTCCCCATGTCCGCGAACACCGCCATCCACATCGTCCCGTAGCCCGTGAGCGTCAGCGCGAAGAAGACCGCCTTGACGACAATCGCGAACGCGATGTTCTGGACCAGGATCCGGTGGGTGGCGCGCGACAGGCGCACGAAGCGGGCGACCTTGCCCAGGTCGTCGTCCATGAGCGCCACGTCGGCCGTCTCGATCGCGGTGTCGCTGCCCGCGGCCCCCATCGCGAAGCCGACGTCGGCGTGGGCGAGCGCGGGGGCGTCGTTGATGCCGTCGCCCACCATCCCGACCGCGCCGCCGTGGGCCTTGAGCTCGGCGACGGCGGCGGCCTTGTCCTCGGGCAGCTGCGCTCCGCGCGCGTCGGTGACGCCCGCTTCCAAAGCGATGGCGCGGGCGGCGTGCACGTTGTCGCCGCTGAGCAGCACCGTCCGGATGCCGAGCGCGTGCAGCTCGGCGACCGCGACCTGGCTCGTCGGTCGGAGGGTGTCCGCGACCGCGAAGGCGGCGATGGGGCCGCCGTCGTCGGTCAGCAGCACGGCGGTCTTGCCGTCGCGCTCCCAGGCGTCGAGGCGCGCCGCGAGCTCCGGCGTTGCGTCGGGCGCCAGCGATCGGCGGCCGAGCCGGTAGCGGACGCCGCCGACCAGGCCCTCGACGCCGAGGCCGGCGGCCGCGACGAAGTCCGCCACCTCGAGCGGTGCGCCGCCGACGCCGACCCGAGCGATCGCCCGCGACACCGGGTGGTCGGAGCGCGCCGCCAGGGCGGTGGCGACCCCCAGCGCGTCGACGCCGGCGCGCTCCTCGAGGACCACCGCGTCGGTCCGTTCGGGCGCACCGTGGGTCAGCGTGCCGGTCTTGTCCAGCGCGAGCCAGCGCAGGTCGCGCCCGCGCTCGAGGTACGCGCCCCCTTTGATCAGGATGCCGGCGCGCGCCGCCGCCGCGAGGCCGCTGACCACCGTGACCGGCGTCGAGATCACCAGCGCGCACGGGCACGCGATCACCAGCAGCACGAGCGCCTGGTAGGCCGAGCTCGTCCACCCGGCCCCCCATGCCAGCGGCGGGACGACCGCCACGCCGAGCGCAAAGAGCACCACGAGCGGCGTGTACACGCGCGCGAAGCGATCCACGAACCGCTGGGTCGGCGCCCGGTTGCCCTGCGCCTGCTCGACGGCGCGCACGATGCGCGCGAGGGTCGAGCCGTCCGCGGCGGCGCTCGACCGGAACTCGAGGCCGCCGGCCTGGTTGACCGTGCCCGCGAACACCACGTCGCCCTCGGCCTTGTCGACCGGCAGGCCCTCGCCGGTGATCGGCGCCTGGTCGACGGTCGAGCGCCCGGCCACCACCACGCCGTCGAGCGGGATGCGGGCGCCGGGGCGCACCCGCACGACCGTGCCGAGCGCGACCGAGCGGGCGTCGACGTCGGCCCACGAGCCGTCGGCGCCGCGCACCGTCGCGGTCTGCGGCGCCAGGTCGAGCAGGTCGCCGATCGCGCGCCGGGCGCGGTCGAGCGAGCCCGCCTCGATCCGCTCGGCCAGGGTGAACAGCACCATCACCATCGCCGCCTCGGCCCAGGCGCCGATGATCGCCGCACCCGTCACGGCGATGCTCATCAGCGCGTTGATGTTGAGCTCGCCGTTGCGCAGCGCGATCCAGCCCTTGCGGTAGGTGCCGAGCCCCGCGAGCGCGATCGCGACCAGCGCGAGCGCGGCGGACGCCCATTCGGCAGCGCCGATCCAATGGACCGCTTCGGACCCGAGGGCCAGTCCGCTCGCGAGCACGAGCACCGCCAGGCCCCGCGCCCGCGGCGCCGACCCCGCGCGTCCGGCCGACGCGCGCTCCGTCGCCGTCGCGCGCTCCGTCGCGATCGGCGTCGGCGTCATACCCAAGCTTCGGATCGCGGCGCCGATGTGCGGCTCGGCGTCGACCTCGTGCTCGACCGTGAGCACGCGGCCCACGAGGTCGAACTCGAGGTGCCGCACCGCGGGCAACCCTTCGAGCTTCTTGCGGATCAGCGCCTCCTCGGTGGGGCAGTCCATCTGCTCGATCCGCAGGCGACTGGTGGCGGGCGGGTCCTGGGGGGTCGCGACGTCCATGCATCTACTCCACACCCTCGAGTAGCTGTAGGGTCAAGCGACGAAGGGAGGCGACCATGCAGATCGGCGAACTCGCCCGCGCGGCGCGGTGCAGCGTCGCGACCATCCGGTACTACGAGCAGGCGGGGCTCCTCCCCGAACCAGCGCGGACCGACGGGAACTTCCGGACGTACGCGCCCCTGCACCTGGAGCGCCTGCGCACGATCCGAAACTGCCGCGCGCTCGACCTGTCGCTCGACGAGATCCGGGCGCTGCTGGCCCAAGCGTCCGGATCGGCGCGCGACTGCGCCGGCATCGACCGCGTGATCGACGACCACCTCGCGGACGTCGACGAGCGGATCGAGGCGTTGCAGCGGCTGCGCGACCAGCTCCAGGACCTGCGGGCGCGGTGCGACGGGGCGCACGAGGTCGACGCGTGCGGCGTGTGGAGCGGGCTCACGGACGCAGGCTCCGAGGAGCGACCGCGGGGGCGTCCCGAGCGCTGAGCCGCGCGATCGGGTCGGCCTCCGGCATCGGCCTGCCGTAGTGGAACCCGCACGCCTGCCCCGCGAGCGTCGGCCCTGTCAGAACCGCGTGACACGCGCCGCCTAACGTGGGCTCATGGCCGTCGCCGCTCAACCGACCTCGACCCCCAAGGGCGCCGAAGCCTCGTACGCCGCCCGCTGGCAGCGCACGCTGGTGCTGGCGCTCCCGTTCGGCGTGCTGGCGTTCGTGGCCGGCTGGGCGCTCGACGGGCCGAGCGGGCAAGCGACCGCGTTCGACGCCGTCGTGTACCCGGTCATGGCGGTGACGCTGCTCGCGCTCCACGTGGTGCTGGCCGTGCGCCGCGAGGCGCTCACGTTGGTGGTCCTGACGATCGTCGGCGGGACCAGCGTCTTCCTGCTCTCGAAGCTCGTCTTCTTGCTCTTCCTCGACATGGGCTCGGTGCAGGTCCAGGCCGAGCTCACCGAGAGCTTCTTCTGGGTCCCGGTGATCTACCTGCTCTCGTTCGTGCTGCCGCACGTGTCGTTGGGGCGCCAGATCTCGGTCGCGTTCACCGCCAGCATCCTGCTCGTGACGTTGGCGTACGCCTTCGCCCCCGACTTGCCCGCGCGCAGCCTCGGCGTGGTGTTCGCGCTCATCCAACTGAACCTGGCAAACGGCGTGCTGCTCGCGCTCACGCAGGCCTTCATCGGCTTCAAGGAGGCGTACGTCCGCACCCAAGCGCGCGTGGAGACCGCCGAGCGCTTCGCCTCGATCGACCCGCTGACCGAGCTGCCGAACCGCTTCGCGCTGCAGGAGCGCCTCACGAGCGCGCTCGCCGAGGCGCGGGCGAGCCGCGAGCGCCTCGGCGTGCTGTTCATCGACGTGGACGGGTTCAAGGTCCTCAACGACACGGTCGGCCACGAGGCCGGCGACGAACTGCTCCGGCAGTTGGCCGACCGGCTGCGGCGGGTCGTGCGCAAGAACGACTTCATCGCCCGCATCAGCGGCGACGAGTTCGTGCTCTTGGTCGCAGGGCTCGACGAGCCGAAGGTCGCGGCGTTCGTGGCCCAGAAGCTGCAGGCCGATCTGGTCGAGCCCTTCCACGTGCTCGACCAGGCCTTCCGCGTGACCGTCTCCATCGGCATCTCGGTGTTCCCGGACGACGCCGGCGACCCGGAGGGGCTGCTGCGCCACGCCGACAGCGCGATGTACCGCGTCAAACGGTCCGGGAAGAACGGCGTCCAGGAGTACCGCGGCGAGACCGACGCGCAGCTGGAGCGGCAGCGCGCGCTCGAGCGCGACCTGCGTTCGGCGCTCCAGGGCGATCAGCTGTCGCTCGTCTACCAGCCGCTGCACGACCTGCACACCGGTGAGGCGCGCAAGTTCGAAGCGCTGCTCCGCTGGTCGCACCCGAGTTGGGGCCACGTCTCGCCCACCGAGTTCATCCCGCTCGCCGAGCAGAGCGGGCAGATCGTCCAGCTCGGCACGTGGGTGCTCAACCAGGCGTGCAAGCAGGTGCGGACCTGGCAGCGGAGCACGCAGGAACGCATCCAGGTGTGCGTGAACGTCTCGCCCCTGCAGTTCGCGCAGCCCAACTTCTACGACTCGGTCGTCGCGGCGCTCGAGAACCACGGGCTGATGCCCGAGGCGCTCGAGCTGGAGCTGACCGAGAGCATCGTGCTCCACGGCGTCGACCACGTCGCCTCCACGCTCGACCGGCTGCGGCGGCTGGGGGTGGGTCTGGCGATCGACGACTTCGGCACGGGCTACTCGTCGCTCGCGTACCTGCGCGACCTCCCCATCGACACGATCAAGATCGACCGCTCGTTCGTCAAGGACCTCGGGTCACCGCGCAAGGGCCCGCAGTTCGCGCTCGCGCTCGTCGAGGCGATCACCGGCATCGCGCGCTACCTCGACCTCTCGGTGGTCGCCGAGGGCATCGAGACCCGCGCGCAGGTCGAGCTGCTCAAGTCGTTGGGGTGCCACCAGGGCCAGGGCTTCTACTTCGCCCAGCCGATGACGCCCGAGCTCGTCGAGGTCTACCTGCGCCCGGGCGATCCGCTGCGCACCGACGAGCGCGCGGCGCTGTTCAACTGAACCCGCGCTTCAGCGCGGTTCGGTGAGCCAGAGCGCCATCGTGGCCACCGTGCGGCCGGTTACGTCGACCTGGCAGCGGAAGCGTCGGCCGTCCGCATCGGATCCGTCGCGGGCGACGAGGAAGCGCGCGGATTCTCCAGCCCAGGCGAGGTCGTCCGCAGCGATCTCGCCGCGCGTCACTCGGAAGGGGAGCGGTGCCCCCCGGTCGTCGTCGAACAGCCGACCGGCGAGGAAGGCGAGCTGACCCATCAGGACGGCCACCGGCATCGCTGGGAAGCCGTCGAAGTGACCGCAGCACGCCGCGGCCGGAATCGCGTCGATCGTCTGGGACACGGCGTCGCCATTGCGTTCGAAGGACTCGGTCAGGAGTCGGCCGAAGGGCGACGGCGCCGCGAACGTCTCCATCGCCCGATGCCGGAACAGGCGTTCGAACGCCGGCTCGGTCAGGATGGCGTAACGGAGCTCGATCTGCGCGAGCGGACCCTCGTTTGTGCGCGCTTCGCTGCGGACGTGCGCCGAGCGCCGATCGAGGTCGAGCACCTCGGTGCGGAACGCCACCGGCGTGCCGTAGGGCGCCGGGTTCGGTACGTAGACGCAGGTCGCCTCCCGAGCCAGGTAGTAGCGTCGCGCGTCGTCGCGCTGCTCGAGCGCGGCGTGCAGCAAGCCGGCGATCGCCGCGTGCCGGCCCACCTCGGCGGCGGGCATGGGGCCGGATTCCAGGAACGGCGGCGACTCGGCGACGGCGGTCGCCTGGAGGAACCGGCCCTCGCGCGCACCGTCGCGCAGCGCGAAGTAGGGCGGGCGCACGCAGATCCGCCGCAGCGCGTCCGCCACGTCGGGCGTGGCGGACGTCGCTGAGGGCGCGTGGACGACGGTTCGGGGCAACATGCACCGAAGGGTACGACCGGCTCCGGGGCCCAGCGCAACCGGAAGGGTCACATTCTGGAAGCCGGTGGGCTCAGATCCGCCCGAACACCACCGCGGCGTTCTGCCCGCCGAAGGCGAAGTTCGTCGACAACACGACGTCCACCTTCACCGCGCGCGCGGTGCGTGGGATGTAGTCGAGGTCGAGCTCGGGGTCGGGGTCGTGCAGGTTGCGCGTGGGGGGCAGGACCCCACTGGCGATGGCCTGCACGGCGGCGATCCCCTCGATGCCGCCGGCGGCGCCCAGCGTGTGGCCGGTCATCGACTTGGTCGACGACGCCGGCGGCACCGCGGACGAGGAGCCCCAGACCGCCTTGAACGCCAGCGTCTCGTTGAGGTCGTTCGCGGGCGTGCTGGTCCCGTGGGCGTTGACGTACCCGACGCGCTCGGCGTCGACCTTGGCGTCGCGGAGCGCCCACTTGATGGCGCGCACCGCGCCGACGCCACCGGGGGCGGGGGCGGTGATGTGGTGGGCGTCGGCGCTGGTGGCGCCGCCGAGCACCTCGGCGTAGATGCGCGCGCCACGGGCCCTGGCCCGCTCGTACTCCTCGAGCACCAACACACCCGCGCCCTCGCCGGCGACGAAGCCGTCGCGCGTCGCGCTGAAGGGGCGGCTGGCCGCGCTGGGGTCGTCGTTGCGGTTGGAGAGCGCCTTCATGATCGCGAAGCCGCCGATGCCCATGGGGGTGACGCAGGCCTCGGCGCCGCCGGTGAGCATCAGCTCGGCCTCGCCGCGCTGGATGACGCGCATGGCGTCGATGATCGAGCCCGTCCCGCTGGCGCAGGCGGTGACGATCGTGTTCGACGGGCCGGTGAGCCCGTAGCGCATGGCCACGTGGCCGCTCGCCATGTTGGCGATCACGCTGGGGATGAAGAACGGGCTCATGCGCATCGCGCCGCGCTCTGCGCGGATGAGCGACTGCTGCTCCCAGGCCCACAGCCCGCCGATGCCGCTGCCGATCGACGTGCCGGCGAACTCGCCGCGCACGTCCTCCTCGCTCAGCCCCGCGTCCTCGAGCGCCAGCGCCGAACCGACGAGCGCGAGCTGGACGAAGCGATCGACGCGCTTCGCTTCCTTGCGGTCGACGTACGCCTCGATGTCGACGTCGACCTCGCCGGCGATGCGCACGGTGAGGTCGGAGGCGTCGAAGCGCGTGATGGTCCGGATGCCGTTGCGCGCCTCGTGCTGGCCTTCCAGGAAGGCCTGCGCGCCGACCCCGATGGGGGTGACGGGTCCGATGCCGGTGACGACGACTCGATTCATGGTCTCCCTAGCGTAGCGCGGCGCCCGAGGCGCCTGGTTCACCGCCGGGTCGACGGCCGAACGGCGCGGAGGCCCCGGATCGGGGCGTCCGCGCCGCAGCGGGGAAGCCGGGCGGCGGTCGGCCGGCTGGGCGTGCTACTGCTTGGCGACGATGAACTTGACGGCGTCGCCGACGGTGCGGATGCCCTCGGCTTCCTCGTCGCTGATCTCGATGCCGAACTCGTCCTCGAGGCCCATGATCAGCTCGACGACGTCGAGCGAATCGGCGCCGAGGTCGTCCATGAAGGACGCGGTGTCGACCACGTCCGCGGGGTCGGCGTCGAGCTTGTCGGCGATGACGACCTTGATCTTGTCCAGGATGGCGGCTTCGTCCACGAGATCCTCCTCCGGCGGGCTGGAGCGTACTGCTCGGGTCCCGCGCACTGTAGCACTTCGATATCGCGCCGCCGCGCGCCAGGGGCGCGGTCGGCGGGGTCGCCTCGGTCGACGTCGGATGGCCGCGGCGCACCGACCTTCGGGATGATGGCACACCGGTGGGTGCCTGACAAGCGGTCCGCGAGCCGCGCGTGTGAGGCGCCTTCACCTCATCACGGGTCATGAGGCTTCACCTCATGACGGGTGATGAGCTCGTCACCTCATGACCATGCCACCATCGACGGTCAGCGTCTGGCCGTTGACGTACCCCGCCGCGTCGGACGCGAGGAAGGCGATCACGGCCGCCACCTCCTCCGGACGCCCGAAGCGTCCGGCCGGGATCCGGCCGAGGTACGTCGCACGGACCTCGTCGGTCAGGCCGTCGGTCATGTCGGACTCGATGAAGCCGGGCGCGACCGCGTTGACGGTGACGCCCTTGCCCGCGTACTCCGCCGCGAGCGCCTTGGTGAGGCCCAGCAGGCCCGCCTTGGCGGTGATGTAGTTCGCCTGGCCGACGTTGCCCATGATCGCCACGATCGAGCTGACGTTGATCACGCGCCCCCAGCCGCTGCGCAGCATGCCGCGCAGCGCCGCCTTCGCCAGGTGGAAGGCGGAGGAGAGGTTGGTGTCGAGCACCGTGTCCCAGTCGTCGCGCTTCATGCGCAGGGCGAGGGTGTCGCGGGTGACGCCGGCGTTGTTCACCAGCACGTCGAGGCCGCCGAGCGACTCCTGGACGCGCTTGATCAGGTCGGTGCAGGCGTCCGGGTCGGCGACGTCGGCGCCGAAGGCCTCGGCGCGACCGCCCGCAGCGCGGATCTCGGCCACGACGGCGTCGGCGGCCGCGGCGCCGCGCACGTAGTGCACGGCGACCGTGAGGTCCTGATGCGCGAGCTCCAGCGCGGTGGCGCGCCCGAGGCCACGGCTCGAGCCGGTGACGAGCGCGACGCGCAGGGCGCGGGGTTCGCTCACGCCAACGCCTCCCTCAGCGCGTCGGGGTCGGCGATCGCGACGGCGTTCGCCCCCTCGAGGGTGCGGCCGACCAACCCGGTGAGCACCGCGCCGCCGCCGAACTCGACGTAGCGGGTCGCGCCCAGGTCGTCGAGGCGCCGCAACGAGTCGGTCCAGCGCACCGGGGCGGTGACCTGGCCCACGAGCAGCCGCCGCTCGGCCTCGACGTCGGAGACCAGGTCGGCGCTCACGTTCGCGACCAGGCCGGCGCCGAGCGGACGCAGCGACACCGCCGCCAGGTGCGGCTTCAGCGCCTCGGCGGCGGGGTGCATCAGACGGCAATGGAACGGCGCCGACACCTTGAGCGGCACGGCGCGCGCGCCCGCCTTTGCGAGGCGCGCGACGGCGGCTGCGACGCCGTCGGGGCGCCCCGAGATCACCGTCTGCTCGGGCGCGTTGTAGTTCGCGACGTCCACCACCAACCCGTCGGCGCGCACCGCGTCCACGGCGGCCTCGACCACCTCGGCGGTGACCTTGAGGATCGCCGCCATCGCCCCCTCGCCCTCCGGCACCGCCCGCTGCATCGCCTCGCCGCGCGCGCGCACCAGCTGCACCGCCTCGTCGAGGTCGAGCGACCCGGCGGCGACGAGCGCGGTGAACTCGCCCAGCGAGTGGCCGGCCACGAAGTCCGCCGTCGGGCCGCCGGCCTCGAGCCAGGCGGCGTAGGCCGCTGCGCCGGCGGCGACGAGCGCCGGCTGCTGGTTGGCGGTCTTCTGGAGCTCCTCGGGCGGGCCCTCCCACATGAGCGCGAGCAGCCCAGGCAGGCTCGCCTCCGCCACGTCCAGCGTCGCCCGAGCGGCGGGGCTAGCGTCGTAGAACGCCTTGGCCATGCCGACGGACTGGGAACCCTGGCCGGGGAAGAGGGCGGCGAAGGGCTCCCTCATGGGGTCGCCGTCGTCCACGGCCCCCAGGTCAACACCGCCGACGCCCAGGTGAGCCCGGCGCCGAAGCTCACCAGCAGCAGGTGGTCGCCCGCCGCGATGCGCCCCGTGTCGAGCGCGTGCGCGAGCGCCAGCGGGATGGAAGCGGTGGAGTTGTTGCCGTACTCGTCGACCGTCACGATCACCCGCTCCTCCGGAAGCCCGAGCCGCTCGCGCGCCGCTTCGATGATGCGCAGGTTGGCCTGGTGGGGCACGAAGAGCGACACGTCGTCGGACGTGAGCCCTGCCTTCTCCACCGCTTCGATGGTCGCGGTGTTCATCACCCGGACCGCGAACTTGAACACCTCGCGGCCGTTCATGTAGAGCTTGTCCGCGAGCGGCGTACCGCCGGGGAGGCAGCGCCCGAGCGCGCGAAGGTGCAGCTGGCCCGCGCCGGTGCCATCGGCGCCGATCACCATCGAGCGCAGCCCGTACGGCTCCGGGACCGCCTCGACCACGACCGCCCCCGCACCATCGCCGAAGAGCACGGCCGTCGAGCGGTCGTCCCAGTTGGTGACCTTGGTGAGCGCCTCGGCGCCGATCGCGAGGACCCGCTTGGCCATCCCCGACTCCACCTGGGCCTTCGCCATCGACAGCGCGTACAGCCACCCCGGGCAGGCGGCGAGCAGATCGAAGGCGCCGGCCTCGAGGCCGAAGCGCGACTGCACGAGCGCGGCGGTGGACGGGAAGAAGGCGTCTGGGGTGTTCGTCGCGACGATCACCAGGTCGACGCCAGCCAGAGCGTCCGCGCCATGGCGGCGCAGCAGATCCTCGACCGCTCTGAAGGCGAGGTCGGTGGTGAACTCGTCGTCGGCCGCGAAGTGGCGGCGTTTGATCCCGGTGCGGGTGGTGATCCACTCGTCCGAGGTGTCCATGATCTGGGCGAGGTCGTCGTTCGTGACGACCTTCGGGGGGGCATACACGCCCAGGGCGGTGACCCCCGCGCGAATCTGATTCACGTCGCTTCCTTCGGGGGCGTGCTGCCACCGCGCCCGGCGGCTTCGGGGCCGATCGGCTTCAGGCTTCGACGACCTGCCGGCCGGCGTAGCTGCCGCACTCGGGGCAGACGACGTGCGGCGGCTTCTTCGCCTTGCACTCGGGGCACTCGACGAGCGTCGGAGCGCTCAGCGCATGGTGGCTGCGGCGCGCGTCGCGGCTGCTCTTCGAGGTCTTCTTCTTGGGTACGGGATGTTTGGCCATGGTGGGTTCCCTTTCGAACGACGGGCGCCGCGGGGGCGGGTCCGGCTCAGTCTTCGACCTTCAGGTCCTCGAGCGCCGCGAACGGCGATGGGGTGCGCGCGCGCTGGTCGGCGGGCGTCGCCGCTTCCGGGTGTTCGTTCAGGTTGACGCCATCGAGCGACAACCCCTTGCAATCCTCGCGGCAGAGCGCCGTGAGCGGCACGTCGATCGCGAACACCTGCCGCAGGAGCGGCGCGAAGTCCACGACCGGCTGACCGAACTCGAGGACGTCTTCGGCGACGTCGTCGTCCTCGGCGAGGACGATCGCGGGGTCGTCGGAATGGCGGTGGCGCATGAGGTAGACGAACTCCGCCTCCACGTCGGCCCGTGCGTCGGTCAGGCAACGCCGGCACGGAAGCACCGCCGTGCCGCGGACCGAACCGTCGACGAGGAAGTCCTCGTCCTCGCCGCCCGTGCGCCGCACCGTGAGCGACCACTCGAGCGGATCCGCGAGCACGACGTCGTCGGCGATCTGTGCCTCTTCGCCGGGCTCCAGGAGTCCCTCCTCGACCACCTCGTCGTCCGACCCGCGGGCCGAACGGAGGAGTGAGGTGAGGTTGACCAGGGCGTCCCGTCGAGCGACCATCCCGTCAGAATATAGGCCCTTCGGGGGTGTGTCAACGCGCGTGCGGCAACGCACGCCCGTCCGCGTTGTCGCGCGCGCGCGCCAGCGCGTACCATGGGCCTCCATGCCCAAGGCTGCTGAAACGCCCTCCGACGGGGTCGACGACGCCCGTGACGACGCCCGTGACGACGCCCGCGACGACGGTCAGGCGGTCGCGCCGGCGCCGGCGCGGGTGCTCGCGGTCGACGACGACGACGCGGTCCGCACGCTGGTGCGCCACGTCCTGCGCGGCTACGAGGTGATCGACTTCGACCGCCCCGATGCCGCCCTGGCCGCGCTGCGCGGCGGCCTGGTGCCGGACCTGATTTTGAGCGACGTGCAGATGCCGGTGATGTCGGGCTTCGAGCTCCACGTCGAGGTGCGCCGGATCGCGCACCTGCGCTCGGTGCCGTACGTGTACCTGACGGCGCTCGATCGGCGCGACGACGTGCGCCGGGGCATGGGGCTCGGCGCCGACGATTACCTGACCAAGCCGTTCCGGCCGGCCGAGCTGCGCGCCTCGGTCGAGGCGCGGCTCGAGCGCCGGCGCGCCCTGCTCGGGGCTCCGGACGAGGCCGCACCGCGCGGTCTCGTGTTCGTCACCCTGGGCGGGTTGTCGCTCACGGCGGGCGACGAGCGCCTGACCTGGGAGGCGAAGCGCGCGGTGCTGCTGCTCGCCTACCTCCTGGACCAGGGCGGCACCGCGCGGGTGGCGCAGGTGCGCGCCGACCTGCTGGAGCACGGTACGGCCCCGAACCTCATCCACGTGCTGACGAGCCGCCTGCGCAAGACCCTGGGCGATCTCGGCACCGTCTCGGTCGTCGACGACGCGGTCCATCTGACGTTGACCACCGAGGTGGCCTGGGACGCAGCGACGTTCGGGCGGTTGGCGGAGCGGGCCCTCACGGTGCGTCAGCCCGAGGCGCTCGAGGCGGCGCTCGCGCTCTACGGCGGGCCGTCGCTCAGCGCTTTCGACGGTCCGTGGGTCGACGCCCACCGCGCCAGGCTCGACGACCTGCAGGTCGCGCTCCTGGAGGCGGCCGTCGACGTCGCGCCCGACCCCGCCGAGCGCCAGCGCGCCGAGGCGCGGCTGGCGCAGGCGTTCGCCGACTGAAGCTCCACGGCGCCGCCGCCTCGTTCGTTTCGTCCCGAACGCCGCCATTGCCGGCCTGCCGTGTACGCTTCGGTTCGCCAGAGAGCCCCGCGCTCGACGGCGCACGCGCTGAGCCACAGCGCCGACGCCTCGAGGAGCCCAGCATGAGCCCGTCCAGCCACGAAGCGCCCAAGGCGCGCGATCGCACCGAGCGCCTCCGACCGACTCGAACCGGAGACCGACGATGGACCTGAGCATCCTCAACCTGTTCCTGGTACTCCTGGCGGCCTTCGTCGCCGGCCGCTTGGCGAGCCGCATCGGCTACCCGGCCGTGCTCGGCGAGATCGCCGTGGGCATCGTGCTCGGCCCGCCACTGCTCGGTTGGCTCCAGGGGGGTGCCGGCCTCGACGTCGTCGCGCAGCTCGGGGTGCTGTCGATGATGCTCTACGTCGGCATGGAGATCGACCTGCGCGAGCTGGGTCGAGCCTCGGCGTCCGGGCTGCTCGTCGGCGTCGGTGGTTTCGTGCTGCCGCTCGTCGGGGGGTACGCCGTCGCGGTCGCGTTCGGGATCGCGCCGCTGCCGGCGCTGCTCGTCGGCACGGTCATCGGCGTCACGTCGCTCGCGACCAAGTCGCGCATCCTCGTCGAGCTCGGGCTGCTCGACGCGCGGATCGCCCACGTGATGATGGCCGGCGCCCTCATCGCGGACACGTTGGCGCTGATCACGTTCGCTGGGTTGGCGTCGGTGTTCGAGTCGGGCTCCCTCGACGTGGTCGGGACCCTGATGCTCGCCGCGCGCGTCGTCGTGTTCTTCGCCGTCGCTGTTGGGTTGGGCCGCTACGCGGTCCCGTATCTGTTTCGCGTCGCGGCGATGCGCGGTTGGGCCGGTCGGCCGCTCACGCTGACGCTCGTGCTGATCGTCGGGCTCGGGTTCGCCGAGCTCGCCGAGCTCGCGGGTCTGCACGGCATCCTCGGCGCCTTCCTCGCCGGTCTGTTCGTGCGCGACGCCATCCGCGCGAAGCGCCTGTCGGTCGAGGCCACCGAGACGGTCAAGGACGTGTCGATCGGCTTCCTCGCGCCGGTGTTCTTCGTGACGGCCGGGTTCGACGTGTCGTTCGCGGTCTTCCGGGATGCGTGGCCGCTGCTCCTCGCCGTGCTCGCGGTCGCCGCGATCGGGAAGCTGCTCGGCGCGGTGCTCTTCTCCCTGCCGTCGGGCAACGGCTGGCGTGAGGGCGTCGCGGTCGGGATCGGCATGAACGGCCGGGGCGGCACCGACGTCATCCTCGCGGGCATCGCGCTGCAGCTGACGATCATCGACACCACCCTCTTCTCGGTCCTCGTGTTCACGGCGATCGCGACCACGGCGGTGGTGCCGGCGGCGCTGAAGTGGTCGGTGCGCTGGCTCGACCGCCATGGAGCGCTGGTGCGCAGCGACGACTCGGGCAAGATGGTGCTGATCGTCGGGGCAGGGCCACTGGCTCGCCGGCTCGCGCTCGTCCTCGGGGCCCATCGACCCGTGCGCCTCATCGACCTCAACGCCGGCAACGTGCGGCTGGCGAAGGGTGAAGGCATCGACGCGATGCAGGGCGACGCGCTCGACGTGGACGCGTTGGCCCGCGTCGGTGTCGAGGACGCGGCGGTCCTCATCGCCGCCACGCCCAACCCCGTGGTCAACGTGTTGGTCGCCCAGAGGGCGCGCGAGGCGTTCCTGGTGCCGCGCGTGTTGGCGCTGCTCAAGCCCGACGTCGAGGCTGGACTGGCCGATACGTTGGCGTCGATCGGGGGACGTCCGCTGTTCGGCGCTCCGGTGGACACGGATCGGTGGAGAGCCATCGCCGCCGGTCGAGGCGCCGAGGTGGTGGAGGTCGGGGTCGCCGAGGCGCGCGCGCTCGCCACCGAGGCCGACCCGGACGTCGGCAGCCGTGCCGACCTGCCGCTCGTGGTGCAGCGCGGCGACGCGTGGCGCGCGTTCGATGGCGCGGACGGCCTGCTGGCCGGCGATCGCGTGTACGTGCTGCGCGATCCGTCCATGCCCATCCCGAACCCCGAGGAGGCCGCCGATGCCTGACGCCCGCCCCTTCGTCGTCTACCCCTGCGTCGACGTGCAGCGCGGCCGCGCCGTGCGGCTGCGCGAGGGCGACCCCGACCGCGAGACCGTCTACTTCGAGGACCCTCGGGCCGCTGCCGGTCATTGGGTCGGTCTGGGTGCGCGCGACCTGCACGTGGTCGACCTCGACGCTGCGATCGGCACCGGCGACAACCGGGCGCTCATCGGTGAGCTCGCGGCCACGTCGGCCGCCGCCGGGGCGCAGGTCGAGGTGGGCGGCGGGGTCCGCTCGCGCGCCGTGGCCGACGCCTGGTTGACCGCCGTCCACCGGGTGGTGCTCGGCACCGTCGCGGTGACCGACCCCGACCTGGTGGCCGAGCTGGTCGCGGCCTACGGCGCCGACCGGGTGGCGGTGAGCGTCGACGCGCGCGCGGGCAAGGTGGCCGTGCGCGGGTGGAAGGAGACCAGCGCGGTCGATGCGGCCGAGCTCGCGGTCGCGATGGCCGAGCGCGGCGTGCGCCACCTGATCTACACCGACGTCGCTCGCGACGGCACCTTGCAGGGGGTCGATCCGGAGCCGGTCGTCGCCATGCGGGCGGCGTTCCCGTACGTGCTCGTCGCCGGTGGTGGCGTCGCGGTCGACGCCGACCTCGACCTGTACGCGACCCTGGGCCTCGACGGCGCGATCGTGGGGCGGGCGCTCTACGAGGGGACGGTCCGCTATCCCCGAGCTCCCTGAGGTCGAGACCGTTCGGCGCGAGTTGGCGCCCTGGCTCACCGGCCGCACGGTGCGCTCCGTGGAGCGCGTCGATGCGCCGATCGGCCCCAAGACCGCGCTTCTGGAGCGCGCCGTGGGGCAGCGGATCGCCGCCGTGGAGCGGCGGGGCAAGTTCTTGACGCTGCCGCTGGTGCGCTCTGGGTCGGCCGCGCCGGCGGACGTCCTCGTGCTGCACCTAGGCATGACCGGCGTGTTGGGTCCGCGCGAGCCCGACGCCCACCTGCGGCTGCGGGTGCGGCTCGACGGGCCCGACCCCGCCACCCTCTTCGTCCAGGACGCGCGCCGCTTCGGCCGCTGGCTGGTGCTGCCGGACGGCGACCCGTCCTCGCTGCCGACGCTGGCCGCGATGGGGCCCGAGCCGTTGGGTGCGGGCTTCACGGTCGCGGGGTTCGCGGCGGCGCTGGCGCGCTCGCGCGCCCCGGTCAAGGCGTTCGTGCTGTCGCAGCGGCCGGTGGCCGGGGTGGGCAACATCTACGCCGACGAGGCGCTGTGGCGCGCGCGCGTCCACCCGCTTACCCCCGCGGCCGCCGTGCCGCGCGCCAAGGTCCGCGCCCTGCACGGCGCGATCCGCGACGTGCTGGCCGCCGCGGTCGCGGCGCAGGGGACCACCCTGTACGACTACCGGACGGTGAACGGCGAGGTGGGCGCGTACCTCGAGCAGCTCGACGCCTACGGGCACGACGGCGACCCGTGCCCCCGTTGCGGCGCGCCGATCGTCAAGCTCGTGGTGGCGCAGCGCGGCACCCACGTGTGCCCGCGCTGCCAACGCGCCCCGCGCGGCGCCCGGGCGCCGATCCGAGGACCCGCCCGGCGCCGCGCACCGGAGGCCGGTCGGTGAGCGAGCGCGAGGGCGCCGTCGCCCCCCTCGTCCACGCCACCCCGGTACCGGTGCGCTTCGGCGACACCGACCGCTTCGGGCACGTGAACAACGCGGCCTTCGCCACGTACGTCGAGACCGCTCGGATCGCGCTGATCACGTCGCTCGGCTACCCGTTGGGCGGCATGATCCTCGCGCACTTGGCGATCGACTACCGTCGCCAGCTGCACGTCGGCGACCCGCTGGTGGTGCTCAGCCGCGTCGCGTCGATCGGCCGCACGTCGATCCGCTTGATGCACGCGCTGGTGCGCCCCGCTGACGCGCGCCTCGCGCATGGGCCGGGGCACGACGTCCCCATGGACGAGGCGCCGTCCGGCGACCGGATCGCGGACGTGGCGAGCGTGATCGTCGCGTTCGAGTACGCCGAGAACCGACCCGTGCCGGTCCCGGCGTCGCTCCGCGCGCACCTGGCCCCGTACGTCGGCCCGCTGCCGCCCGCGTGACGTCGGGTGGCATGCGTGTATTCCGCGTCCAGAGCGGGACGAATGTCCCGGACCGGCCCCCGTCCGCGCGGTACGCTTGAGCTGCACGAAGAGGTGGCTCGCGTACCGAATAGATCGCTCCGGAACCCCGGAGGGTCGAGAAGGTACCTCACCCAACGTGCCGCCGTCGGAGGCGTCGCCCTCTCCCGCTGGAGCGTGGAAGCGTTTAGCTCCTCGGGGCCAAAAGGGAAGCGAACGTCGGCTGCAGACACCGGGATGGGCCCGGTGCGGGGCGAACCCCGATGGCGTGACCGATCGCGCGGGACGCATGAGGCACTCCGCGTCCTGCAGACCCGATCCCGCGGTGCGTACGGCCGCGGGATCGGCCGTTGCGTGCGAGCGAGCGGTCAGGCGGCCGGCGCCGCCGACCGGGGCGTCCGCAAGCGCAGCGCCACCGCCACGGCGAGCGCGAGCGGTACCGGCACGAGCAGCCACAGGG
Source organism: Trueperaceae bacterium (assembly GCA_046260675.1). GTDB lineage: Bacteria > Deinococcota > Deinococci > Deinococcales > Trueperaceae > JAABTL01. Next base: position 12,904 of record JBHEOT010000028.1, on the reverse strand, counting down.
CTGGCCCGTAGCCTCCGAGCAGCGGTGCGCTCAATGCCAGCAGCACCGGTCCCGCGCCGGCGCCGCCCGCCGAGAGCGTCTGCGCCGTCCCCTTGATGCCGCCGATCGCGGCGCGTCCGAACAGCCGCGCGAAGAGGCTCCCCGACACGACCCCCATCAAGCCCTGGGTGACGCCGAGGACCACGCCGTAGAGCGCCAGCGTGGCGGGGCCCACGACGCTCGCGGCCGCGAGGCACGCGGCCTGGAGCACCAGCATCGCCACCACCGGCACGCGCGGGTCGAGGCGGTCGATCAGGGCACCGGCGCCGACGTTGGTCGCGGCGACGACCAGCGCGAACGGCGCGAACACCGCGGCTGCCGCGGCGCGATCGATGCCGCGCGTCGCCATCAGGTCGAAGTGGTGGAAGATCAGGCCGGTACCGAGCGCGCTCAGGAGCGCCACGCTGCCCGCGAGCAACCAGAAGGCCCCGGTGCGGCGCGCCTCGTCGGCGGTGAACCTCGGTTCGGCGACGACGACGCGCACGCCGGGTGCGGCGCGGCCGTCGGGCAACTGCCCGAAGCGCTCCGGATGGCCTCGGTAGAACGTCAGCCCCAGCGGCAGCACCGTCACCGCGACCAAGGCGCCGAGCAGCGCGTAGGCGGTACGCCAACCGTAGTTGGCGATCAGCATCTCGATCAGCGGTGGGAAGCCGGCGGTCGCGACGGCCATCCCGATCCCGGTGAGGCCGACCGCCAGCGCTCGGCGGCGGACGAACCAGACGTTGATCACGTGCAGGCTCACGAGCCCGAGCGCCCCCTGCCCGAGGCCGCGCAGGAACACGAAGCCGATCGCCAGCGCGACCAGGTTCGTCACCGTCGACAGATAGATGCACGCGAGCGCGAGCCCCGCGCCGATCCACCCGACCGCCAACCGCGGTCCGCGGCGGTCGATCGAGCGCCCCACCCACGGGAGCGTGAGGGCACCGGCGAGGGTGCCGAGCGTGTACGCGAGCGAGACGCTGGCGCGGGTCGTGCCCAGGTCGTCGATGATCGGGTCGAGGAAGACCGAGACCCCCACCGTCTGGGCCGGCGTCGTCATCATCAGCCCGAGCGTGCCGGCCAGGAGGACCACCCACCCGTAGTAGACCGGCGAGCGCTCGATGGTGCGGGAGCGGAGCGGGGCGTCGGGCACGGCTCGAGCGTACGCCAACGACGGCCGCGGCCGCCGTCGTCAGCGCGCTATCGGCGGCGACCAGCCGCCGCTGAAGGTGCACGCTGCGTGCCCGTCGCGCTGGCAGGAGAGGCGCTCGGCCGGCAGGTCGGCGGCCGCTTCCACCACCCTGGGGAGCAGCTCGCAGACGCCGGCCGCCTGGTAGCCGGCGTCGCGGTACACGCAGTTGTGCGCGACCAACGTCCAACCGCTGGACTCGGCGGTGAGGGCTGGAAGCATGTCGCCGTACTCGAGCGCTTGGAGCAGCCGCCAGAGCCGCTCCCGGGGTGGCAGCCGCAGGAGCTCGGCGCGCAGCGGGGTCGCCAACGCGTCCACCACCCCGCGCAGGAGCGGGTCCAGCACGCGTTGCTGGTCGGCGACGGCCAACAACGCCGCGAGCAGCTCGGGGTAGCGCTTGGGGAAGGAGTCCTCGGCCGCGAGCGTCAACGCGTAGCGGCGGGCGGGTCGACCGGCCCGACCGCGGCCGCCACTGCGACCGCGGTCGGGCTCGCTGGCGACGATCGCCGCGCGCTCGAGCGCCAGGAGGTGGTGGCGCGTCGCGTTGGGGCTGAGCGAGAGGCCCGCGGCCACCTCGGCGACGGTCGACGGGCCCTGACGTTTGAGGTGGCGAAGGACGCGATCTCGGGTCTCCATGGATTCCCACCATTCCTACCATGGACATGGTGAGAAATGGACCCTACACTTGGGCGCAGGAGGTGGACCATGGTCCGCAACGAAGGAACCGTCGATCGCGTCGTTCGCGTGGTGGTAGGGATCGTGCTCGTCGCCGCGTGGGCGTTCGGTTGGCTCACGGGCGTACTCGCCGTCGTGTTGGGCGTCGTGGGCATCGTGCTCATCGGCACCGGCGCGACCGGTTTCTGCGCGCTTTACCGGGTGTTCGGCATGTCGACGTGCCCGGTGCCCACCAAGCGCTGAGCTTCGCGTCCGCTGCCCAGCGTCCGCGTGAAGGGGCGCTCTAGGCCCACGTCGCCCTCCGGTCCCGAACCGGGGGGCGCTTCGGTATGGTGACGTGTTCGTGAAGCGCCGACACCGGCGCGCCCGTCGCACTGCCCCACGTCCACTCACCGCAGCGAAGGAGCCATCATGCCGCGCCGTGGTTCGACCCTGTTCCTCACCGCCACCCTCGTGCTCGGAGCCGCCAGCTTCGGCACCGCCGCCGCCCAGTCCTCGTGGACCTGCCCGGACGGCTTCGCCGGCCAGACGCTCTCGGTCTACAACTGGACCACGTACATCGCCGAGAACACGATCGCCGACTTCGAAGCGGTCTGCGGCGTCCGCGTGATCTACGACACCTTCCCCACCGACGGCGACATGCTCGCCCGCATGCGCCAGGGAAACCCCGGCTACGACGTGGTCGTGCCCTCGGACGTCATCGTCCCCCTGATGATCGAGGAGGGGCTGGCCGTCGAGCTCGATCACGATCGCTTGCCGAACCTCGCCAACATCGCCCCCACCTTCCTGGACCTCGACTTCGATCCCGGCAACGTCTACTCGCTGCCCTACCAGTGGGGCACCATCGGCATCGGCTACGACGTCGAGGCGGTCGGGTTCGAGATCACCAGCTGGCAGCAGATGTTCGAGTACGACGGGCCGGTGAGCTGGCTCGAGGACGTGCGGCCCATGTTCGGCGTCGCGCTCTCGATCCTCGGCCATGACCCCAACACCGGCGATCCCGAGTTGATCGAAGAAGCCAAGGACTACCTGATCGCCAACGGCGGCAACGTCGTGTACATCAACCAGGACGACGGGCAGGAGATCTTGCTGCGCGGCGAGGCGGACATCGTCGTCGAGTACTCGGGCGACCTCTTTCAGATCATGGACGAGTGCGAGTGCGATCGCTACGCCTACGTGATCCCCGAGGAGGGCGCGAACTTCTGGGTCGACAACCTGGTCATCCCCACGGGCGCGAGCAACCCCGAGCTGGCCCACGTCTTCCTCGACTACCTCATGGACCCGCAGGTCGCCGCCGACATCGCGAATTACACCGCCTACGGCAGCCCGAACCGCGCTGCGATCGCGACCGGTCTGATCGACGCCGAACTGCTCGACGATCCGGGGATCTACCCGACCGACGAGACCGAGGCGCGCCTCTTCAGTGTGGTGCAAGACGGTGATCTCGAGCAGCTCTACAACGACGCGTGGGACGAGGTGAAGATCTTCGTCGGGCGGTGAAGCGCGCCCTTCGGACGTTAGACTCGGCGCCAACGTGAGCACCGCCGCCGTCGAGGTCCGAAACCTGGTGAAGGAGTTCGAAGGCGGCGCGGGCCAATCGGTCCGCGCCGTCGACGACGTCTCGCTCACCATCGGCGAGGGGGAGTTCTTCGCGCTGTTGGGCCCGTCGGGCTGTGGCAAGACCACCACCCTTCGGGTGATCGCCGGCTTCGAGGACCCGACCGGCGGCGAGGTCCTGTTGCGCGGCCGACCGGTACAGGGCGTGCCCGCGTTCCACCGCCCGGTGAACACGGTGTTCCAGGATTACGCCCTGTTCCCGCACATGAGCGTCCTGCAGAACGTGACCTTCGGGCTGCGGATGGCGCGGGTGGCGCCTGCCGAGGCGCGCCGCCGCGCGCTCGAGGCGCTCGAGATGGTGCACCTGCCCGACGCGGGCGAGCGCCGTCCGGGGCAGCTGTCGGGCGGCATGAAGCAGCGCGTGGCGCTGGCGCGCGCGCTCGTCAACCGGCCCGCGGTGCTCCTGCTCGACGAGCCGCTCGGCGCGCTCGACCTCAAGCTCCGCAAGGCGATGCAGGACGAGCTCAAGCAGTTGCAGCAGCGCGTGGGCATCACCTTCGTGTACGTCACGCACGACCAAGAGGAGGCGTTGACGATGGCCGACCGGATCGCCGTGATGTCGGCGGGCCGTGCGCTGCAGATCGGGACCCCCGACGCCGTGTACGAGCGCCCGTCGAGCCGCTTCGTCGCCGACTTCATCGGCGAGACGAACTTCCTCGAGGGCATCCTCGAGGCGCGCCACGGCGACCGCGGCGTGGTGCGCCTCGTGGGCGGCGCCACCGTCGAGGCGGCGCTGCGCGACCCCGGCGCGCTGGTCGGGCACCCGGTGGCCGTGGCGGTGCGGCCCGAGAAGATCGGCCTGGCGGTCGGCGCGGCCGGTGCGCCGAGCGACGGCCTCGTGGCGCTCGCGGGCGAGGTCGTCGACGTCCAGTACATCGGGACCGACACCCGCTACCGGGTGCAGCTGCCCGGCGGCGGCGAGGCGCCGGTGGTCGTGCGCGTCCAGAACCGCCTGGCCGGGTACGACGCGATGTGGGCGCGCGGCACCGCGGTCGTGGCGTCGTGGAGCCGCGACCACGCGTCGGTGCTCGCATGAGCCTCCCCATCCTGGACGTCGCCGGCACGCCCGCTCAGATGGGCGCGGCGCACGGGGCCTTCGCCCGCCTCCAGCTGCGCGCCTTCGCCGCGGAGCGCGTCCACCTGGCCGGCTCGCCGGTCTGGACCGGGCGCAGCCTCACGCGGGCGCAGGTGCTCGCCCTGGGCGAGGCGAGCCTGGAGGCGCATCGCGCGTACGCGCCCGACCTCGCCGAAGAGCTCGACGCCATGGCCGAGGCGGCAGGGCTCTCCGCGGCCGAGGTCGTGATCGTCAACGGCTTCACCGACTTCGTCGACGCCGTGTACGCGGTCGGCCCGGGCCCGCGCGCGGCCGCGCCGGTGCCGGAGGAGGCGATGGATTGCACCGCCTTCCTGGTGCCGGGCGGCCGCGCCGCCGACGGGCGCGCGCTCTTCGGTCAGACGTGGGACATGCACGAGACCGCCACCGAGCACGTGATCGTGCTGCGCGGCGCCCCGACGGACGCCCCCGCGTTCGTTGCCTTCACGTCGGTGGGCTGCGTCGGCATGATCGGGATGAACGAGCACGGCCTGGTCGTGGGCATCAACAACCTCTCGGCCGGCGACGGCGCGGTGGGGGTCACCTGGCCCTTCGTGGTCCGCAAGGCGCTGCAGGAGCGCGACCTGGCGGGGGCGCTGCGCTGCATCGGCGAGGCGCGCCTCGCGGGCGCCCACAACTACCAGGTGCTCGACGCCGCCGGCCGAGGCGCGAACGTCGAGGCCACCACGACGCGCACCGTGGTCACCGAGCTCGCGGACGCGCCCTTGGTGCACACGAACCACTGCGTCGCCCCCGCCACCCGCGCGGTCGAGCGCGAGCGCGACCCCGTGGCCGTCGCGAGCAGCGCTCGCCGGTTGCTGCGCGGCGCCGAGCTGCTGGACCGCGGCGACCTCGGTTCCGAAGACCTGATGGCCGTCACCCGCGACGAGGGCGCGATCTGCTACCGGGGGGTGCCGCCGCGGTACGTGGCGACCTGCGGCGCCGTGGTCGCCCGGCCGGCCGACCGCGCTTTCTGGGCGGTGCGCGGGCTCCCGAGCGAGCACCCGTTCGTCCAGGTGCCGCTACCGACATGAGCGCCGCGGCCCCATGAACGTCGCGGACGAGGTGGTGATCGCTCCGTCGCAGCCGTGGCAAGCCCCCCACCTCGAGGCGCTCCAGCTGCGCTGCTTCCCCACCCTGGGGGCGGCGGAGCTGATGCGCGCCGAGCACTTCCTGCGCCACCTCGAGGTGTTCTCCGAGGCCGACTTGGTGGCCGTCGCGCACGAAGGTCGCGACGGGGCGCCGCTGGCCGAGCCGCAGGTGGTGGGGCTCGGATCGGGCTTCTTCGTCGACTTCGACTTCGACCACCCGGGGCACACCTTCCGCGAGCTCATCGACGACGGCTGGTACGGCCGGCACGATCCGAGTGGCGCCTGGTACTACGGGGCGGACGTCTCGGTCGATCCGGCGTGGCGCGGGCTCGGGCTCGGACGCCGGATCTACGACGCGCGCAAGGACCTGGTGCGGCGCTTCGGCAAGCGCGGCATCGTCGCCGGCGGCCTGCTCCCCGGGTTCGTCCGCCACAAGCACGCGCTGAGCGCCGCCGCGTACGTCGCCAAGGTCGTCGCGGGCGAGCTCCTCGATCCGACGCTCACGATGCAGCTGCGCAACGGCTTCGAGGTCGAGGGGGTGCTCCAGGGCTACTTGGAGGACTCGGCCGCCGACGACTGGGCGACCCTGCTCGTCTGGCGCGATCCGGGCTTCGGAACCGCGGATGCGATCCTTCGTTCACCTTGACGTAGAAACCGAAGATGCGTGCGGTACGGCGCTCAGGTGGCCTCCGCGGTGCGTCGGCCCGACAATAGTTGCATGACCGCTGCACGGCGGATGCGGCGAATCGAGGGCTCTTTCTCGCATGGCGAGACGAGGGTGTGTATCTGATCGTCGGATACACACCCCAAGACCCCGATCGGGGTGTACGCTGCAGTCCTTATGGCTGCCACCACGGATCTGCTGGAACTCTTCCGCGTCGTCCTCCAATCGGCTCGCGACACCGATCGGCTGCTCAACGAGTGGCTCGACGAGGACGCCAACATGACGATGCAGGACCTATCGGTCCTGCACGCCATCGACGTGGGGGTCGCGTACCCCACCGAGATCGCCGCTCGCCTCAACCAAGCCTCCCCCACCGTCTCGCACGTGATCAGCCGGCTCGTGTCGCGCGGCTTCATCGAGCGCGAGCGCGCGGACGACGACGGGCGCAAGCGTCGGCTCACGCTCACCAAGAGCGGCGCGGCCATGCTCGAGCGCTGCAAGACCGTCATCGGCCGCGGCCTCGAAGACGGTCGCTACAAGCTCACCGACAAGGACGTCGTGCGCACCCAGAAGGCGCTCGAGAAGTACCTGAAGATCATGCGCTTCGGCGCCTGACGCCGCCGCGCAACGCTCGCGTTCGTCGCCGCCCCGGCCGCTGGTCGGGGCGGCGACGTCGTTCCGGGCGCCCCCGGTGCTCACCGGTCGGCGCCGCGTCGCTGCAGCAGCAGCGAGGCGGCCACCAGCACCAGCGAGGCCAGGATCATCAGCGTGCTCACCGCGTTGATCTCGGGCGGCACGCGCTGCTTCAACAGGCCGTAGACGAACATCGGCAGGGTCGTCGTACCCACGCCGGACGTGAAGAAGGTGACGACGAAGTCGTCGAGCGACAGCGTGAACGCGAGCAGCGCCGCCGCGACCACGCCGGGGGCGAGCATCGGGAAGGTGACGCGCCAGAAGGTCTGGAGCTCGTTGGCGCCGAGGTCGCGGGCGGCCTCCTCGAGGGCCGGGTCCATGGTCGCGAGCCGCGCCCGCACCACGATCGCCACGTAGGCGACGTTGAACGCCACGTGGGCGATCACGATGGTGCCGAACCCGGACACCAGGCGCACACCGGTCGTCTGCAGGACCAGTTCGAACACGATCCGGAAGAACACCGCGAGCGACACGCCCATGGTGATGTCGGGGATCACGACCGGAAGGTAGAACAGCGCGTCGAGCAGGCGTCGCCCCGGGAAGCGGCCGCGCGCCACCGCGAGCGCGAACATGGTGCCGAACACCGTCGCGACGACCGTCGAGACCCCGGCGACGACGAGCGAGTTGCGCACCGCTTGGAGCAGCAGGTCGCTCTGGAAGCGCCCCTCTCCCGCGATGGCGCCGAACAGGTGCCCGTACCAACGCAGCGTCGCACCGCGCCACACGGACACCGACTCGCCGTCGTTGAACGAGAACACCACCAGCACCGCGATCGGCACCCACAGGAACACGAAGACACCGATGGGGACGAGCCACATGAACCAACGACCGGCGCGCCGCGCCGCCAGGTCGCGGCGCAGCGCTGCCTCGCCGCCCGCTGCCGTGGCGGGCGCCGTCATCGGTCCTGCTCGCCGAAGCGGGTGTACACGAGCACCCCCACGAACACGAACGCCAGCAGCACCATCGAGATCGCCGAACCGAGCGGCACGTTGCCGCGGCCGCCGAACTGCGATTGCACCAGGTTGCCGATCATCAGGCCGCGGGTGCCCCCCATCAGGTCGGGGGTGACGAACGCCCCGACGGCAGGGATGAACACGAGCATCGAGCCGGCGACGACCCCCGGCAGCGTCAGCGGCCACACGACCCGCCAGAAAGCGCGCCAGTCGTTGGCCCCCAGGTCGTGGGCGGCCTCGACGTACCGCTGGTCGAGGCGCTCGACCGCCGCGTAGATCGGCAGCACCATGAAGGGCAGGTAGCCGTAGACGAGGCCGAGCACCACGGCCCCCTGGGTGAACAGCATCTGGACCGGCTCGGCGATCGCGCCCGCGCGCATCAGCAGCTGGTTGAGGAGCCCCTCGCGCTGGACGATCGTGATCAGCGCGTACGTGCGCACCAGGAAATTGGTCCAGAACGGCAGCAGCACGAGGAAGAGCAGGAGCATCCGAACCGTGGGGCGGCGGCGGCGCGCGATGAAGAGCGCCGTGGGGTAGCCGACCGCCAAACACAGCGCGGTGGTCAGGAGGGCGAAGCCGAGCGTGCGCCAGATGACCGGGCCGAACACGTCGAAGGTGCGGTCGTACTGCTCGAGCGTCGCCGGCGGCACCGGCATCCCACCCGCGCCGCGCGTCAGGAAGCTGGCCGTGAACACGAAGACGAGCGGGAGCAGGAAGAAGACGATCAACCACGCGCTGGCGGGCGCCGCCAGGAGCGCGGCGCGCAGGTTCGCCGCCCGACGGACGCCGGGTCCTCGAGGGGGGGTGGGGCGGTGGGTCGGCCGCGGCACACGCCATCGTACCCGCACCCCGGTTGGACCCGGCGCCGGTGGCGATCGCGCTGGAGGCGTGTCCAGGGCGGCCTTCCGCTGGTGCATGCGCGGGTGTGTACCCCGGATGGTGTACGTGCGCTCGTGACGCCCCCGCTTGCCGACCCCCCGGGGGGCCGTGCTACCGTCACCTCATACGGGAACGAAGGAGCGTGAGACGCGTTTGAGACAACCCTACAGTGTGAGTTCAGACCGATCGCGTCCCTTACGGGTCTCGGGAGGAACGACTCTCGCGTGAAGGTTGTGAAAATGCATCGGGCTCGGGTCCGCACGTGGTCCTGACTCGTTGACGTTTTTCCCGCTTTCCGGACTTACACAACTCAGCAGGCGTTGCTCATCCCAACGTTATGAAAGTCACCACCGGATCGTTCGACTTCGACGTCGTGCCGACGGAGGTCCGTCACGGACCGCAGTCCTTCGACGTCCTCCACCTGGCGAACGGCTACCCCGTGAACCCCGAGAAGCGGGTGCGCCACGCGCGCCTGATCGAGCAGCAGCTCGAGCGCTTCCCCGAGGGTCAGTTCGTCGCCGTCACCCACCGAGGCGGTCGCGAGATCGTCGTCGGTACCGCCACTACCCTGCGCACCCGCCGTCCCCCGGACGCGCCGCCGCTGTGCTGGCACGACGTGATCGGCGATTACTCGCTGCCGAACCACGACCCCGAGGGGGCGTGGCTCTACGGCGTCGAGATCGCCGTGCATCCCGAGTTCCAGCGGCGCGGTATCGCCAGCGCGCTCTACACCGCGCGTCTGGGGCTCGTGCCCGAGTTGGGCCTCGAGGGCTGGTACGCCGGCGGCATGCTCATGGGTTACCACCGCTACGCCGACGTGCTGAGCCCGCGCGCGTACGCCGAGCGGGTGCTGGCCGGTGAGCTCAGCGACCCCACCGTCACCATGCAGCTCCACCGCGGGCTGCAACCGCTCGCGATCGTCGAGGACTACTACCCCGAGCCCAAGGCCGGTGGCTGCGCGGTCCTGATCGCCTGGCGGCCGCCGCGCACCGCGCCGGCGAAGGGCCTCGGTAAGCCGATCCCTGGCCTCGCGGTCCCGGGTCGCCTCGGCGCCAGCGCGCCGCGGCCGCCGGCGGCGGCGAACGCCGTGCGCTCCGTCGTGGCCGTCCGCGAGCCGCCGCCGGCCGCCTCGGTGTCCGGCGATGCGATCGACGACGCCGCGGTCGTGACCGCGACCGTGCCGGTCGACGCCGCCGTCCCCGCCGGTCGCCGCGCCCGAGCCACGGGAGCTCGGCCCGGCGACGCCGCCAAGCCGCCGCGCCCCGGCGCGCGTCGCCGCTGAGGGGGCGGTCCATGGACGCCGACGTCCTCGTGTTGGGCGCCGGCGTCGCCGGCCTCAAGGCCGCCCGCGACCTCCAGGACGCCGGTCGCCGGGTGGTCGTGCTCGAGGCGCGCGACCGGGTCGGCGGCCGCGTCTGGACCGACCGCACGTTCGCGCCGCACCCGGTGGAGTTCGGCGCCGAGTTCGTCCACGGCGACCGTGCCGACACGTGGGATCTGGTCCGGGCGCTCGACCTCGAGGCGCGCCGTTGGCCCAAGGAGGACGAGAGCCTCGTGCGCGGCGAGGACGGGGTGCTGCGCACCATGCGTGCGGCCCGCACCCTCGACCCCGCGTTCGACGCCACCCGCACGATGGCGCTCCCCGACGTACCGGCCAGTCCCTACGAGGACCTCGACGCGCACCTGGCGCGGCTGGGGTGGAGCACCGACCAGCGGCGGCACGTGCGGCGTGCCTTCGCGAACGCCGCTGGCGACGACCCGCACCATCTGTCGGCCACCTCGATCCGCCGTGGCCTCGCCGAGGACGATGCCGGCGCCGGCGACTTCCGCCTCCCTGGCGGCCAGGACGCGCTGCCGCGCGCGCTCGCCGAGGGCCTCGACGTGCGCCTGGGGCGTGCGGCGACGTGCGTCGCGACGGGCCCGGACGGCGTCGCCGTCGACACCGTCGCCGTCGAGGCCGCTGCGGCGGCGCGCCCGGAACGCTGGCGCGCCGGCGCGTGCGTGGTCGCCCTCCCGCTCGGCGTGCTGCAGGCCGGTGGCGTCGCCTTCGAACCCAGCCTCGAGGCGCTCAAGGGTGCGGCGCTCGCCGGGCTGCGGATGGGGCCGGTGATCAAGCTGGTCTACCGGCTTAACGCGGAGCCGTTCGACCCCGTACCGGGCGGACCCCCCGTCGAAGCGCTCTACGCGCGCGGGACCCCGCCCATGTGGTGGACCTCGTCGCCCCCTGGCACCGAGGAGCCCGTCTGGACCGGGTTCGTCTCCGGCTCCGGCGCGGCCGACCTGCTCCGACTCGAGGAGGCCGAAGCGCTCGAGCGCGCCTTCGCCACCCTGGCCGCCGAGTCCGGGCGCCCCGGCCTGCGCGCCCTCGCGGGCCGGCGGATCGGCTGGCCCGACGACCCGTGGGCGCGCGGTGGGTACGCCCATGTGGTGCCCGGGCACGAGGGCGCGCGCGCCGCGCTCGCGACGCCGACCCCGCCGCTGTGGTGGGCGGGCGAAGCGACCGCCCCCGAGGGCTGCGCTGCGACGGTCCACGGTGCGTGGCGCAGCGGGGCACGGGCCGCGCGCGAGGTCCTGGCCGCGACGTAGCATGACGGCCACGTCCATCGCACCGCAGCCACGTCGAGGAGCCCCATGCCCACCATCGAACTCGTCACCGAGGTCCCGGGACCCAAGAGCCTGGCGCTCGCGCGGCGCCGCGAGATGGCGTCGGCGCGCGGCGCCGCCAAGCTGACCGACCTCGGCGTCGCGCATGCGCACGGCGCCGCGGTCGTCGACGTCGACGGCAACACCCTGCTCGACTTCGCCGGCGGCATCGGCGTGCTCGCCGTCGGCCACACACCGAAGGCCGTGGTCGAGGCGCTGCAGCGGCAGGCGGCCGAGCTGGTGCACATGTGCGCGATCGTCGGCACCTACGAGCCGTACGTGGCGCTGCTCGAACGGCTGGTCCAGATCGCGCCCGGTGACCATCCCAAGAAAGCGATCCTGCTCAACTCCGGCGCCGAAGCCGTGGAGACCGCGGTCAAGATCGCCCGCGCCGCCACCGGCCGCCCGGCCGTCCTGGTGTTCGAGGGTGCGTACCACGGCCGCACCAACCTGACGCTCGCGATGACGAGCAAGTACGGCCTGTTCAAGAAGGGTTTCGGTCCGTTCGCGCCCGAGGTCTACCGGATCCCGTTCCCCGACCTCTACCGGCGGCCGCCCCACCTGAGCGACGACGAGGTGGTCGCCGAGGCGATCGCCGGGCTCGAGCGGGCGCTGGTCGCGCAGGTCGACCCCGTGGCGCTGGCGGCCGTGGTGGTCGAGCCGGTGCAGGGCGAAGGGGGCTTCGTCCCGGCGCCGCCCGCGTTCCTGCGGGCGCTGCGCGACCTGTGCACCCGCCACGGCGTGGTGCTCGTCGCAGACGAGGTGCAGTCGGGCATGGGGCGCACCGGTCGCCTGTGGGCGGTGGAGCACGCGGGGGTGGTGCCTGACCTGCTCGTCACCGCCAAGTCGCTCGGCGCCGGCATGCCGATCGCGGCGGTGGTCGGGCGCGCCGACCTCATGGACGGCCCGCACCCCGGTGGCCACGATCGACGCGGTCACCGCCCCCGGCTTCCTCGAGCGCGCGCGGGTGGTCGGCGACCGGCTGCGCGGGCACCTGGAGCGCTTCGCCGAGCGCTTCGAGGCGATCGGCGACGTCCGGGGCCTCGGGCCGATGCTCGCCATCGAGCTGGTCGCCGACCGCGATTCCAAACGCCCCGCCCCCGACGTCGTGCAGCGCACCACCACCGAGGCGCTGCGGCGCGGCCTGATCGTGCTGCGCGCGGGTTTGCACGGCAACTGCGTGCGCCTGTTGCCGCCGCTCGACCTGAGCGACGCCCAGGTCGACGAGGGGATGGCCGTGCTCGAGCAGGCGCTGGCGGTCGCGACCGGCGCGGGCGTCCGCGCGCACGCCGAGGTCGCGCGATGAGCGCGGCCGCGAACGGCGCCCGCGGGGTCGAGGCCCGCGAGGTCGAGCGCCGCCTGCTGATCGGCGGGCGTTGGGTGGACGCC
>JBHEOT010000279.1:0-566 GCA_046260675.1 Trueperaceae bacterium | reverse complement strand
GGGAGGGTCTTGAGGCGGTCTCTCGAGAGGAGAACGTTCCCGTTCATCGCCTGACGGCCTGGCGTGACAAGGTCTTGATGGGGGCGGAGAGCGCGCTGAAGGAGCGCGAGCGCGACGCACGTGATGACGAGATCGCACGGCTGCAGGCCAAGGTGGGCGAGATCACCATGGATAACGAGTTGCTGTACGCAAAGATCGACAAGCTGGAGGGCGGCCGCCCTTTGGCCCGGCGGAGATCGAAGAAATGAGCCAGGCGCATTCGATCTCCACGCGCCGTCCCTTCGGGATGTCCCGCGTCTGCAGGATCTGGGGTGCACCCCGGGCAACGGTCTACCGTCATCGTGGTCCTTCCGCCGGTGCCGGGGTCGCCAATGCGCCGCGCCCACCACGACGACGCGGCCCGCAGGGCGCCTGCAGTGACGCCGAGTTGCTGCTTCACATCCAGGCCGCGATCGCCGCCTCGCCTTTCTCCGGCGAGGGCTATCGCAAGGTCTGGGCTCGGCTGCGGGCGCAGGGTGTGCGGACGGCTCCACGGCGGGTACGGCGGGTCATGAAGTCACATGACC
>JBHEOT010000278.1:0-566 GCA_046260675.1 Trueperaceae bacterium | reverse complement strand
GCGCCGGGCTCGGCTACGGCCTGGCGTGGTACCTCGACGAGGTCGCCGGCCTGCAGCTCGTATGGCATCTCGGGAGCGTGCGCAACAGCGGCTCGCACGTGGCGCTCGTGCCCGAGGCCGCGGTCGCGGTCGCGGTCGCCAGCAACGTCTCGCGCCCGCTCGATCCCCGGCGCGAGGTGGCCGAGAGCATCGTCGTCGCCGCCCTGGTGTTCGGGGAGGCGCCCTTGGCGCCGCCGCGGAGCGTCGTCCTCACGCCCACGCGGCCGTCGGACGACCTGCTGCGGGCGGTGCCGGGCGTCTACGCGTCGGCCGCGGGCCCGGTGGTCGTGACCGAGCGCGACGGCGCGCTGGTCGGCAGCGTGGACGGACACGCTTTCGAGCTCGAGAGCGCCGGCGGCACGACGTTCCTCCTGCGCAGCGACGCCGAGCGCCTCGATGGGCTGGAGCTCGCGTTCCAGGCGGCGGACCCGGGTGCCGGAGATCCGCTCGCGGCCAGCGACCGGCTCGCGCTCATGGGGCTGTGGTTCGCGTTCCGGAGCGAGTGAGCGCCTCGCGCGCGCTCACGT
>JBHEOT010000277.1:0-567 GCA_046260675.1 Trueperaceae bacterium | reverse complement strand
CGCGCCCGCGACAGGTGGCGCAGGCACGGGTGGCGCCGGCAAGACGGGCGCGCAGTCCGGATCCGGCAAGCGTCCTGCGGGCATCTCCGATGCCGAGATGGATCGCCGGATGAAGGCGCTTCAGGCCGCCAAGGCGCGCGAGACCGAAGAGGCCGCGCAGCGCGAGGCCGACGAGAAGGCGCGCGAGGAAGAGCGCAACCGCCGCCGCGACGAGGCCGAGGCCAAGGAACGCGAACAGCGCGACGCCGAAGAGCGTGCGCTCGCCAAGGCCGAAGAGGAGGCCCGCGCCAAGGACGCGGCCGAAAAGGCCGCATCCGCCCCGGCCGAGCCGGCCCAAGCCGAAGAGCCCGCGCAGGCGCGCCAGACGCCGTCCAAGCAGGCCCCGCCGCCGCGCAAGCGCGATGACGACGCCAAGACCAAGGGCAAGGGCAAGGGCCGTGGCGGCGACGACGCCCGGCGCGGCGGCAAGCTGACGCTCAATCAGGCGCTTTCGGGCGGTGAAGGTGGCCGGCACAAATCCATGGCCTCGATGAAGCGCAAGCAGGAGCGTGCGCGGCAAAAGGCGAT
>JBHEOT010000276.1:0-571 GCA_046260675.1 Trueperaceae bacterium | reverse complement strand
AGCCGCCGATCCGTCCTGGCGGCCGTGAACGCCACCCTGCGGCTGCCCGAACCCGCCCGCGCCGACGCCCTGGTCGTGATGGCGCGCACCCTCGAAGCCACCTACCGCGGCGAGTCGGCGCTGGGCGCGCTGCGCCTCGCCGACCGCCTCGCCCCCGGCATCGCCCGCGCCGAGCTCGCGCGCCTGCGCGAGGCCTTCGGGTTCCGCTACCTCTACTTCGACGTCGACGCGCGCACCGGCACCCCTCGGATCTGCGCCAACTTCTCCGAACCGCTCGCGCCCGCGCGGGACTACGCCCCGTTCGTCCAGCGCGCCGCGTCCGGCCTAGCGGTCGAAGCCGAGGGGGCGCAGCTGTGCGTCACCGGCGTCGCCTACGGCGAGCGCTACGCCCTGACGCTCCGCGCCGGCCTTCCGAGCGCTTCGGGCGACGCGCTGGTGCGCGACGTCCCCATCGACGTCTACGTGCGCGACCGCGCCCCGGCGGTGCGCTTCCCGGGGCAGGCCTACGTGCTCCCCGCGCGCGGGCCGCGGGCGCTGCCGGTCGAGACCGTCAACGCCAACGACCTCGAGC
>JBHEOT010000275.1:0-590 GCA_046260675.1 Trueperaceae bacterium | reverse complement strand
ACGCACGGCGTCCTCTTCCGGAACGCCGAAGCGATCGAAGTGCTACGGAAGGTCGACACTCTCGTCGTCGACAAGACGGGCACGCTGACCCTCGGCAAGCCCGAGCTGGTGTCGGTCACCGCGACCGGCGCGGTCGAGGAGAGGGAGATGCTCCGTCTCGCCGCGAGCCTCGAGCGGGCGAGCGAGCATCCTCTCGCGGCGGCGATCGTCGCCGGCGCCGAGGCCCGCGGCATTGCGCGATCAAGGAGTCGACCCCTGGCGCCGTCCGGGCGCTCCGCGAGGAGGGGATCGACGTGGTCATGCTCACGGGCGACAGCCGGACGACCGCGGAGGCCGTCGCGAAGAAGCTCGGCATCGAGCGCGTCGAGGCCGAGGTCCTGCCGGATCAGAAGGTCGATGTCGTGAAGAAGCTCCAGGAGCAGGGGAAGTTCGTCGCGATGGCGGGCGACGGGATCAACGACGCGCCGGCGCTCGCGCAGGCGCAGGTCGGGATCGCGATGGGGACCGGCACGGACGTCGCGATGGAGAGCGCGGGCGTCACGCTCGTGAAGGGTGATCTCGGAGCGATCCTCCGCGCGCGGAAGCTCAGC
>JBHEOT010000274.1:0-592 GCA_046260675.1 Trueperaceae bacterium | reverse complement strand
GCACTGCGTCGAGCGCGGCCCGCCAACGGGCGTCGAACGGCGTCATCCACGCTTCGACCAGCATCACGCCGGCCGCATCACACGCGGCCGCCATTGCGGTCGCATCGGCGACGTTCGAAGCGAGCGGCTTCTCGCACAAGACGTGCTTGCCGGCATCGGCCGCCCGCTCGACCCACTCGCGGTGCATGCCGTTGGGCAGTGGAATGTAGACCGCCTCGACGTCGGGATGGTCGAGCACGTCGTCGTAGGTGCCCGCGGCGAGATGAGCCCAGGGTTCGGGAACCGGTCCGCCCAAGGACGAGACTGCAACGAGGTCGGCCAATTCGCAGGTGGCGATCGCCGGCATCACGGCACGTGTCGCCACCATCGATCGGGCACCGATGACGCCGATGCCGACACGAGCACCGGCAGCGCTCACCAACCGAGCTCGATCAACTCGCCGCCGTTCGCGCCTGACCGATGACCGGCCTCGAGCACGGCGACGACGTCGCGCGACTCCTCGGGGCGCACAGCGGTGGCTAGATCCGGCGGGGCGAACGGGTCGTCGCCGGCCGCCAAGCGCGCCGCGAGCTCCGGGCGCAGCGTCTCGGGG
>JBHEOT010000273.1:0-595 GCA_046260675.1 Trueperaceae bacterium | reverse complement strand
AGGTGGGACAGCACCCAGCGCCGCGGGCCGCGACGATCGTAGGTGGGGGCGTCCTCGACGCGGAACTCGGCGCGGGGGCGGACGGTCGTGGCGCTCGTCACGGGACCTCCTCGGGGCCGCTCCCGAGGATGGCACGTCCGGACTCTGGTGCGCGACCCCCAAAGGTCGCGCCCCCCGACCGGTCCGGTCGGAGGGCGCGACGTGCGGAGGGTCCGCACCGGGGGGGTAGAACTCCTAGGCCCGCGTCGTCTCGGCCCGCCCACATCGCGGCCACCGAGAGGGCGTCCGCCGCGTCTTGCCCGGCGATGCGCACGTCGTCCTCGAGCTCGGCCAGGTCCTCCTGCGCCTCTTCGTAGCGCTCGATCAAGGGGTCGACGCGCGCAGCGGCCTCGGCTTCGCTCAACTCGGTGTTCTCGGTGAGGAAGGTGATCATCTCCTGGCGGCCCGCTGCGTCGATCGTCGCAGCCCCGTCGCCGAAGACGCTGGCGACCGTATCGGCGAACTCTTCCCGCGCTTCGGGATCGTTCCAGAGCGATTCGAGCTCGTCGAGGTCGTCGTCGGAGATCGCCAGTTGGTCCTGCAGCATGGCCTGAGC
>JBHEOT010000272.1:0-596 GCA_046260675.1 Trueperaceae bacterium | reverse complement strand
GGCGTCGATCCGGGGGCGCGCTTCGCCGCCGTGTCCTCGGCCACCGACAAGACCGCCGACTGGGGGATCGACGCCACCCGCGTCTTCGATTTCGGCGATTATGTCGGCGGGCGCTATTCGCTCTGGGGGCCGATCGGGCTGCCGCTGATGATCGCCATCGGGCCGGAGCGGTTCGACGCGTTTCTCGACGGTGCCGCGGCGATGGATGCGCATTTCCGCGAGGCGCCGCCCGAGGCGAACATGCCCGTGATGCTCGCGCTGACCGGGCTCTGGCACCATCAGGGCTGCGGCCACGCCACCCGCGCGGTGCTGCCCTATGACCAGCGTCTGGCGCGGCTGCCCGCCTATCTGCAACAGCTCGAGATGGAGAGCAACGGCAAGCGCGTGACGATGGCGGGCGCGCCGCTGGCGCGGCCCTCGGGGCCGGTGGTCTGGGGCGCGGCGGGCACAAACGGGCAGCACGCCTTCTACCAGCTCATCCATCAGGGCACCGCGGTGGTGCCGTGCGAGTTCATCGTGGCCGCAAAGGGCTTTGAGCCCGATCTGGCGCATCATCACCGGCTGCTGGTGGCCAATTGCCTTGCGCAATCCGAGGC
>JBHEOT010000271.1:0-602 GCA_046260675.1 Trueperaceae bacterium | reverse complement strand
GGCGACGAGGACATCCACGCACCGAACGAGTTCTTCCGGCTCCACCGCTTCGCCGAGGGGCGCGCCGCATGGGCCGACCTGTTCGCGCGGCTTCCGCAGGCGATGGCCGATGGTTGACCTCTGGGCCGAACTGCGGCGCTGGGCGGCCGCCGAGGAGGGGTTCGCCTGCGTGCTCTCCGACGCGATGGGGAGGACCAACGCCATGGCGGCCGACGTGCGGCCGATGTGGGCGGGCGCGCGCCTCGTCGGTCGCGCCGTGACCGCGCGCCCCCACGGCACCGACCTCAGCGCCGTGTTCGCCGCCATCGACGTCGCCGAGCCGGGCGACGTGGTCGTCATCGAGGGCCCGGGCGCGCCAGCGGTGGCGTTCTGGGGCGAGAACGCCAGCCTCGCGGCCCGCGCCCGCGGCGGCGTGGGCGTGGTGCTGAGCGCGCCGTGCCGCGACGTCGCGGCGCACGGGCGCCTCGGCTTCCCGGTCTTCGCGACCGGCGCGACGCCGCGCGGCGGCGTCTTCGGCGAGCGTGGCGACGTCCAGCTCCCCGTCGCCGTGGGCGGCGTCGTGGTGCAGCCGGGGGACGCCGTGGTCGGCGACGAGAACGGGG
>JBHEOT010000270.1:0-610 GCA_046260675.1 Trueperaceae bacterium | reverse complement strand
GCGAAGGTGTTGGCTGCCTTCGCGCGCGACGCGCTCCGGGGAACTACCGGGCAGCGGCAAGGATCGCTTGCAGATCCTCTGAACGCCCGCGAGCTCGAGGTCCTGCGCCTTATCGCCGAGGGCCTGTCGAACCGCGAGATCGGCGACCGGCTGTACCGAGCCGTCGACACCGTGAAGGGCCACGGCCGCAAGATCTTCGAGAAGCTCGAGGTGCGGAGCCGCACCGAAGCGGTGGCACGAGCACGCGAGTTGGGACTGCTGTGACACCTACGATCGTGCTTCCCCGACGAACTGCGGTTCGACGAGGTCGCCGTCCCCACGCCCCGCGCCAACGAGGTGCTCGTGCGCATCCACGCGGCGTCGGTCAACCACGCCGACGCCACGATCACGAGCGGCGCGCCGTACGTCCTGCGCCTCGCACTCGGGCTGCGCCGCCCGAAGAACGCGATCCGGGGCCAGGACTTCGCCGGCCGCGTCGAGGCGATCGGCAGCGAGGTAACGCGCTTCCTGCCCGGTGACGAGGTCTTCGCCGAGGTGGCGGGCGGCAGCTTTGCCGAGTTCGCGTGCATCGCCGAGGCCGCGCTCGTAGCGAAACCCGGCAACCTCACAC
>JBHEOT010000027.1:15977-34144 GCA_046260675.1 Trueperaceae bacterium | reverse complement strand
ATCTCGATCCGCTCGCCCAGGCGCCGGCGCTCGCCGACGCGGTCCGCGAGGCGGGCGCCCGACTCGTGCTCGTCGGCGGCAAGCAGGCCGACTGGGACAGCGCCGCGCTCGGACCGGCGCTCGCCGAGGCATTGGGGTGGTCGCTGCTCGACTGGGCCACCGAGATCGCGATCGAGGGCGACGAGGTGGTGGCGGTGCACGATGCGGACGACGGCAGCGCGGCGTGGCGCGCGCCCCTCCCCGTCGTCGCGACTACCCAGCAGGGGTTGAACGAACCGCGGTACCCGACGCTGCCGAACATCATGAAGGCCAAGCGCAAGCCGCTCGAGCGCCGCGCCCTCGAGGGCGCGGCGTCCACCGTCGCCACCGTCCACGTCGAGGTGCCCTCGCGGGCTCGCCGCGGGGTGGTGTTGGACGGCGACGTCGGCGTGGCCGCCCGCGAGCTCGCCCGTCGCCTGCGCGACGAGGCGAAGGTCCTGTGAGGTCCCGAGTATGCTGCTGATCGTCCTCGACCACTCCGCCGGCGTGCCGCGGCGCGCCGCGTTCGAACTCGTCAGCGCCGGCCGGCAGCTCGCCGACGCCCTCGGCGTGCCGGTGGCCGGGCTGGTGCTCGGCGAGGGCCCGGACACCGACGCCGCGACCGCCGCGCTCGCCGGGTTCGTCCCGACCCTCTACCGCGTCGCCGATCCGGTGCTCGCGCACGGGGGCCACGAGGCGCGCACGCGCGCCATCGCCGACGTCGCCCGCGCGAAGGGCGCGCGCGCCGTCCTGCTGAGCGCCAACCGCAGCGGTCAGGCGGTGGCGCCGCGCGTGGCCCTGCGGCTCGGCGGGGCGCTCCTCGAGGACGCCACGGTGGTGCGCGTCGAGGACGGCGCGGTGGTCGCCGAACGCCTGACCTACCTCTCGCGGGCGGTCGCGACCGTGCGCGCGGTGGCCGAACCGGTCGTCGTCAGCGTGAAGCCGGGCGCCTACCCGGTGGCCGACCGGGCCGAAGCGGACGGGGTCGTCGAGTCGCTGGCCGTCGTGTTCGAACCGAGCGACGCGGCCGCGACGGTCCAGCCGGCCGAGCGCGCGGCCCGAGCGCGCGTGGCCTTGGAGGAGGCGGACGTCGTCGTGTGCGGTGGGCGCGGCTTGGGCGGCGCGGACGCCTTCGAGGCGCACGCCGTGGGGCTGGCGGACGACCTGGGCGGGGCGGTCGCCGCCACCCGCGCCGTCGTCGACGCCGGATGGCGACCGTACGCGGAGCAGGTGGGGCAGACGGGCAAGAGCGTTTCCCCCAAGCTGTACTTCGGGCTGGCGCTGTCGGGCGCCGTCCAGCACCTCTCGGGCATGAACCGCTCGGGCGTGATCGTCGCGGTGAACAAGGACGCCGACGCGCCGATCTTCAAGGTGGCCGACTACGGCATCGTCGGGGACGTGCGTGCGGTGGTGCCGGCGCTGCGGGACGCGCTGAAGGCCCTGGATTGAGCGACCGCGCTCCCGGCGCGATGCCCGTCGGCGTCCGCCGCGCCTCGCGCAGCGATCTCGACGCGCTGGTGCGCCTCGAGGAGGCGTTCCCTGGTGACCGGGTGTCGCGTATCTCGTTCGCGCGCTTCCTCGACAGCCCCACGACCGATCTGTGGGTGGCGGAGCTCGCCGGCTCGGTCGTCGGCGACGCGATCGTCGCCTACCGGCGCGGCTTCCACGGGGCGCGGCTCTACTCGCTGGTCACCGACCCGCACCATCGCGGCCGTGGCGTCGCGAGCGCGCTGCTCGACGCCGCCGAGGCGGTCGCGGTGGAGCGCGGGTGCGTGTCGATGCGCTTGGAGGTGCGGGTCGACAACGTCGCCGCCATCGGGCTCTACGAGCGCCGTGGGTACGAGGTGGTCGGCGTCACCGACGACTTCTACGAGGACGGCAGCGATGCGCTTCGGATGCGCAAGCGGCTGCGCGGCGACGCCGCCCGACTGCTCACGGTGCCGTACCAACCGCAATCGCTCGAGTTCACGTGCGGGGCGGCGAGCCTGCAGATGGCGATGCGGTCGCTCGGTCATCCGACGCCGCTCGGGCCCGCCGAGGAGCTCGCGCTCTGGCGCGAGGCGACGACCGTGTTCATGCTCGCCGGCCACGGCGGGACCAGCGCGCACGGCCTGGCGGTCGCGGCGCTGCGGCGTGGATTCGACGTGGAGGTGTGGATCGACCGCCGCGGCGTGCCGTTCCTCGACACCGTTCGCGACGCGACGAAGAAGGAGGTGGTGGCGCTCGCGCACGCGGGGTTCCTCGAAGAATTCGAGCGTCGCGGAGGACGCGAGCGCGTCGGCGAGTTCGGCCCCGACGACGTCGAGGCTCAGCTGCGAGCGGGGCGCGTGCCGCTGGTGCTCGTCTCCAACGCGCGCCTCCACGCCGAGCGGGTGCCGCACTGGGTGGTCGCCACGGGCTGGGACGCCGACCACCTCTACCTGCACGACCCGCTCGTGCCCGAGGGCGGCGACCGCGCCGACGGCGTGCACCTGCCCATGCGGAGGAGCGATTTCGCTGCGGTCGCGCGCTACGGGCGCGCGCGCCACCGCGCGATGGTGGTCGTGGGCCGCAAGCGGCGGAGGCGCGCTCAGCCGACGAGGTGAGCGAGCGCCGAGGGGCCCTCGGCCAGGTACCGCACGACCTCGGAGTAGATCTCGGGGTTCGCCTGGTCCTCTTCGGTCGCGGCGATCGTCGGGTTGTCGTTCACCTCGATGACGGTGAACTCGCCGTCGATCTCCTTGAGGTCGACGCCGTGGAGGCTGTTCGAGATCGCGTTCGAGGCGGCGAGCGCCACGCTGATCAGCTTCTCGGGGGCCTCGTCGCGCGGGATGCCGCGGGTGACCGCGGCTTCGCCCTCGCCACCGCGCTGCATCACCTTCCAGCGGTCGGCGGCGAAGCGGTACTCGACCACCGCGAGCACCTTGCCGTGCAGCGTGATCACCCGCCAGTCGAACGCGGACGGCAGGTACTGCTGCACGACGATGCGGTCGGCCCGCCGTAGGAAGCGTTTGCCCACCCGCACGAACTCCTCGGGCGTGGTCGCCTTGTCGACGTAGGCGGAGAACGACGAGTTGGGGGCTTTGAGCACGAGCGGCGCACCGAGTTGCTCGAAGAGCGCCGCCGCTGCGGACGTCGTCACGGCCTGCTCGTCGAGGAAGCGCGTCTCGGGCAGCGGCACGTTGGCGAGCTGCAGCCGCCGGTACATGTTCACCTTGTCGCAGCAGACGCGGATCGCCTCGGACGTGTCGAGCACGCGCTTGCCCATGAGCTCGGCCCAGCGCGCCACCACGTAGGAGGTGTTGAGGGGGTCGGTGAGGGAGCGGATGAGCACCGCGTCGTACTGGTCGAGGTACTTCAGCTCGTTCTTGAAGACGAAATCGAGCTCGTGCCCGAGCTCGAACGCGGCGAGCCGGAAGTTGGTCAGCGCGGTCAACTCGACCGCGGACCGGATCGTGTACCGCTCCGTGAAGATCGCTAGCCGCGCCATACGCCCTCCTCGAGGACGCGCCGCTCGTCGATGGTGAGGGTTTTGAAGGGCAGCGGCTCGATGCCGGAGAAGTGGTACGCGTCGCGCGAGACGATCACGCGCACCTTCATCAGCGGGACCCGGAAGGCGGTCCAGACTTCGGTGGCGAAGGACGCGTACTCGGGTACGGCGGTCGTGCCGAGGACGATCCGCACGACGTCGATCCGGCAATCGTGGGGAAGCGTCTGGCACAGCACCGGGTACTTGCCGGTGTAGGTCAAGCCGTTGCGGCGCGAGGCGATCGCCGCCGCGTCGGGGAGGAGTTCGCCTCGGCTCGAGAACGGGTTCACGGGGTACGCGAGCAGCGGCGGCGCCGGCCAGCGGTCGGTGACCAGCTGCGCTTCCGGCACCGGCAACCCCGCGTGCCGAGCCACCTTCAACGCGATCGGCACCACGTACGCGTCGAGGCACTCGGCGGCGGTGGGCACGACCGCCTCGCCGCGCTGCTCGGCGTCGAGCGAGGCGTAGTACCCGTGGGTGAGGTAGGTGTAATCGCCGACCAGGTTGGCGCGCACCGGCGTCGACGGGCCGAAGCCCCACGACGCCGGTGCGCGCTGCGGATCGAGCTCGAGCCAACGATCGCCAGCGACGGCGGTCGCGGCCCGTGAGGGCGTCTTCAGCCCCAAGGCACCGCGCCGAGCGCGGCGACGCCCGGGAGCGTGCGCCCCTCCAAGAACTCGAGCGAGGCGCCGCCGCCGGTGCTGACGTGCTCGATGCGGTCGGCGAGTCCGGCTTTGGTGATCGCGGAGACGGAGTCGCCGCCGCCGACGACGCTCATCGACCCGGAGGCGGCGACCGCTTCGGCGATCGCGCGCGTGCCGGCGTCGAACGGCGGCACCTCGAACACGCCCAGCGGCCCGTTCCACAAGATCGTGGCGGCGCCGGCGAGCGCGTCTCGGAAGTCGGCGATCGACTTGGGCCCGATGTCGAAGCCCTTGAGGTCGTCGGGGATCGCGTCCGTCGGATGCACGCTGGTCTCCACGCCCGGCTTGACCTCTTCGGCGCAGTTGGTGTCCACGGGGAGGGCGATCGGCACGTTGCGCTCCTTGGCCTTCGCCAGCAGTTGACGGGCCAGGTCGAGCAGGTCGTCCTCGACGAGCGAACCGCCGACGCGCCCACCTTGGGCCTTGACGAAGGTGTACGCCATCGCGCCGCCGATCACGAGCGCGTCGGCCACGTCGAGCAGGCGCTCGATGACGCCGAGCTTGTCCGAGACCTTGGCGCCGCCGAGCACGACCACGAACGGGCGCTCGGGGGCGTCGAGCAGACCGCCGAGGACTTTGAGCTCGCGCTCCATGAGGCGCCCCGCGACCGAGGGCAGGATCCGCGCGATCCCCTCGGTGCTGGCGTGCGCCCGGTGGGCCGCGCCGAAGGCGTCGTTGACGAACGCATCGGCGTAGCCGGCCAGCACCCGCGCCAGCGCCGCGTCGTTCTTGGTCTCCCGCGGGTCGAAGCGGGTGTTCTCGAGCAGCGTGACCGAACCTTCGGGCGCGTCGGCGACGAACGCCGCCTGCTCGGGCGCCGCGGGTCCGTCGGTGGCGAGGTAGCGGACCTCGCGCCCGAGCAGTTCGCCGAGGCGCGCGGCGACCGGTGCGAGCCGCGCCGCGTCGTCGGGCCCCTTGGGACGGCCGAGGTGGCTGGCGAGCACGAGCGTGCAGCCACGCTCCAGCAGTTCGTTGAGCGTGGGCAGCGTCGCCCGGATGCGGGTGTCGTCGCCGATCACGCCCCCCTTGAGGGGGACGTTGACATCGACGCGGACGAACACCCGCTTGCCGTCGAGCGGCGCCCCGTCGAGCGTGGGGAAATCGGGCACGGGGACCCTCAGCGCCGTTCGGCCATCAGCTCGAGCAGGTCGACCATGCGCGCGCTGTAGCCCCACTCGTTGTCGTACCAGGAGAAGAACTTGAGCATCCGGCCCATGGTCTTGGTCAGGCTGGCGTCGAAGATCGCCGAGTGCGGGTCGCCGACGATGTCGGAGCTGACGATGGGGTCCTCGGTGTAGCGGAGGATGCCCTTGAGCGGGCCGTCGGCCGCGGCCTTCAGCGCCGCGTTGACCTCGTCTTTGGTCACGTCGCGCTTCATGATCGCGGTCACGTCGGAGAGCGACCCGGTGGGGGTGGGCACGCGGACGGCGAGGCCGTCGAAGATGCCGTTCAGGTTCGGGAGCACCTTGCCGACCGCCTTGGCGGCGCCGGTGGTGGTGGGGATGATGTTCTCGGTGGCGGCCCGGCGCCGGTGGAGGTCGGAATCATCGACATCGCGGCAGCACGCGCCCGCCTGAGATCCTTGTGTGGAGCATCCAGGATGTTCTGGTCGTTGGTGTAGCTGTGGATGGTGGTCATCATCGCCTGCTCGATGCCGAAGGTCTCGTCGAGCACCTTCATGATCGCGGCGAGCGAGTTGGTCGTGCAGCTGGCGTTCGAGACGATCACGTCCTTGGCCGGGTCGTAGCTCGCTTCGTTGACGCCCATCATGATGTCGGCGTCCGCGTCGGGGGAGGGGGCGCTGATCAAGACCCGCTTGGCGCCGCCCTCGAGGTGCTTCGCGGCCGCCGCGCGCTTGGTGAAGATGCCGGTCGACTCGACGACGATGTCGACGCCGTGCTCGCCCCACGGGATCTGGTCGGGTTCGCGGATCGCGGTCACCTTGACGCGCTTGCCGTCGATGATCATCCCGTCGTCGTCGTGGCTCACTTCGCCGTCGAAGCGTCCGTACGAGGTGTCGTACTTCAGCAGGTGCGCGAGGGTTTCGTTGTCGGTCAGGTCGTTCACGAGGACGGTCTCGAGCCCTCGGGCGTGGGCGATGCGGAAGATCTGACGGCCGATGCGACCGAACCCGTTGATGCCGATCTTCATGATGTGCCTCCTGGCTGGCTGCGCTCAAACACGCGCGCGCGCGTCCGGGCGGCCTCGAAGAGTCTACCGCATCGGTCGTTCCGCCCCGTCCCATACGTGCCTAACGGGTCGGGCAGGGCGCGCAGCCTGCCCGGTCCGGCGGACGGCGTCAGTCGACGCGCCGCAGGGCGATGCTCAGCGGGCTCCCTCCGAGCTCGGCGACGATCCGGAAGGCGTCCCCGGCGAGGGCGCCCTCGCGCACGTCGGTGGCCAGCACCTCGGCGGCGAGCGCGGTGCGGTGTTCGGCGAGCGCCTCGGCGGCCTCCGCGCCGTCGGCCGCGAGCGCCAGCACGATCCGGTCCGAGACCTCCAGGCCCGCCTGCTTGCGGGCGTCCTGAACGAGGCGCACCGCGTCGCGCATCAAGCCCTCGCGGCGCAGTTCGGGCGTGAGCTCGGTGCGCAGCGCGGCGAGGTACCCCTTCTCCTCGACCGCTGCGTAGCCTTCCGGGCTGCGCGCGTCGAGCAGCAGTTCGTCGGGCGCGAGCGCGACCGGCCCGCCCTCGAGGTCGAGTTCGAACGGACGGCCCTCCGACACCGCCGCCGCGACGGCCCGCCCGTCGCTCGCCGCGAGCGCCGCGCGGATCTCGGGGATCCGCTTGCCGAGCCTGCGACCGACGACCGGCAGGTTCGGTCTGATGGCGTAGTCGACGAACGCGGCCGTCGGCTCGAGGTAGCGCACGGCCTTGACGTTGAGCTCGTCGCGCAGCGCGTCTTCCAGCCGCTTCAGCCCCTCGAGCTCGGCGGCGTTCGGCACCCGCACGAGGACCTCGGGCAGCGGCTGGCGCACCTTGTGGCCCGACGCCGAGCGGGCGGCGCGGCCGAGCTCCACGATGCGTTGCAGGGTGCGCATGTCGCGCAGCAGCGGCTCGTCGATCGCCGCCGCGTCGGCCTCGGGCCACGCGCACAGGTGGACGCTGACCGGGGCCGCCGGGTCGCGGCGGGCGACCAGGTTGCGGTAGAGCGTCTCGGCGACGAAGGGCGCGAACGGCGCCATCGTCTTCGCGACGGTCACGAGCGCATCGAACAGCGTCGCGTACGCGGCGAGCGCGTCGGCCGCGCCGTCGCCTTTCCAGAAGCGACGCCGGTTGCGGCGCACGTACCAGTTGGAGATCTCGTCGACCACCAGGTCGCGGATCCGGCGCGCGGCGCTCGTCGCGTCGAAGCCCTCGAGGTCGGCCGTCACGTCGCGCACGAGGGCGTGCACGCGCGCGTGCAGCCAGCGGTCCATGAGCGGCCGCTCCGCGGGCGGAGGCGCAGCGTCCAAGTCGGGCCGGTCGAGGTTCGCGTACATCACGAAGAAGGCGTACGTGTTCCAGAGCGTCATGAAGACGTCGCGCTGCGTCTCCTCGACCAGCGCCTGCGAGAAGCGCTTGGTGGCTTCCGGTGGGCTCGACGCGAACAGGTACCAACGCAAGGCGTCGGCCCCCTGGGCGTCGAGCACCGTCCAGGGGTCGACCACGTTCCCCTTGGACTTCGACATCTTCTCGCCCTGCTCGTCGACGATGTGGCCGAGCACGATCACGTTCTTGAAGGCGCTCGTCGTCCCTGCGAGGTCGTGCAGCGGCCCGGGCGCGCGCCCCTCGTCGCCGGCGTCGGTGAGCAACGTTCCGAGCGCATGGAGGCTGTAGAACCACCCGCGGGTCTGGTCGATCGCCTCGCAGATGAAATCGGCGGGGAAGTGCGCCGCGAGCGCCTCGGCGGCGCCTTCGGGCGAGCCCGCGCCGCGGTAGTGCCACTGCGCGTACGGCATCGCGCCGGACTCGAACCAGACGTCCACGGTGTACGGCACGCGCGTGAAGGTCTTGCCATGGCGCGTGAGCACGATGTCGTCGACCGCGGGCCGGTGGAGGTCCAGGCCGGTGAGGTCTCGGCCGGCGAGCCGTGAGAGCTCGGCGACGCTACCGACGACGATCGTGTCGCCGTCCTCGGCGCGCCATACGGGCATCGGCGTTCCCCAGTAGCGCTCGCGCGAGAGCGCCCAGTCGACGTTGTTCTCGAGCCACTTGCCGAAGCGCCCGGTGCGCACGTGGTCCGGATGCCAGCCGATCTGGTCGTTGGTCGCCAGCAGGCGGTCCTTGAGGTGGCTCGTCCGGATGTACCAGCTCTTCTTCGCGACGTTCATCAGCGGCACGCCGTCGCGCCAGTTGAACGGGTACGTGTGCCGGATGGTGCCGTGGTCGTACATCGCGCCGGCCGCGACCAAGTCCGCGATGATCGAAGCGTCGGCGTCCTTGAACCAGATCCCGGCGTAGGGCCCCGGGCCCGCTGGCGCGTCCGCGAGCGCGACGTCGGGCAGGACGTGGCCGGTGAGGTCGACGGACCAGCGCGTCGGCAGGCCGTGCCGGCGACCGACCTCCAGGTCCCCGTAGGCCGGGGCCAGGTGCACGATCCCGGTGCCGTCGGCGAGCGTCACGAAGTCGTCGGCCACGACCCGCCAACCCACCAGGTCGGGGGCGTCGGCGTCGTCGGGGCGTCCGCGCAGCAGCGGTCGGTACCCAGCCCCGACCAGCTCGGCGCCCGGGCACGTGGCGAGGACCTCGTGGGGGACGGTGTCGAAGACCGTGCCGACGAGCGCTTCGGCGAGGACGAAGGCGCGCGTGGCGCCATCCGGCTCGTCCTTGCGCACCGGCCCGCGCACCAGCGCGTACGCGGCGTCGGGGAGGACCGCCAGCCCGGTGTTCGCCGCGAGCGTCCAAGGCGTCGTGGTCCAGGCCAGGAAGGCGACGTCGGCGTCGGCCGCCACGGGCAGACCGCGGGCGGCGAGGTCCGCGGCGACGGCTGGGAACGCCATGTAGATGCTCGGGTCGGGCACGTCCTCCCGGTAGCCGAGCGAGACCTCGTGCGACGCGAGCGTCGTGTTCGAGGACGGCGAGTGCCACGTGACCTTGTAGTCCTCGGTGAGCAGCCCGCGCTCCCACAGCTCCTTCATCACCCACCAGCACGACTCGACGTACCCCGGGTCGTAAGTGACGTACGCGTCTTCGAGGTCGACCCAGTACCCGATGCGTTCGGTCATCTCGTTCCAGTCCTGGATGTTCTCGAACACGTACGCGCGGCACAGGGCGTTGAAGGCCGCGATGCCGTAGTCCTCGACCTCCTGCTTGCTCTTGAAGCCGAGGCGCTTCTCGATGGCGATCTCGACCGGCAGGCCGTGGGTGTCCCAGCCCCCCTTGCGGGTGACGTGAAATCCCTGCATCGTCTTGAAGCGCGGGAACAGGTCCTTGAAGGCGCGGCTGATCACGTGGTGCACGCCCGGTTTACCGTTCGCCGTGGGGGGACCCTCGTAGAACACCCAGTTGCCCTCGGGCGCGTCCTTGGCGAGCGTCGCGCGGAACACGTCGGCCTGGCGCCAGAAGGCGAGCACCTCGCGCTCCAGGTCGGGGAAGCGAACGTTGCCTTGGACGGGCTCGAACGGTAGGTCGGTGCGATCGGGAACGGATGGGTTCGTGTCGGACATCGGGGCCCCCTTCCACGCGCGGCGCGTCGACGAGGGACGGTGCCCCGCGCGGTCGCGTCGGGGCGCCGTGGAAGCGCGGTACCACCCGACTTCGCCGGTCGCGATGGACCGGCCTCGAGCCACCACGTCTCGCCGCAGGGGCGCGCGTGAGGGCGGCGACGCGATGACGGGCGTCGACCGGTGCACCTACTGGACGCCGTCCGTCCTTGCGGGCGGAGGCGCGTTGGGCGCACGGGCTCGGGGAGGATCTTCCGCGATCGGCCGACCGCCGGGCTCGCACCGTCCCCGGCTCGCTGTGGGGGCTCGCGATCGCGTACTCGTTCCCGTCTTCGCCCCGCCGTCGACCCGCCGGAGCGGCCGCGTCGCGGCGGCTTTACAGGGCCGGCGACGGCGTGTACGATGCAAACTAGCAGTCGGCCTCCAGGAGCGTCAAGACGCCGCCGCCTGCCCCCCTTCGCAGCACAAGTCGTCGGTCGCGCCTGTAGGCGCTCTCGTTCAGTCGGGGGGTCCGTGCCGGGTAGCCGTGGCTTCACGACGTGCGCCCTCGACGCTCCTGGCCGTTCGTCCCTTCGGCGCCTGTCGGCGCCCTGCGGCCGCGCGCTTCCCGCACCGTGATCCTCCGGTTCCGCGGCGCCCGGTCCCTCCTCGAGGAGCATCATGAGCCCACGCCCCCGCAAGAACCCCGAAGGCGCCGCACCCGCGGAACCGGTCGCCGCCGCCGAGACGGTGGAGACCACGCCCAAGCGCCGTGGTCGGCCGCGCAAGAGCGACGCCCCGGTCGAGGCCGTGGCCGAGGCGATCGCTCAGCCTGAGGCCGAGGCCACCGAGGAGGCGCCGAAGCCGCGTCGCGGTCGACCGCCCAAGAAGGCGACCAAGCCGACCGCGGACGAGGGCGCCGCCGCGGAGGCTCAAGCCGCGGTGTCGGACCGGCCGAGCGACGATGGCGACCTGGGCAGCGACGAGCGCGGGGACGGCGATCGCGACGGAGGCCGGGACCGCGAAGCTGGCCGCGACCGCGAGGCAGGCCGCGACGCTGCGAGCGGTGGCGACCAGGAGGGCGGCGACCGCGATGGCGGTCGCGACGCCGGGCGACGCGGTCGGCGCGGCGGCGGCAACCGGCGCGGTGGCTTGAACTTCCGCGACCTGCAGGGGAAGATCCTGCCCGAGTTGCACCTGCTCGCGAAGGAGGTCGGCCTCGAGGAGTACCGCCAGATGGAGAAGGACGACCTGGCGATCGCGATCCTGGAGCGCGCGGCCGAGAGCGAGGGGCTGCGGATCGTCCAGGGCTTCCTGGAGATCTCGAGCGACGGGTACGGCTTCTTGCAGGAGTCGTTGCTGCACCACAACACCCGCAACGTCATCGTCTCCGCCGGTCTGATCAAACAGTTCCGATTGCGCACGGGCGATCGCATCCTCGGCAAGGCGCGGCGCCCACGCGACAACGAGCGCTATGGCACGCTCATCCGCGTCGAGGCCGTGAACGGCGTCGACCCGTTCCAGGCGTCCAAGCGTCCGCGCTTCGACGACCTGGTGCCGACGTTCCCGGACACCCGCATCCGACTCGAGACCGGTCAGGACGACCTGTCGGCGCGCGTGATCGACCTGCTCGCGCCGATCGGACGCGGCCAGCGTGGGCTGATCGTCGCGCCGCCCAAGGCCGGCAAGACGACGCTCCTGAAGGCGATCGCCAAGTCGGTGACGACGAACGAGCCCGAGATCAAGGTGATCGTGCTCCTGGTCGACGAACGTCCGGAGGAAGTCACCGACTTCCGTGAGAGCGTCACCAGCGTCGAGGTCATCGCCAGCACCTTCGACGAACCGCCGGCGAACCACATCCGCGTCGCCGAGTTCGTGCACGAGCGTGCCCGACGCATCGTCGAGGAGGGCGGGCACGTGATGATCCTGCTCGACTCGATCACGCGCCTCGCGCGAGCCAACAACCTCGTCACGCCGGCCACGGGGCGTACGCTCTCCGGCGGTCTGGACTCCAACGCGCTGCATTGGCCCAAGCGCTTCCTCGGTGCCGCTCGCAACATCCGCGGCGGCGGTTCGCTCTCGATCCTGGCGACCGCGCTGGTCGAGACCGGATCGCGCATGGACGACGTCATCTTCGAGGAGTTCAAGGGGACCGGCAACATGGAACTCCACCTGTCGAGGCGCCTCGAGGAACGTCGGATCTTCCCGGCGATCGACATCCTCAAATCGGGCACCCGCCGCGAGGACCTGTTGCTTGGCGAAGCCATCCTGGCCAAGATGTGGCTGTTGCGCAAGGTCATCAGCGACATGGACGCGGCCGAGGCGATGGAGATGCTCCTCTCGCGCCTCAACCGCACGAAGGACAACGCCGAGTTCCTCTCGACGCTCGGCCAGGGCTGACCGACGGGGTCGCGGCCATGCGCTCGGTCCGCCCGCGTCGACCCGGTCTCCGGGTGCACGCCGCCGCCCGCACGGTCGGCGTCGTCTGCGCCCTGCTCCTGAGCGGGGTCGCGCAGGCTCAGGACGTCGCCGAGGCGGCGGTGCCCGAGGCGGCCGAGCGCCGAGCCTGGCATGCGGCCGCGCAGCTCGAGGTGTTGGCGCGCGCCGCCGAGTACGCGCGCGGTATCGAGCCGGCCGGCGCCGGGTTCGTACGCCCGGTGCTCGGACCGGTCAGTTCCGCGTTCGGTTGGCGCGACCTCTCCGTCGCCGGCAACCGCTTCCACGGTGGTGTCGATCTGGTGGCCCCGAGCGGATCGCCGGTCGCCGCGGCGCGCGGTGGGGTGGTCGTCTTCACGGGGTGGGCGGGCGCGTACGGGTACGCCGTGTACCTCGACCACGAAGCAGGTTGGCAGACGCGCTACGCCCACCTCAGCCGGATCGACGTGCGCGTCGGGGAGCGGGTGCGTCAAGGCGCCCCGATCGCGGCCGTGGGTTCCACGGGCGCCTCGACCGGTCCGCACCTCCATTTCGAGATCCGCTTCGAGGGCCGAGCGCTCGATCCCTTCGGCTTCGTTCCGCGCTGACGTACGTCCCGGCCGGTCGTCCGTATACTGCCTTTAGCGGCTTGGGTTTGCCCCGGTCGCCGAGGGGAGGACCGGCCATGTGGGTGTCGACCAAGGCGCAGTACGGGATGCGTGCGCTCGTCGAGATCGCCGTCGGTGGGGATCGCCCCACCAGCCTCAAGCAGGTCGCCGACCGTCAGGGCCTCTCCCAGCAGTACTTGGAGCAGATCTTCGCCGTGCTGCGGCGGGGTGGCGTGGTCGTGTCGGTGCGCGGGGCGCATGGGGGGTACCGGGTCGCGCGGCCGTACGACCAAGTGCGCGCGCTCGACGTCATCGAGCTGCTCGAAGGCTCGGTCGCTCCGGTGGCTTGCATCGACGAACCCGAGGGCTGCGAGCGCACCGGCAACTGCTCCACCGAAGGGCTCTGGCGCGACGTCGACGCCGCAGTGCGTCAGGTGCTGAGCAAGACGACGCTCGCCGACCTCGTCGTGCAGCGCGAGCTCCTCCAGATCGAACCGCTGCCGGCTACCTTCGCCGCCGGCTGACCGTGGCGCTCTTTGCGCCGAGCGCACGCACCTTCGACCTCGACCTCGATCGCGCCGCCACGACACCGCTGCACCCGGAGGTGTTCGAAGCGATGGCTCCGTGGTTCGGGGTGGCCGGCGCGAACCCGTCGTCGCTGCACGGTGGCGGTCGCGCCGCGCGCAAGGCCGTCGAAGACGCGCGTGAACGGGTCGCGGCGGCGGTCGGCGTAGCGCCGGGCGAGGTGGTGTTCACGTCGGGGGCGACCGAAGCCGACCAGCTCGGGGTGCTCGGCGTCCTCGCGGCCCGCCGCGGTGGCCACGTCGTGGCGAGCCGCGCCGAGCACGCGGCGGTGCTGCGGGCCGTCGAGCACGCGGGCGCCCACGGTCACCCGGTGTCCTGGGTCGATCCCGAGAAGGACGGCCGCCTCGACCCGGAGCGGGTCGCGGCCGCGATGCGGCCCGACACGGCGCTGGTCGCGACGATGCTGGTGAACAACGAGACCGGAGCGCGCACCGACGTGCGCGCCATCGCCGACGTCGCGCACGCCCACGGGGCGTGGCTGCTGTGCGACGCGGTGCAGGCGCTGGGCTACGAGGGCGTCGACCGCCATGCGCTCGGGGCCGACCTGCTCGCCGTGTCCGCCCACAAGATCGAGGGGCCGGTGGGGGTCGGAGCGCTCGTCGTCGACCCGCGCGTACCCCTGGTGGCGCAAGCCCTGGGCGGCGCTCAGGAGCGCGGTCGCCGCGCCGGCACGACGCCGACGGCGCTCGTCGTCGGGTTCGGCGCGGCCGCGGCCCGCGCCGCGGACGATCCCGTGGGCCGCGGCGCGCGCGTCGCGGCGGTGCGCGACCGCTTCGAGGCCGAGGTCCTGCGGCTGCCGGGCGTGCACCGCTCGATCCCGGTCGCGGGGCGCGGTCCCAAGCACGCCCATCTGCGGGTCGACGGCTTGGGGCGCGAGGGCGCCGAGACCTTGCTGGTCAACCTCGACGGCGACGGGGTGTGGGCGAGCGCCGGCTCCGCGTGCGCGGCCGGCAGCCTCGAGCCCAGCCACGTGCTGCTGGCGATGGGGTGGGGGCGCGAGGAAGCGCGCGGGGCGCTGCGCTTCGCCTTCGGCGACGACCACGAACGCGCCGACGCGGAGGAAGCGGCGGCGCGCTTCGCCCGGGCGCTGCAGCGCACGCGCGCCTAGCCGACCGGGCCGACGGGCGTCTCAGGCGCTGCGCCTCCGCTGCGCCCGCTCGAGGGCGCGCAGCGGCGCGTCCAGGTCGGCTTCCTCGAGGTGGATGCGATCGACGGCCGCGTCCGGCAGCTCGTACACGAGGTCCTCGAGCACGCGCTCCAGAACCGAGCGCAAGGCGCGTGCCCCGGTTCCGCGGGCCACCGCCCGTCGCGCGACGGCGCGCAGCGCGGCGTCGCTGAACGTCAAGGCGACGCCCTCGAGCGCGAACAGCGCCTGCGCTTGGCGCACGAGCGCCCCCTTGGGGCGTGTGAGGACGTCCACGAGCGCGTCCTCCGAGAGCGCGTGCAGCCGCGCGACCACGGGCATGCGGCCGATCAGCTCGGGGATCAGGCCGAACGCCCGCAGGTCGTCGGGCACGATCTCCGCGGTGGCTACGAGCACGTCGTCGTCGCCGGGATCGTGCTGGAACCCGACGCGCGTCGTCGCGACGCGGCGCCGCACGATGTCGTCGAGGCCGTCGAACGCACCGCCGCCGACGAACAGCACGTTGGACGTATCGACGGCGATGAGCTCCTGTTGCGGGTGCTTGCGGCCCCCCTGAGGCGGTACGTGGCACACCGTCCCCTCGATCATCTTCAGGAGCGCCTGCTGCACCCCTTCGCCCGAGACGTCGCGGGTGATCGAGGGGCCCTCGCTCTTGCGCGCGATCTTGTCGAGCTCGTCGATGTAGACGATGCCCTGCTCGGCCGCCGCGACGTCGTAATCGGCGACCTGGAGCAAGCGCAGGACGACGTTCTCCACGTCGTCGCCGACGTAGCCGGCTTCGGTGAGGGTCGTGGCGTCGGCGATGGCGAACGGGACCTGCAGCACGCGAGCGAGGGTCTGGGCGAGGAGCGTCTTGCCGGTGCCGGAGGGCCCCACCATCAGGATGTTCGACTTCTCGAGGCCGGCGTCGGGGTGCTGCAGGCGCCGCACGTGCTGGTAGACCGCCACCGCGAGGGCGCGCTTGGCGGCCTCCTGCTCGATGACGTGCTCGTCGAGGGTGGCGTTGATCTCGCGCGGCGACGGCGTGCGCAGCGCCGGCCGTGGCACGGCGGCGGCATGGTGCAGCTGCTCGTGCGCGCGGCCGACGCAACTCGCGCAGATGCGCGCGTCGCCCTCGCCGCGCAGGAGCGGGCCCGCCTCGGACGCGGCACGACCGCAGAAGCCGCACCGGGGGACGGTGGAGCTCACGCGTCGTCGGGGTCGAAGCGGCCGCCGATCGCCTTCGGACTCACGACCCGGTCGATCAGCCCGTAGGCCAACGCTTCGTCCGGGTTCATGAAGTTGTCGCGCTCCATGTCGCGCCGCAGCTTCTCGGGCTCGTGGCCGGTGTGGCGGGCGTAGATCCCCTCGAGGATGTCGCGCAGTGCGAGCACCTCACGGGCCTGCACCTCGAGGTCGGGGGTGTTGCCGCGGAACCCGGCGGACCCTGCGTGGATCATCACCCGCGAGTTGGGGAGCGCGACGCGGTGGCCCTTCTCGCCCGCCATCAGGATGATCGAGCCCATGCTCATGGCGATCCCCACGCAGTTCGTGTGGACGGGCGCGCGGATGTACTGCATGGTGTCGTAGATGGCGAGCCCGGCGTAGACCTCGCCGCCCGGGCAGTTGACGAAGAGGTTGATCGGTTGTTCGGACGACTGCGAGTCGAGCAGCAACAGCTGCGCCACCATCACGTTGGCGACTTCGGAGTCGATCGGGGTACCGAGGAAGATGATGCGTTCTTTGAGCAGGCGGCTGTAGACGTCGTACATCCGCTCGCCGCGGCCTGTCTGCTCGATCACGTACGGGATCAACGGCATGACCCCACCTTATCCGAACGACAGCGCGGGCCCCGGTAAGGGCGCGCGCGCTGTCTGGCGTGCTCGATCGGTCGTCAGCCTCGGGGTACGTCCGCGGCCTCGGCGTCGGCGCTTTCGCTGGCGTCTGCGTCGACCGCAGCGACGTCGGTCGCCGGTGCGGTCGCTTCGCCGGGGTCACCACCGATCTTCGCCTGGACGAGGGCGTCGACCACCCGGTCGCGGGCGAGCAGGAAGCGGTAGTTCTCGATCCACTCCTCACCGCGCTCCCGCTTGAGGCGCGCGACGTCCATGCGCTCGCGCTGTGCGAGGTGGCGCAGCGCCTCCTCCAGCTCCGCGTCGTCGATGGTGGTCCCCTGAGTCTCGAGCAGTCGCTCGAGCACCAGGTCGCGCTTGACGCCGCGTTCGGCGGCGGCCTTGAGTTCGGCCTCGAACTCCTCGCGCTTGCCCTCGGATTCGAGGTTCGTCATGTACGCGTTGAGGTCGGTGTTGCGGCGTTGCAGATCACGGCCCAGGTCCTCGAGCAGGTGGCCCTGGCGGCGCCGGACCAGCGCTCCGGGGAGCGGCACCTCGGTCGCCGCGGTCAGCTTCTCTATGAACGCTTCACGCTGGGCGGTGAAGGCTTCGCGATCGCGTTCGGCGGTCAGCTGCCGGCGCACCTCGGCGTCGACCTCGGACCAGGTCGGGAAGCCGAGCGTCGCGGCGAACGCATCGTCGAATTCGGGCCGGTCCTTCTCCTTGACGTCCGTCACCTTGACGGCGAGCGTGCGCCGCGGCGCCTCGGAGGCCTCGGAGGCCTCGGAAGCCTCGGCGTTCTCGTCTGCGGTGGCGTCGTCCGCGCCACCTTCGGGCACGGGATCGGGGCCCAGGTCGAGGACGACCTCGTCGCCGACGACCTTGCCGTGCAACTGCGCAGCGAGCTCGGGTTCGGTGCGATCGAGATCGACCGGCATCGCGCTCCCGCCGCCCTCGCCTTGCGTCTCGACGAACACGACGTCGCCGGGCGCAGCCGGACGCTCGATCGGCACCAGCGTCGCGTGGTCCTCGCGGAGCCGCTCCAGGGTCTCCTGGACGTCGGAATCGGCGAGCTCGACGTTCGCGGCGTCGATCTCGATCGACGCTGGATCGGCGAGCGTGAACTCGGGGTAGAGGTCGGTGTGGACCGTGAACGTGAACGCTTGGCCCGCGACCGGCGCATCGGCGTGGAAGTGGGCATGGACGGGCGTCAGCTCGAGCTCGCGCACGGCTTGGGGATAGTGCGCGTCGACGATGGCTTCGCGCACCTCCTCGGCGAGCGCCTCGGAGCCGACGCGCTGCAGCAGGACGCCGCGCGGCGCCTTGCCGGGCCGGAAGCCGGGAACCCGAACTTGGCGCGCGAGCGACCCGAACACGCGTTCGAAGGTGGCGTCGACGACGTCGACGGGAACCGTGATCTCGATCGTCGCGGCGACGTCGGTCTTTTCGGTGATGCGTGCGTCCATGGGTCCTCTCGAAGCGGGGTGCGGCGCACGTGAGCGCTGCACCGCGCACGTGCGCGGCGGTTGAGGCGCGGCGGCGCGGGTCGGGGCGTGGTGCGAGGAGCGGGACTTGAACCCGCACGTCAAAGACACCAGATCCTAAGTCTGGCGCGTCTACCAGTTCCGCCATCCTCGCGCGCGGCCCACCCGGCCTGGGACTGTGCGCCACCCTTCGGATGGCGCCATCCCGTTCGAGCGGTGGGGTGGATGACGGGATTTGAACCCGCGACCCCCGGAACCACAATCCGG
>JBHEOT010000027.1:6280-15967 GCA_046260675.1 Trueperaceae bacterium | reverse complement strand
GGATACCCCCGCCAGGGACGGGATGTCGACCCCCGCCGAGCTCCGGTCGGACTCCGGTCGGACGGGTGCGGGCCGACGGGCTGCGCTCGAGGCGTGGCGCGGGCGGACGGCCGCGACGTAGCCTGTCGCATGCCCCAAACCACCGCGCGCTCCTTCGACCTGATCGTGTGGGGGGCGACCGGCTTCACCGGTCGACTGGTCGCCGAGGCCGTCGCCCACGCGGCCCCAGCCGGCTTCGAGTGGGCCGTCGCGGGCCGCGACGCGGAGCGCTTAAAGGCGGTGCGCGACGCCGTGGCGCCCGCAGCGGCCGTGGTCGTGGCCGACGTCGACGACCCGGCGTCGCTCGCGGCGCTCGCGCGCAGCACGCGCGCCGTGGTCACGACCGTCGGACCCTACGCCCGCTTCGGCACCCCGCTCGTGGCCGCGTGCGTCGCAGCGGGCACCCACGTCGCGGACATCACCGGTGAGCCGACGTGGATCCGGTCCGTGGTCGATCGTTTCGACGCGCCGGCGCGCGCCGCCGGGGTGCGGGTGGTGCCCGCGTGCGGCTTCGACAGCGTGCCGTCCGACCTGGGCGTGTGGTGGCTGCAGCAGCGCGCGCTCGAGCGCTTCGGACGCCCCTGCGACCGCATCGACCACGTGTTCGGCCCGATGGCGGGCGGGGTCAGCGGCGGCACGGTGGCGAGCATGGTGGCGCTGTTCGAGGACGCGCTGGCCGACCCGGCGGCGCGGCGGCAGCTCGGCGACCGCGACCTCCTGGCCCCCGGCTCGACGCCGGCCGTCGCCGTGCACGACCCGCTGGCGCCGCACCGCGAGGCCGTCGCCGGCGGTTGGAGCGTCCCGTTCCCGATGGCGGCGGTGAACGCCCGCGTCGTGCGGCGCACGCGGGCGCTCCTGAGCGAGCCGTGGGGTGAGGGGTTCGCGTACCGGGAGCGCTGGCGCTTCGCGAATTGGCCGACCGCCGCTGCGGTGGCCATGGTGCAGGCCCTGGCCCCCGTCGCCCTGGCGATCGCGCCCGTGCGCCGCGCGCTGGCACGTCGAATACCGGCCGGAGCAGGTCCCGATGCCGAGACCCGGCGCCGCGGGTCGTTCCGGACGACGCTGATCGGGCGGGTCGAAGGCGAGGCGAACCCGCTGGTGGGGCGGGTGGCGTGCGACCTCGACCCGGGCTACGTTGCTACCGCTCGGATGCTCGCCGCGATGGGGATCGGCCTGGCGACGGACGCGTTCGCAGGATCGCCGACCGGCGTGGTCACGCCGGCGGTCGTAGGGGGGTCGGCGTACGTCGCACGCCTGGAGGCTGCCGGGATCCGGTTCGAACTCGTCTGATCGACATGGCGCACCCGCCAGGATTCGAACCTGGGACCGACCGCTTAGAAGGCGGCTGCTCTGTCCACTGAGCTACGGGTGCGGGCGTGCCGGCGCGGTCGGCCGCAGAAGCGGTTGGAGCGGGAGACGGGAATCGAACCCGCGACTTACAGCTTGGAAGGCTGTCGCTCTACCAGCTGAGCTACTCCCGCACGCCGACCTCGTCCGACCGAGCCCTTTCGTACGTCTCGGCGGGCGCCGCTGTCAAGCGCTCGCGCCGTGGGCGACGTGGCGAACGAGCACATCGGGCGACCCCCTCGGGCCGCCCACCGCTGCATGGTCGGGGCGACAAGATTCGAACTTGTGACCCCCTGCTCCCAAAGCAGGTGCGCTACCAGACTGCGCCACGCCCCGATGCGCGGCCGCCATCGTAGCGCAGTCGCCACGGCGCGGTGGCCGGTGGGCTAACCGCCGCCCAGTTCCGCGAACGCCAGCGCCGTCCAAGCGCGGATCTCGTCGCTCAGCGGCAGCTCCGTGAGGTCGTCGGGGCCGTACCATCCCAAGGTCGGGTCGTCGATCAGCGCCCCGTCGTACGCCGGTTCGGGGACGGCCAGGTAGATGAGGTCGACGTGCTCGTGGCCCGCGGCGATCCGCGAGAGCTGCACGCCCCGCGGAGGCACGAGCGCGCGCGGATCGTGGCTGGCGACCGGCGACGCACCGACCAAGCGTACGCGGACCCCGGATTCCTCGAGCACCTCACGGACCGCGGCGTCGTCCGGAAGCTCGTCTGGTTCGACGTGGCCGCCGCAGGGGAGCCAGAGGCCGAGTTTCGCGTGGCGATGGAGCATCACGGCGCCGCGCCAGACGACGAAGGTCGCGACCGCCCAGTCGCGCGACGGAGCCGCGCTCACGAAGCGAGCACGAGCGGCACGGACGTGGTCTCGACGCCGACGACCTGCCCGTAGAGCGCGTGCGGGGTGGCGTGGTCGACGCGCACCCGGTGCAGCCCCATGCGGCGCACTTGGGCCTTGGGGACGAGCACGGTGTGGTGCTGGTCGGAGTGCCCGACCACGTGGTCGCCGTCGCGCGCGATGTCCTTGACGAGCACCCGCACCTCGCGCCCTTCGAAGCGGCGGTTGCCCTCGAGCGACCAGTGCTTCTGGCGCTCGACCAGGCGACCCAGACGCTCGTTCTTGAGCGCCCGCGGCAAGTCGTCGAAATGCTGGTGGGCCGGGGTTCCGGGGCGCGCGGAGTAGGCGAACATGTACGCAGCGTCGAAGCGGACCTCGTCGTACAGCGAGAGCGTCGCTTCGAAGTCGGCCTCGGTCTCGCCGGGGAAGCCGACGATCAGGTCGGTGGTCAGGACGACGTCGGGCACCTTCGCGCGCAGCTCCGCGACGATCTCGAGGTACCGCGACCGGCGGTACTCGCGCGCCATGCGGCGCAGCACCCGGTCGCTGCCCGATTGGACGGGCAGGTGCACGTAGTCGCAGACGTTGGGCGACGACGCGATCGCGTCGATCACGTCGCTCGTGAAGTTCATCGGGTGGCTGGTGGTGAACTTGACCCGGGGGAAGCCGATCGCGGCCACGGCGAGCAGCAGCTCCGCGAACGAGGGGAGGGCGCGGTCGTCGCGTCCGTAGCTGTTGACGTTCTGCCCCAACAGCACGACCTCGTCGACGCCCTGGGCGCGCATCGCCTCGGCCTCGTGCACGATCGCGGCGAGCGGCCGGCTGACCTCCGGGCCGCGCGTCTGCGGCACGATGCAGTACGTGCAGTGGTGGTCGCAACCGCGCATGATCGTGAGGTACCCCGTGAGCGTGCCGGGGGGCGGTGGCGGCGTGAGGTGGTGCACGAGGTCGCCCGCGAAGTCCAGCCGGTCGACCCGGCCACGCCGCCCGGCCTCGCGGGCACGCTCGAGGTCCTCGATGGCCGGCAAGATATCGGTGATCGCGCCGGGCCCGACGAGCAGGTCGACGCCGAACTTGGCCGCCAGCTCGCGCCCCTCGTCGAGCTGCGCCAGGCAGCCCATCAGGCCGATCGACAGGTCGCGCCCCGATCGCCGCTCCTTGCGGAGGTCGCCGAGGACCGACACGACCTTCTCGACCGGCTTACCGCGGACCGCGCAGGTGTTGAGCAGGATGAGTTCGGCGTCCTGAGGGGCGTCCACCAGATCGTGGCCGCCCGCGACCAGCTCGGACTGGATGGTCAGCGTGTCGTACTCGTTCATCTGGCAGCCGTACGTGATGACGTGGGTCCTCACGGGCGGGCCTCGCGGTGCAGGGTCGTGGGCGGGGCGTTCCGGTCGGGCATGAGGGGCATGCTAGCAGGACGCCCTAGCCCAGGAGCCAGGCGCCGAGACCGACCGCCGCGAACGACGCGATCGCGAGCAGGAAGCCGTGCAGGAGCCCCTTGGGGTACCGCGCGCGCACGCCCGGCCAAGCGGACGCCAGCACCAGCAGCATGCCGGCGAGGAACCCGAGGCTGCACACGAACAACCAGGTGTCGAGCGCCGGGTCGACGAGGCCGCTCATCGGCCCGCTGCCAGAACGACCTCGTCGCCGCGTCGCTCGGCGAACAGCGCGTGGCGGACGCGCAGGCGCCCGTCACCGAGCGGCTCGGCGAGCGCGAGGGCCACGTTCGCGCCGTCCGCGAGCGGCACCGCCGCGTCGAGCCGGCCGGGTTCCAGCGACGCCTCCGGGACGTGCTGCCCGTCGACGAGCAGCACGGCGCCGACGGCTGGGTCGACGTCGAAACGCACGCGCACGAGGGTCTGGACGAACGGTGCCGCGGCGGACGAGGCCACCTCGAGCCAGCGGCGCGGGGCGGAGCCCGCTCGCCACACCCCCGCGTCGTCCACCGTGCCGGACTCGTCGACCGAGAACGCCGTTCGACCGACGTCGACGGCGAGGCGCAGCGTCGCGGGGAGCGCCGCGACCGTGCGCTCCAGGCGCACCGGCCCGGGCGTCCACGTCAACCGTTCGGCGCCGCCGTTCAGCTCGAGCACGCCGGCGACGGACGTCGGGGCGTTCACGGCGACGTCCAAGCGCAGGCGGTAGGCGACCGTCGTCTCCAGGTGCGCCGACGCGCGCGAGGGGAGCCAGCGAGCGGCGGCGAACACCTGGACGACGTAGCGCGCGCCGCTCGCGTCGCGGGCGCTGCCGTAGCCGACGCGGTCGAACTGCGGGTCCAGCAGGTTGGCCCGGTGGGGCGGGCTGGCGAGCCAGCCCTGCACCATCGTTCCGACCGGGTCCTCGAAGCCGCGTTCGAAGGCCAGGTTCTCGCCGACGCTCGCGTACGGCACCCCGGCGCGGACGAGGCGATCGGCGAGGGTGCGCGTCTCGGGGCTCGCGCCCGCGTGGTCGAGGACGCCACGCGCCGCGAGCTCGGCGGCGTGCGCGCGTGCGGCGCGCGCCAGACCTTCGTCCCAGACCGTGGGGGCGAGGCCCGCGGCTTCGCGCGCCGCGTCGGCCCGCTCGTGCAGCGCCGAGGTGAGCGCAGGTTCGGGCTCGCGGACCGGGTCGATTCCGGGCAGCGACCAACCGTTCGAGAGCGCGCCGGTCGAGAGCGCCATCGGCGCGCAGGCGAGGGTGGCGAAGGCGAGGGCCCGAGCCCAGCGATGGAGGGGGAGGTCGAGTCCTGGAGCGTGCACCGTTCGGTGGTACCACGCGGCCTGCGGAGCGACAACGGGCCCGGCGCACGTTCCCGCGCGACGGCGTAGCTTGGGGCATGACGTTCCGAGAGCGAGTGCTCGACGTGGTGCGATCGGTGCCCGTGGGCCGCGTGGTCACCTACGGCCAAGTGGCGACGTGGGTGGGATCTCCGCGTGCGGCGCGGCAGGTGGGGTCGGTGCTGTTCGGTCTGCGCGACGCCGATGGCGACGTCCCCTGGCAGCGCGTCGTGAACGCAGCGGGGGGCATCAGCACGTACCGCGTGGGGGCGGGCGAACTGCAGGTCGCGCTGCTCCGCGCCGAGGGCGTGGACGTCGGCCCCGACGGGCTCGATCTTCCGCGCTGGCGCTGGGATCCGCCGGTGGCGGAGTGGCCGTGGTGGGTGCCCGCGGTGGGCTCCGCCGACGCGGACGGAAGCTGACCGGACCCGGTGCCCGTCAGCCGGCGGCGATCGTCGCGCCCACGTGGACCACCACGACCCGCTGCTCGAAGCGCCTCCGCCAGAGGCCGCGGCGCAGCGTCACGCGCACGAAGAAGCCCCCGTGCTCGCGCAGGTTGCGGGCGTGGTGGCGGAGCCCCGGGACGAGGAAGCCGACGGGCTCCAGGACGCTGGCCATGACGTGCGCGCCCAGGTGCTCGTGGACGGTCGACGGGAACGGCGCGTCGAACGAGAGGTGGAACCCGTGCGCGCGCCGGCCGGCGAGCATCTCGCCGCGGGCGAGGACCACGCGCTCCATCACGCGCTGGCGCGTCTGGACCTGCTTGCGGCCGCGTCGCATCACGTCGACGTAGAAGCGATCGACCAGCTCGACCGTCAGGTCGACGCCATCGACGCGCTCGTACGGGACGAGCGTCAGCGCGATGTCGACCGGTGTGCTGGTGCGGACCTGCCGCGGCACCGTCAACCGAGCGTCGTTGAAGCGCTGCTGGAACCACGCCTCTTGAGCCGAGGTGAACCAGGCGGCCCCGGCGAGCGCGACCTCGAGCATCACCCAGCGGGGATCGAAGCCGAGCGCGGCGCGCCACGCAGGCACCGCGAGCACCGCGAGGCCGGCGAGGGTCAGCGCGGCGTACGCGAGCGCGGACCAGGCGGCCGGAACCTCGAGGGGTCCCGGCGGTCGCGGTAGGTCGAGCGGCGGGTCCTCGTGCCAACGACGGGCGACGCCGCACGCGTCGCATACGAGCGCGCCTCGGTTGGGGTGCTGGCACGACGGACAGGTCCAGGG
Source organism: Trueperaceae bacterium (assembly GCA_046260675.1). Lineage (GTDB taxonomy): Bacteria > Deinococcota > Deinococci > Deinococcales > Trueperaceae > JAABTL01. The sequence goes on along the minus strand of JBHEOT010000027.1, from coordinate 9,762 downwards.
CACGGACCGAGCATACGTGGCCGCGACGGGGTTACGCCGCGGCCCCGCGGGTACGATGCCTGCATGGTCCTAACGAACGCCCACGCTGCCGTCGACCTCCTCCGCACCTTGGTGCGCGCCCCGAGCCCCTCCGGGCGCGAGGGCCCTGCCGTCGCCGCCTTCGCGACCGCGCTTCGCGACCTCGGGTACGACGAGGTCGTCGTCGACACGGCCGGGAACGCGATCGGCACGCTGTACCGCGGCGACGGGCCGACGCTCGTGTTCAACGGACACCTCGATACCGTGCCGACCGGCGAAGCGTCCGCATGGCCGGTCGACCCGCTCGGCGCCGAAGTGGTGGACGGCCGTGTGTGGGGCCGTGGCTCGGTCGACATGAAGGGGGCGCTGGCGGCGATGGCGGTCGCGGGACGGCAAGCCGCGGACGCCGGGTTCGCTGGGACCCTCGTCGTGGCCGGCATGGTGCAAGAGGAGGTGGGTGGGCTGGGCGCCCGCTGGTACGGCGAGCGGAACGGCGCCGACCTGATCGTGCTCGGCGAGCCGAGCGACCGTGGGCTCAAGCTCGGCCACCGCGGCCGCATGGAAGTGTCCGTCGAGCTGCCGGGCCGCATCGCGCACGCGGCGAAATCCGAGCTGGGCGCCAACGCGCTCACCCGCGCGGCGCGCTTCGTGCTGGCGCTCGAGGGCCTCGCGCTTCCGGAGCACCCGAGCCTCGGCCGCTCCTCCGCGACGCCGACGCAGCTGCGCACCTTCCCCGAAGGGGGCGCGAACGTGGTGCCTGGTCGCGCCGAGCTCACCGTCGATTACCGCCAGGTGCCGGGCGACGCGCCGGAGTCCGCGATCGCGCGGCTCGCCGCACTCGACCCGGAGGCCGTGGTGTGGCTCCCCGAGGAGGTCGCGCGCAGCGAGGACGGGGCGGTGGAGCGCCGCTTCCCGCGCGTCAACGGCGCCTACCTGCTCGACCCTGGGCATCCGTCGGTCGCGTGGGCGGCGGAGGTGCTCAGCGCCGCGCGGGGTGGCGCAGCGATCGACGTCGGCACGTGGTGGTTCGCCACCGACGCCCCGTACCTCGCGGCGATGAACGCGCCCATCCTCGGCATGGGGCCGGGCGACCCGGAGCTCGCGCACACGACCCTGGAGGCGCTGCCGCTCGCCGAGCTCGTCGCGGCGGTCGACGATTACCGTGCTCTAGCGACCGCGTTCCTGCGCGGTCGCGTCCCATGGGAGGACGCCATGACCCCGACCTTCGATCCGAGCACCCGATGAAGGGCACGACCGTCACCCTGAACGGCGATCCCTGGACGATCGTGGACGTCGCCCCGGCGGCGCCGCTGGCCGAGATGGTGGCCGCGCTGTTGGAGGACGAGGGCTACGTCGCCGTCGTGCGCGGCATCGACCTGCTCGGCGACGCGCTGAGTCACCTGGGCGTCGGCAGCGCCGGCACCACGGTGGTGCTCGTGCCCGAGGCCGACGGCGAGGCGGCGCTGGCGCTGATCGAGCAGACGGTCACGGACTACGAGGGCGACGACCTCGATACGGCGCTCGCGATGCTCGCCGACGACCCGACCGCGCTCGGCGAGGTCGACGCGGACGACGACGAGGCCGACGACGATCCGGACGTGGGTGGTGGCGCCCGCGACTGACCGCGCGCGCGGCGGCTCGGCGCGGGCGCGACAGCGTGCGCGAGCCGCCCGGATCAGCCTGGCCGTGTCGATCGCGGTGCTCGGCCTCAAGGCGGCCGCCTGGTGGTCGACCGGGTCGGTCTCGCTGCTCTCCGACGCGGCCGAGTCGCTCGTCAACGTGGTCGCGGCGGTCACCTTGATCGCCGCGCTGCGGTGGGCGGCTTCGGCGCCCGACCTCGACCACCCGTACGGCCACCAGAAGGCCGAGTACCTGTCGAGCGTCTTCGAAGCCGTGCTGATCCTCGTCGCAGCGGGGGGGATCCTCGTGTCCGCGCTCCAACGCCTGGGGACGCCGCGTGATCTGGAGAACGCCGGCGTCGGTCTCGTGGTCGCCGTGGTCGCTACCATCCTCAACGGCGCGCTGGGTGCGTACTTGGTGCGCGTCGGCGGCCACACCGAGTCCGCCGCTCTGACGGCGAACGGCCGCCACGTGTTCACCGACGTGTGGACGTCCGTAGGGGTGATCGGGGGCGTCGCGCTCGTCGCCGCCACCGGCTGGCGCGTGCTCGATCCGCTGCTGGCCATCGTGGTGGCGGCGAACGTCGTGCGCGAGGGCGTGAAGGTGCTGATCGCGAACGTCAGCAAGCTGCTCGACGAGCGGCTGCCGGCGCGCGAGGAACGCGTCATCCTCGACGTGCTCGACGCCCACCCCCAAGTGCTCGGCTACCACCGCTTGCGGACCCGCCGGAGCGGCCGTGCGCGCTACGCGGAGGTCGACGTGTTCGTCGACCCGGCCATGAGCGTGCAGGCGGCCCACGACGTGGTGGTCCAGGTCGAAGACGCCGTGCACACCCAGCTGACGGAACTCACGACCACGTTCCACGTCGAGCCGTTCGTCGCCGGCGCCCGCGAGGGCGCGGTGCGGCCCGAGGACGAGTTCCCACCCGACCTGCGTGCACGGCGGCGGCGTGGCTGACGCGCCGTTCCTGGGTCAGCCGATGCGCCGCGGCCCACGACCGTCCCAGCCGGCGAAGGCGTAGAAGCGCCCCGCCACCCGGTCCGTCAGGAAGTCGACGAGCGGGTCGCGCAGCGGCGGCAACGGGACGATGGTGCGGACCTCTTCGGCGGGCACGAAGCGCGCCTCGACGATGAAGCCGTCCGGATCGCGCGGGTTCAACAGGCCGTCGTACTCCGCGACGAACGCGAAGCTGATCGCGCGGTCGTTGCGGCGCTGGTCCTCGACGTGGACCGCGTACGCCAGCTCCCCGACCGACGTGATCGACAGCCCGGTCTCCTCGAGCACCTCGCGCGAGAGCGCGTCCAGCGTCGACTCGCCACGCTCGACGACGCCACCCGGAAGCGTCCAGCGCACCTTGCCGTAGCCCTGCCAGTCGTTGCCCACGAGCAGCACGCGCCCTTGCCGGTCGAGGAGGATCGCCGCGGCGACGACGAACTCACGCCGCGCCACGCACCGACCCCGTCCCGTCGTCCATGAGCGTCGCAGCGGCGGCGTCCTCGGTCGCGCTCGCCGCGCGCCGCCCCTGGTCCTCGCGCTCGAGCGCCGCATGCAGCTCACCGAAGCCGCCGGCCAGCACGCCCGCGAGGTCGTGGGTGGTGAAACCGATTCGGTGGTCGGTCACGCGCGACTGCGGCACGTTGTACGTGCGGATCTTCTCGGAGCGCTCGCCGGTGCCGATCTGGACCAGCCGCGCCTCGCGCGCCTCGCTCTGCGCGCGCTCGCGTTCGCGCGCAAGCAGCCGTGCCCGCAGGACCTCGAGCGCCTTCTCCTTGTTCTTGATCTGCGACTTGCCGTCCTGGCACGTCGCGATCAACTCGTCCGCGGTCCCCGCCCGGTACGTGACG
>JBHEOT010000027.1:0-6270 GCA_046260675.1 Trueperaceae bacterium | reverse complement strand
GTGACGCGCACCGCCGAGTCGGTCGTGTTCACGGACTGGCCCCCGGGACCCGACGACCGGTACACGTCGATCCGCAGGTCGGCCGGATCGAGCGCCAGGTCCACCGCGTCGACGACCGGGAGCACCGCCACCGTGACCGTGCTCGTGTGGGTGCGGCCCTGGGCTTCGGTGGTGGGGACGCGCTGGACGCGGTGCACGCCGGACTCGTACTTGAGCTTGCCGTACGCGCCGTCGCCGGTGACCTCGACGGCGACCTTCGACAGTCCGCCGACCTCGGTCGGGTGGCTGTCGAGCACCTCGGTGGGCAAGCCCAGGCCCGCGGCGTAGCGCAGGTAGGCGTCGAGCAGCTCGGCGGCGAACAGCGAGGCTTCGTCGCCCCCGGCGGCCGCGCGCACTTCGAGGATGGCGTCGCGCACGTCGTCGGGGTCGCGGGGGAGGAGGGCGTGGCGGAGCTGGTCCGCGAGGTCGGTCTCAACGGCGAGCGCGTCGTCGAGCTCCTCGCGCGCGAACGCGCCGAGCTCCGGGTCCTCGAGCGCAGCGCGCGCGTCCGCGGCGCGGGTCCGCTGCCGCTCGAGCTCGCGCGCCAGCGCGATCGCCGGGCGGAGCTCGGCGTAGCGGCGACCGACGCGGCGGCTGCGGGCCGGGTCGGCGAGGACGGCCGGATCGGCCAGTTGCCGCTCGAGCGCCTCGAACTCGTCGAACAGGGGGCGCAGCGGAGGAATCATCCGGCACTCTACCGTGGGGTCGGGGTTTTCCCCGACGTGGAGCGTGCGAACGAAGTGGTGGGCCCTGCGTGTCGACGGTTGTGATGAGAAGTGGTGGGCCCGGCCAGAATCGAACTGGCGCGCAGGGCTTAGGAGTCCCCCGCTCTATCCACTGAGCTACGGGCCCACGCGACGGCCAGGGTACCCAAACCGGGGCCGGCGGTGCGCGGCGCGAGCTGCGTGGCTCGAAGTGCGCGGCGCGGGGCGTGCCTCAGGGGATCGGTGGACCCAGTTCGGCGAGGACGAGTCCCTGCCACCGTGCGGCGCGGCGGTCGCCGTCGGTCGCGTCGTACGTGCCGGCGGCCAGCAGCGTGGGGGGCAAGCTGATGAGCGTGTCGCGCAGCGCCTGCCGCCGCGTCGCGATCCCGTCGTCGAGGCCGAGTGCAGCCACCTGTTCCTGGGCCGCGAGCAGCCAGACGAGGGCGTCGTCGACGAGCGCCAGCACCGATCGGTCGGCGGCGGACGCCGCGTTCGGGTCGCCGGCGAGGGCCCGCCCCACGAAGCTTGCAACCGCGTCGTGGTTCGGATGGTCGACCGGCAGCCGACCGGCGAGTGCGGCTGGAGCGAACGGCGCGCGCACGCCGGTCCACAGGTCGTCGCCGCGCAGCGGCGCTCCTGCGGTGCGGACGCGCGTCAGCACCGCCGTCGGAAGCGCCTCTGGTCGCGCGTAGACGAGGCCCTCGTAGCCTCGGCGGCGAAGCGCGTCCACGGCGCGCGGGAGGTCGAGCGGCAGGCCCCAGACGACCACCGCTCCGGGTTGGCGCGTCGCGATCCACAGCGCCTCGGGCGTCAGGACCGGAGCGTCGGCCGGGTAGCGGGCCTCGCCGGCGACGCTGCGCCCGGCGTCCGCGAGCGCCCGTTCGAAGGCGTCGACGGCCGCGTCGCCGAAGGGGGTGGCCAAGGTCATGAGCGCCAGGGAGACCTTGCCTTCGCCGGCGGCATCGACGGCGATGGCCGTCAGGCGGGTGCGGTCGCTGGGGGCGACGACGAACGTCCACGTGGTGCCGGCAGGGTCGAGATCGGTGATCGCGAGGAGCGGTACGCCGGCGGTCTCGAGCGCGGTGGCGACGCGTCCGGTCGCCGCAGGGGTCGTGCAGCAGACGACGGCCGAGACGCCGGCGTCGGCGAGCTCCGTCGCCAGGGCGGCGGCGCGCACCGGATCGCCGGCATCGTCGCGGACGTCGACGTGGATCGGCGTACCGAACACGCCGCTGCGGCCCAGCGTCTCGGCGAAGCGCTCGGCGGTGTGGGCTTGGAGGGTGCCGGTCGCGGTCGCCGGGCCCGTGCGGGAGACGATCACGCCGACGGTCCAGGGGGCGGGTTGGGCCACCGCCACGCTCGTCATGGCGGTGACGAGGAGGAGTAGGAGGACGCGTCGGCGCATACCCCGTCGTACCGCATCGTTGGGTGAACCCCATGAACGCCGCCCGCGGCGCCGCGCGCGCCTGGTACCGTGGCGGCCGATGCGGCGCGTGGCGGTGGTCGTTCTCGTACTGGTGGCGGTCCTTCGTGGCGCCGGGTACGCGCAGGGCGTTGCGATCGCGGCGCCGCCGGACCGCTTCGTCGCCCCGGGAAGCTTCGCGACGCTCGTGTTCCGGATCGAGGCGCCCGCGGCCGTCGACGTGGAGGTCTCCGCCACCGTGGACGCGGGTTGGACGGTGCTGCGTCCGCCGGGACGCGCCACGCTCGAGGCTGGCCGCAGCACGCCCATCGCGGTCACGCTCGAGGTGCCGAGCGACGCCGCGGCCGGCGCGCGCGCCGAGGTGCGCTTGGTCGTCGAGGGGCCGGACGGGCGGAGCGAGCGGGCGGTGATCCTGACGGTCACAGAGCGCGTCGACGTCGGGCTGCAGGCTCCATCCGAGCACACGATCGGCGGCGACGGCTTCGAGGTCGTCGTGACGAACGGCGGCAACGTCGACGAGCGCGCGACGCTCGCGTTCTCGCGCGACGGCGCGCTGCTGGACCTCAGGGAGCTGGTTCTGGCGCCAGCCGCACGCGAAATCGTCCGCTTCGAACCGACCGTCGAGGGGCTGCACCTGGTGGTCCTGACGACCGAGCGCGGCGCCGAGGTCCGGCGCAGCGTGCGGGTGCTGCGCTTCGGTACCGGGCTGGACCAACCGTTCGCCCTCGCCGGCGAGGTCAGTGCGGCGATCGGCACGTCGGGCCGGCGCGCGCTCGTGTTCGGCGTCAAAGGCGCGGTCTCCGACTTCGTGACCGTCGATGCTCGCCTGGACGCTGCGGCGTGGGCGCGTTCGTACGCCCTGGCCGAAGGCTCGGCGTGGTCGGTGCGTGCGGGCGCCGGTTGGCGCGACCCGTTCGGACTCGCCCTGCCCGCCGATCCCGGGCTGGCGGCACGGTGGCAGGGCTCGACGTGGGGCGTCGCAGCGCACGCGGGATGGTTGGGCGACGACCGGTTCGGCGGCTCGGCCTCGGTCGAGTGGTCGGCTGCCACGACCGAGGTGGCCGCGGGCGTTGGGTTCCGCGCGGGGTCTCCGACGCTCGCGCTCCGAGCGGCCGTGGAGCCGCGGCCGGGGACCGAACTGCTTGCGACCGCGGGGCTCCGGGGTGGGGCGGTCGACGCGGCGCTGCAGTTGGACGTGAAAGAGGCCCAGGCCGCCTCCCGGTTCACGGTCGCTGGGCGCGACCTGGCCGGGGTTGCTTCGCGGGTCGATCTGGGCCTGCGCCACCGCGTCGCCGACGCGGAGCTCTACGCCGACGGCACGCTCCCGATCGGCGCGTCGGCGGCGTGGTCGGGGCGCGTCGGGTTTCGCGAGGCGCCGATCACCCCGCTCGCGGGCACGGTCGAGGTCGCGGCGCAGGCGGGCACGAGCGAGTCGTTCGCGCGGATCGGCTACCGCACCGACGTCGGGGCCGGGTGGCGGGTCGGGACGACCGCTGGGGTGCGCACGGATGCCCTTGGCTTCGGCGTCACCTTCGACGCCGCGCTCGCGCGAACGGGTGCGGATCCGATCGATCTCGACGCACGGCTCGACTACCGCCCGGCGACCGGACGCGTGGGCGGTCGCGTCGGGGCGCAGGCGCGTTTTTCGACTGAGCCGGTCGACGTGGCGCTGGCGTTCGGCTGGGACCTCACGGACCGCGACGTCGCCGCGGGCGCCGTCGCGGCTTGGTCCGACGGGCCCTGGTCGGTGGAGCTCGACGCGACCGTCGGCCTGGGGTACGCCGGTGCCGACCTCGGCGGCTGGCGCGCGGACGTGGCGCTGAGCGGTGCGTACGCCTTCGATCTCCGGGTTCCGGACGGCGTCGCGGAGGCGGCCGGCGGTCGCCGGTCGGGGGTGCTGGAGGGCCGCGCGGCGACCGACGCCGGCGAACCGCTCGCCGGCGTGGTGCTGTCCGTCGGCCGCTTTCGAGCCGTGACCGACGACGAAGGCGTCTACCGCCTCGAGCTGGTTCCGGGGCGCTACGACGTCGCCGTCGACGTGACGACCGTCCCGATCGCCTACCGGTTGACCGCTGCGACGCGCGCCGCGGTCGAGGTCGGGTTGCGCACGACCACGACGTTCGACGTGCCGGTCGCTCGAACCACCGCGTTGCGCGGCCGCGTGCTCGAAGACCGCGATGGCGACGGGGTGGCCGACGAGCCGGCGCGCCCCGTCGTCGCCCGCGTCCGGGTGATCGACGCCGACGGGCTCGGCCGCACGATTTCCGTCGACGCCACCGGCGGCTTCGAGCTGCGCGGGTTGCCGGCCGGCGAGGCGCGCGTCGAGGCGTTCGACCTGCCGCTGGGCGCGAGCGTGGTGGGGGAGGGGGCGCGCACCGTGGTGCTCGAGCCCGGCGCGCCCACCGACGTGACGATCTTGGTGCGCCCGGTCCCGGCGCAGGTGGCGACGTTCGGCGGCGGCGCCCTGCGGGTGCGCTCCGTGGTCGCCGAGGCGGCGCGCGTGCCGCCGGGAGCGGCGCCGCTCGTGCGCGTCCAGGTCGCTGGGGACGCGGACGGCGTGGTGTTCGAGGTCGGCGCCGAGCGGGTGCCTCTGGAGCGGGACGGCGCGGGTTGGATCGGTCGCGTGCCGGTGCCCGCGTCGTCGGGTGCGGGGGTGCTGCCATTCGTCGTGGTCGCGCGGGCCGGCGAGGAGGTCGCGGAGCGGCGCGATCAGCTGATCGTCGACCCGGACGCGCCGCTGCTCGAAGCGGACGGCGACGGGCCCGTCCGTGCGGGGTCGGACCTGCGCGTGGACGTGGTCGCGTACTTCGAGGCGGCCACCGTTTCGGCCGACGGCCCGTTCGGAGCGCTCGACCTGTTGGAGGGCGAACCGGGTCGCTGGTCGGGGGTGCTCGCGGTGCCCAGCGACGCGCCGGACTCGGTCGCGGAGCTCGCGATTTCGGCGCTCGCCGGCGACGGCGTCGTGGCGACGACGACCTATCGGTTCCGGGTGTTGGCGCCGTGATGCAGGGGCCGCTGGCTCAGGGGTTGCGCGCGGCTTCGTAGCGAAGTTCGACCCGGTACGTCCCCGGTGCCTCGCCCCCGTCGACCGCCAAGCCGAAGTCGGCAGGCGTGGCGAGCGTGACGAACCCGTCCGTGGGACCGTTCGAGGTGAACCGACGTCCCTCGGCGGCCACGCCCCCGAGCGTGATCCGCGGTTCGAGGCTCGGCGCTCCGATCGGTCCGTCCACCGGCACGATCTGCACGATGACCGTGTACCCGCTGGGGTGGTTCGTGCTCACCTCGAGGCGGTCGAAGTCGGCCGAAGTCGGTGCGAGCGGCGTACCCGTCGTGACCGCTTGGACGTAAGCCATCGGCGTGGCCGCGTACTCGAACCGCAAGGTCGCGCTGCCGGAGGTCGGGGTCCCGACCCAGCGGAGCGCCAAGAACGTCGGGAGGTTGACGCGGGCCGTGTGGGTCGCCGTTTCGGTCGTGCCACGGATGCGGAAGGTGACCGGGCTCGAGAAGGCTCCGGCGGTCTCGTCGCCGTTCAGCCGCAGTCGGTACTCCGCGGTCACGCGCACGCGCCCCTGGTTGGCCTGGTTCTGGTCGAACACGACGGTCGGCGCCTCGGTCACCGCTACCCAGTCCGACCGGTGGTAGACGGTGCGGCCGTTGGTGCTGGTGACGTCGACGCGAACCTCGAGCGTCGGCCCGTCCGCTGGCGTCCAGCCGTCGAGGACGACGTCGACGTAGTAAATCCGGTTCGGGTTCTGCCGCCGCACGTCGAACACGACCCCCGGGCCTGAGTCGGCTGCGACGACGACGCATCCGGTGCAGCTCTGGGCCGCCGCGAGGTCGGCGTCCGTGACCGTGAAGGTCACCGGACCCGACGTGACCGGATCGATGCGGCCCACCTGCGCCTGGGCCGTGCCGACGAGCGTCAGGACGCTCAGCGCCAGCGAGATGAGGCCGCCACGCGTCAAGGGATCTCGATGGGCAGTTCGCCGGCCAACACGCCCCCGCGGTCGTCCTCGATGAGCGCGAGCACCACGTAGAATCCGGGCTCCAGGTCGTCAGGCAGATCGAAGCGGACCTCGCGCTCGGATTCGCGCAACACGGGTA
>JBHEOT010000269.1:0-614 GCA_046260675.1 Trueperaceae bacterium | reverse complement strand
ACCCGACGTTGACCGTGCACGACCTCGCCGCCGTCGCCGCCGCCGGGCGCGCCAGCGGGGCGCTCACGGTCGCCGACAACACCTTCGCCACCCCGTACCTCACGCGCCCGCTCGAGCACGGCCTCGACGTCGTGCTGCACTCGGCCACCAAGTACTTGGGCGGCCACGGCGACGCGCTCGGTGGCGTCCTCGTGAGCGGCGAGGAGCTGGTCGCGCAGGTGCGCGCCGAGGGGCTGCGCCACGTCGGCGCGGTGCTCGGCCCGTTCGAGGCGTTCCTGCTGCTGCGCGGGTTGGCCACCCTTCATCTGCGGGTGGCGGCCCAGTGCGCCGGTGCGCGACGCGTCGCGGAAGTGGCGCGCGACCACCCGGCGGTCGCGCGGGTGCACTACCCCGGCTTCGACGATCACCCGGGGCACGCGGTCGCCGAACGCCAGATGCGCGATTTCGGCGGCATGGTGGCGCTCGAGCTCGCGGGCGAGCCCGCCCTCGCCACCCGCCGGGCGTTCGCCTTCCTCGATCGCCTCGAGCTGTTCGCGCAAGCGGTCTCGCTCGGCGACGTGGCGTCGCTCGCCACCCACCCGGCGACCACCACGCACGAGCTCTGGACGCCGGAA
>JBHEOT010000268.1:0-615 GCA_046260675.1 Trueperaceae bacterium | reverse complement strand
GGCCTGTATGGCTTCATGGAGGGTGAAGAATTACCCCCTGGTGTTGCCGAACTGCCTGAAGAGGTTGTGCAGGAAGTGCGCGACATTCTGGCGCAGATGCTGGCCGGCGAGTTCACCCGCTTCGATGTGTTCACCGGTCCGATCAATGACAACAAGGGCAATGTGGTTTTGCCTGCCGGTCAGAGCCTCGAGCAGGTTGATCTGGACGCCTTCCCCGAATTTGGTCTGCCATGCAGTATCGATGTTTGTATGAAGTGGTGGGCTGAAGGCATTACCGCTGAGTTGCCTTAGTAAGAATTAAGTTTGATGCGCGGTGAAATCCACGCTTTACTGGGGGAAAACGGTGCTGGCAAAAGCACCTTGATGAATGTTCTGGCCGGGTTATATAAACCGGATGCAGGTATTATTCAAATCAATGGCAAGACAGTCAACCTGGTATCGCCGCGGGATGCGATCAAGGCCGGGATCGGGATGGTGCACCAGCACTTCATGCTGGTACCGTCTCAAACGGTGACTGAGAACGTGCTGCTCGGGTTGGATGAACCGCGTTTCTTAATGCGGCTCAACGAATACGATGACAAAATAGCCGAGCTTGGAAAGCAATATGGTTTACAT
>JBHEOT010000267.1:0-624 GCA_046260675.1 Trueperaceae bacterium | reverse complement strand
CCCGCCGTAATAGCCCGCAAGCGCGCCGATCGGGATGCCGATGACCAGCGCGACGGCGGTGGAGACCAGACCGACCAGCAGCGACACGCGCGCGCCGTGAAACAGGCCCGACAGCACGTCGCGGCCGACCGCGTCGGTGCCGAGCGGCAGGCCCTCCATCTCGAAGGGCGGCAGGAATGGCCTCTGCACCATCGACCACGGGCTTTGCGGAAACAGCACCGGCGCGGCGATGGCGCAGGCGATGACGACGCCGAGGATCACCAGCCCGATGACGGCACCACGATTGCGCGAGAAACGGGACCAGAACACTTTCATCGGGCCAGCCTGATACGGGGATCGACGATACCGTAAAGGATATCGGTGATGAGGTTGAACAGCAGGACCATCGCCGCCGAGACGAAGAACACACCGAGGATCACATTGTAATCACGCTGACCGATCGCCTCGAACATCAGACGGCCGATGCCGGGCCATGCGAAGACGGTTTCGGTCAGGACCGCACCGCCGACGATCTGCCCGGCCTGAAGCCCGGCGAGCGTGATGACCGGCAACAGCGCGTTGCGCAGGACGTGCCGCCGCTGGATCAGCGAATTGCGCAGGCCCTTGGAGCGGGCGGTCTTGACG
>JBHEOT010000266.1:0-628 GCA_046260675.1 Trueperaceae bacterium | reverse complement strand
GCCTACGAGCGGCACCCGGTGTCGCGGTACGAAGAGCAGTTGCAAGGACCTGTGGAGCAGCTTGGAGTGCTCGCCACCCTGTCAAGGTGGAGGTCGCGGGTTCAAATCCCGTCAGGTCCGCTCAGCGGGTCGGTTGCAGAACCGGCTCACGCACGTCCCCGGATGACACCGGGGAGCACCGTCCGAAGCTGGGCCGTGCTGGGCCGGTGGCGACACCGGCGCCGGGGTCAGGTAGCTCAGTTGGTAGAGCACACGACTGAAAATCGTGGTGTCGGCGGTTCGACCCCGCCCCTGACCACCAGCCCGAATTCTGGGCGCTAGGGCCGGTTTTGCGCCCGAATTCGGCACTTCGGGTCGCTTTCGTTTAGAGCCCGTTCGAGGGCCGTTCCGGGCGGAAGTTGTCCACAGGCGCGCTGTCCAAATCTGGGCCAAATCACGCTGCTGCGGCCATGGTCGCTGGGTCAAGAACCCAGGAGTCGCCATGAGCATCCGACACCGTGCGGGCGGGTACCAGGCCCGCCTGATGATCGACGGTCGTCAGTACGCTGCCACCCTGCCCACCCGCGAGGAGGCACGGGATTGGGAGCGCACCGTCCGTGCCCGGGCCGTCACCGGCATGCTGCCGCGT
>JBHEOT010000265.1:0-628 GCA_046260675.1 Trueperaceae bacterium | reverse complement strand
GTGGCTTGCCACCTCGCGCGCAAATTTCATCTCATGTGTGACGAGAATCATTGTGCGTCCCTCGGCAGCCAGATCGCGAATCACGGTCAGAACCTCACCCACCAATTCGGGGTCGAGCGCGCTGGTCGGTTCGTCGAACAGCATCACCGACGGTTCGACCGCCAGTGCGCGCGCGATTGCGGCGCGCTGTTGCTGGCCACCGGACAGGAATGCCGGGTAACTCTCGGCCTTTTCGGCCAGTCCGACACGATCCAGCAGGGTCATCGCGCTGGCAATAGCCTCTTTCTTGGGCACTTTCAGCACGTGAACCGGCACTTCGATCACGTTTTCCAAAAGGGTGCGATGCGTCCACAGGTTGAAGGACTGGAACACCATGGCAAGCTTGGTGCGAATGCGCTCGATCTGGCGCGGCTTGGCCGGAGAGCCGTCAGGCTTCATCGCGACCTCTTCGCCGCCGACGATGATGCGGCCGCTGGTTGGCGTTTCCAGAAAGTTGATGCAGCGCAGCATTGTCGACTTGCCCGAGCCCGAGCCACCGATGATGGCCACAACATCGCCGCGCACCGCCGTCAACGACACCCCCTTGAGCACTTCGAGATTGCCGAAGGATTTATACAGATCCTCGATA
>JBHEOT010000264.1:0-632 GCA_046260675.1 Trueperaceae bacterium | reverse complement strand
GAGCGTGCCAGGGCCTGCTGGTCCTCGGAGGACAGCTGGGCGAACTTCACCGGGTGGGGTTGGCTCGGGTCCCAGGCCGCCTTCTCGTTGAGCTCGAGTCCCTCGTCCGCGAGGATGTCCACCAGCATCTCGGCCAGCGCCGGGGCACCGGTCAGCCCGGGGGACTGGATCCCCGCGGCGTTGATGAAGCCGCGCCGCTCGGTCGGTCCGACGATGAAGTCCTCGGTGTTGGACACGGGCCGCAGTCCCGCGAACTCGGCGATGATGTCGCGTTCGCTGATCGCCGGCACCAGCTTGCGGGCGTTGGTGAAGACCTGGCGGGCGCCCTCCTCGGTGGTGGTGGTGTCGTACTTGTCGTCGACCGTGGTCGCGGTGGGACCGACCATGATCGTGCCGTCGACCGTCGGGTTGACCAGCGTGCCCTTGGAGACGGGGGAGGGGCACGGGAAGATGATGCTGGTCACGATGCCCGCGAGCCGCTTGTCGAGCAGGTACTCCTCGCCCTTGCGGGGCAGGATCTCGAAGTCCCGCACCCCGGCCAGCTCCGCGATGTCGTCGGCGAACAGCCCCGCGGCGTTGATGACGTAGCGACCGCGCCAGGTGTCGGTGGGCGTGCGGACGGTCAGTGGGGC
>JBHEOT010000263.1:0-638 GCA_046260675.1 Trueperaceae bacterium | reverse complement strand
ACGAATCAGCTTGGGGCGCTGATCGTCGGCGAAGTGGACGTCGACGGCTTCCCGGACCCGCAGCGACAGATTGGCGAGATCGTCGGCCTCGGTGAAGATGGCTTCGTCCAAGGCGCGCGCCGTGAAGCCGCCCTCCGGGGCGTCCTCGACCAGGAACACGATCTCGCTCATGGCGCCATCCTAGTCGAATGCTGCCGCGGCGTGTCACGGCCGTCCCGATCGACGCCTAGGGACCCACATCGCGTGCCCACGGCGCCTCGGGTAGGAGTCCCCGTCAGTCCGTCGCCCAGCAGCGTGCGGTGCAGGCCCGGCTTCTTGAGGTAGTCCACGCCGGTGACGGCGCGGATGGCGACGAGGTCGCCGACGTGCTCGATGGCCGGCGCGATGGCGACGGGCAGGATGAACAGGATCGCCGGGAGCGAGAACGTCGGCGTGACGAAGGCGGGGACGGCGAACCAGGCGGCCTCGCGGATCGGGGTGAGGTCGACCATGCCGAGGATCGCGGAGAGCAGGTAGCCGACCGTGATGCCGACCAGGATGGGGACGAGCTTGAACAGCCCGCGGGCGAATACCGCGGTGAGCATCGTGGCCAGCAGCGACACCAGCGCCACGCCGACCGCGCGGCCGCTGTAGTCGCC
>JBHEOT010000262.1:0-647 GCA_046260675.1 Trueperaceae bacterium | reverse complement strand
GGCCCACTACGCCCGAGCCGGGGCACAGCTGCCGTGCTCCGCGCACGCCGGCACGATGGCCGAGAGCGTGATCAGGTACTGATCGCTGCGGAGGGGTGAGATGGATCACGACGTCACGATCATCGGTGGAGGCGTGATCGGATGTGCCATCGCCCGCGAGCTGATGCGGTTTCGAGTCCGGGCCGTGCTGGTGGAAGCCGAGTCCGAGGTGGGGTTCGGGACGTCGAAGGCGAACAGCGGCATCATCCACGCCGGTCACCACTCGTCGGCCGCGACGCTCAAGGGACGCCTGGAGTGGGCGGGCAACCAGCGCTGGGACGGCCTCGCCGCCGACCTCGGCTTCGGCTTCGATCGTGTGGCATCGACGGCATCGACGGCATCGACGGCATCCTGGTCACCACCACGAGGCGGTCGTTCACGAGCCGGTTCGTCGTCAACGCCGCCGGCCTCGGGGCCGACCGGATCGCGGAGCTCGCTGGGGTCCGGACGTTCACGCTCACGGCCCGCAAGGGCGAGGAGTACCTGCTCGACAAGCGGCTCCGCGGTCTCGTCTCCCGCATCGTGTTCCCGTGCCCGACCCCCACATCGAAAGGCATCCTCGTCATCCCCACCTTCGACGGCACCCTCATGGTGGGTCCGACCGCCAC
>JBHEOT010000261.1:433-663 GCA_046260675.1 Trueperaceae bacterium | reverse complement strand
CAGACGCTCGTGCCGCGCGGTCGGGTCCGGCTCTGGATTGGCCGCCATCAAAGCATGCGTGTAGGGATGCGCCGGCGCGGTCAGGATCGCTTCGACGGGGCCGGTCTCGACGATCCGGCCCAGATACATCACCGCGATGCGGTCGGCGATGTGACGCAGGATGTTGAGGTTGTGCGTGATGATCAGTGTGGCGAGCCCGCGTTCGGCCTTGACGCGATTCATCAGGTTGA
>JBHEOT010000261.1:0-257 GCA_046260675.1 Trueperaceae bacterium | reverse complement strand
CTCGCCCTGGATCGAGACGTCGAGGCCGGCTGTCGGCTCGTCGGCCAGTACAAGCGCGGGATCGAGGGCGAGCGCGCGCGCCACGCCGACGCGGCGCGCCTGTCCGCCCGAGAGCTGGTGCGGGTAGCGGTCCATGAAATCGGCATCAAGCCCGGCGGCGGCCAGCAATTCGCGCGCCTTGGCGGTGCGGTCCGCGACGGGGATCCCGTGGATGACGAACGGCTCCAGTATCAGATCGCCCACGGTCTTGCGCGGGC
>JBHEOT010000260.1:0-672 GCA_046260675.1 Trueperaceae bacterium | reverse complement strand
GATATCATACGAACCTGCCTTGCGTCCCCAAACGTCTTGCTCCTGATCCTTCAGCTCCCCGTCGGCCGCATCGGTGAAAAGCTCTTTCTCGATAGAAACCGTAACTTTGCCACCGCTTCGGTTGATCACCTTGACTTGGGTCCGACCAAAGGTTTGCGCCAGCCACTGGCCCAACTCCCGAAACCACGCTGACTGGGTAATCTGATAAGCCGTTTCACCCACCGCGTCGACTTCGTTCATTTTGCCAACAACATCGTAAGCCATATATTCACTCCCCAAAGATAGCATTTAATCTGCGGTGACGTGTGGTATATGACCGGATCCTTGTCACCTCGACTGCCTTAACCAGCGGCTGAAGAACCGGCGTTACCCAATACAACATGCTTTGACTTTGGCACCACAAGCGCCGCTTGGCAAGAGATTTCGCGATATCAAGGTGGACCAGCGCGCCGAGGTTGCCTTGCAGGGCGGCGAGAGCAACCGCCGCCCGCCAATAGACCTCTGTCAGGACGTACAGGTCATGAACGGCGGTCTCTGTTCCTTCCTGAGCACCCATACGCCCTGAGGAGGCTCGCATGGTCAGACCCGTAGCGCAAAACCCAAGGGTTTCGGCGCGTTTGTGGCTCCTCGTGGGAGCGGCCGGTTCCCAGATTCGTTGTGGCGGTGCGTTCC
>JBHEOT010000026.1:0-34270 GCA_046260675.1 Trueperaceae bacterium | reverse complement strand
TCCGGACGCCATTTCGACCCCAAGCTGGTCGAGGCGTTCATGGCGATGATCCACAACGAGCCCTGAGGCGACGCTCGTGGCCTGCGGCTCGACCCCTCGGCCGACGCGGCGGCGCGTCGGCCGGTGCTAGCCTCGCCCTGTGAAGCCTCGTTGGACCTTGAAGCCTCGTTGGGTCGTGATCGCCGTCCTGCTCGTGGCTGCGGGCGCGGGCGCGTTCGCGCCGAGCAGCGCGAAGCGCTCCCCCACCGCTCGGGCGCCAGCCAGGCTCGCCAGCGCGGCGTCGCGCGCGGCCGCGTCGGCGTACTCGACCAGCCGGGCGCCCAGGGTGACCCGCAGGCGGTCGCGGCGCGCCGCCCAATCGCGGATCGTGCGCTCGACGTTGGCCGGCACGGCGCCGGCGTGCGCGCGCAGGTCGGCGAGCACGCCCTCGACGTCGCGGCCGAGGTCGAGCGCGCGGCCGACGCTCCGGCGATCGATCTCGAAGGTCGCCGTCTGCGCGTCGATGCGGGTGGCGGTGGCGCACGTCAGCGCCGCGACCGCGGCGGCGTCCAGGCGGTCGAGGTAGGCGTGCACCTCGAAGTTCGGCTGCACCAGCAGCGGCGCCGAGCCGTCGGGAGCGCCGGGCGGGACGGTGGTCGGACCGGACGCCGGCGGTCCCGAGGCGCACACCGCCGCGCGCGCGCCGAGCTCGGCCGCGTCGTCCGCCACCGCCGCGTGCCCGAGCAGGCGCGCCCGCGCCACCGCGTACCAGCGGGCGCCCAGCGCCGGCGCGAGCACCTGCCGGGGCGCCGCGCCCACGGGGCCGTCGACCGACGGCGGCGCGTCGCCGACGGCGAGGAGGCCGAGCCGCGCGCACACCCCCTCCAGGACGGCGGCCACCTCGCCCGGCTGCTGGCGACCGTACGCGCCCGAGGCGTCGACGAAGCCGGCCCACCCGAACACGTGCACCAGCACGTCCGACCACAGCACGGCCGCCGCCGACTCGACCGCGACCGGGTGCGGCGGCAGCGCCGGCAGCGCGTCGAACACGGCGCGCCGCAAGGCGGACGCGGGGGCGGCGCCGTACAGCCCGCGGTCCCAGCGCTCGTCGACGCGCGGGTCGTTCGTTCGGCACGTGGCATCGACCACGGCCGCGTACGCGAGGTAGGGCGGCAGCCGCAGCAGGGCGGCGAGGGCCTCGCGGTCGACGGTCCACGGCCGCGCGGGCACCCCGGGGGTGGGCTCGGCGGGTGGGCGCAGCAGCCCGGCCGCGAACAGCGTGACCAGCAGCGTCTCCATGCGCGCCGCGCGCAGTGGCCGCTCGCGCTCGGCGCGGCGCACGAAGGGTCGCGCGATCGCGCCGGCGCGCGTGACCGGGACACCGCCCAGATCGAGGACCAGGTGCGCGGCGTCGATCACCTCGAGCACGACGGCCAGCGGGTGCGGCGCAACCGGGGCAACGGCGCCGTCCAGGGTCGGCACGTCGAGGGGCGTCGGCGGCGCGGGCGGACCGGGGCGCAGGCGAGCCAGCAAGCGTGGATCGGCGCCGAGCCGGGCTTCCGCGCGGCGATCGAACGCCGCGCGCCCGGCATCGCGCACGAGCAGGCCGTCGTCGACGAGCGGGGTCAGGTACGCTCCGGCGCCCGAGCGGTCGAGCCAGCGTTGGAACGCGTAGCCGCCACGTGCGTCCGGCTCCGCGGTGAGGCCGCGCAGCGCCGCGTGGGTCGCGAGCGCCCAGGCGTCCGCGGTCCCGCCGCGGCGGGCGAGCTCGCGCAGCAGCTCGGCCTCGAGCGGCGAAAGGCGCGCGACCACGGCGTCGAGGCGTTCGGGCGACGCCAGGGCCGCGCCGATCGCCGCGACCAACCCGTCTTTCCGAACCGGCAGACGACTGTCGGGCAGGTAGCGCCGGGCGACGCGCTGCAGCTCCGCGACGGGCAGGGGGAGGATCGCCCGGGCCAGGTCGACGCCGTCGGTCACGGTCCCCCCTCCACCGCAGGGGTGTGGCCCGCCTTCGCGAGCGCCAGCAGCAGCCGCGGCGCGACGTGCGGCAGCACGACCGCGGCGCACTCGCCGATCCGCGCCAGCACCAGCTCGGCGATCCGCGGGTCGGCGAGCAGCGCCGCGAGGTCGGCGGCGTCGGCGACCTCGATCAACGCCAAGCCCTCGTGCACCGCCACCGTGCCCGGCTCGAGCGGCGGGACGGTCACGGCGTCACCGGCAGCCACTCGGCGCCGTCCATGATCCGGTAGGCGTAGCCCTGCTCGGTCAAGAAGCGCTGCCGGCGGTGGGCGAACGACTCCTCGTCGGTCTCGCGCGCGACCAGGGTGTAGAAGCTCGCGCCCGCGCCGTGCGCCTTGGGGCGCAGGACGCGCCCGAGCCGCTGCGCCTCCTCCTGGCGCGAGCCGAACGCGCCTGAGACCTGCACCAGCAGCGCCGCGTCGGGGAGGTCGAGCGCGAAGTTGCCGACCTTGGAGAGCACCAGCCGCGACACGTCGCCGGCGCGGAAGGCGTCGAACAGCCGCTCGCGCTCGGCTTGCGGCGTCGCGCCGGTGATCAGGGGGGCGCCCAGCGCGGCCGCCAGGCGCTCGAGCTGATCGAGGTATTGGCCGATCACCAGCGCCGGCGCGCCTTCGTGCGCGTCCAGGATGGCGCGCACCAGCGCGTCCTTCGCCTCCGTGGTGGCGGCCAGTCGGTAGCGGGCGCGCGGGTCGGCGAGCGCGTACGCCATCCGCTCCCCCTCGGGGAGCCGCAGGCGGACCTCGCAGCAGTCGGCGGCGGCGATCCAGCCGTCCTTCTCGAGCTCGCGCCAGGGGCGGTCGTAGCGCTTGGGTCCGATCAGGCTGAAGACGTCGCCCTCGCGGCCGTCCTCGCGCACCAGCGTGGCGGTGAGCCCGAGGCGGCGGCGCGCCTGGATCTCGGCGGTCAGCCGGAACACCGGCGCGGGCAGCAGGTGCACCTCGTCGTAGACGATCAGCCCCCAGTCGTGCCGGCGCATCAGGTCGAGGTGCGGGTACGACGCCACGTCGCCGGCGTCGGCGCCGCGGGCGCGGGTGGTGAGCATCTGGTAGGTGCACAGGGTCACGGGCGCGACCCCCTTCCGGCGGCCGGCGCCGTACTCCGCGACCTGGTCGTCGGCGAGCGACGTCTTGGCGCGCAGCTCGCGGCGCCACTGCGCGACGCTGGTGCGGCTGGTGGTCAAAATCAGCGTGCGCTGACCCACGCGCGCCATCGCCACCAGCCCGACGACGGTCTTGCCCGAGCCCGGCGGCAGCACCACCACGCCCGATCCGCCGGCGGCGCTGCCGGCCAGGAAGAAGGCCTCGGCCGCCTCGGCCTGGTACGCGCGGACGTCGAGGCCGTCGGCGAGGTCGATCGCCAGCGCCTCCCCCTCCTGGTACCCGGCGACGTCCTGGACCGGCCAGCCGACGCCCAGCAGCGCCTGCTTGAGCACGCCTCGATCGCCGAGCGCGACGTTGATGGCGCGCGCGCCGCGCGCCGGACCCAGCCGCGGCGCGACGGCGTCGTGGCGAGCGACCTCGACCAGCAGCGCCTCGTCGCCGGCCGCGACCTGCAGCTGCAGCTCGCCGTCGACGGTGTCGAGCCGCAGGCGGCCCCAGCGGCCGGCGAGCTCGGCGACGTCGGCCTCGAGGCTCTGCGGCAGAGCGAACTTGCTGAACCGCCGCAGCGCGGCGACGATCACGGCGCCGTCGAACCCGGCACTGGCGGCGTTCCACAGCGACAGCGGGGTGATGCGGTACGTGTGCAGGTGCTCCGGGCTCCGCTCGAGCTCGGCGAACGGCGCGATCGCCACCCGCGCCTCCTCCGCCCGCGGGTGGAAGGTCTCGAGCACCACCGTGCGGTCGGCATGGACGATCAGCGGGTTCGCGGGGTCGAGCGGTGCGATCACGGGCCCACGGTACCCAGCAGCGGCGACCGTGGCGCCGTGCGGTGCGGCGACGCCTCCGGTCGCGCGCCCATAGCATCCCGCCGCTTCGATCCGGTATCATCGCCTGACCCCACCCCGCCTGGGGTGCCCTCGGGACGCATCGAGCGCGAGGCGCCCAGCGGGACCCGGCCAAGGAGGCCCACGATGACCGAACTCCAGATCACCGGCATGACCTGCGACCACTGCACGGCGGCCGTCAAGAAGGCCCTCGAGAACGTCTCGGGCGTGGTTTCGGCCGAGGTCGACCTCGCCGCCGGTCGCGCCGCGGTCTCCGGCACGGCCCCCCTCGCCGACCTCGTCGCCGCCGTCCAGGACGAGGGGTACCAGGCCGCTCCGGCCGCATGAGCACCCTGGCGGACGTTGCGGCGGACGCCGCGTCGACCGAACCCATCGGCCACGGGGGGCACGCCGGCCACCTCCACCTCGACCCCGAGGTGCGGCGCGACGCGTCGCTGCGCCTCAAGAGCGTCAAGGGGCACGTCGAGGGCGTGCTGCGCATGCTCGACGACCCGAGCATCTACTGCGTGGACGTGCTCAAGCAGGTCAGCGCCGTCCAGGGCGCGCTGCGCAAGGTGAGCGAGTCCGTCCTCCGGGCCCACATGCGCGACCACGTCGCCACCGCCGCGCAGCGCGGCGACACCGAGCACCTGGTCGAAGAGCTGATGGAAGCGCTCAAGTACCGGTGAAGCAGCACTGAGGACCGAGGACCCCATGGACCCCCACCCCACCACTCCGACCAGCACGACCTCGCTCCGCGTCGGCGTCGCCGGCATGACCTGCGCCAGCTGCAGCGCCCGCGTCGAGCGCGCGCTCGGCAAGCTCGGCGGCGTGAGCGAGGCGAACGTCAACCTCGCCACCGAGCAGGCGACGGTGCGCTTCGACCCCGCGGACCTCTCGCCCGTGCAGGTGCTCGACGCCATCAAGGACGCCGGCTACGAACCCGTGGTCGCCGAGGCCGAGCTGAGCGTCACCGGCATGACCTGCGCCGCGTGCAGCGCGCGCGTCGAGCGCGCGCTGGGCAAGGTCGACGGGGTGCTGGCGGCGAGCGTCAACCTGGCCACCGAGCGCGCCACGCTGCGCTACCTTCCCGACGTAGCGCCGCGCGAGCGCCTCGTGGACGCGGTCCGCAACGCCGGCTACGACGTGCTCGAGGAGACCGGCACGGAGTCGCGGGGCGACGCGGAGCGCGAGCGCCGCGCCGCCGAGTACTCGTCGCTGACGCGCGCGCTGCTGCTCGCAGCGGGGCTCACGGTCCCGATCTTCGTGATCGAGATGGGCGCGATGCTGATCGCCCCGTTCGGTGCCTGGCTGCACGGCCTCGTGCCCATGCAGACCATCTATTACGTCATGTTCGTGCTCGCCACGGCGGTGCAGTTCGGCCCGGGCGCGCGCTTCTACGCCAAGGGCTGGCCGGCGCTCCTGCGCCGATCACCGGACATGAACTCGCTGGTGATGATCGGCACCAGCGCCGCGTACGGCTACTCGGTGGTGGCAACCTTCGTCCCCTGGGTGCTTCCCGCGGGCACGGTGCACGTCTACTTCGAGGCGTCCGCGGTCATCGTCACGCTGATCCTGCTCGGGCGCTGGTTCGAAGCGCGCGCCAAGGGGCGCACCGGCGACGCCATCCGCTCGCTGATGAAGCTGCAGCCGCGCACCGCGCGCGTCGAGCGCGATGGCGCCGAGCTCGAGGTCGACGTGGGCGCGGTGCGCCGCGGCGACGTGGTGGCCGTGCGCCCCGGCGAGCGGCTGCCGGTCGACGGCGTGGTCGTCGCCGGCACCTCGTACGTCGACGAGTCGATGATCACCGGCGAACCCGTCCCGGTCGCCAAGGCGGCCGGGGACGCGGTCACCGGCGGCACCATCAACGGCACCGGCGCGCTCCGCTTCGAGGCGCGCGCGGTCGGCGCCGACACGGTCCTCGCGCAGATCGTCGCGATGGTCGAGGCGGCCCAGGGATCCAAGCTCCCCATCCAGGCGCTCGTCGACCGGGTGGTCCAGTGGTTCGTGCCGACCGTGCTCGCCGTCGCCGCCGTGACCTTCGGGGTGTGGCTGGCGTTCGGACCCGAGCCAGCGCTCACCTTCGCGCTCGTGAACACCGTGGCCGTTCTGATCATCGCCTGCCCCTGCGCCATGGGCCTCGCCACCCCCACGTCGATCATGGTGGGCACCGGCAAGGCGGCCGAGATGGGCGTGCTGTTCCGCAACGGCGTCGCGCTGCAGAGCGTCGGCCAGGCCGACGTGATCGCCCTCGACAAGACCGGCACCCTCACCAAGGGGCGGCCCGAGCTGACCGACCTCGTCGGCGCCGCCGGCGTCGACGCGTCCGCGGCGCTCGCGCTCGCCGCCGCGGTCGAGGCGAACTCCGAGCACCCCGTGGCGGGCGCGATCGTCGCCGCCGCGCGCGGTCGCGGTCTCGCGGTCGCGACGGCGACCGGCTTCGACGCCGTGACCGGCTTCGGCGTCACCGGGGTGGTCGACGGCCATACCGTGCACGTCGGCGCCGGCCGTTACCTCGAGCGACTCGGCATCGACGCCGGCACGCTCGCGGCCGACGCCGCGCGCCTCGCCGACGACGGCAAGACCGCCATGTACGTCGCCGTCGACGGCCGCGCCGCCGCCGTGGTGGCGGTCGAGGACCCGATCAAACCCTCGACCCCCGACGCGATCCGCGCGCTGCACGCGCTCGGCCGCACGGTCGCGATGATCACCGGCGACGACGCCCGGACCGCCAAGGCGATCGCGGCCCGCCTCGGCATCGACACGGTGCTCGCCGAGGTCTTGCCCGACGGCAAAGCGGCGGCGGTCAAGGGCCTTCAGGCCGAGGGGCGCACGGTCGCCTTCGTCGGCGACGGCATCAACGACGCGCCGGCGCTCGCGCAGGCCGACGTCGGCCTGGCGATCGGCACCGGCACCGACGTGGCGATCGAGTCCGCCGACGTGGTGCTGATGTCGGGCGACTTGCGCAACGTCCCCAACGCGATCGCGCTCTCGAAGGCGACGCTGACGAACATCCGCCAGAACCTCTTCTGGGCGTTCGCGTACAACACCCTGCTCATCCCGGTGGCGGCGGGCGCGCTCTACCCCGGCTTCGGCGTGCTGCTCTCGCCCATGGTCGCCGCAGCCGCGATGGGGCTCTCGAGCGTGTTCGTGCTCAGCAACGCGCTGCGTCTGCGGCGCTTCGCGCCGCCGATGGCGGCCGACGTCGGGCGCACGCCGGACGCGCCGCGGCCGCGCCTGGCGGTGGCCCCGTGACCATCCCATCGCCCGCGCCCGGCGATGCCCGCCAAGGTCCACCGATCCTGCACGACCTGATCGGGCGAAGCCTGCTCGCGGCCGCCGTCGCCACCGCGCTCGTCGCCACGAGCATCGCGATCGACCTCCCCGGACGGGGCCCGTCCGCCGTCGTCGACGAAATGGCAGCCCACGTGCAGGTCAACAGCGAGTCCGACTTCGTGATCGGCATGATCCCCCATCATCAGGAGGCCGTGGGCGTCGCGCGGGTCGTGCTGGAGCGCGGCGAGCGAACCGAAGTGCGGGCGCTGGCGGCGGAAGTCATCGCCGAACAAGCCGCCGAGATCGCGGAACTCGAGGCTTGGCGCGCCGCTTGGTACCCGACGGCGACCGCCCCGGCTTACGTGCCGATGATGCAGCCACTCGACGGACTCGACGCCGACGCCGTCGACCGCACGTTCGCGTCGGACATGATCCACCACCACGCGATGGCGATCGGGATGGCCGAAGCGGTGCTCGCCCTCGA
The DNA here is from genome assembly GCA_046260675.1 of Trueperaceae bacterium. Lineage (GTDB taxonomy): Bacteria > Deinococcota > Deinococci > Deinococcales > Trueperaceae > JAABTL01. The sequence goes on along the minus strand of JBHEOT010000026.1, from coordinate 26,588 downwards.
CGGCGTGCGACCCGAGGTCGTGGACCTCGCCCGCGACGTCATCCGCGTTCAGACCGAGGAGATCGCCACGCTGCGCGGGTGGATCGCGTCTTGGGGCACGGCTCCCCATCCCACCGCAGGAGACCACTGATGGACGCTTCCTCGTTCGGCGTCTAGGTCGCTGGCCTGCGCACCCCGCATGACCACGACCGCGCCGACTTCGGCAGCTTCGTCGAGTGCGGCGCGTACCCGCACCTCAAGATCGAGGACGACGGCCAAGAGAGCGCCGCCGTCCAGGATGGGTCGGTGGGGACGTTCGTGTCGTTGCGCCCTGGGTACGAGCGCAAGGAAGCGCTGTTCACAGCGCTGGCGGACGCGCTCCGCTGACGCGAACGGGCGGCCCTCGGAAGGGCCGCCCGCGATCCCTCACTCGGGGACGATGAGCACCATCCCGGAGAAGATCAGGTCGGGCGCGTCGATCAGGTTCGTGTTGGCCTCGAGGATGTCGGGCCAGCGGTTGCCGTTCCGGTAGAAGAACGTCGCGATCGACGACAGCGAGTCGCCGGGCTGGACCGTGTAGATCCCGCGCGCGCCGGTCAGGCGGGCGATCTCGTTCTGGGTGGTCTCGAGCTCCTGGCGCACCGCCTGCAAGGCGTCGCGCTGAGCCTGCGTCGTCTCTTGCAGCCCCTCTTGCTCGTCGAGCAAGACGCCGAGCTCGTCGGTCAGGCTCGTCGCCCGCACCTGGGCGTCGCCGAGCGCGTCGGCGGTGGTCTCGAGTTGCTCGGCCGTCTGCTCCCCGCGCGCCTCCGCGACCGACAGCCGCTCCGTCAGCGCGTCGCGTTCCGTCGCCAGCGCAGCCAGGTCCGTGGCGAGGGCGTCGCGCTCGGCTTGCAGCGCCGCCAGGTCCGTCGCCAGGGCGTCGCGAGCCGAGGCGGTCTCGGCCAACTCGGAATTGAGAGCTTCGGTCTCCTCGATCAAGCCGGTGCGCTCTGCGGCCAAGGCGTCGCGCTCCTCCGCCAGCGCTTCGCGCTCCGCGACCAAGGCTTCGCGCTCCGCCATCGACGCCTCGAGGTCCGCAGTGAAGGTGGCGCGCTCCTCCGCCAAAGCTTCGGTAGCGGCTTCGAGCTCGGTCGCCGACGCGTCCACGGCGGCTCGGGCTTGGGTCAACTCGGCGGAGCGGGCGTCGATCTCGGCGCGCAGCGCGTCGAGGGTGGTCTCAGCGTTCGCGATCTGCGTTGCGAGGTCCTGCTCGCGAGCGCCGGCAGCGTCGAGCTCGGAGCGGAGGGCCGTGAGGTCGCCTTCCAGCGACGTCGCCGCCGCTTCGGCCTCGGTCTGGGCGGCACGCACCGTCTCCAGGTCGGCTTCCACGGCAGCCAGGCGTTCTGCGGCGGCCGCTTCCGCTTCGGCAGCTTCGGCTCGCACCGACTCCAGCGTCGCCTCTGCGGTCTCGACCTCGGCGCGCAGCGCGTCGATGGTGACCGTCGCCGCGTCCACCTCGGCGTCCCGCGTCTGCAAACGCGCCTCGGCGTCCGTGAGCGCGGCGTCCCGGGCGGCGAGCTCCTCCTCGAGCGACGCCACGCGCGCAGCGGTGGCATCCTGAGCCGCCGTCGCGGTGGCCCGGGCTTCGACGGCCGCGGCGAGCTCGGCCTCGAGGTTGGCGTTGCGCTCGGTCGCCGCCGTCGCTTCGGCCGCGAGTTCTTCGCGTACAGCGTTCAGTTCCGCGACCTCGGCGACCGCAGCGTCCAAGACGCCGGTCGCAGCGTCGCGCTCGGCAGCGACTGCATCGCGCTCGGCGACGGCTGCGTCGCGCTCGGAAACGGCGGCCTCACGCTCGGCAGCGACTGCATCGCGCTCGGCAACGGCCGCATCGAGATCGGCCACGGCAGCATCGCGCTCGGCTACGGCTGCTTCGAGATCCGCGACCGCAGCATCGCGCTCGGCGACGACGGCATCGAGTTCCGAGACCGCAGCGTCACGCGCGGCAACGGCCGCATCGAGATCGGCAACGGCCGCATCGCGATCGGACACGGCCGCATCGCGCTCCGCAGCAGCCGCATCACGCTCAGAAACGGCCGCATCGAGATCCGCGACCGCAGCATCACGCTCAGCGACGACGGCATCGAGTTCCGAGACCGCGGCATCGCGCTCGGCGGCGACGGCATCGAGTTCCGAGACCGCAGCGTCGCGCGCGGCAATGGCCGCATCGAGATCGGCAACGGCCGCATCGCGCTCAGAAACGGCCGCCTCGAGATCCGCGACCGCAGCGTCGCGCTCAGCGACGACGGCATCGAGTTCCGAGACCGCGGCATCGCGCTCGGTAACGGCCGCGTCGCGCTCAGAAGCAGCTGCTTCGAGATCCGCCACGGCAGCATCGCGCTCGGCCACGGCGGCTTCACGCTCGGCAGCGGCCGCATCACGCTCGGCAACAGCAGCATCGCGCTCAGAAACGGCTGCCTCGAGATCCGCCACGGCGGCCTCACGCTCGGCAACGGCAGAGTCGCGCTCGGACACGGCCGCATCGCGCTCCGCAACAGCCGAGTCACGCTCAGAAACGGCCGCTTCGAGATCCGCGACCGCAGCGTCGCGCTCAGCGACGACGGCATCGAGTTCCGAGACAGCGGCATCGCGCTCGGCAACAGCCGCCTCGAGATCCGTCACGGCGGCATCGCGCTCGGCGACGGCTGCCTCGAGATCCGCCACGGCGGCTTCACGCTCGGCAACGGCAGCATCACGCTCGGCAACGGCAGAGTCGCGCTCGGACACGGCCGCATCGCGCTCCGCAGCAGCCGAGTCGCGCTCAGAAACGGCTGCATCGCGCTCGGCAACAGCAGCGTCGCGCTCGGCGACGGCAGCGTCGCGCGCTTGTTCCGCCGACGCCCGAGCCTCGTTCGCTGCGGCGAGCTGGGCCTCGACCTCAGCGGAGCGCTCCGCAGCCGCCGCTGCTTCAGCCTCGACGGCCTCGAGCTCGGCGTTCAGACTCTCGATCTCGGCCACGGCGGCATCGAGCACACCGCGAACGGCGTCGCGCTCGGCCACGCTGGCGTCGACCTCGGTGCGCGCGGCATCGCGTGCTTCGATGGCGGCCTCGAGCTCGGCATCACGCTGAACGAGACGTTCCTGCAGCGACGCACGCTCGGTTTCGGCCGCGTTCAACGCCTCCGAGATGGTCATGGCCTCGGCTTCGGCCGCGGCCAAAGCGGCTTGGGTGGTCTCGACCTCGGCCTCGGCGGTCGACAGGGCGGCCTGGGTGGCCTCGATGTCGGCTTCGGCCGCCTCCAGGGCGGCCTGAGTGCTCTCGGCCTCGGCTTCAGCCGCCGTCAACGCCTCCGCGGCCGCCGCGATCTCGGCCTCGGCGGTCGACAGGGCCTCCGCACCGCTGCTCGAGTCGGCCTCCAAACGCTCGACGGTGGCGTCGAGTTCGGCGACGCGCGCGGTCAGGCGCTCGTTGTCGGCGGTGAGATCCTGCTCGAGTTGGCTCGGGCCGCAGGCGGCGCCGAGTAGCACTGCGAGCACGGCACTGAGAAGTAGCAGTGCGCGCGATGGGCGGTTTCGAAACGCTGGAAACATGTCGTCTCCCTTCAGGAGCGAGGGGCCGATCGGCACGGACGGTTCGGTCGGACGGAATCAGAGTACGCCGAAAGAGCCGGACGGCGCATCTGCACCCGACACCGCGGAGCCGCGGCCGAGGTCGGTACGGGAGCGTACCGGGAATACGTCAAGCCTTCGTCCGCTTCGCCTGCGTCGATCAGGACGGCCCTCGGCGGGCACCGGTCGTCAGGCTGCACAGCCGGTCGTACCTTCGAGGCGCCGCGCCAGCTCGTCGGTCGCCACCTGCCACACGAGGAACTCGCTTGCGACCTCGAACCCGAGCGCCTCGTTGATGGCGAGCATCGCCGCGTTCGTGTCGGCGTTCCCGGTCCGCACCACGCGCACGTCCGGACGCTCGCGGTGGAGACGCTCGAGCATGAGCGCCTTGAGCCACTTGCCCAGGGCGTGGCCGCGGTGTTCGGTCGCGACGGCCGTCGCGCCCTGCTGCGCCACGCGCGGGTTGTACGAGTTCCAGTCGAGCTCGGTGAACCCTGCGAACGCGCCGTCGCCGCGGCGGCGGACGAGAAGCGTCCACGTGGCGTCGCCGCGGGCAGCCGAGGCGGCGTCGAGATCGCGCAGCGATGCGGCGGTGTACACGTGGTCCTCGACGTCGAGCGTCCCCCTCGGGGCTTCGTTCATGCTGCGCTGGAGGGCCGCGAACGGCTGGAGAGCGTCCTCGGGAAGCGGGTGCGGCAACCAGTCGAACGCGTAGCCCGGCGCTCGGACCGGGCCTTCGGCGATCCAGCGCGCGACGAGCCCGTCGGTGCCGAACAGCTGCTCGCGGCGCCGCTCGAGGTCGAGCTCGTTCACCCTCGACCGCAGCCCTGCTTGGGCGCCGTGCGCGCGGGCGAACGCCTCGCCGGCCGGCACGGTGTCGTGAGTGACGCCGATGATCAGGCTTCGCCCGCGGCGGCGGGCGACGTCGATCGCCCAAGCCGCGAGCGCCCGCCCGACGCCGCGGCGCCGTGCCTCGGGGACGACCGCCACGTCGACCTGCAGGAGGTGCACGTTGGCACCGTCGACCGGCGCGAGGGCCGCACCGATGCCGACGGCCACGTCGTCCAGGTAGGCGACCACCAGCTCAACGGCCAGTTCGCGGACGTGGCCGATGGCGGCCAGTCGCCGCCGCGTCGCTTCCTGGCCGACCGGCGCATCGTGTGGCTCGGACTCGCGGCGCAGCACCTCGCGTACGGACGCGACAGCGGCGATGGCAGCTCCAAGAGGGGCGGCGGTGTCGACGGGTACCAACCGGATGGAGGGGAGGACGGACGGCACGGAATCGTTCACGGATGCACCTCCCACAGGCACGGTGCCGGCCAGGGCGCCGGCGTCGACCTCAGCGCCGCCGCAGGCGCGCGACCAGCGCCCGCACGTCGCGTGCCCCGACCGCGACGCCGACGGCCGCGTACGCGATCCCGAGCGTAGCGCCGCCGAGCGCGAGGACGAGCGCATGCCGCACCCAGCCCGCGTCCGCGCCGCCGATGAGCGGCGCGGTGATCGCCCACGCGAGCGCACCGGCGACCGCGGCGGCGACCGCGACGCGCCCGAGGTCGCCCAGCAGCGGCGCCGGCGACCAGCGCTCCACGCGCGCATGCCACGCCACGAGCACGACCGCGAGCGAACCCTGCGCGATCGCGGTGCCCCACGACAAGCCGGCGATGCCGAGGCGCGGCGTGAGCACGACGAACAGGACCGCCGTGAGCGCCGCCGTCGCTACCGCCAGCGCGACCGGCGCGCGCACCCGGCCGCGCACGAAGAACGGCCGCAGCAGGTAGTTGACCCAACCCGACGCGGTGAGCGCGGCGCCCAGCGGCGCCAACGCGGCCACGGCCAGCGCGATCGAGCGGTCCTGCCCCGCCGCCGGCTGCAGGAACTCGAACAACACGCGCACCGCCGGTTCCGCGAAGAGCGCCATGGCCACCCCGGCCGGCACGGTCAGCGTCGCGATGAAGCGCGCACCCCCCTCGAGCGCGGTTCGGAAGCCGTCGCCGTCGCCGTCCGCAGCGCACCGCCCCAGCCGCGCGTAGAAGGCGACCGCCGGGCTGATCGCGCCCAACCCCAGCGCCAGCGCGAACAGCATCGAGGCGAGCGCGTACCCGGTGACGGCGCCCGCAGGGAAGAGCGCGTCGTTCGACACCATGCGCTGCGCGACCACGTTCAGCACTTGGCGGGCGCCGGTGGTGAAGGCGAAGGGCCCCATGAGCGCCAGCGCCGCGGGCATGGCCGCGTGCCACCAGCGCCACCGCGGCACCAGCCCGGCGCGCGCCATGGCGGGCCACTGCACCAGCGCTTGCAGCACGCCCCCCGCGACCACGCCCAGGGCGAGCGCCGCGGGGGCGCCGGGGAAGGCGAGCATCGCGGCGATCGCGGTGGCGTTGAGCGCCACCGGCGCCCACGCGGGGGCGGCGAAGCGCTCCTCGGCCTGCAGGACCCCCATCGCGAGCGCCGCCATGCTGATCGCGCCGAGCACCGGGAAGGTGAGCCTCAGCAGCCGCACGGCCAGGTCGCGGTCGACGTTGGAATCGGCGGCGAGGAGCAGGTCGACGATCCAGGGGGCGGCGAGGAGCGCAGCCCCGAGGAGCAGCGCGTTCACGAGCGCCAGCGCGGCCGACATGGCGCCCGCGAAGGCGCGCCGGTCGTCGCCGCGCAAACGCTGGACGACCGGCACGAAGGCGTTCGTCAGCGCGCCTTCGGCGAGCAGCTCGCGGAACAGGTTGGGGACCGCCCAGGCGATGCGGAAGGCGTCGGAGGCGCGCACCGGGAAGAGCGCGACGAGCAGCACTTCGCGCAGCAGGCCGCTGGCGCGCGAGCCGAGGGTCCCACCCATGAACACGAGCGCGCCGCGCACGGCGGACCGTGGCGGCGCGGGGGGTGGGATCGTCGACGGGTCGGGGCGCTCCACGACGACGATCGTACGGGTTCGAGGCGCTTGCGATCGTCGACGGCTCAGCTGGCCGCCGACTCGGCCTCCAAGTCCACACGGTCGAAGCGTTCCGGTTCGGGGACGAGATCGGGGCCGACCACAGGGCCGGTGTCGGGCCAACCTTCGGTCTGCTTGGTCTTGAGCACGCGGACGGTCATGTCGTGCTCGACGAGCACCTGGCAGGACAGGCGCATCGGCTCGGTGGCGTCCGCGGCCGCAAGCAGACCGGCGTCGTGCAACTTGAAGAACTCGGCGCGGGTGTAGGTGTCGGGCGCGCCGGCATCGAACTCGACGCGGCACGTGGTGCAGCGGGCCATACCGCCGCAGCGGTGGCCGATGTCGATGCCGAGCGCTTCGATCGCGAGCACCAAACGGGTGCCGGGATCGACCTGGACGCTGCGGCCTTCGGCGGTGACGGTGGGCATGGTGGACCTCCTCAGGATGACCCAGGAACCGTACCCGCCGTGCCGCACGCGCAATGCGAGCGCGGCGACCGTCCTGGCGCCATCGATGCCCGGTGGCGCAGCCTCATCCGCGCTCTGGCGCGTCGAGCGGTCGCGGCTTCGGAGGCGTCGCGAGCACGAACGCCAATGATCCCACGGCGGCGAGCGCCGCGAGGATCGTGAACCCCCAGCGGTAGTCGCCGAGCGCGTCCGCGAGCGCCCCGGCGATCACCGGGCCGGCGAGCTGACCGCCCATGATCACCAAGCTCGAGGCGCCCATGATCGAACCGAAGTGGGCTGCCCCGAAGTAATCGGCGCGGATCGCCCCCATCAGCGGACCGCGGGTTCCCCAGGCCCACCCGTGCAGCAGCACGAAGAGCCCGATGCCGAACCAACCGGGCACCCAGGCGAGCGCGAGCAGCGCGCCCGCATGCGCGAACATCGCCAGCTGGGCGATCCGCCGTTTGGGGAAGCGATCGCCGAGCGCGCCGCCGACCACCTGCGCCACGGCCGTCGTCGCGGTGACCGCGGCCACGACCGCCGACGCCGCCTGCAGCGAGAGCCCGACGCCCGACTCCAGGTGCGGTACCAGGTGCACCACGACGGCCGCGACCACCAGCAGCGCCGCGCCGTGGCCCAAGCCGAGCGCCCAGAAGGCGCGCGTGCGCAGCGCCTGACGCAACGTGAAATCGGAAGCCGGGCCGGTCGCGCGCCACGTCGCGCCACCGCGGACGGCGTCGGGTAGGCCACCGGGTCCACCGTCGACCTCTTGTCCGTAGCGCTCGGGGTCGCGTCGGAGGAGCCCGGCGGCCGGGAGCCCGAGCAGCAGCATCGCCACCCCCGATCCGGCCAACGTCGGCCGCCAGCCGAAAGCGACCACCGACGCCGCGACGATCGGCACGAGCAAGCCCCCCAGGCTCATCCCCACCGACATGTACGACAGCGCGGTCGCGCGCCGCCGCCGGAACCACGGCACGATCGCGGTGGTGGCGGTCAGGAACCCGGACAGCGCGACGCCCACGCCCGTGAGCGCCATCGCGGCGGTGAACGCCGACAGCGTCGTCACCGTCGACGCGAGGATCAGCCCGGCGCCGAACAGCGTCACCCCGACCGCGGCGACCCGGCGTGGGCCGAAGCGCTCGAGCAGCCACCCTTGGGCCGGCCCCATCAGCCCGCCCAGCAGCTGGACGAGCGCGTACCCCGAGGCCACCGCGGTGCGGCTCCACCCGAGCTCGCTGGTGAGCACGACCACGTAGAGGCCGTACGCTTGACCGAACAGCAGCGCCTGGAGCCCCTGCAACCCCATCGTCCCGCCCACGACGCTCCATCCGAAGAAGGGGCGACGGGCGGTGGGTTCCACAAACCCATCACAGCACGCCTTTCTTCTTTGACCGGCCCGCGGACCGCGCATCGGGGCACGCCGCCCGACTCCAGGGGCCAGGTACGGTGGGCGCATGATCCACCACGACCACCACGGGACGGTCACGCCGGCGCTCGGCCTAGGCACGTGGGAGATGAACGGCGACGCGTGCGTCCGCGCCGTCGAACACGCGCTGGCGCTCGGGTACCGGCACCTCGACACCGCGCAGGGCTACTTCAACGAAGCGCAGGTGGGCCTCGGCCTGCGTCGCTCCGACGTGCCGCGCGACCGCGTGTTCCTGACGACCAAGGTCCGGCCGCGGTTCTTCGCCCCCGACCTGCTCGCCGGCAGCGTCGAGGCGAGCCTCGAGGCGCTCGGTGTCGACCACGTCGACCTGGTGCTCCTGCACTGGCCGCGCACCGACGTGCCGCTCGAGGACACCCTGGGCGCGCTGCACGCGGTGCGCGAGCGCGGGCTGACGCGCCACGTGGGGGTCAGCAACTTCGCCCCGTCGTGGGTCGCGCGCTCGGTCGCGACCGGTCCGATCTTCACCAACCAGGTGGAGTACCACCCGTTCCTGTCTCAGGAAGCGCTGCTCCGCCAGGCCGAGGAGCTCGACCTGCTGCTGACCGCCTACGCCCCCGTGGCGCGCGGGGCGGTGGACGATCCGGTGCTCCGCGACATCGGCGCCGCGCACGGCAAGAGCGCCGCCCAGATCTCGCTGCGCTGGCTGGTGCAGCAACCGCGGGTGATGGCGATCCCCAAGGCAGCGTCGCCGGAGCACCAGCACGCCAACCTCGACATCTTCGACTTCGCGCTCTCGGACGACGAGATGGCGCGCGTCGCGGCGCTCGACCGAGGCCTGCGCCTGGTCGACGACGCCGACGTCGATTGGGAACGCTGATTCAGCCCAGGAGCGCCTGGACGCCCCACAGCGTCGCCATCCCGAGCACGATCACGGTGAGCATGTTGCGGGTGACCAGGGCGGCGGCGACCCCCACCACGCCCGCCGCCCAGCGGGGTACCTGCACGGCGAGGTCGACGGCCTCACCGGGCGCGAACAGCACGAACGCGGGCGCGACGATCGCGGCGAGCACGGCGGCCGGCACGTAGTCGAGGCCGCGACGCACGAGCGGTGGGATGCGGATGCGGTCGCCGAACACGAAGAAGCTCGCCCGCAGCGTCAGCGTCACGGCCGCCATCGCGAAGAACAGCCCCCAGAGCGCCGCGTCGCCGGAGGCCCCGCTCATGGCGCGCCGCTGGCGTCGCTGGCGGGGCGCTGCCGGTCGCGGAGGTGTTCGGCGACCAGCCCCGCGGCGATGCCGGCGAACGACGCGACGAGCAGCCCGAGGTTGAAGGGCAGCGGCCGCGCGAGGATCGCGACGATCGCGCCCACGCCGCCTGCCCACCACACGGGACCGCCGCCTCGCGCGAGCGCGAACACCCACAGCGTCAGGAACACGAGCGGCACGGCGAACTCGAGCGACCATCCGGCCGGCACCGCCGCGCCCAGGAACACCCCGATCGTGGCGGCCGTCGTCCACACGATCCACATGGGCACCGAGACGCCCAAGTAGTACGCCACTTTGGCGCCGCGCTCGGGACTCGTCGTGTACCGATGGATGCCGAGCGCCATCGACTGATCCGTCATCAGCGACGCCATCCACAAGCGCACCGGCCACCGCGGGCCGCGCAAGTGGGGGGCGAGCGTCGCGGAGTAGAGGGCGAAGCGGAGGTTGAGGAGCAGCGTGGTGAGCAAGATCACCGCGAACGGCGAGCCCACGGCAAGAAGTTGCAGCGCCGCGAGCTGCGCGGTCCCGGCGTACACGACGTAGCTCATGCCCACGGCATGAGCGACCGGCAGCCCCACCTCCACGGCCGACACACCGGCCACCAGGCCGAACGGGGTGACCGCCAACAGGATGGGGATCGCGTCGCGGAACCCCTCGAGCGCGGCGTCGCGGAAGGTCATCGGCGGAGGGTACCGCGGGCTGCGGTCCGGCGGGGTCGTTCCCCGAGGCGGCGCGGGGTCCGTACGTCCGTCAGTACGAGAGGCCGGTCCGCACCCAACCGCACCCGCGCCACCCGAAGGTGACCTCGGCGGTCCCGGACGCCTCGATCGTGCGGCCGGTGGCGCGCTCGACGACCGAGCCCTCGTAGGACAGCGTCAGGAACGCGTCCTCGCCGCGCACGTCGCGCCCCTGCACGCGCACGCGGTAATCGAGCCCGCGGTACAGGCTGCCGTAAGTGGCCGTCGCGTCGGCCACGAAGCGCCGCACGGTGGCGTCGACGGCGGCGTTCAGGAGCGCGGCGTCCGCAGGGCCGGCGACGCAGGCGTCGGCGCCGACCGCACCGGTCGCGGGTGGGGCGTCCGACGTGGACGCCGCAGGGGCGATCGTCAGCGCGAACGCGTAGCTCGCGCCCAACGACAGGTACGGCGCCAGGGTGCGGGCGTCGAGGAGCGGCGGCCACGCCACGCCCCCCTCCACGTCCAGCCGCCAGCGCTCGGCGATCGGCACGTGCGCGCCGATGGCCACGTGGGGGGCGGCGCCGCTCCCGTACAGGTCGGCCCCAGCCGCGACGTAGGTGGGGACGGGCCACGGCACGGGTGGGTACGCGCGCGCCTGCAGGCCGACGGCGATGCCGGCGCTACCCCAAGCGGCGCGCACCGCGGCGCCGAACGCTCCGGCCTGGAGCGAGGCGCCGAGACCGGCGGTGCGGTACGCGGGGAACCCGAACGCCACGCCGAACGCCGCCACGGCCGGAACCTCATCGACGACGCCCGACACACTGCCGTCCGATGCCTCGGGCGCCTCTTGGGCGCCGACGGTGCCGAAAATCAGCGCGAAGAGCAACGCCAGCGCCAGGACCGCTCGCCGAAGCCGCATCTGCGCCGCGCTTCGTTCAAAATCGTTCATGCAGCACGGTACCGCACCGACCGACACGATCCCGACCGTTGCGGTCCGACGCGCCTCAGGCTCCACCACCGCCGCCGATCGCGCGGCCCTCGGCGCCGTCCCAGGCGGCACGGATCTCGGTCGACGAGACGTCGGCCCGGAACGCCGCTTCGGGCAGCACCTCGAACAGATCGGCGTGCGTCGCCGGCACGTCGAGGTCGGCGAGGGTCAGGAAGCGCTCGGCGGAGCGCCGACCGGCGACCAGGAAACGGCCACCGCTCGCGCGCAGCGCGTCGAAGGCGACCGCAAGCCCGGCGTCGTCCGCGTAAAACCGCCCCTCGAGCACGCGCGCAGCGGTATCCGCGCCGACCACGAAGACCACCCCGGGCAACAGCGCCGCTTTGGCATCGAACCGTGGCGCGCGCGTGAGGAGGAGCGGCGCCCGACCCGCGAACTGGGTCGCGCGCCGATGGGCCTCGTCCAGGTCGATCGTCGGTTTATCGGCGTTGGCGACCGCCAGCTCGAACGCCACCGGCCGGCCGAGGTGCCGCTGCGCGGCGGCGGCGAGCCCGAGGTGGCCGTCGTGCAGCGGGTGGAACGAGCCGCTCACCACCGCGCCCCCGCCGACCGGCCACGGCAGCGCGTCGACCGGCTCGCCATGCACGTCGACCGCGAGCAGCGGGCGCCGACCGTCCGCGAACGCCTCGAGCTCCGAACCCGCCCGAAACGCCCGCTCGACGCGCTCGTCGCCGATCAACGCGAGCGGCGGGACCTGCAGGACCCCCGAAGCGTCCGCCACCGCGCGCAGCACCAGCGCGCTCACCAGCTCCTCCTCGGACGCCCGGTCGCGCGCGCCCTTGGTCAAGACGAGGCCGTACAAGCGCACCCCGAGTCCGTCGGCGGTCGCGACCCAGGCGCGGTGGGCGCCGCGTTTGGCGCGATCGGTCGCGATCGTCGCGGTGCACGCCACGCCCAAGACCGCTTCGCCCGGGCCGGCAAGCGCGCGGGCACGACTCCGGGCCCGGGTCGCCAGCGCCGCGGCCACCTCCGGTGCGACCGACTGGGCGACGGGACCCCCCACGCCCTCCGCGAGCGACGCGTCTGCGTAGCGGTCGACCGCTTCGAGCACGGTGCGCGAAGACCCCGCCACGGCGTGAAGCCATGCGAGCGCTTGGACGCCGGCACCCGCGAAGTCGTAGACGAGGCGTGCCGGCGCCGCATGGACGCGCGCCACCAGGTCGTGCAGGGCCCGGTTCATCGCGGCATCATCGCACGCACCCCCACGCGCCGGACCCGCCCGGCACGACGTCCGCTCGTCGCGTTCGGGACGTCCTACCGGGCCGTTGGGCGTAGCCTTGGCGAATGGACGCTGCCCAACTGAAAGCGGAACTCGCGGCCGAGCAAGCGGAGTTGCGCTGGAGCATCACCTGGACCGCGCTCACCGGCATCGGCCTCACCGTCGGGCTCGTCGCCGGCTGGACCGGGCTCGAGGCGATCGTGCCCTGGGCGTACGGGCTCGCCTACCTCGCCGGCGGGGGTCCCGCGGGGATCGAAGCGGCTCGGGCGCTCGCGCGCGGACGGCTGGAGATCGACCTGCTGATGGTCCTGGCCGCGCTGGCGGCCGCGGCGGTCGGCGCGCCGCGCGACGGCGCGATCCTGCTGTTCCTGTTCAGCCTCGCCGGCACCCTCGAGGAGCGCGCCATGGGCACGACGCGGCGGGCAGTGGCGGCGCTGATGTCGCTGCGGCCCGACGTCGCGCACCTCGTCGAGAACGGCGTCGAGGTCGATCGTCCGCCCGAAGACGTTTCCGTGGACGCGCTCGTGCGCGTGCGCCCCGGCGAACGCGTGCCGCTCGACGGGGTCGTGGCGTCCGGCGCCTCCGCGGTCGACCAGGCGCCGATCACTGGCGAGTCCGTGCCCGTCGACAAGGGGTCGGGGGACGAGGTGTTCGCCGGCACCGTCAACGGCCACGGCGCGCTCACCGTGCGCGTGACCAAGACGGCGAACCAGTCGACGCTCGCGCGGATGGTGCAGTTGGTGACCGAGGCGCAGGCGGCGAAAGCCCCCAGCGAGCGCTTCAGCGACTGGTTCGGCCAGCGCTACACGGTCTGGGTGCTCGCCGGCACGGCCGCGGCGCTCGCGGCGTTCTTCGCGCTCGGGCTCCCCGCGTCGGAAGCGTTCTACCGCGCCGCCACGCTGCTCGTGGTGGCGAGCCCGTGCGCGGTGGTCATCAGCGTGCCGGCGGCCGTGCTGTCGGCGCTCGCGGCCTCCGCGCGCCGCGGCGTGCTGTTCAAGGGGGGCGGTGCGCTGGAGTCGCTCGCGGCCGTCGACGCGATCGCCTTCGACAAGACCGGCACCCTGACCCGCGGCGTGATGACCGTGACCGACGTCGTGCCGCTGGGGGTCGACGAAGGCGAATTGCTGCGGGTGGCGACCGCCCTCGAGCACGCCAGCGAACACCCGATCGCGCGCGCCATCGTGCGCTACGCCGGCGAGCGCGGCATCGACCCGCCACCGGCGGAGGGGGTCGAGGCGCGGCCGGGGCGCGGCATCGTCGGCCTCGTGGACGGCTTCCACGCCTGGGCCGGCAACCGGCGCCTGGTCGCCTCCGAGGGCATCGACCTGAACGCCGACCCCGCCGCCCACGAGGCGCTGGCGGCGCTCGAGGCGGCGGGCCGGAGCGTCGTCGTGGTGGCGGACCGCAGCAACTCCGCGGCGCCGCGGTTGCTCGGCTTCCTGGGGGTCGCCGACACCCCACGTCCGCACGCTCGCGAGGGCCTGGACGCGCTGCGCCGCGAGGGCTTGACCCGGCTCGCGGTCCTCACGGGCGACCACGTGAACGTCGCCCGCGCCGTCGCGGACGACCTGGGGCTGTCGGTCGACCAGGTGCACGCCGACCTGCTCCCCGAGGACAAGGTCGACCGCCTGCGGGCGCTCAAGGCGAACGGCACCGTCGCGTTCGTCGGCGACGGCGTGAACGACGCCGCCGCGCTCGCCACCGCGGACGTGGGGATCGCGATGGGGGTCGCCGGCAGCGACGTCGCGCTCGAGACCGCCGACGTGGCGCTGCTGTCCGACGACCTGCGGCGCCTCGCCGAGGCCGTCGCCATCGCCAAGGCGACCCGCCAGGTGATCCGCCAGAACCTCGGCTTCGCGCTGGGCGTGATGGCGCTGATGGTCGTGGCGACGCTCGCCGGCCAGCTGCCGCTGCCGCTGGGCGTGATCGGGCACGAGGGCGGGACGCTGCTGGTGGTCGCCAACGGCCTGCGGTTGCTCGGCCGCGGGCGGGCACCGAGCTGACGTCGGCGCCGCGCTTTGGCGGCACGCGGGCGAACGCGTACGATGCATCCCGATGCTCACGAACCGCTTCGAACCGCTCCGCGACGCGGTCTCCGGCCTCGCCCACGAGGCGGGCGTCGCCATCCTCGAGGTTTACGGGGGCGACTTCGACGTGCAGCTCAAGGCCGACGCCTCGCCGGTGACCGAGGCCGACCTCCGCGCCCACGCGCTGCTCGTGCGCGGCCTGCGCGCGCTCACGCCGGACGTGCCGGTGGTGAGCGAGGAGCAGGCCGAGGTCCCCTTCGAGGTCCGCCGCTCCTGGCCGCGCTTCTGGCTGATCGACCCGCTCGACGGCACCCGCGAGTTCGTGAACCGGACCGGTGAGTTCTCGGTCAACGTCGCGCTGATCGAGCGCGACCGGCCGGTGTTCGGACTGGTGTACGGGCCGATCGAGGACGTCGCCTACGCCGGTGCCCCCGACCACGGGGCGTGGCGCCGCGAGGGCGTGGGCGCGTGGAGCGCGATCCGCGTCGCGGCCCCCGAGGGACGCGCGCTGCGCGTGCTGACGAGCCGCTCGCACGCCGGCGGCCGCACGCGTGCCTGGCTCGAGGCGCTCGCCGCCGACTGGGACGTGGACGCTGCCCAGCGCGGCAGCGCGGTCAAGGCCTGCCTGGTCGCGGAGGGGCGCGCGCACATCTACGCCCGCCTCGGCCCCACGAGCGAGTGGGACACCGCCGCCTCGCAGGTGATCCTGGAGGCCGCCGGCGGGGTGATGCGCCGCGTGGCCGACGACGCGCCGCTCGCCTACAACAAGCCCGACCTGCGCAACCCGGAGTTCTACGCCGCGTGGGGTCCGGAAGCGCCGCACCCCTGACGACGGGCGGCCGCAGCGGACGCTCGGCGCGCCAGCACGGTGCCCAGCAGCAGCGCCCACGTTGCGACCACCACCGACCCCACGCCTCGAGGACCGAAGCGTGCGTACGGCGTCGTCCAGTTCGACGGCGGTTCGAGCGCCATCGTGAGGCCCAACTCGGTGCCCGCCGCGAGGCCCAGCAAGCGGCCGTCGTGGCTCCACGCCATCGACGGTCCGTCGTGCGACGCGAACACCACGGGCCTCCCCGTCGACCACGCCAGCACCCGCCCGCTTCGGGCGTGCCACCACGGCGTTACGGTCGCGCCCGCCCACCCGTCGTGGGTGAGCACGAGCAGCACGTCGGCCGACCGCGCGCGCTCCAGGGCGGCGCCCAAGTGCAGCGACTCCCAGCAGACCAGCACGCCCCAACGCCGGCCGGCGACGCGCACCGGCCAGCGCTCGCCGACGCCGGCGGTCAGCCAGGCCTCGTAGCGCGGCACCAGGTGGCGCTTGTCGAGCACCCACGTGGCGACCGCGGTCGTCGCCAGCACGACCGAGTTGCGCCACCCGCCCTCGGCATCGCGGCGGTACCCGCCGGCGAGCACCGGCGCGCCGAGCGTCCGAGCGACGTCCGCGAAGCCGCCGAGCGCCTCGGGGGCGACGTACCCGAGCGCGCTCTCGGGCCACACGTGAAGGTCGACCGCCGTCGAGGCAGGCGCCCGCTCGACCAGCGCGGCCACGATCCCGGTCGCGGCGTCGGGATCGGTGCGCGTGGCGGCGAGCGCGGCCTCGTCGCCGACGCCGTGCGCGACGGCCACCGTGAGGGACGGGAACGTGGGCGTGCGCCCCGCCGCGAAGGTCCACGCGTGGGCCCCGCCGGCGAGCGCGAGCGCCGCCGCCCCCCACGCGACGCGCGCCGCGGCTCCGCCCTGCGCGGCCCCGAACCCGCCGACGACCCCCGCGAGCGCCGCGCCGAGCACCACCCACGCCACCCCCAGGGCGACCGGTCCCCCGACCGCCGCCCAAGCCACCAGTGGCCCGTCGAGCAACAGGTACCCGGGCACCACCGGGACCGTCGCGAGGAACGGCACGCCATGGACGACCGCCGCGTCCAACGCCGCCCACGCCGCCGCCCACCCGACGGGCCGCACGGCCCGCGCCCAGACGCGCCCGACCACCCAACCTCCGAGCGCGCCCACCGCCCCGTACGCAGCCGACCAGACGACGGCCGCGGCCGCCCAGGCGCCAGGGTCGTGCACCCGCAGCCCCTCGAAGGCGCTCGCAGGCACCGGCACCAGCAGGAGCGCCGCGGTGGCGGCCGCCCGCGGTCCGGAACCGCGCACCAGGTCGGGCCACACGAGGGCGGCCCCGACCAGGGAGGCGGGCCAGGGGCCGTCGGGGCGGCACGCCCAGGCGACGAGCGCCACCGCGGCGACGAGCCGGACGATCGCCGCGGCGCGGTCTTCCCTGCCCGCGCGGTGGGGCGCGTTCACCGAGGCGCCGCGCCCCACACGTACAGCGCCAACAGCGGCCGTGGCGGCGCGGGCGTGGTGGGGTCCGCGTCGTCGGGGAGCAGCAGGCAGTGGAGCCGGTGCCACCCAGGGCCCGGCACCCGCACCGCTCCGTCGAGCACGAGCAGTCCACCCGGCTCGAGTTGGGCGGCGAGCGCCGATGCGCCCGCGAACACGGGCGCCTGCGCCCCGTCGAGGAGGCACGTGGCCAGCACGCGCGCCGCATCGGGAGCGGCGTAGACGATCCGGATGGGCAGCAGGGCGCCGACCGGCGCGCGCACGAGCCGGTCGCCGCCGCCGCGGCCGTCGCGACCGTCGGTCGGCAGCGCCCACGCCGGTACCTCGACGCGGTCCTCGACCAGCGCCCCGGCGGCGCCCGTCGCGGTGGCCTCGATCGCTCGCGGCCGTCCGCCGAGCGGCCGGTCGAACCCGACGTCGGCGAGCGCGAAGGTGCCGGGTGGCAGGCGGGCAGCGTACGCGAGGCGCGCTTCCTCGAACCCGAGCGGGGTCAGCGCGCTCGGCACCGGCGGCCACCCGTGCAGCAACCAGTGCACGGCGTCGTGGGCGCCGAGGTCCGGCGCGTCGACCGACACGGCCCGGTCGCACGGGAAGGCGACGGGGCCGAAGTCGGTCCGCAGGACCCCGTCGACGAACACGAGCGGACGCAGCACCGGCGCGTCGACCGGCGCCGCGACGAGCGTCCAAGTGGCCCGAAGGTCGCCGCGGACGAGCGCGCCCTCGGCGACGAAGCCGAGGCCGTCGAGCGTGCCGCACGGGGTCGGCGCCGCGCGTCCGGCGGACACGGGGTCCGCCTGACCGACGGACCACGTCGCCAGGAGCAGCGCGAGGGCGAGGGCGCCCCCCCGGCGCCGAGGCGCCGGGGGGGCGAGGGGGGGGCGGGTCATCCGTAGTACGCGTCGGAGGTGTAGAGGGTGACGCTGTACCCGTGGATCGAGATCGCCTTGTGCCACCCGCGCGCTTGGACCGTGGCCACCAGCGCTTGCGGGCACGAGAGCCGGTGCGAGACCGACACGGGGCTCAACGAGGAGATGTAGTTGGTCTCGCTCGCGCCGCTGACGCGGCGCACCACGTCGGGCGAGCGCGCCACCAGCGAGCCGTTCACGTACAAGCGGACGTTGTGGGCCAAGTACCTCGACTTGTGCGGGGAGCTCGCGGTGCTGGCCATGCCGCGCGCGGTGGTGTAGGTCCCGATGCTGGGCTGACCACACGCCCAGACGTCGTAGGAGCCGTCGGCCGCAGAGCCGGAGGCCACCGCGGAGCGGAACTGGGACGAGGTGGGGACGGGGTCGGACGGCTTGGGGTCGCTGGGGGCGGTCCCGCCCCCACCACCGCCACCGCCACCGCCACCGGCGAGGGCGCTGCCGAGGAACAGGCACAGGGCCAGCAGCCAGGTGCTCCGGACGCCGGCCCGGGTCACCGCGCCACCCCGAGGTCGGCGAGAAGCCGGCTGCCGGCACCGAGGCCGGCGACGCGCGCGCCATCGGTGCCGTCGAGCCGCTCGGCGACCGCGCGGAGTCCGGCCAGGTCGAGCGCGCCGGTCGTGCCCCAGGCCGCGCGGACGTCCGGGACGTCGAGTCGGTAACCCGCGAGGTGCTCGCGGAGCTCGCCCGGCGCGGCGCGCACGAGGAAGGCGGCGACGTCGGGCGCCATGGCCGATAGGGCGTCGTCGGACAGCCGCAGCAGGTTGAGCGACCGCCCCATGGTCAGGTGCGGGAGCTGCTCGAGGAGCGCGGGCGGCAAGGCGCGCCCGTCGAGCGTCAGGTGGTCACCGTCGGCGGCCGCGACGAGTTCGCTGCCGAGTTCGGACAGATCGAACACGCCGGCGAGCTCCGCTTCGGTCCAAGCGTCCGGGGCGGCCGTCGAGGCACCGCCCTGACACGCTGCCAGCACCAAAGGCGCGAGCAGGCCGACCAGCGCCAATCCGAGCACGCGCGCGGTGCGGCCGGCCGGGGCGCCGATGGGCCCGGGCACCCGGCGCCAAGGCCGCCGTCGTGGGGGACGAACGCGGAGGAGGGGACGAGGTCGAGGCATGAAAGGCTCCTTTCGAACGCGACGGGCGTGGGCGCCGACGCCAGGAACGAGCGCCGCGGGGGGCGCCGCACGGACGGCGGCGCAGGTGCGGCGTGGATGGAAGGCTAGGGCGCCTGGCGCGCACCTCGAGCGTCGAACCCGGCGTGCGCCTAACGGCGCTGGGTCGCGGCCGCAGCATGGTGCGCCAGCTCACCGCGTGACACTTCGGTGACACACGCCGCGGCATCACCGCCGTACCCTCGGCGTCCGGTGGAGGACCTGATCCTGATCGGCGTTTCGCACCGCCGCGGCGGCGCTGAAGCGCTCGAAACGTACGCGACCGACCACGCCGAACGCCCGCTCCCGGAGCGGCTCGCGGCGTTGGGCGTGGCGTCGTGGTTCGAACTGCGCACGTGCAACCGCGTGGACATCGTGCTCACCCGCCCCGAGGGGCTCGCGGTCGACCGCCTGCGTGCAGCGATCATGCCGCCGAACGCCCGCAAGCGCCCGTACGCGTTCGTCGGCGAAGCCGCGCTCGAACAGCTGACGCGGGTGGCGGCGTCGTTGGACGCGCTCAACCCGGGCGAGGACCAGGTGATGCGGCAAGTGCGCGACGCCGTCCAGCAAGCGCGCACCGAGGGCCGCATCGACCCGACCCTGTCGTTCGCCGCGGACGCCGCGCTGCGGGTCGCCAAGCGGGTCCGGCGCGAGGTGCCGCTGGCACCGCGCGACGCCTCGCTCTTCAGCCTCGCGCGCACGGACGTCGAGGCCGTGCTCGCGAACGGCGGGCGCGCGGTGGTCGTCGGGGCCGGCGAGATGGGGCGGATCGCCACGCGCTCGCTCACGGCGATCCCGGGCGTGCACGTCACCGTGGTGAACCGCGACGTCGCGCGTGCGCGCGCGGTAGCGCTCGAGTTGGGCGCCGAAGCGCTCGCGCTCGCCGACCTGACCGGCCGCGACCTCGATGCCCACGTGTTCGTCGGTGCGACCAGCGGTGGGCGACTGATCGACGACGCGTGGCTGGCCAGAGCCCCGTCGCTGCGGCTGGCCGTCGACCTCGGCATCCCCCGCACGATCGACGCCGCAGCAGCGCACGCCCGCGGGGTGCGCCTCCTCGACGTCGACGCCCTCCAAGTGGCGGGCGAAGCGCGACGCGGAGCGCTCGCGCGGCACCTCGCCACCGCCGAAGGGCTGGTGCGCACGGGCGTCGACGAGGCGATGGGGGCCTGGACGGAGCGCAGCCTCGCGCCGTCGATCCGCGCCCTCCAGGGGTGGTTCGAGGCGACCCTCGCCGACGCGCTCCCCGCGGACGTGGCGCGCCGCCTCGCGCGGCGCGTGGCCCACGTGCCGGTCAAGGGGCTGCGAGCCGTCGCGCGCGAGCACGGCCTCGCCGCCGCCCAGACCTTCCTCGAGGAGACCGGGTTGCGCGCTCTCGAGCCGACGTGCACCGGCACCGACGTGCCGGCCCCTCAGGAGGTCGTCGAGCGATGACCCGCCCCACCACCGTCCGCATCGCCACCCGCGCGAGCGATCTCGCGCTCTGGCAGGCCCGCTGGGTCGCGGGGCGTCTGGAGCGGTCGGGCCTCGCGACCGAGCTCGTGCTCGTGAGCACCGAGGGTGACCGCAGCACGGCGCCGATCCGTGAGGTAGGCGTGGGCGTGTTCGTCAAGGCGGTCCAGGAGGCGGTCCGCGACGGTCGCGCCGACCTGGCCGTGCACTCGTTCAAGGACCTCCCGGCCGCCCCCGCCGACGGGCTCGAGGTGGCGGCCGTGCCGGAGCGCGCGGCCGTGCACGACGTGCTGCTCGTGCACCCCGACGCGCACGATCCCGACGCGGGCGAGCTGCCGCTCGCCCTCGGTGCGCGCGTGGGCACCGGTGCGGTGCGGCGCCAGGCGCAACTGGGTGCGCTCCGCCCCGACGTCGCCGCGATCGGCCTGCGCGGCAACGTCCCCACGCGCGCCGGGGCGGCGCGCTCCAGGACGACCCGCGACGGCCAACCGCTCGACGCGGTGATGCTCGCCGCCGCTGGGCTCGACCGGCTGGAGCTCGACTTGGAAGGCCTGGTGCGCGTCGATCTCGACCCGAGCGTCTTCCTACCGGCGCCCGCCCAAGGGGCGCTGGCGCTCGAGATCCGCCGCGGCGATCCGCTGGGCGACCCGCTCACCGATCTGCACGACGTCAAGAGTTTCCCCATGGTCGCCGCCGAGCGCGGGCTGATGGCGGCGCTCGACGCAGGGTGCCAACTGGCGCTCGGCGCGTACGCCGCGCGCACCGCCGAGGGCGAGATGGCGCTGGCCGCCTGGTACGAGGGGGCGCGCGTGGACGTGCGGCACCGCGTCGCCGAAGGGGCGGCGCTGCTCGCGTTCGAGGCCCTCGGGCGTCCGGGGCGGCGCGCGTGAGGGTGGCGATCACCGCGTCCAGCGGACGCTTGGAGGGGCTCGAGGCGCGCTTGCGCGCGCTGGGCCACGACCCGGTCCGAAACCCGCTGATCGCGGTGCGGCCGCGCACCGACGAAGCCAGCCGCGTCGCGGCGGCGGCGCTGGAGCCGCTCCGCTGGCGCCTCTACCCCAGCCGCACCGCGGTCGAGGCGTGGCGCGCGCTGGGCCTCGGGTTCGATCCGGAGACGCGGCTCGGCGCCGTCGGGCCCGCCACCGCGGCGGCGCTCCGCGAAGCCGGCGCGCACGTCGACCTGGTCGCCCGGCCGGCGACGGCCGCCGCGCTCGCCGCCCAGGTCCTGGCCCACCCGGACGGGCCGCGCCAAGGTGAAGCCGTCGCCGTGGTCCAGGGATCGAGCGCTCGACCGGCGCTGGCACGCGGGCTGCGGGCCGGCCGGGTGGACGTGCGCCTCGCCGTCGTCTACGACCGAGAAGGGTTGGGGTGGCGCCTCGAAACGCCGGTCGACGCGATCGTGGTCGCCAGCCCCTCCGGGATCGCCGCGCTCCCGGCGCTGGTCGGAGGCGCGGCGCTGATCGTCGCGATCGGGCCGACGACCGCCGCGGCGGCGCGCCGCCGCGGGTGGCGGGTGGCCATCGCCGCCGCGCCGACGGCCGAAGCGGTCGCGGCCGCGCTCGCGCGCGAGCCGATCGCGACGTCGGCACCTGCCGGGCGCCCCAGCGATGGGGGCGCCCCGTGAGCGCGCGCCGCCCGCGTCGGCTGCGCACCACGCCCGCACTGCGCGCTCTGGTCGCCGAGACGCATGTGGCGCCCGAGCACCTGATCTGGCCGACCTTCGTGGTGGGCGGACGCGACCGCGTGGAACCCATCGCGTCGCTGCCGCGGGTGGCGCGTCGATCGGTCGACCGCTTGCTCCCCGAGCTCGAGCGCGCGCTGAAGTCCGGCGTCCGCTCGGTGATGCTCTTCGGCGTCGTGGGCGGCGCCACCAAGGACCCGGTCGGCAGCGCCGCCGCCGACCCCGAGGGTCCGGTGGCGTCCGCGCTGCGCGCCGCGCGGGCGGCCTTCGGCGACGACCTGGTGCTGATGACCGACGTCTGCCTGTGCGGGTACACCGACCACGGCCACTGCGGCCTGCTCGCGCCCGGTCGCGCGCACGCGGCGCACGCCGTGATCGCGGACGAACCGACGCTGCCGCGGCTCGCGGCCATGGCCGTGGCCCACGCCGAGGCGGGCGCCGACGTGGTCGCCCCGTCCGACATGATGGACGGCCGCGTCGCCGCCATTCGCGCCGGGCTCGACGCGGCCGGGCACGCCGGGGTGTCGGTGCTCGCGTACGCCGTCAAGTACGCGTCGGCCTTCTACGGACCGTTCCGCGACGCGGCGGGCTCCGCGCCCGGCGCCGCCGGCGCGCCCACGCACCACGACCTGCGCCCGCCCAGCGACCGCCGCACCTATCAGATGGACCCGCGCAACGTCCGCGAGGCCGACGTCGAAGCGGCGCTCGACGTGGCCGAGGGCGCCGACCTGCTGCTGGTCAAGCCCGCGCTCCCCTACCTGGACGTGGTCGCTCGGGTGCGCGCGAGCACCTCGTTGCCGCTCGTCGCCTACCAGGTGTCCGGCGAGTACGCGATGCTCGAGGCCGCCGCCGCGGTGGGCGCGCTCGACCGCGCCGACGCCGTGCGCGAGACGCTCCTCGCGATCCGCCGCGCCGGCGCCGACCTGATCCTCACGTACCACGCGATCGAGGCCGCGGAGGGGGGCTGGACCGGATGAACCAGCGCACCGAGGTCCTGCAAGGCGGGCGTTCGCGCACCGGCACCCGCATCGCGTTCTTCGTGATCGTCGCCTTCGTGCTCGCGCAGGTGGCGTGGTGGATGGTGTTCCAGGGGCGAGCCCTGGACGTGGCCGCACGGGAGCGCGCCGCGGCCTGGTCGCGCGACGTCGCGACCGCGAACGACCTGCTCGCCGCCGACCCCGGCTCCTCCAGCGCGCTGCTCGCGCGCTACCCGCACCTGCGGGCCGATGCCGGCGGGCGGCTGACCATCGACCCGGAGGCCGAGCGCCTGGCGGAAGCGGCGACCCGCTCCACGCAGCGCATGTTCGCCTTCGAGGGGCCGTTCTTCGCGCTCGTCATCCTGGGGATGCTGTGGCTGATCGCTGGGAGCCTGCGCGTCGAGCGCGAGCTCAAGCGCCGCCAGCAGAACTTTTTGTCCGCGGTCACCCATGAGTTCAAGACGCCGATCGGCACGCTGCGGCTGCTCGTGCAGACGCTCTCGCTGCGGCCCGCGTCGCCGGAACGGACGGTCGCGTACCTGCGGAAGATGGAGACCGAGCTCGACCGCCTCGAGCGCACGAGCGACCAGGTCCTCGCCAGCGCGCGCCTGCAGCACGCCGAGGCGCCGCCGGTCCTCGCCGCCGCCGACCTCAACACCGTGGTCCAGGGGCACCTGGGGCGCGCCCGAGCGGGCCTGGAGGAGCGCGGTGCGGTCCTCGAGATCGTCTACGCATCGGAGCCCCTTCCGGTATCGCTCGACGTCGACGCGTTCGCGATCGTGCTCCACAACCTGCTCGACAACGCGGTCAAGTACGATCCGAGTCCCCAGAAGCAGATCCGAGTGACGCTCCACGCCGAGGGCGACCTGGTGCACCTGGCCGTCGACGACGCCGGGCCGGGCCTGACGCGCGACGAGCGCGAGCGGGTGTTCGACCGCTTCTACCGCGCCGGCGACGAGATGACCCGCACGACCGCCGGCGTCGGCATCGGCCTCCACCTGGTGCGGACGATCGTCGAGTCGCTGCACGGTTGGGTCCGCGCCGAGGAGAACCCGACGGGCACGGGGGCGCGCTTCACGGTGGTGCTGCCGCGGCGGGTGGCGGCGGCCGAGGAGAGCGCGCCGGCCGGCGGCGGCGTGCGCACCGCGCAGGCGCGGGCGTGAGCGCGCGCGTGGTCGTCGTGGAGGACGAGGCCGCGATGGCCGAGGTGCTGCGCGACAACCTCGAGGCCGAGGGGTACCGGGTGACGATCGCCCCCGACGGACCGTCCGGGGAGGCCGCGTGGGTCGCGGGGGCCGACCTGGTCGTCCTCGACGTCATGCTGCCAGGCGTCGACGGCTACAGCCTCTGCGAACGCCGCCGCGCTGCGGGCGACGCCACGCCGGTGCTCTTCCTGTCCGCCCGGGGCGAGCCCGAGGACCGCGTTCGCGGGCTGCGCGCCGGCGGCGACGACTACTTGGCGAAGCCGTTCCATCTGCCCGAGTTCCTGCTCCGCGTCGACGCGCTCCTCAGGCGGCGCGCATGGGGGGCGAGCGCGCCGCCGGTCGAGGAGCTTCGCTTCGCCGGCCACACCGTCGACCTGAGGAGTTGGACGGCCACGCTCGCCGACGGCCGGCGTGAGGCGCTGGGCGTGCGCGAGGTGGGCATCGTGCGGCTGTTGGCCGAGCGCGCGGGCCAGGTGGTCGGCCGCGACGACATCCTCGACGCGGTGTGGGGCGACGACGCCTTCCCGTCGTCGCGCACGATCGACAACGTGGTGCTGCGTCTGCGCCGATTGTTCGAGCCCGACCCTTCCGCCCCCGTGCACATCCACACCGTCTGGGGGGTCGGCTACCGCTTCACCGCGGAGCCCGACGGCCCCCACGAGGAGGACCGATGACCTTGCTGCTCCGCGCCTTGAAGGGCGAGGACACGCCGCGCGCGCCCGTGTGGGTGATGCGTCAGGCGGGACGCCACCTGCCCGAGTACCGCGCCCTCAAGGAGCGCCACGACTTCTGGACGCTGGCGCGCACGCCGGAGCTGACCGCCGAGGTCACGCTGCAACCAGTGCGCCGCTACGCGATGGACGGCGCGATCTTGTTCAGCGACATCATGACGCCGCTCCCACCGATGGGCCTGGACCTCGACTTCCGTCCCGGACCGGTGTTGACCGCGCCCGTGCGCGACCGCGCGGCGGTCGACGCGCTGCGGGTGCCGAGCGAGGACGAGGTCGCCCCGTTCGTCGCGGACGCGATCCGGCTCCTGCGCGCCGAGCTCGAGCGCGAGCACCCAGGCACCGCGCTCCTCGGGTTCGGCGGGGCGCCGCTCACCCTCGCGACGTACGCGGTGGAGGGCTCGGGCAGCAAGGAGTACGCGCGCTTCCGGGCCTTCTTGCGCGCCGAGCCCGACGCGGCGCACGCGCTCTTGGGCAAGCTCGCCGACACCTCGATCGCCTACCTCCGGATGCAGGTGAAGGCCGGCGCCCAGGCGGTCCAGCTGTTCGACTCCTGGGCCGGGCTGCACGACGCCGCGACCTATGCGCGCTTCGGGGCACCGTACGCCAAGCGGGTGCTGGACGGCCTCGCCGATCTGGACGTGCCCCGCATCTACCTCGCGCTCGACGGCGCGCACCTCGAGCGCGAGGTCGCGGCGCTCCCGTGCGAGGCGCTGTCGGTCGACTGGCGCCGGCCGCTGGGCGCGTGGCGCGCGGTGGCGCCGGCCAAGACGCTCCAGGGGAACCTCGATCCGGCGGCGCTCCTGGGGCCGCTGGACGCGCTCGAGGAGGAGGTGCGCGGGGTCCTGCGCGCCGGCCTCGGCGGCGCCCACGTGTTCAACCTCGGCCACGGCATCTTCCCCCAGAGCGACCCCGCCGCGGTCGAGCGGCTCGTCGCCACCGTGCGCGGCTTCGACCGGCACGCTCAGGCGGTCCGGTGAGCCGAGCGACGGAACCCTCGGGCGCCGTGAGCACCGGCGACGCCCGGCCCTTCGGCCTCGACCTGAGCGGTCGCCGCGCACGCGTGCTGGACATGATGCTGACGGCCCAGGCGACGCTCGTGGCCAGCTTCGAAGCGCTCGAAGCCGCGCAGGTGCACGGCGCGCCCAACGCTCTGGGCCCGGACGAGCCCGCCGAAGACGCCCCGGGGCGCTTCGGTCGCCACGTCTGGCGCCGGCCGGAGGGCGGCGGCGGCCAGGCGCGCGTGATCGAGGGGGGGCGGGTGTTCGAGCGCGGCGGCGTGAACGTGTCGGCCGTGCGCGGCGAGCGGGTGCCGCCCAGCCTCGCGGCGACGCACCCCGGCACGGAGGGGCGCCCCTGGTTCGCCACCGGCGTGTCGATGGTGCTGCACGCGCGCAACCCACACGTGCCCGCCTTCCACGCGAACTTCCGCTACTTCGAGGTCGGCGGGGAGGGGCCCCCGGCCTGGTGGTTCGGCGGCGGTGCCGACCTGACCCCCGCGTACCCCGTGGCCGACGACGTGCATCACTTCCACGCCGTGCTGGCCGACTGGTGCGCCGCCCACCCGCAGGCCGACTATCCGGGATGGAAATCGACGTGCGACGACTACTTCACCGTGCGCCAC
>JBHEOT010000259.1:381-675 GCA_046260675.1 Trueperaceae bacterium | reverse complement strand
CCCCTCACGAGCGGGACGCGCGCACTGCGCCACCGCCCTCGCCCCCAGCTGCACCGCCGCGCTACGACGACGAGGTCAGCCTGCGCGAGCTGTACCTGATCGTGAAGCGCGGACTCCCCACAATCCTCGCCGTGACGCTGATCGCGGTCGTGATCGCCGTGGCGGTCATGGCGATCCGGCCCGACAGCTACGAAGCGGAAGTCACCGTCGTGTCGTCGCCGACCGTCGTCCAGGCCGAGGGTGCGGGAACGCTGGCGTTCACGCCCAGAAGCGCGATCGCGTTCGCCACGTACG
>JBHEOT010000259.1:0-274 GCA_046260675.1 Trueperaceae bacterium | reverse complement strand
AGCCGGCACGGGCACAGACCGTCGAGGCGATCGCCGGGCGTGAGGCCGCCCTCGAGGAGGCCGAGGAGGCGCACCAGGCGTTCGCGGAGAACGACCTGGACGGTCGCGAGCAGGAGCTGATTTCGGCGACCTGGCGTCTCACCCAGCTTCGGAGCGAGATCGACGTCCTGAGTCGCCGCATCGCCGGCCTGACCGCGCAACGCGACGTGCTGGCCGAGCGGGCCGGCGCAGAGGGAACGTCCCTGAACGCCGCCACCCTGGACCTGCTGGAGGG
>JBHEOT010000258.1:0-688 GCA_046260675.1 Trueperaceae bacterium | reverse complement strand
ACGGTGGCCGTCGGCACCCCGCCGCCTGCCGCGGCGCCGTGGGTGGCGCAGGACGTGCGCGCCGCGCTGCGCGATCGGGGCTCCCTCGCCCCGACCCTCGACGGCGTCGCGCTGGCGGCCCTGCTGGCGGCGCTCGACGGGGGCACGCTGCACGCCGCCGGTACGCGCGAAGCGCTGCGGCGCGTCGCCGCCGGCGAAGGGACGCCCGCCGAGGTGATCGCGCGCCACGCGCTGGCGGTCGTCGACGATGCCGACGCGGTCGCCGCGGCGGTCGCGGACGTGCTCGCCGCCCATCCGGACGAGCGCGCCGCCTACCGTGCAGGGAAGAAGGGGCTGCTCGGCTTCTTCGTCGGCCAGACGATGCGGGCGACCGGCGGCCGTGCCGATCCGAAGCGGGTCCAGGCCGCGCTCGCTGCCGCACTCGACGGCGACGACTGACGGCGAGGCCGGACGCCGACGCCCGACGCTGGGCGGCCGAGCCCCCTCGGGGCGCGACCGCCCGGACGCTCAGCCGGGGGCGGTGCGCCCGGGGGCACTCGCGGCCGCGACGAAGCTCGCGAGGTCACGCTTCATGCGCGCGAGCAGGTCGACGTCGACGTACATCATGTGCCCGCCGTCGTAGCGCTGCTCCTCGACGTTGGCGCGCAGGTGCTCGGGCAGCCCCAGGTGGTCGAGGGTGTAGCGCGTG
>JBHEOT010000257.1:0-689 GCA_046260675.1 Trueperaceae bacterium | reverse complement strand
CCGGCACGATCTGCACGATGACCGTGTACCCGCTGGGGTGGTTCGTGCTCACCTCGAGGCGGTCGAAGTCGGCGGACGTCGGGCTTAACGGGGCGCCCGAGGAGATCGCTTGGACGTAGGCCATCGGCGTACTCGCGTACTCGAAGCGGAGCGTTGCAGCGCTCGAAGCGGGCGCGCCCGCCCAGCGAAGCGCCAGGAACGTCGGAAGGCCGACGCGGGCCATGTGGGTCGCCGTTTCGTTGGTGCCGCGGATGCGGTAGGTGACGGGGGTGGTGAAGGTCCCGGCGGTCTCGTCGCCGCTGAGGCGCAAGCGGTACGTCGCCGCAACGTAGACCTTCGGCTCGTTGGCTTCGCTCTGGTTGAACACCGCGCTCGGTACCTCGGTGATGGCCATCCAGGCCGTCTGGAGGTAGGTCGTTCGACCGTCCTTGTCGGTGACGTCGAGCCGGACCTCCAGGGTCGGGCCACCGGTCGGCGTCCAGCCGTCGAGGACGACGTCGACGATGTAGACACGTTTCTTGCTCTGGCGCCGAACCTCGAACACGATGGCGGGCCCGGGGTCGGGCTCCACGACGACGCACCCAGGGCAGCCCTGCGCGGCCGCAAGGTCGGCGTCCGTGACCGTGAAGGTCACCGGGCCCGAGGATCTAGCGTCGATGCGGCCCACCTGCGCCTGCGCGGTGCTGACG
>JBHEOT010000256.1:0-692 GCA_046260675.1 Trueperaceae bacterium | reverse complement strand
AAGTACGGAAGTGCCGAGCGCTTCCTGCAGGTCGCCGTCGAGGTGCTCAACGACCTGGGCGCGCACCTGGTCGCGCGGGCCGGTGGGGAGCCCGTGGTCGCCTACCGCGACGTACCTCGGCGGTTGCTCGAATCCGGCGTGCTCGACGCTGAGCAGGCCGACGTCTGGCGGCTCGTGATCGGCTTCCGGAACGTGGTCGTGCACGAGTACCTCGAGGTCGACCGGAAGCTCGTTCACGACGTGTTGCAGCACCGGCTCGGCGACCTGCGGGACCTGATGCGGGCGCTGCTTCGGGGGTTGGAGGTGGGCTGACCCGCAAAGCTCGGCGGTGCAGCTCGTCAAGACGTCTCGCGCAGCGCCACCTCGCGCAGTGCCACCTCCCGCAGGGAGGCGACCGCGCTCGCCGCCGCCAGGTAGCTGGTGCGCGGGTTGGTGGGGCTAGGCTTCGTCCGGATCCGCAGGTCGAGGATCGCCTCGTCCCCCTCCGCCTCGATGCGCTGCTGGTTGTACTTGGCGCTCGGGTCGCTGTGGATGACCACCTTGGTGCGATCGGGCCCGAGGCCGGCGAGCGCCAGCGCGACCGCCACGTTGACGTTCGCGGGGAAGCCCATGGCTGCCTCGCGGGCGCTCCCCTCGAAGACGGTGACCGCCCGGTCGTCGGGCAGCACGATGCCGTTCTCGATCAGGTAGGG
>JBHEOT010000255.1:454-693 GCA_046260675.1 Trueperaceae bacterium | reverse complement strand
GGCCTTCATGCAACGCTCCGGCTCGGGTCCCGGCCCCGTGCTAATCTGCCGGTGCACGGGCCGTCGCAGACCGCGCCGCGCCCCGCAGCACCCCCTTTTTGGAGGACCCACGTGAAGCGATTCCTCACGAACGCCGCCGCCGCCCTGCTCGCGGCCACCCTCTTCGTCGGCTTCGCCCAGGACGGCGAGATCCCCGACCGCCTGGTCCTCGGCATGGTGCCCAGCCGCGAGGCCGACGT
>JBHEOT010000255.1:0-258 GCA_046260675.1 Trueperaceae bacterium | reverse complement strand
ATCAGATCGCTCAGGCGATGATCGACATCGCGGAGACCGAAGAGGGCGCCGCTCTCACCGAGACGCTGTTCAACGTGACGGCGTTCGCGCGCATCGACGCTTCGGCGTACGACATCGTGCGCGAGGTCTCGGCCCAGTTCCAGCGCTGAGCAGCACGACTTCGCATAGAACGTAGTGGTGAGCGAGTGTTGGGCGGCGGGGTACAACCCCGCCGCCCAACACGTCTCAGGTCGCGCCGTAGCGAGCCCGCGGCGCGAC
>JBHEOT010000254.1:412-696 GCA_046260675.1 Trueperaceae bacterium | reverse complement strand
CCTCAGGTGCGCCCAGGTGCAACAGGTGCCGTCAGGTGCGGGGGCGAGGGTCTCGGCCCGGGCTACAGAACGCGGGCGACGAGGTCGTAGCCTTGGGCCCCGACCACCTCGGCGTCGATGAAGGCGCCTGGCAGGAGGGTCTCGGGGTCGCAGTCTGTGAGGTAAACGACCGGGTCGATGTCCGGGGCCTGGCCGGCCAGACGGGCGACAAACACTAGCTCGTGCTCGGGGGAGGGCCCGTCAACCATCAGCCGGACGGTGTCGCCCACCTTGGCACGCTGGCG
>JBHEOT010000254.1:0-250 GCA_046260675.1 Trueperaceae bacterium | reverse complement strand
TCGTCCTCGAGGTCGAAGGCGGACGTGCCTTCCTCGTGCGAATACGTGAAGACGCCGAGATGGTCGAACTCGACTGTCCGTACGAAATCCTTCAGCGTCTCGAAATCGTCCTCGGTCTCGCCCGGGAAGCCGACGATGATCGTGGTCCGGAGCGCAACACCGGGGATCCGCTCGCGCAATCGCTCGAGCAGGGCCTCGTACGAAGCCCGCGTGCCGGGCCGCTTCATGCGCTTCAGCACGGCATCGGAGG
>JBHEOT010000253.1:315-701 GCA_046260675.1 Trueperaceae bacterium | reverse complement strand
CGTCACCCCGAAGCAGCTCGAGGCCCTGCTCCACCCGCGCTTCGGTCCGGACTCCCCGGCGCCGATCACCACCGGGCTGGCCGCCTCCCCGGGCGCGGCCGTCGGCAAGGTCGTGCTCACCTCGAAGGAGGCCAAGGAGCGCGGCAACGCCGGCGAGTCCGTCGTGCTGGTCCGCCCCGAGACCTCCCCGGAGGACCTCGAGGGCATGGTCGCCTCGGCCGGCATGCTGACCTCCCGCGGTGGGCTCGTCAGCCACGCCGCCGTGGTAGCCCGCGGGCTCGGCAAGCCAGCGGTCTGCGGCGCCAACGAGCTCAAGATCGACCTCAAGGCCGGGACCGTCACCGTCGGTGACACCGTCATCCGCGCCAACGACATCATCTCCATCG
>JBHEOT010000253.1:0-265 GCA_046260675.1 Trueperaceae bacterium | reverse complement strand
CCGGACGACGACCCGAACGTGGCCAAGCTGCTCACGTACGCGGACAAGGTGCGCACGCTGCACATCTTCGCCAACGCCGACACCCCCGACGACGCCCGCCGGGCGATCGAAGCGGGTGCCGAGGGCATCGGGCTGTGCCGCACCGAGCACCAGTTCCTGGGTGACCGGCTGCCGCTGATCCGCCAGATGATCCTGTCCAAGACCGAGGAGGAGGAGCGCGCCGCGCTCGAGCCCCTCGAGGCCCAGCAGAAGGAGGACTTCGAGG
>JBHEOT010000252.1:480-717 GCA_046260675.1 Trueperaceae bacterium | reverse complement strand
CGGGTGGCGTGCGTGGGCCGCCCCGACGGCGGGGTCTTCGGGCCGGCCGTCGCCGCCTACCTGCCGCGGCTGGCCGGCGTGGCGCCCACCGAGGTGTGGCCCGTCAAGGGTGGGCGGGGTCGCGACCCGCTCGCCCGGCGGCGCAGCGAGGCGGCGGCGCTGCGCGCGGCCGCCGTCGGCCGCACGGTCGCGCTCGACGAGCGCGGCGCTGCGTTCACAACGGAGGCCCTCGCGAGA
>JBHEOT010000252.1:0-259 GCA_046260675.1 Trueperaceae bacterium | reverse complement strand
GTGTGGGTCCAGGGTCGCACGTGGAAGGAGGTGCATCCCCTTGAAACGGCCCTGGAACGCAACGGAACCCGGCGACCGCACGCACGCCGACGACTTGGGACGAGGAAACACGGAAACTCCCCCGGGTCGGAGGCACCGCAAGACGGCGCCGAACGACTTCATTCAGCACGTCAAGGGGTACCACATGAAGAAGTTCTTAATCACGATCCTCGCGGCGCTCGTCGCCAGTGGCACGGTGTTCGCTCAGTCCTTCCCGGAC
>JBHEOT010000251.1:0-717 GCA_046260675.1 Trueperaceae bacterium | reverse complement strand
ATCCAGGAGACGGTGCGCGCCGCCGACGTCGTGCTCGACGACGACACGCTCGCACGCATCGACACCGTCCTCGCGAGCTGAGCATCGCGCGCGGCCTTACGATGGGGTCATGAACCTCCTCCGAGCCCGGGACGTGACGGCGCTCGACGCGGCCGCCGAGGCCGCCGGGCTCCTTCCCGACCTCCTGATGGGCCGAGCGGGTCGGGCCGTCGCCGACACCGCCGTGCGCCTGCAACCGCAGGCGACCCGGATCGTCGTGCTGACGGGGCCGGGCAACAACGGCGGCGACGGCTACGTCGCCGCGGCGGAGCTGATCCGCCGCGGGCTGACCGTCGGGCTGCTCGAGATGACGACCGAGCCGCGATCCCCGACCGCCCGGCACGCGCGCGCGGCGCTGGTCGAGCTCGCCCCCGCGGTGCCCTGCGCCGCCGCGCTCGCACCCGACGACGAGGAGGCCGCCGAGCTGCTCGAGGGCGCCGACCTCGTCATCGACGCCCTGCTGGGCGCCGGACGCGGGCGCCCGGCGGGCCCCGAGCTGTCCGACTTGTTCGAACGCGTGCGCGCGAGCGGCGTCCCGATCCTCGCGGTCGACGTGCCCAGCGGCCTCGACGCCGACCGCGCGACGATCGATGGCGACGTGCTCACGGCCACCTGGACCCTGCAGCTCTCCGCCGCCAAACCCGCCAGCCTGCTGCCGCCCGCCCGGGACCGCTACGG
>JBHEOT010000250.1:0-717 GCA_046260675.1 Trueperaceae bacterium | reverse complement strand
AGCTTGGCCAGCGCCGCGGCCTGGTGGTGGGCCACCATCGGGTCGCCCACGGCGAACGTTCGGAGCTCGCCGAAGACGCGGCGCACGATGATGCCCGCCCCCTCGACCGGCACCACCGCGCGCGCGACCCCGTCCGCGTCGGTGCGGACCGGTGCCGGCAGCCGCCGGCCGTCCAGGAACAGCAGCCCTTGGGTGAGCCGATCGATGCAGCTCATCGCGGTGAAGGGGTCGTTGACCCCCGGGGATAGCGCGCGCAGCGCGATCTCCAGGAACTCGTCGAACAGGAACCCGAGGTCCTGGTCGAGGCTCCGATCGTCGCCCAGCGACACGAGCTTGGCGAGGTCCTCGGCGACGGCGGCTGCGGCCGACGCCGGGTGCACCTCGGCGTAGGGAGTTCCGCGCACCACGAAGTGGCCCGCCGTGGGGAGCAGCCGGACGCTCTCGGCGGTGTGGTGGAAGAAGTAGACGAGGAGGGCGAGATCGACGACGGTCAGCGTCAGCGCGACCCCGATCGACAGGTGTGGGACGACCGGCGCCAGGTCGAGGCCGGCGTCGCCGCTGCGCACGATCCGGAGCACGAGCAGGCAGTACACGAACGTGGCGACGAAGGTGCCGAGGACAACCTGGTTGGCGCGGTCCTTCATGAAGTTGACCAGCAGGCGCGGACCGAACTGGTTCGACGCCTGGATGAGGACCACCATCGTCAGCGAGAACACG
>JBHEOT010000025.1:0-35138 GCA_046260675.1 Trueperaceae bacterium | reverse complement strand
CCCCCCCACCCCCAACGCCACGTCCACCGACAACGAACCCGTGCTGACCACCCCGAACGCCAACCCCCCCGGGTCGTCGCCCAACCGCATGATCGCCCCCTTGCCGAACTGCTTCTCGATCTGGTGCAAGGTGGTGTCGAGCGCCTTCCGTCGTTGTGGTTCCACGTCGATCGCGCCTCCTGACAAACGGCCCGGGGTGCAGCGAGCCGGGAGGCCCGAGCGCCGCGGCGGGCGTGGGGTACGGGCGCCTCGGACGGCGCGCCGGTTCAAGTCTTCGTCAGGGACCACAACCCGAACAGAGCGGCGAACGCGAGCCGTTCGTCTCGCCACCCACGTCCCCGCTGGGGGAGCGTGAGCACATGGCCCCGAGCCCCTTCGGGCCCGACGACCGCCCAGGAGGCGGTCCAACTCGGTCGTTCGTCCGCAAGGCCCGCGATGCCCACCCAAGGGGTGAGCGCCACGCCGTGGTCCACACCGAAACGAACGCGGGCGGCCTGCGCCAGGGCTTCCGCTCCCGCCCACCCCTCGTGCGCGGCCGCCGGGTCCGGGTCGAATCCGGACACGATCTGCGCCCGTTCGGGCGCGCGCACCACGGAGGGCGCGTGGGTGGCGTCGGGCGCCTCCAGCACGGCCAGCGCGTCGTCGCGCCATGCTATCACGGCGCCCGACAGCGTTTCGGAGCGCACGGCGTCGTCCCCCGCCGCCTCCGCGAGCAGCGTCGCGAGCAGGCCGCCCGACGTGCGATCGACGAGCGCGACGCGCCCGCCGCGGGCCGCCAGCGCGTCGAGCGCCCGCCCTGCGAGCTCACTCCCGTCCTCGCCCCAGACGTGTTCGCCGAGCTCCAGGGCCACCGCGTCGGCGACCGAATCGAGCAGCGCGTACGCAGCCGCTTCGTCGGCCCCCTTCGCGGCGACGCGCACGTGCACGCCATCGCGCTTGGCGTACGTGGCGACGCTCGGATTGCCGACCTCGGTCCAGGCGGCCAACCGCTCGGCGACGTGCGACTCGCCCAACCCGTAGGTCTTGAAGGTGCGGGCCTTGAAGCGCGCCGTCGGGAACGCGAGCCGCGGCTCCACCTGCTCGGTCCACATCGGGAGCAGCTCGCGCGGCGGGCCGGGGAGCGCCACGACCACGGCCGGGCGACCGCCGGCCAAGGCCGCGGGGACCCGTGCGAACCAACCCGGTGCGGTCCCGTTCGGGTTGGGCAGCGCTTCGGCCGACGGTACGAGCCACGCCTGCTTGAGGTTGCGCTCCGGCATCGTGCGCTGCGAGCGCGCGAAGAAGGCCCGCAGGTCGGCCTCGAGGCCCGGGTCGACCACCGGGGTCTCATCGAGCAGGTCGGCGATCGCCTCGCGGGTGAGGTCGTCGTCGGTGGGGCCGAGGCCGCCGCTGAGCACGACCAGGTCGCTGCGCGCGACGGCGGCGCGCAGCGCCTCGGTGATCCGGCTTCGGTTGTCGCCGACGCGCTGCGACCACAGCACGTCGACGCTGCGGTCGGCGAGCTGCTGCGCGAGCCAGGCGGAGTTGGTGTCGACGATCTCGCCCAGCAGGAGCTCGGTGCCTACGGCGAGCAGTTCGGCGCGGTGCACGCCATCGGTTGGGGTCGGCTGCATGCGCGAGGCTACCGCTGCGCGCTCGGGCGCGGCGGCGGCCCGGCGACGCGCCACCTCGGGGTCCCCGGCACGGTTCGTCGGGAAAAGGCGGTGCTAGCATGCCGCATGAACCTCTTGGACCCTTCGAGCGCCGTCCTGCACGAGATGAGCGCCGCATGAAGCCCGACACGCTCGGCGCCTTGAAGGCGTCTCCGTACGCGGCCCACGCCGGCCGCACCGTGCACGACGAGCTGCGGTCGAACCTGATCGGGCGCCTTCGTGAACATCGTCCCGTGTTCCCGGGTGTGCTCGGCTACGACGACACCGTCGTGCCTCAGCTCGTGAACGCGGTGCTGTCGCGCCACCACTTCATCCTGCTCGGGTTGCGCGGGCAGGCGAAGACCCGGTTGCTGCGCTCCCTGACCGACCTGCTCGACGCGGAGGTGCCGATCATCGCCGGCGCCGAGCTACCCGACGACCCGCTCGCGCCCGTGACGGTGGAGGGCAAGGCGATCGTCGCCGAGGCCGGCGACGCCACCCCGGTCGCCTGGCTGCCGCGCGACGCTCGCTACGTCGAGAAGCTCGCGACGCCCGACGTCACGGTGGCCGACCTGATCGGCGACGTCGATCCGATCAAAGCGGCCCGCCTTGGCACCCAGCTCGGCGACCCGCGCGCGATCCACTACGGGCTGTTGCCGCGCGCCAACCGGGGGGTCTTCGCGGTGAACGAGCTGCCCGACCTGGCGGGCAAGGTGCAGGTCGCGCTCTTCAACGTGATGCAGGAGGGCGACGTGCAGGTGAAGGGCTACCCGCTGCGCTTGCCGCTCGACGTCGTGCTCGTGTTCAGCGCGAACCCCGAGGACTACACCGCCCGCGGCAAGATCATCACCCCGCTCAAGGACCGCATCGGGAGCGAGATCCGGACCCACTACCCGCGCACCGTCGAGTACGGCATGCGGGTCACGGCCCAGGAAGCGTGGGTGGAGCGCGACACGGGCGTGGCGGTGCCCGCGTTCGTCGCCGAGATCGTCGAGGAGGTCGCCTTCCAGGCGCGCGACGACGCGCGCGTGGACAAGCACGCCGGCGTCTCGCAGCGGCTCCCGATCAGCCTGCTCGAGGCGGTGACGTCGAACGCGGAGCGCCGTGGCCTCCTCCTCGACCGCCCGCCGATCGCCCGCACGTCGGACCTGTACGCGGCGCTCACGGCCATCACCGGCAAGCTCGAATTGGAGTACGAAGGCGAGCTCAAGGGGGGCGAGTCGGTCGCGCGCGACATCGTGCGCCGCGCGGTCGGCCAGGTGTTCGGGCGTCGCCTCGGCGCCGCGTCGGTCGAGGAGGTCGTCGCCTGGTTCGGAGACGACCAGAGCGTGCGGATCGGCGAGGACCTCGCGCCGGACGCGGTGCTGGAGATCGCCGCGACCGTGCCTGGGCTGATGGCGGCTGCGCGCGCCGTCGCCGAGGGGGAGGGGGCCGACGCCGTCGCCGTCGCCGTGGAGTTCGTGCTCGAAGGGCTCGTCGCGCGCCGCGAGGTGGCGCGCTCCGAGGAGCGCGGCTACGTCGCCGCCGAAGCGGACCCGATCGCCGGGCGGGCTGCGCGCCCGCGCTGGAACTGAGCAGCGGCGCCGCATGAAGGCCGTCCGCTACTCCAAGTACGAGGCGACGCTCGAGGACCTCGACACCGCCGACCTGATGGCGATGCTCCAGGACCGGCTGCTGGCGTCCGGGTTCGAGCGCGACCCGTACGACCCCGACCCCGATGCGCGCCCGACGCTCGACGACCTCTTCGAGATGATCGCCGAGGCGTTGCTCGACGCCGGGCTCGTCGGTGAGGACCTGCTGGACGCAGCGATGAAGTCGGAGGACTGGCGCGACAGCGAACTGGGTCAAATCGTGCGCTCCCTCGCCGAGCGGCTGGAGCGCGACGGCTACCTGCGGCCGGGCGATGGCGAGGCGCCGGGTGGTGCTCCTGCGCCGGGCGGCGTGGGGGAGGCGCAGGACCCGGGCGAGGCGCGCTTCGAGCTCACCGACAAGTCGATCGACTTCCTCGGCTACCGGACGCTCAAGGACGTGCTCGGCGCCGCTGGCGCCGCTTCGGTGGGCGCCCACGAGACCGACGCGGTCACCACCGGCGTGGAGACGACCGGCGCCTCCAAGCCCTACGCCTTCGGCGACGCGCTCAACCTCGACGTCACCGAGACCTTCAAGCAAGCCGCGCGGCGAGGCCTCGAGAACGGGCTGGTCCTCGAAGAGGGCGACCTGTGGGTCCACGAGAGCGAACTGACGTCGAGCTGCGCGACGGTCGTGCTGCTCGATTGCTCGCACTCGATGATCCTGTACGGCGAGGACCGCTTCACGCCGGCGAAGCGCGTGGCGTTGGCGCTCGCGCACATGGTGCGGACGCAGTTCCCGGGCGACACCGTGCGCTTCGTGCTGTTCCACGACTCGGCGGAGGAGGTCCCGATCCACCGCTTGGCGACGTCGCACGTCGGCCCGTACCACACCAACACCGCCGAGGGCCTGCGCCTGGCGCAGAAGATCCTCGCGCGGCAGCGCAAGGACATGAAGCAGATCGTGATGATCACCGACGGCAAACCGTCGGCGATCACGCTGCCGGGCGGGCGCATCTACAAGAACGCCTACGGGCTCGATCCGCTGGTCCTGGGGGAGACGCTGCGCGAGGTCGGCGCCTGCCGGCGCAGCGGCATCCAGGTGAACACCTTCATGCTCGCGCGCGACCCGGAGCTGATCGCCTTCGTCCAGCGGGTCGCGCGCATGACCCGCGGCAAGGCGTACTTCACGACCCCCGGAACGATCGGTCGCTACGTTCTGCAGGACTTCCATGCGCGCCGCACCAAGATGGTCAATTAGTCGAGGCGGCGCGTGAGGCGGTCGACCGCCTGCACGGACGGCGCGTGGTTCGGGTCGACCGCCCGCGCCGCCTTGTAGGCCGCTTCCGCCTGCGCCAGGTCGCCGAGCGCTTCGTAGGCTTCCCCGAGTCGGTACCAGGCTTCCACGTAGACCGGACCGGGCGGGCGCGCGAGCCCAGGATCGTTCGCTTCGAACACGTCGAGCGCGCGTCGGAAGGCAGCGATGGCCTCGTCCCAGCGCTCGAGCGAGCCGAGCACCCGCCCGCGGGCCAGGTCGGGCCAGCCCTCCACGCGCCCCTGCGTCGTCTCGGCGGCTGCGGCGAACGCCGTGAGCGCGTCTTCGTCGAGCCCGTTCTGCCAGGAGATGCGCCCCCAGTCCATCGCGTACGCGTAGGTCGGTTGCCGCAGGAAGGCGATCTGCAGCTGCCGGGCCGCCCCGATCCCGTCGCCCTGCGCGGCGCGGATCAGACCCCCCAGGTGCACGTGCGGCGCGGGCACGCCGCCCTGCACGAGCGACGTCGCGACCTCGAGCCGCGCCGACGCGCCGGCGACGTCGCCGGTCAGGAAGAGCGCGGTCGCGAGCAGCAGATGCGCCTCCGGGTCGTCCGGGCGCGCGTCCACGAGGTTGGGTCCGTTGAGCTGCGCTGCCGAGTTCCAGTAGCCGCGCGCGATCAGGTCGCGCATGGCGACCACCGGATCCTGCGCGTGCGCCAGGCCGCTCGCGAGGGCGAGGAGGAGGCCGAGGATCAGGACGGGGGCGGTGATGCGCACGCTGCAGTCTACGGGCGCACCGATGAGCGCACGTGAAGCGCTTCGCGCAGCAGCCATTCGACGCCGGCTGCGGCCAGCGCCCGTTCGCGCGCGACCGCCGTCGCGTCCAGGTACGGGTCGACCACGAAGGGCGCCAGTGCGGCGGCCGCGGCCGCCACCCCGGCGGCGTCCGACGGCACCGGAGCGACCGGTGCTCCGATGCGTGCGCCGAAGCCGGTCACCTTGGGGTCGTACGCCACGCCCGCCACGGGCGTGCCGGCCGCCGCTGCTAGGACCATCCCGTGGAGGCGACCGCTCAGCACCGCGTGCGCGCCGGCGAAGGCGGCGAGGAGTTCCGCGGGTCGGTCGGCCTTCCGGTGCTCGGCGTTCGGGAAGGCGCGGACGAGCCGCTCGAGCTCGGCAGCGTCGCGCCCCGGATCGACTGCCGTCACGCGCACGGGCCCGCCCGCGTGCGCCCACGCTCGGGCGGTGGCGATGAGCACGTCGGTCAGGAGCGGGTAGCCGGCGCGGGGCACGAGCACGAGCGGCGCCGGCGCGCCGGGTTCGGCGGGCGGCGCGGGGTCGAGCAGCAGGGCGGTGTCGGCGACCGGGTGCGCGTCGAGCCCGAGCTCGGCCGCCAGCTCGAGCGAAGGGGCGTCGCGCAGGCCGAGCTTCACGCCGCGCAGCACGCGGCGGACCGCACGGGCTCCGCGGGGCGAGAGCGGACCGAGCGACTGCGCGAACACCGCGACCGGCGTGCGCGCGATGCGCGCCGCGGCGACGACGCCGAGGTAGTACGCCAGGGATCGGAACGACGTCGCGTCCTGCAGCAGGCCGCCCCCGCCGCTCACGACCGCGTCGACGTGCGGCAGCGCGGCGAGCGTGCCGCCGAGGCGGCCCACGGCGGCCACGCGGTGCTCCGCGCGGGTGCGGGCCGGCGCCACCGAGGCGACGATCGCCTCGACCCCGTGCGTCCACAGCGCCGCGAGCAGCCCCGCGAGCAGCGCCTCGTCGCCGAGGTTGCCGGCCCCCACGTACCCCGAGATCAGGATCCGCGGGCGGCGGGGCGCTGGGCTCGCGCTCAGCGTTCGCCCCCGAGCCAGGTCCGCACGGTGCGCTCCGCCCACCGCACCAGCGGCCACAGCAGCAGGCCGGCAGCGACCGCCAGGACGAGCGCGATGCCGGTGCGCTGCAGCGAGACCAGCAGCGGGGTGTGGTAGTGGCTGAAGCTGTTGAGCACGCTCGCCTGAGCCACGACCCCGGCGACGAGCAGCCCGCCGCGCGCCCACCAGGGCCAGCGCAGCTGCAGCAGCGCGAGCAGCGCGAGCGGGTGGCCGAGCAGCTCCTTGAAGCGCGGCCGCACGAACAGGTCGGCGAGCGCGCTGCGCAGCGCCAACTCCACCTCGCTCGCGCCGATGATCGGGAAGTTGCCGCGCCGCAGCACCACGAGCCCGAGCGCGGCGACGACGAGGAGCGCGACCGCGACCTCGCCCAGGCGCACCGGGTGACTCCAGACGAGCCGCACCCACGCCGCAGGGCGCCGTTCGCGGAAGAGCACGATCGCCGCGAAGAGCGCGGGCGGCACCACCAGCGTGGCGGCGACGCCGGCGAACGGCTCGAGGGCGAGCATGGTCGCGCGGTCGCTGCCGACCGCGGCGAGCAGCGCCGCCCCGACGAGCGAGATCCCGGTGGCGCCGGCCAGCGCCCACGGACGCCACGGCAGGAGCGCGAAGCCGAGGACGGGGAAGACCAGCGCGGCGACGAGCGCGAGCGCCGCCCAATCGAAGCCGCCGGCGAGGACCGCGAGCGCGGCCACGGCCGCGGCGGCCAACGTGCCCCACGGCGCTGGGAAGGCCGTCGCCAGCAAGACCAGACCGGCCACGACGCCCAGCGCGGCGCCGAGGCGCGCCCAGAGCGCCGGGACGTAGCCCGCGTCGGGCGGCGCGATCGGTCCGACCTCGAAGCCCTCGCGCTCGAGCGCCGCGTGCAAGCCGGCGACGAGCGCCTCGGTGTTGGCGACCATGTCGCCGAGCTGCTCCTCGGTGTAGGGCCGGATGTAGAGGACGCGCACCTGGCGCTCGTTGGCCGCGAGCAGGTACTTCTCGATCAGGTCCGCGGGCGTGAGCCGCAGGTTCTGGTAGTCCTGGTTGAACGAGAGCAAGCGCGCCGTGGGCACCTTCCGCGCGAGGTCGACGAGGCCGTCCTGCGGTGTGCCTTCGATCAGCGCCGTCAGCCGGTCCTCGGAGGCGCCGGCGAGCGCGTCCACCGCGTTCGGGTGGCCGGCGACCTGCAGCCCGGCGTGGATCAGCACGCCGGCCTCGTCGGGGAAGTCGGCGCCGACGCCCTGCAGGTTCGGGAAGTTGCGCGGCCGGTAGGCGATCGCGAACCCGGCGTCGACCCACGCCGCCACCTGGGCGCGGTCGGGGCCGGCCGGGCGGGTGCGCAGGCTCTCGCCCGGCCACCACCACCAGGTGCGCCCCGCGACCTCCGCCGCCTGAGCCGCCGGTCGATGCTTCTCGAGCGCGCCGGCGGCCGCGCCGGGCTCCAGCTCGGCGATCGCGGTGGCGTCGGCCGGGATCGGCGGCGGCAGTTCGCCCGCGGCCACCGCCAGCGCGCGCAGCTCGCTGCCGAGCAGCGCGACGATCGCGCCCTTGCGCGCGAGCGTCTCGAGCGTGTCCTCGTACAGGGCGATGCCCGACAGGCCGAGGCCGCGGTAGCGGACGCCGAGCTCGAGGCTCGTGGTGCCGAGGTACGCCGCCTGCTCCGCCAAGGCCAGCTCGTCCATCACGACCAGCAGGCGCCGGTCGCGGCCTTCGTCGGTGGCGCGCTCGACGACGAGCCAGCCGGCGGGCAGCAGCGAGAGCGCGAGCACCCAGAGGGCGACGCGTC
The DNA here is from genome assembly GCA_046260675.1 of Trueperaceae bacterium. GTDB lineage: Bacteria > Deinococcota > Deinococci > Deinococcales > Trueperaceae > JAABTL01. The sequence goes on along the minus strand of JBHEOT010000025.1, from coordinate 27,040 downwards.
GCAGCGCCGTCATTCGGCGCCCGCCAGGTCGCGGGCCCCAGCGCTCGCGGCGGCCGCTCCCGGCACCGCGTGGTCCGCGGGCGCGAGCCGGACCACGTCGCGCACGAACCCACGCAGGACCGCGAGCGCGGGGCGGTTCGCGCCGCCTTCGGGCACGATCAGGTCGGCGTGGCGTTTCGACGGCTCGCAGTGGCGGTCGTGCATCGGCTTGACCGTGCGCCGGTACTGGTCGATCACGGACTCGGCGGTGCGGCCGCGCTCGCGCACGTCGCGCTCGAGGCGCCGGATGAAGCGCTCGTCCGGCGGCGCGTCGACGAAGACCTTGACGTCGAAGCGCCTTCGCAGCTCTCGGTCGGCGAGCACCAGGATGCCTTCGACCACGACGACCGGGGTCGGCGCGAGGCGCAGCGTCCGGTCGGTGCGGTCGAACGCCGCGAAGTCGTACACGGGGCGTTCGACCGCCTGCCCGCGGCGCAGCGCGTCGAGGTGCTCCAGGAGCAGTGTTGTGTCGAACGCCGCGGGTTCGTCGTAGTTCGCCGCGGCGCGCGCCGCGGCGGCCAGGTGCGGTTGCGCGCGGTAGTACGCGTCGTGCGGAACGACGGTGACGAACGCTTCGCCGGCGGCGGCCACCAGCGCGTGGGCCACGGTCGTCTTCCCGGAACCGGTGCCGCCGGCGATGCCGATGACGAGGCACGGCGCGGCGTGGCCCGCACCGACCGCCCGAGCCTCCTGCCCGCCGCGCGGGCTCAGCTCGCGACCGCCTGCGCGCGTGCGCGCCGAAGGGCCACCGCGGCCCGGATGAAGCCCGTGAAGGGCGGACTGGGCCGCATCAGGCGCGAGGTGAACTCGGGATGCGACTGGACCGCGACGAAGTACGGGTGATCGTTCAGCTCGATGGCTTCGACCAACCCCTCGCCCCGTCCGAGCATGCCGGGCGTGACCCCGGACACGACGAGGCCAGCGTCGCGCAACCGCGCGACGTAGCGCGGGTTGACCTCGTAGCGGTGGCGATGGCGCTCGGACACCGTCCCGCCAGCGCCCGTCGCGGTCCCGCCGCCGTGCTCCAGGCGTGCGGCGTAGACGTTCGCGAGGCGCGTTCCGGGTTGCACGGCCATGGGCCAAGAACCGAGGCGCATGGTGCCGCCCATGCCCTCGACTTCGAGCTGCTCGGGCATCAGGTCGACCACCGGATGCGGTGTGTACGGATCGAACTCGGTCGAGTTCGCCGCCTCCAAGCCGGCGACGTGGCGGGCGAAGTCGATCACGGCCACCTGCATCCCGAGGCAGATGCCCAGGTAGGGCACGCGCTTCTCGCGGGCGAAGCGCACCGCGAGGACCTTGCCCTCGATGCCGCGCACCCCGAAGCCGCCGGGGACGAGCACGCCGTCGAAGGCCGCGAGCTGGTCGACGTCGCCGTCGGCCACCGCTTCCGCCGACACCCAGTCGATGTCGACCTGCGCGCGGTTGGCGATCCCGGCGTGCTTGAGCGCCTCCATCAGGCTCAAGTAGGCGTCGGGCATCGCGACGTACTTGCCGACCACACCGATCGACACCCGCTCCTCGGGCTGGCGCAGTACGCGCACGGCGTCTTGCCACACGCGGAGCTCCGGGGTGACGCGCTCGAGGCCCAGGTGCCGCTCCAGGAGCCGCGGCAGCCCCTGTTGTTCGAGCATCTCCGGCACGGCGTAGACGTGGTCGGCGTCGTACGCGCTGAAGACGGCTTCGTGCTCGACGTTGGTGAAGAGCGCGATCTTGCGGCGGGCCTCCTCCGGCACCGGGGTCTTGCTGCGCACGACGAGCCCGTCGGGTTGGATGCCGTAGCCGCGCAGCGCCGCAACGGAGTGCTGCGTCGGCTTGGTCTTGTACTCCTCGCTCGAACCGAGGTACGGGAGCAGGGTGACGTGCAGGTAGAGCGAGCGGTCGCGCCCCACCTCGAAGCGCATCTGGCGGATCGCCTCGAGGAACGGCAGCGACTCGATGTCGCCGACGGTGCCACCGACCTCGACGAGCACGATCTCGGCGTGCGCCGCTTCCCCCACCTCGTAGATCCGCGCCTTGATCTCGTCGGTGACGTGCGGGATCACTTGGACGGTCTGCGACAGGTAGGCCCCCTGCCGCTCCTTCTGGATGACCGCCTGGTAGACCTGGCCGGTCGTGATGTTGTTGCCACGCCCGAGATCGACGTCCAGGAAGCGCTCGTACGTGCCGATGTCGAGGTCGGTCTCGGCCCCGTCGTCGGTGACGAACACCTCGCCGTGCTCGTAGGGCCGCATCGTGCCCGCGTCGACGTTGATGTAGGGGTCGATCTTGACGGCCGTGACGCGGTAGCCGCGGGCGCGCAGCAGCGCCCCGACGCTCGAGGTCGTGATGCCCTTGCCCAGGCTCGAGACGACCCCGCCCGTGACGAAGACGTACTTGGTGCGTTGATCCACCGGTTCACCTTCTCCCGGGCGGTCATCGTAGCACCGCTCCGTGCTACCTTTCGGACCGGCGCCGCGGCGGATCGCGCGCGCCGAGGCCACCGATGACCGAACCCCTTCAAGGCCGCCGTCGCGGCATCCTCTTCGTCATGACCGGTGCCTCCGGCGTCGGCAAGGGCACCCTGCGGGAAGCCGTCGGGGCGGCGCTCGCGGACGTCGTCTACTCGATCTCGGCGACCACCCGGCCGCGGCGTGAGGGCGAGGTCGACGGCGTGCATTACCACTTCCTCGACCGCGCCGAGTTCGAGCGCCGCGTCGCGGAGGGATCGATGCTCGAGCACGCCGAGTACGTCGGCGACCTGTACGGCACCCCGGCGGGCGCGGTCGACGCGGCCCTCGTCGACGGCCGCGACGTCCTTCTCGAGATCGAGCTCGACGGTGCGCGGCAGGTCAAGCGCGCGCGTCCCGAAGCGGTGATGCTGTTCATCGCCCCGCCGTCGCTCGCCGAGCTCGAACGCCGACTGCGCGGCCGCGGCACCGACCCCGAGACGAAGATCCAGAAGCGGCTCGAGCGTGCCCGCGACGAGATCCGGGCGCTTCGCGAGTTCGATTACGTGGTCGTCAACGACGTCCTGGAGCCGGCCGCCACGACCTTCCGCGCCATCCTCACCGCCGAGCGAGCTCGTGCGCGGCTGTTGAGCGACGCGCAGATCGCCGCCCTCCTGCGGGAGTGAGGAGCGCGGACGCAGGTCTGGTAGACTCCAGGGATGCGGTCGCTCCGGGCGACACGCACGCGTACCTCCCGGACGCACCCTTTAGGAGGGCCCCATGGCACAAACGGGCTACGACCGCCTGCTGGCGTTGACCGATTCCCGCTACCGCTTGTCGATGATCGTGGCGCGCCGCGCCGCGCAGCTCAAAGGCGGCATCCCCACCACGCTCGACGTCGACGAGATGCCCGAGGCGCGCCTGAACACCGTGACGATCTCGATGAAGGAGTTCGAGCTCGGACGCGACGTTCGCTTCGGCGAGGACCTGCCGGCGTCCGAAGACCTCCGGCGCGTGGTGCTCGAGGAACGCCGCCGCGAGGAGCCGAGCTTCACGGTCACGCGGACCCCGTTCGAGGACGAGGACGACGACGTCTGACGCGACGGGGGTCGGCGCCTGCGACGGCGCCGCCGGCGCCTACCGTACGTCGGTAGGTCGTCGTGCCGTACGATGAGCACCACATGCCGAGCAAAGAGTACCGCCAACGCCTGATCGAGGAACTCGTCGAGCACGAGTTCGTGTCGACCCAGGCCGAGATCGCCGAGCACCTCGCCCGACGCGGCATCAAGGTGACGCAGGCGACCATCAGTCGCGACGTCAACGAGCTCCGCCTCGTGCGCCTGCCGGCCGGGAACGGTCAGCATCGCTACCGGTCGACCCCGCTCGCGGCCCAGGAGGACGTGCTCGGCGAGTTGGCGCAGCGCTTCAAGCTGTTCGTCCGCCACCTCGACCGGGGCGACAACCTGCTCGTCGTCGAGACCGACGAGGGCCACGCCAGCGGCATCGCGTACGTGATCGACAAGCTCGATCGCGAGGAGATCGTCGGCACGCTGGCCGGCCAGAACACCATCCTCGTCGTGTGCCGCGGCATCCCGGCCGCGGAGTCGCTGCTCGCCGAGTTCGAGTCGCTGCTCGACTGACCGCCGCTCGCATCGGACCGTCGCGCGCCGTGCACCTTCGCGGATTCGCGTGCACGGACTCGGTGCTCGCGCATCCTCCGTGCTAGCCTCTCCGGCGTCATGGAGGTCTTATGCAGCGCATCCTCATCGCCGTCGTCGCCAGCCTGATCGCTTGGGCGTCGGCCGCCGACGTCGCCGTCCACCCCTTCCGAAGCCAGGACCCGGTGCTCGGGGTCGCCATCGCCGAGCGCCTAAGCGAAGCGCTCGGCGACGTCGACGTGCTCGGTCCGGAGCTCGTCCCCGCCCTCGTGGCGCCCATCGTGGTGCCCGGCGGCTTCTTCAACCCGGTCGCGCTGCTGCCGGCCGGCGTCACGGACCGCAGCGGTGTCGCGCTGCTGGGCGACGCGCTGGGCATCGACGCGGTCTCGGGCGAGGTGTCGATCGGCGCCGATGGCCTCCGGCTCCAGTTGTGGGGCGCCATCGACGGTCGGGTGCGCGGCGCGGTGGTGACGGCGCCGGCCGACGCACCGGAACGCCTCGCCGCGAGCGGCGCGGCGGTGGTCGCGCGCTGGATCGGTGCCACGCTCGTTCCGGTGCGGCCGCTCGACCTGTCGGGGCCGGACGGCGAGGCGGCGCGGGCACGAGCGCTTCTCGGTGCCGGCTTCGTGACCGAGGCACGGGCGGCGCTCGCCGGGCTCGCGGACCCCGCGGCAGCGGACGCCGAGCTTCTCGCCGGCCTCGACGCCGTGCTCGCAGGCGCCGACGACGCGCCGCTGGCCCTCGCGGCGGTCGTCGCGCTGTACCAGGGGGAGGGCGCAGCTACGGCCGCCGCCTTCCAGCGGTGGGTGGCCGCGGGGGCGCCACCGATCGCCGACGTGTGGCTCGGTGCGATCGCCCGGAGCGTTCAAGACGATGCAGCGGCTCAGGTCGCCTTCGACGCGGCGGCCGGGTACCCCTACGGCCGGGCGGCGCGCGCGGCCGATCGTGCGGCCGCCGGCGACGAGGCCGGCGCCCGCGACGACCTCGCGCGCGTCGAGCAAGCGGGCGGGGGCTCGGCGGCGCTCGGCGCCGCGTCGCTCGTCGCCCAATCGTTCGGCGACGCGGCCCTCGAGGACCGGTTGCTCGAGGCGCTCGGTCGAGCGGCTCCGTACCTCCCGTACTCGTTCGAGCGCCGCTCGTTCCTCGCGTTCGATCGCGACGACGCGCTCACGGCGGCTCAGACGCTGACGATCGCGGTCGACCTCGACCCGGGCAACGACCTCTACTGGACCAACCTCGGCTGGGCGCGGTACCTCCTGGGGGACCTCGAGCGCTCGGAGACGGCCTCCCGCCGCGCGATCGAGCTGGACGCGGGTCAGTTCATCGCCCGCTACAACCTCGGGCTGGTGGAGGTGGTCACCCGCCGCCTCGACGACGCCCTGGCCACGTACGCCGGCGCCCTGCGGCTCGATCCCGAGGTCGACGACGAGGCGATCGCCGACCTCGTCGTGGCCGAAGAGCTCTACCCGGAGGCCCTCGGCGTCCCCTTCGCGCTCGGCGTCCTGCTCGATCAGGAGGGCGACCGCGCCGCGGCCGCCGCCGCCTTCGAACGCTACGCCGAGCGCGCCTCGGCCATGCCCGATGCGGTCGACGCCGTCCGCGTCGCCGAGGCACGGCGTCGCGCGGCGACGCTGAGCGCGCCGCCGGAGCCCATCGAGGTGCTCGGCGCCGTGCGGCTGGCTTTGGGTGCCCGGGGTGCGGCGCTCGACGCGCTCCGCGCCGGCGACGTGGCGACCGTGGTCTTCGAGGTCAGCACGCCCGGCGATGCGTTGCCGCGGCGCCTGGAGGTCGAAGCGACCCTTCGCGGTGCGGGCGGCGACGAACTCGAGGTCGCCACCGCGACCGTCGACGTGCCGACCGGGGCGATCGGTCTCGTCGTCGACGACCTGCGGATCGAGGTCCCCGCGGACCTTCCGGCGGGCGCGTACGTGCTCGACGTCGTCGCTCGCGGCGACGGACTCGAGGCAGCGGCGACGCGCGACGTGGCGGTCGAGGGCGACGCCGACACCTTCCGGCGGTTGGTCGGCCGGGGTCTGGTCCCGACCGCCTTGGAGACCGGCCAGGCGCTCGTGACCGAGCGGGACTTGACGCTCGGTGAGGCCGCCCTGCTCGACCGGCTGGTGCAGGAGCTGCAGCTCGCGGCACCGGCCGCCGGCGACGTGCTGCCGACCATCGAAGGGGGGCGCTTCGCCGGCCTCGACGGTGGCGAGGCCTTCTCGGCGAGCGGCCCCGACGACGTCGCGGCGTTCCTGGCGCAGCTGGTCGCGAGCGGTGCGCGCGACACGAGCTTCGCCTTCGTCGATGCCTACGCGCAGTGGATCGTGGACGGGGCGCCCGAGGCGCCCTGAACGCTCGCCCTCGCACAGATCTCCTCGAACGCCGTGCCCGCGCCCCATGCGCGGGCACGGCCACGTACGGTCAGTTGAGCAGGCGCTCGGCGATGCGGAAGCCGCCGGCGTACGTGCCGATCACCGACCCGAGGGTGGCCAGGGCGAAGACCAGCAGCGTGCGCGCGGCCCGGTTCGTCCACCAGCCTTTGGGCACCGTGACGTCGCGGCGAAGTGCGGCCAGATCGCCGACGCGCGGTCGCCTGAGCGCCAACTCGACCCCCGCTGCGACGAACCCGGCGCCGACGAACGGGTTGAGCGAGGTGAACGGCGCCGCCAGCGCGGTGGCGAGCACGGTGAGCGGATGGCCGAGCGCGATCGCCACCCCCAGGCCCGCCAGCCCACCGTTGAGGATCGTCCAATCGAGCAGGAGCCGCCACCCGAGGTCGGGCTCGCGGGCGAACCCGATGGCGAACCCGGTCAGGACCAACGCCACGAGCGCCCACGGGGCGATGCGCTGCCACGCGCCGGGCTTCGGCGTCGTGCGCAGCGCCGAGAGCCGCTCGCGGGTCGCTTCGGGACCGGCATCGGGCTCCTCGAGCGCGGCCGCGAGTCCGGCGAGGTGGCCGGCACCGATCACCACGAGGACCGAACGAGGACGCGACCCGGCGGCGTCGGCTGCGGCGAGCTCCTGCCGCAGTCGCAGCGCCATGTACCGGTCGCGCTCCGCGATGAGCGGTTCGAAGATGCGGGCCTCGTCCTCGGCGAACTCCGCGAACGTGCTCGCGAGGACGTCGCCCTCCTTGAGCCGCTCGATCTCCGACTCGGCGACGGGCTGGCGGTTGAGCACGCTCCCGACGACGCCTGCGAGCAGGGTCGCGCGCTGCCACCATGGGACGTTGGCCACGACCCGCCGCAGCGTCGTGCCCAGGTCGCGGTCGACGAGCCACAAACGGGCGCCGCGCGCTTTGGTCGCGGCGATCGCGGCGCGCATCTCGGCGCCCGGTTCGATGCCGAGCTGGTCGGCGAGGCGCTGCTGGAAGGCGCCGAGCGCGAGGCTCACCGCCACCATGCCGAGCTTCTTCTGGCGCCAGGCGTCCAGGAGGTCGAGGCGCGCGAACGCCCTGGCGTCGTCCAGAGCGGCGTAGCGACCGGCGTCGAGCTCGATCGCCACGGCGTCGGGGGCGTCCCGTTCGATCGTTTCGCGCACCTCCTCCGCGCTGCGGCGCGAGACGTGGGCGGTGCCCAGGAGCGTGACCCGGGTGCCACCGACGTCGAGCACGCGGCGCGGGCCGTCGACCGGGCCGGTGGGGGCGGCGGGAGGGGGAAGCGTCATGGGCGCGAGTCTACCGCCGGGTCCCACCCGGCGCCCGGCTACGATGGACCGGATGATGCCCTGGCCCCCCGACAGCCTCGCGGCCGCCACCGCGTCCCTGCACGCGCAGGTGCGGCTCGCGCGGATCTGGCTCCCCGTAGTCATCGTCGGGGTGGTGCTGCTGCATCAGCTCGTCGTGGTGCCCGCCGCCCCCGATGTCGTGCGCTTCTGGGTGCAGCTGCTGTTCTACGCGATCCTGGGGCCGGTGGTGACCTTCGTCGTCCTGGATCGGATCTCCGAGGCGCTGCTCGAGCGCGAGAAGGCGCAGCACGAACTGCAGCGCCTCTACGGCGAACTGCGCGACAGCTACGCGGTCCTGGGCGCCCTGCAGCGCATCGCCGAGCGCTTCGCGGCCGCCCCCGACCTCGAGACCGCGGTCCAGGCAGCCGCGGCGGGCGTGCGCGAGGCGACCGGAGCCCGGGCGGCCGCCGTCGTGCTCGGTCAACGCGTGCTGGCCGTCGACGCGGCCGCCGGGTTCCGCGCCGAGCAGGTCGCGGCGCACGCGCTGGCCGTCGATCGTGCGGAAGCGGGCGCGGGCGACGCGCCGCGGTGGTCCGGCAGCGAGAGCGTGCTGGCCGTGCCCATGGCCTGGGGCGGGCGCCACGAGGGGGTGCTCTGGGCGTGCTACGACGCCGCGCCCGACGCGCAGCAGCAGGAGACCCTGGCGATCGTGGCGGCGGACTTCGCGGCATCGGCCGAGGCGGTGCAAGGCCGCACCCGCGACTTGCTCACGCTGTTCGAGGTCGACCGCAGCATCCGGGCGGAGGGCAACCTCGCGCGCTTGCTCGACAGCCTCCTCACGCGCATGGCCGCGCGCGCGGGCGCCACGGGCGCCGGCGTCTTCCTTCGCGACGAGGAGGGGGTGCTCGAGCTCCGCGCGGCGGTGGGCGATGCCGGCCGCGCCGCGTTGGCGGCGCCGACGCCGCCGCTGCGGGCCGGCGCAGGGCCGGTCGGGCGCGCCGTCGATGAGCGCGAGAGCGTCGTGATGCATGCGCTCGACGACGAAGGGCGCCGCGCTGGTGGGCCGCTGTTCGCCGGCGCCGGCTCCGCGACGCTGCTGCCGCTCGTCGTGGGCGAGCCGACCGCCGGGGCGCTCGGGGTCGTCGTCCTCACCCACCCCGAACCAGCGCGCTTCGAGGAAGCGAGCTTGCCGTTCCTCACGCTCCTGGCGAACCAGGTCGCGCTGGCCGTGCGCAACGCCGACGCCTACCTCCAAGCCGAGGAGGTGGCGATCGCCGAGGAGCGGGCGCGCATCGCGCGCGAGATCCACGACGGCGTGGCGCAGTCGTTGGCCTTCGCCGCGCTGAAGCTCGATCTGGTGTCGCGGCTCTACGACAAGGACCCGGTGAAGGCGGACGCGGAGCTGCGGCGCGCCAAGGAGACGATCCGCGAGATGATCCGCGAGGTCCGGCGGAGCATCTTCGCGCTCCGCCCGGTCGACTTGGAGCGCTACGGTTTGGTCGAGACGCTGCGGCGGTACGCGGTCGACTTCGGGCAGCAGAACGACGTGGCCGTCCAGGTGGAGCTGCCAAGGCTGGAAGAGCTCTCGATGAAGTCCGAGTCGGTGCTGTTCAGGACCTTCCAGGAGGCGATGAACAACGTCGCGAAGCACGCCCGAGCGCGAAGCGTGCGGGTGGCACTGAACGCCGACGACGCAGACGCCGTCGTCCTATCGGTCGACGACGACGGCGTCGGGTTCGCGCCGGACGAGGTGAGCGATCGCGTGACCTCCGCCGGCGGTCTCGGTCTGCGGCAGATGGCCGAGCGGGTCGCCAAGCGCGGGGGGCGCCTCGACGTGGTCAGCGAGCCCGGCCACGGAACGAAAGTGCGGGTGCGGGTCCCCCGCTGAGGGGTCCCGCACCCGCAACCGATCGCGACGCGAACCGATCGCGACGCGGTCGGCGCTTACTTGTTGCGGTAGCTGGTGCCGAAGCGCTTCTGGAACTTCTCGACCCGACCCTCGGTGTCGATGAAGCGCTGCTGGCCCGTGTAGAACGGGTGGTTGCCCGACCAGACGTCGACGTGCACTTCGGCGCGCGTGCTGTACGTCTCGAGCACCACCTGGCCCTCGCAGACGACCTTGCAGGGCACCATCTTGGGGTGGATGTTCTTCTTCATCGTGTCCTCCGTGGGCGCCGGCGAGCCGCGCCCGGGGCACGGTCGAGGTCGTGCCCGAACCGATAGAGCGTAGCACACGGCGGCGCGGGGCAGGTGAGGTCCATGTCGACGGCGCGCGCGGACGCCGTCGATCAGGCGGCGGGCCCGCCGCTGCGTTCGGTAGCGGTGCGCACCTGCCGCTGCACCCGAGCCAGGATCGCGGCCATGCCGCGCAGGCGCAGCGGCGAGATCGCCTTCGCCAAGCCCAGATCGTTCGCGAAGTCGCCGGGCACCGCCAGCACCTCCGCGGTGGTGGCGCCGTCGAGGCCGCGGTGCAGAATGCCGGCGAAGCCGCGAGTGGTCGGCGATTCTTCGGGTGCGTCGAAGTGCATCCGGACCCGATCGTCGGCGCCGACCTCGGTCGCGACGAAGAACGGCGTCTGGCACTCGGTGACGCGTTCGAACAGGTCGGGGCGGTCGCGGAGGGCGTCGGGCAGCGGCGGCAGCCCGTCGGCGTGCTCGAGGAGGAGTTCGAGCGCGAGCGGCGCCGGCACGGCACGGAAGGCCGCGGCCACCGCGGCGAGGCGGTCGGGGAGGGCGGGAGCAGGCATGGCCTCAGGATACGGCGGTGCTACCCTGATGCGGTGATGCCCGGCTACCCCGACCGCTACCTCATCGTCCCCCGTGGCCCCGTCGACGCCGTCGCGCACGTGCCCGGGTCGAAGTCGATCACCAACCGGGCGCTCCTGGTGGCGGCGCTCGCGCGCGGGCCCTCCACCCTCTCGGGGGCCCTCGTCGCCGAAGACGCGGCGGTCATGGTCCGCGCCTTGAACCTCCTCGGCGCCGACGTGCGCCCCGACCCCGGCGACCCGACCCGCATCGACGTGGTCGGCGTCGATGGACGTTGGTCGAGCGCCGGTGCGGAGCTCGACCTCGCCCTTTCCGGTACCTCGCTGCGCTTCCTGACCGCGGCCGTCGCGCTCGGGCAGGGTCGCTTCGTGCTCGACGGTGTGCAGCGCATGCGCGAGCGCCCGGTCGGCGACCTGATCGGCGCGCTTCGTGGCCTCGGTGTCGACGCGCGCGCGGCCGGGGGCGATGCCTTCCCACCGGTGACGGTTCGGGCCGACGGGCTTCCCGGCGGGACCGCGCGCGTCGCCGGCGATCGCTCGTCGCAGTTCCTCTCCGGGCTCCTCCTCGCCGCCCCGTACGCCCGGGGCACGGTCGCCGTCGAGGTCGCAGGGGTCCTCCAGTCCAAGCCGTTCGTCGACCTGACGATCGAGGTCATGCGCGCGTTCGGGGTCGAGGTCGTGCGGGAGGGCTACCGACGCTTCGAGGTGCGGCCGGCGCCGTACGTCGGCCGCACCTTCGCGATCGAAGGGGACGCGATGGCGGCGGGCTACGCGTGGGGCGTCGCCGCGATGGCGGGCGGTCGCGTCCGGGTCGCCGACGTGGGCGCGGACTCGGCGCAGGGCGACAAGGCGCTGCTCGACGTGCTCGGTCGGATGGGGTGCGCGGTCGATTGGACGGCGAGCGGGTCCGAGGCGTCGCTGCCCGCGGGCGCCCGGCTGCGCGGCGGCACCTTCGACCTCAACGACCTCCCGGACCAAGCGCAGACGCTAGCGGTGCTCGCGCTCGCCGCCGACGCACCGGTGCGCATCGTCAACGTCGGCAACCTGCGCATCAAGGAGACCGATCGGCTGCACGCGCTCGCCGTGGAGCTCCGCAAGTTCGGCGCGCGGGTCGAGGAGCACGACGACGCGCTCACCATCGAACCGATCGAGGCGCCGCCGGCGACGGTCGAGGTCGAGACGTACGGCGACCACCGCATGGCGATGGCCTTCGCCCTGGCCGGCGCGCGCTGGCCGGGCGTGCGGGTGCGCGATCCCGGCTGCGTGGCCAAGACGTACCCGGGCTTCTTCGACGACCTGACGACCTGGGGCGTCGGCGTGGAGGCGCTGTGAGCGACGTGCGTGGGCGCGATCCAGGCGTCGTCACCTTCGACGGCCCCGCCGCTTCCGGCAAATCCACCGTCGCGGAGCGCGTCGCGGCCGCCCTCGGGGTGCCGTGCGTCTCGTCGGGGCTGCTGTACCGCGTCGCCACGCTGCTCGCGACCGCTGCCGGCGCGGTGCTCGACGACGCGGACGCCGTGCTCTCGGTGCTCGAAGCGCACGCGGTCGAGTTGCGCCCCGGCCTCGGTGGCGACGCCGTTCGCGTCGATGGCGACGACGTCACGGGGGCGCTCCACAGCGACGCGGTCGACGCCGCCGTGTCGCGGGTGGCTGCGCACCCCCCGGTGCGCGCGTGGGTGGACGCCCGCCTGCGCGAGATGCCGCGCCCCTTCGTGATCGACGGACGCGACATGGGTTCGGTCGTGTTCCCGGACGCGGCGCACAAGTTCTACCTCACCGCCGCGCCCGAGGTCCGCGCGGCCCGCCGCGTCGGCGAGCGCGCCGCCGATCTCGCCGAGGTGGCCGAGGCGATCCGGCGGCGCGACGCGCTCGACGCGCGCCAACTCGCGCCGGCTCCGGACGCCCAACACCTGGACACGAGCACGCTCGAGCTCGAACAGGTCGTCGCGTGGGTCCTCGGCCGCCTGTCGGTGCCGGCGGCCCCGTGAGCGGCGGCGGGGGAGGGGCATCGGGCCCCGGTCGCGACGTGGGCACGGCTTGGGTTCGACCGTGCGCGGCCCTCGAGCGGGTGGTCGTGACCAGCACCTCGCACAAGCCGTCGGCGCACGCGCCGGCGCGGCGGATCGCCGCGCGCTTCGCCGCCGCCGGGATCGACGTGGTGCTCGATCTCGACGGCGACCGGCCGATCGGCGACCTGCGGCCGGCGCCGGACCTCGTCGTCGCGGTGGGGGGCGACGGCACCCTGCTGGCCACGGCGCGGCGGCTCACGGGGCGCCCGTTCCCGGTGCTCGGGGTGAACCTCGGCAAGCTCGGCTTCCTGGCCGCGTTCGGCGTCGACGAGGCGCTGGCGTACGCGGACGGCGCCGACCCCTCGGGCTGGCGCGCCGTCGCGGCGGCGAGCCTCTCGGTCTCGGTGCGCGGAGGCCCGCCCGTCGTCGCGTTCAACGACGTCACCGTGTCGCAAGGGGTGATGACGCGCTTGGTGCGCGTCCGGTTGGACGTCGACGGCTTCTTGGCGGCCGAGTACCGCGCCGACGGCGTCGTCGTGAGCACGCCGGTGGGGTCGACGGCGTACTCGTTGTCGTTGGGAGGCCCCATCCTGCTGCACGAGCTGCGCGCGCTCCTCGTCATGCCGGTGGCACCTCAGGCGCTCGCCAACCGTCCGATCGTCCTCGGCGCCGACGCCCGCCTGCGGTTGACGATCGAAGGGCGCGCCGACGAGATCGCGCTCGTCCTGGACGGTCAGGAGCGCATCGACCTCGCCAGCGGCGACGCCTTCGATGTCACGCTCGGCCCCGACGTCGTGCGGCTCGTGCCGGGCGGTTACGACCCGTTCGCGGTGCTTCGCCGCAAGCTCCGGTGGACGGAGGGACCGTCGCTCAACGGTGCCCCGGATCGCGATCCGATCCGGGACGACGCCGTCCTGGACGGCGGCGAAACGTGAGGTGCACCCTTGGTCCGGCGCTGGCCGGTGGGCGATGATCTGGGCATGACGTTGATCCCTCCCGAGTTCTTCCGTCGTCAGGACGAGGAGCCGGACGAACGCTTCTACGCGGTACCGCGCCCGGATTCCCACCTCGACGACGATGCCGACGCGGTCGTGACCCGTTGGTACGACGAACGCCTCCCGGCCGACGGCCCGGTCCTCGACCTGTTCGCCGGCGCCCACTCCCACCTACCGGATCGCTCGCACGATGCAATCGGCGTGGGGCTCGATCGGTCCGCCCTCGCGCGGAACCCGCAGCTGCGCGCGCACCACGTGCTCGACCTCAACGACGATCCGTCGCTGCCGTTCGCGGACGCGTCGTTGGCCGCGGTCGTGTGCACCGCCAGCGTCCAGTACCTCACCCGGCCCATCGAGCTGCTCCGAGAAGTCGGCCGCGTCCTGCGTCCCGGCGCACCGTTCCTCGTCGTGTTCGGCAACCGCATGTTCCCGACCAAGGCCGTGCTCTGTTGGCGGGCGTCGGACGACGAAGCGCACCTGCGCCTGGTGCGCGGGTACCTCGCGGCGGCGGGTGGCTTCGCGCCCGTCGACCTTCACGGCCACCACCCCGAGGGTGGCGAGCCGCTCTACCTGATCGCGACCCGCGCGGATCCGTCCGTCGCCCCCGACTGACCCGTGGCGCCACCGCCCCGCACGCTCTGGGTGGTGGCCAACGGCCACGGCGAGGACGCCATCGCCGCGGCCCTGCTGATGGAGCTTCGCACGCGGCTGCCGGACTGGAGCTTCGTCGCGTTCCCGGTGGTCGGCGTCGGTACCGCGTTCGAGGACCTGGACGTGCCGATCCGCGGGCCGCGGGTCCGACTCCCGGCGGACGGGCTGACGCTGCACCATCCGAGCCTGCTGTGGGCGGACCTGCGTGCGGGCCTGCTCCAAGTGAGCCTGCAGCAGGTGCGCGCGCTCTGGGCGGGCCGAGCCGACGCCGTGCTCGTGGTCGGCGACGTGTACGCGCAGGGCTTGGCGCGGCTGCTGCGCGGTGCGCGCCGCTTCGTCGTCCAGCCGCTGGTGTCGATCCGGTTGGCCGAGGGCGGCGGCCTCGTGCCGTGGAACCGCGCCTTCATGGAGCGCATCCGCGCACCGGAGCGCGCGCTGCTGCGCCGCGCCGAGGCCGTCTACCCGCGCGACGAGGCGACCGCAGCGTGGCTGCGCGCGCGGGGCGTGGGCGCAGCCCGCTTCCTCGGCAACCCGATGATGGATGGCTTGAGCGGCCAGAAGCTCCGCGGTAGCCGCCCCGGTGCGACCCTCGCGCTGCTCCCCGGGTCGCGGGCGTACGCCGAGCGGGCGCTGCTCCTGATGGCGGCCGGCATGGCGGCGCTCGCCGACGCCGGTGCGCCCTGCGTCGGCTGGGTCGCCTGGACCCGCGGCGATCCGCCGCCACCCCCGACCGGATGGACGAGCGAGACCGTCGGCGACCACGACGGTTGGGGCAGCGGCGACGTGCGGGTGGGCTTCGTGACCCAGCGCTTCCCGGACGTGCTCGCGAGCGCCGACGCCGTGTTGGGGACGGCGGGCACCGCGCAGGAGCAGGCGGCCGGCCTCGGCCTTCCCGTCGTCGCGTTCCCGGTCGAACCCGCGTACGGGGGCGCCTTCCTGGCGAACCAGAAGCGTCTGCTGGGCGGCGCCCTCCAGGTCGTCGAGTCGGATCCCGCAAGGGTCGCCGCGGGCCTGCGACGAGCGCTGCACGACCCCGCGGTCCGGGAGGCGGCGCGCCGCGACGGACCCGAGCGGCTCGGTCCACCAGGGGGCACCTCCGCGATCGCGGCGGACGTCGCGGCGCGCCTCAGCGTCGCGAGTTGAGGCCGCACCGCGACGGGTCGTTCAGCCGGACGCTGCGGGCGCGAGGGTCGTGGCCTCGGCCTCGGCGAGCATCTCGGCGAGGCGCGAGCGACACCGGTCGTGCTTCTTCGCGTACGCGCCCGCGGCGTAGTGCGGGTCGAAGAGGTCGGCGAGGGCGACGGTGCCCGTGAGCCAGAGCGGGACCCGCTGGTCGTAGAGCTTGTCGATGAAGTGGACCCAACGCAGCGCGCGCTGCTGATCCGGGATCGGTTCGGCGCCCGCGACGACGAAGGCGCGCGCCGACCGACCCCAGGCCCCGTAGCGCACCGGGTGGAGGCTCGCGAGCGCGGTATGGAGCTCGCTCCAGGGGGCGTGGACGGCGTCGTCGGGCGCTGACGTGACGGCGGACGGCGCGAGCAACGCCCGGTCGCGCTCGGCGAAGCGGTGGTCGGGGCCGTCGATGCGCACGGTGCGGAAGCGTGCGGCGATCGACTGGATCTCGCGCCGGAACGACGCGGCATCGAACCGTCCCTCGCCCTGGGCGTTGGGGGCGGTGTTCGACGTCGTGAGGACCCGCGCGCCGCGATCGAAGACGTGGGCCAGGAAGGTCTTGACGATCAGCGTGTTGCCCGGGTCGTCGAGCTCGAACTCGTCGATGCAGTAGAGCCGCTCGTGGCCGAGCTCCTCCAGGGCACGCGGCATCCCCAGGGTGCCGATCGCGGCGACGAGCTCGGCGAACGACAGGTAGACCTTGCGTGGCTCGGGGGACGCGTGCCACAAGGCCGCGAGCAGGTGCGTCTTGCCCACCCCGAAGCCGCCGTCGAGGTAGAGACCGGTCGTGCCTACCGGCTCGGATCGGCGCCAGGCCCAGGCCCGCCGCGGTGGGGGCGCGTGCGCGAAGGCCTGCACGGCGGCGAGCGCCTCGGCCTGCGTCGGATGCGCGGGCCGGAAGTCGGCGAAGCGCACGGTGCCGAAGCGCGGTGGCGGCACCCAGTCCTCCCGGCGCGGAAGGCCAGGGGAGGGGAGGTCGGCGAGGCGGCGCACGCGCGGGAACGTACCACGCCCTCGGCGAGTCGCGGCGCCAGGGTCCGTTGACGCGCGGGGTCCCGGCTGCGTACCCTCGCCTCGGTTCGTGCGGCGGGGAAGTCCGGTGAGAATCCGGCGCTGTCCCGCAACGGTCACCGCGCGTCGCCCGTCGGCGCCCGGAAGCCCGAACACCGCCCGCGAACGACAGCGCACCCCTTGCGCGGACGAGGGAGGGCGACGGCGTTCGCGGACCGGAGGGTCGCGGGCGCTAGACGCGCACGGCGAAGGTGCCGAAGGCGTCGCCCCCTCGAGCGCAAGTGCCTTCGGAGGCCTTGCATGCACCCCCAATCCGGAACCACCCCCCGCCGCGCCCGCGGTCGTGCACGTGCCTCCCTGGCGTGGCTCGCCGTCCTCGCATGCGCGGTCGTACCCATCGCGACAGCCCAGCCCGTACAGGCGACCGACGCGCTCGGACGCGACGTCGCGCTGGCGGCGCCGGCGCTGCGCGTCGTGTCGATGGTGCCCAGCCACACCGAGACGCTCTGTGCCCTCGGTGCCTGCGACCGGTTGGTCGGCCGCGATTCCCTCAGCGATGCCCCCGCGGCGGCGCTGGCGGCGCCGTCGCTCGGGACCGCGTTCGCGCCCGACCTCGAGGCGCTCGTCGCCGCTGCCCCCGACCTGGTGCTCGCCGACGCCTTCACGGGGCTCCCCGAGGCGTTGGCGCCGTTCGGCATCGCGGTCTACGCGGGGACCCCACAGCAGCTCGACGACCTCGCCCCGTACTTCGCGGACCTCGGCGCCCTGCTCGGGCTCGAGGACGAGGCCGCCGAGCTCGCCACGGAGGTCGCCGCCGGATTCGAAGCGGTGCGCGCTGCGGTCGCCGAGCTGCCCAGGCCGACGGTGTTCGTCGAGATCGACGCGACGCCGTACGCGGCCGGCCCGACCTCGCTCGTCGGCGCCGTCGTCGAGCTCGCCGGCGGGGCGCACGTCGTCGACGCCGCGCTGGGCGACTACCCGCAGGTGGACCCCGAGTACGTCGTCGCCCAGGACCCCGAGGTGATCCTCCTGCTGGACGCCCCGTACGGCGTGACCGCGGAGCAGGTCGCCGCGCGGCCGGGGTGGTCGGTGCTGCGCGCGGTGCGCGACGGGCGGGTGATCGAGCTCACGGCGGCCGAGGCCGACGTGCTCTCGCGTCCGGGACCGCGCCTCGTCGAGGCGGCGTGGGCGATCGCGCGCCTGCTCCACCCAGGGCGCTTCTGACCACCACCGGCGGGGGCGAGCCGGGCGTCGCGGCCGTGCGCCGCGTCGTCGCCGGCGCCGCGCCCGCCGGGTCCGGTTGGGTGCTCGCGGCCTCGGTCGTGGCGCTCGTCCTGATCGTCCTAGGAGCCGCGATGCTCGGTTCGGTGCCGCTGACGCCCGGGGAGGTGTTCGCCGCGGTCGGGCGCGCGGTCGCGCGCCCGCTCGGGGCGATCGACGCGCCGGCCGACCTCGCCGAGACCATCGTCGTGCACATCCGGTTGCCGCGCGTGCTGGCGGCGGCGGTCGTCGGTGCCGCGTTGGCGCTCGCAGGAGCCGCCCTCCAGGGCGTGTTCCGGAACCCGCTCGCGGACCCCTACCTGCTCGGCGCCGCGTCGGGTGCCGGGCTCGCTGCCGCGCTCGTGCTCGTGCTCGGGACGGCGGGCGCGTGGTGGGCGAGCGCCGGCGTCGGCGCGGCGGCGTTCGTCGGCGCGCTGGGCACCGTCGCGCTGGTCGTGGCGCTCGCCCGCCAGGGCACCCGCGTGCCGGTCGTCTCGCTCATCCTGGCCGGCGTGGTCGTCGGCTCCAGCCTGTCCGCGGGCACGTCGCTCGTGCTCCTCGCGGCCCGCGAGCAGGCGGCGGGCGTGCTCGCGTGGCTGCTCGGCAGCTTCGCCTTCGCTTCTTGGGGTCAGCTCGCCTGGGCGGTCCCGGCGCTGCTCGCCGCCAGCGTGATCGTTCTCGCCGCGGCCCGCGGCCTCGACGTGCTGCAGCTCGGCGATGCGGCGGCGGCGCAGTTGGGGTTGCCGGTCGAGCCGTTCAAGGTAGCCGTCGTGGCGGCGAGCACGCTGGCGACCGCGGCCGCGGTCGCGACCGCGGGCGTGATCGGCTTCGTCGGGCTCGTCGTGCCGCACGCCGTTCGGCTCGCCGTCGGTCCCGGCCACCGCCGCCTGCTCCCGCTCGCGGCGCTCTGGGGCGCCATCTTCGTGGTGGCGGCCGACGTGCTCGCGCGAACGGTGATCGCGCCGGCGGAGGTGCCGGTCGGGGTGGTGACGGCGCTGGCCGGCGCGCCCTTCTTCCTGGTCCTCTTGCGGCGGCACGCCGCGCGCGGTGCGGCATGACGGCGCGGCGCGCGGTCCTGGATCTGCGCTCGGTGACGGCCGGCTACGGCGCGCGCAGGGTGCTCCACGGCGTGTCGTTCGCGCTGACCGCGGGCGAGGTGGTCGGGTTGGTGGGGCCCAACGGCGCCGGCAAATCCACGCTCGTCGCGGTGGCCGCCCGTGGGCTCGCGCCGTCCGCGGGCGAGGTATTCCTCGACGGCCGGCCGCTCACGGCGTACGGACGGCGCGCGCTCGCGCGGCGCGTCGCGGTCGTCCCCCAGGGGGGCGATTTGCCCGAAGGGTTCACGGTCGACGAGGTGGTGGCGATGGGGCGCACGCCGCACGCGGGCTTCCTGCGCGGCCCGACGCCGGCGGACGAGGCGGCGATCGAGGCCGCACTCCACCGCACCGACGTGCTCGAACTGCGTGCACGGCGCGTCGAAACGCTGTCCGGCGGTGAGCGGCAGCGCGTCGTCCTGGCGCGCGCCCTCGCCCAGGACCCGGGGGTGCTGCTCCTGGACGAGCCGACGAACCACCTCGACGTGCGCTATCAGGTCGAGACGCTGCGCGCCGCCCGCGTGGCGGCCGCCGACGGCGTGGCGGTGCTCGTCGTCGTGCACGACCTCAACCTGGCGGCTCGCGCCTGCGACCGGGTGGCGCTGCTCGAAGCGGGACGCATCGTCGCGCACGGCGCCCCGCCGGCCGTCTTCACGGAGGCCCGTCTGCGCTCGGTCTACCAGGCCGACGTGCGCGTGCACGCGCTCGACGGGATCCCGACGGTCGTTCCGGGGCCCTTCGCGTGACGGTCGACGCTACCCGGGACGCGGGTCGAAGCGCGCGTGCACCGCGCGCGCGAGCTCGTAGTGCTCCACGAGCCCCTCGGTCGCCGCGCGCCACGACCAGCGCTCCATGTCGGCGCGCGCGGCGCGTCCGAGGCGAGCGCGAAGCAGGGGATCGGCGATCAGGCGCCGCAGCTGTTCGGTCAGGTCGCCCAGGTCGCCCGGGGTGAACATCAACCCGTTCTCTTCGTGGCGGATCACGTCGGGAACGCCGCCCGCGCGCGCGCCCACGGCCGGGATCCCGGAGGCCATCGCCTCCATCGCCACGAACCCCAAGGTCTCGGTGTCCGAGGGGAACGCGAGGACGTCGGCGCTCGCGTAAGCCCGCGCCAACTCCTCGCCGCTCAGGTACCCCATGAAGGTGGTGTTCGTCCCCGCGAACCGAGTCCGCATCGCGTTCTCGGCCGGCCCGCCGCCGACCACCGCGAGCCGCACGCCGGGCAGCTGGGTGACCGGCGCGTACAGCCAGTCGAGGCGCTTCTCGGCCGACACCCGTCCGACGTAGAGCAGCAGCGGATCTTCGGGGTGGCCGTCCGACAGGCGCGCGCGCATCTCGGGATCGCGCTTGGACGGGTCGTAGCGTTCGGTGTCCACGGCTTTGCGCCACAGGCGCACGCGCTGGATCCCGAGGCCGCGCGCCGAGTTGACCATCGGCTGCGAGGTGCACAGGTTGACGTGCGCGCGGTTGTGGACGTCGCGCAAGAAGACCCGCGAGAGCGGGCTCAGGAACGGCAGCTTGAGGTGCACCGCGTACTGCGTGATGTCGGTGTGGTACGAGGCCAAGAGCGGCAGGTCGCGCTGGTTCGCGACCATCGTCCCCCACAGCCCGAGGATGACCGGGTTGACCACGTGCACCACGTCGGGCGCGAAGGCGTCGAGCTCGCGCCCCAGGCGCGGCCGCGGCAGCCCGAGGAACAGCTCCGGGTACCAGGGGCGAAACGAGACCGCCGGGACCGGCACCACCCGATGCCCGGCGACCTCGGCGGGCGGGTCGTGCGGCGCGAACACCAGCGCCTCGTGCCCGAGCGCCCGCAGCTGCTCGAGCGTACGGACGACGCGGGTGACCACCCCGTCGATCTTGGGGAGGAAGGTCTCGGTGAAGAGCGCGACGCGCATCGAGGGTCGGCGTCCGGTGTCGTGCCGGTCAGGCCGGAGCGGGGTCCGTGGTGGGTTCGGGCACGCCGGCCGCTTGCTTCTTGGTCCACGTGCTGGTGCACGGGATCTTGCCCAAGTCGGCGCGGTGCGCGTAGCGCTTGGCGACGTCGGTGACCTCCGCGAGGAGCCCGTCGTCGAGGGTGGTCGGCTCGAGCCCGAGGTCGAGGAACAGGTCGTTGCGCACGTGGAGGTCGTTCTCGGCGTCCTCCTTGCGGGGGTTGGCGGTGAACGACACCTGCGCCCCCGTGAGTCCGGCGACCTTCTGGGCGAGCTCGCGCACGCGGTGCGTCTCGGTCATCTGGTTGAGGATCCGGACGCGCTCGCCCCGCTCCGGCGGGTGCTCGATCGCCAGCTGGATGCAGCGCACGGTGTCGCGGATGTGGATGAAGGCGCGCGTCTGGCCGCCGGTGCCGTGGACGGTGAGCGGGTAGCCGACCGCGGCCTGCATCAGGAAGCGGTTGAGGACGGTGCCGTAGTCGCCGTCGTAGTCGAAGCGGTTGACGAGCCGCTCGTCGCGCAGCGTCTCGGGGGTGTTGGTGCCCCAGACGATGCCCTGGTGCAGGTCGGTGATGCGGACCTCGTCGTTCTTGGCGTAGTACGCGAAGAAGAGCTGGTCCTGGGTCTTGGTCATGTGGTAGATCGACCCCGGGTTGCTGGGGTAGAGGATCTCCTGCTGGACGCGGTCGCCGTCGTCGGTGACGACCTCGATCGGCAGGTAGCCCTCCGGGATCTTCATGCCCGCGGTGCCGTACCCGTAGACGCCCATGGTCCCGAGGTGCGCCAGGTGCACGTCGACGCCGGACTCGACGATCGCCGCGAGCACGTTGTGCGTGGCGATGAGGTTGTTGTGCACGGTGTAGCGCTTGTGGGCGCTGCTCTTCATGGAATACGGGGCGGCGCGCTGTTCGGCGAAGTGCACGATGGCGTCGGGGCGCTCGTCCTGGATGAGCGTGAGCAGTCGGTGGTACTGCTCGGCGACGTCGAGGCGTTCGAAGCGGATGCTGCGCCCCGAGACCTCGCGCCAAGCCTTGAGGCGCGTGCCCATCGGGGCGATGGGGGTGAGGCTGCCGGCCTCGAGCTCGAGGTCGATGGCGCGGCGGCTCAGGTTGTCGACGATGACCACGTCGTGGCCCAGCGCGGACAGGTGCAGGCTGGTGGGCCAGCCGCAGAAGCCGTCGCCGCCGAGGATGAAGACCTTCATGGCGTCCTCCGTTGGGGCCGCGCGCCGCACTGGGACGCGTCCGCCGGGCACCGTACCACCGCGCACCTCAGCCGCCGGTCAGCCCCTGGACGCGCCGGCGAACGCGCCGCCAGGTGCGGCGCCGACGCGACGCCCACAGGCGGCGGCGGTAGCCCGCCTGACCCGCGTACCACGAGGACGGGCGGACGAACGACGAGAGGACCGCGGCGGCGATGTAGAAGGGGTGGAGCAGCGCCCAGCCCACCAGCGGCAGCCCGGTCAGGTCGCGCCGACCGATCCGCACGAGCCCGATGTGGGCCCCCCCGAGCTCGACGGTGAGCTTGATGGCCCAGAGGCCGAGCACGACCGGCGCTGCCTGCGGGATGACCGGCAGCGCGAGCAGCGCCACGGCGAGCGCCACGCTCTGGAACCCGAGCAGGGCGATGCCGAGCCAGAACGCCGGGTGGTACTGGTCCACGTGGTGGTAGCGCGACACCCAGCGCCGGCGCTGGAGCAGCAGCGCCCGCCAGGAGGGCATGGGGGAGGTGAGGACGGCGGCGTCGGGATGATCGAGGAACACCGCTCGCGCTCCAGGGAGCCGGGTCAACCGTTGGGCGAGCAGGTCCTCGTCGCCAGAGGGGGCCCGGCCCGCGATACCGAAGCCGCCCGCGCGCTCGAACGCCGAGCGGCGGTACGCCTGATCGTTCGCGCTCGATGCGAGCGCCCGCCCGGCGCGCACCATCGACCGCGAGGTGAACATGAGCGAGAGCCAGTCGATCGCCTCGAAGCGCTCACGGAACGACCGGGCTTCCCCGGGCCCGCGCGTCGTGACCGTCCCGAGGACCAGCACGACGGCGGGATCGGCGAAGGGCGCGACCATCGCGCGCACCCATCCGGGCGGCACCCGACAATCGGAGTCGGTCGTGAGGACGATCGCACCGCTCCCGGCCCTCAGCCCTTGGGCGACCGCATGCACCTTGGGGGCCCACCGCCGGGACGCGCTGTGCACTTGCACCAGTCGGATCCGGGGGTCGCTCGCGGCTGCGGCACGCACGACGTCGGCCGTGCCGTCCGTCGAACGGTCGTCGACGACGTAGATCGTCAACACGCCCGGGTACGCGACGCCCTGCAGCGAGGCCAGCGTGTCCGGCAGCGCAGCGGCTTCGTCGTGTGCCGGTACGACGACGTCGACGTCCGGCCAGCCGGTTGGGGGCGCGGCGGGCGCGGCGGGCGCCGCGGCGCCGTGCGGCGGCGTCGCCACCACGCCGGCAGCCACCCACACGAGGACGGCCACGTGCGTGAGCACGAGGGTGGCGAGCAGCGCCAGCGCGATGTCCATGGAGCGGCGAGGCTACCACGGGCGTCCGTCACGCGATCCGACCGCGCGGTCGTGCACGGCGGCGTGCTACGCTTCGACGTCGTGCGCGTCGGCTTCCTCACCCACCTGATGTGGGACCGGTACGGTCCTTTCTGGACCTCGATGGTGCGGGCGGCGGGCGCCGACGTGGTCCGACCGGACCCCGACGCCGTGCTCGAACGCTTGACCGATCCGCGCGTGGGCGACGTTCCGGGCGTCGCGTTCCGGTTGGCGCTCGCCGCCGTGCTCGCCCTCGAAGATGCCGACCTGATCGTGGTGCCGCGCCTCAACCCCGAGCGCGACGGCGGCCCTGGCGGCGCCCAGGACCCGTGGATCGGCGACCTGCCGGCCGCGCTGGCGCGTGCGCGGGGCTCCGGCCCGACCCTGTGGCCGATCGCCGCAGACCTCACGCAGCCGCTCGAGACGGCTGCGGTATCGCTCCTGGCGCACCTCGTGCACGAGCCCGCCAAGGTCCGGCGGATCTGGGCCCAGCACCGTGCGGCGGCGCGGCCACCGCGCCGACCCCCCGTGGAGGGGCGCGTGCGCCCCTCGGACGTGCGCACCGTCGCCGTGGTCGCTCAGCCCTGGCTGGCGACCCCTGAGGTGGCGCGGCTCGCGACCGGCGCCGCCGAGCGACCGACCGGTCCCTACGCGTTCGACATCGAAGAGCTGCGGGCCGAGGGGCGGCGCATCGACGCCCGCCTGATCGACACGGACGCCGAGGCGCTCGGAGCGATCCGACGGTTCGGGCGATCGGCGGGCGTCGACGTCCTGCGCTTGGTCGTCGATGGCGGCTCGGGCAGCGATGCATGGCTCGCCCGCCGGGCCGAGGCGCTGGTGCCACGCCGGCTCGAGGTCGTCGATCTGCGCACGCTCGGCACCCCCGAAGCGCGCCTGCGGGCGCTGCTCACCGAGCCGTGACCGGCCTGTCGATGCTCGCGCTCGCGGCGGCGACGGTCTACGCTGCGGTGAACGCGTTCGGCGCTTGGTCGGTGGTGCGGCGGCGCTCCCGGGTGGCGGCGGCGTTCCTGCTCGCGGCGGCGATCCTGACCGTCGGGGCCGTCGCTTTGGGGTTCGGCTCGCCGAGCGCCGCGGTGCTGGTGCCGGTCGGGGCGCTGCTCGCTTCGCTGGCGTCGTGGTGGAACGCCCGGATCGTGCTTCGCCGGATGGTGCCGCGCCGCCACGCCGTGCGCGCGGTGGCGGGCGCCTGCGTGGCGGCGCTCGCGATCTGGGCTTCGGTCGTCTGACGCGGCGCCGCTTCCGGCGAAGCGGCCGTGCCTGGGCCTGGACCGCCGTTCAGAAGGCGCTCTCACCGGTGATCGTGCGCCCGAGGATCAAAGTGTGCACGCCGTCGGTGCCTTCGTACGTGGAGACGGTCTCGAGGTTGAGCATGTGGCGGATCGACACGTACTCGGTGGTGATGCCGTTCCCGCCGAGCAGCTCGCGCGCCGCCCGCGCCGTCGCGAGGGCCGCGCGCACGTTGTCGCGCTTGGCCAGCGAGACCCGCGGCGGCGTGTCCTGACCGCGTTCCTTGAGCCGACCGAGGTGGTGGGCGACGAGGCTTCCCCTGGTCAAGTCGCCGAGCATGTCGGCGAGCCGCGCTTGCACGAGCTGCTTGGCCGCGAGCGGTGCACCGAACGAGGGCCGGTCGGCCACGTACGCGACCGCCTCCTCGAAGCAGGCGAACCCAGCCCCCAGCACCCCCCAGGCGATGCCGTAGCGCGCCTGGTTGAGGCAGGCGAGCGCACCGCCCAAGCCGGCGACCTCCAGTCGCTGAGCGTCGGGAACGACGACCTCGTCGAGGTAGAGCTCGCTGGTGACGGAGGCGCGCATCGACGCTTTGGTCTTGATGTCCACCGCCTGGAAGCCCGGGCGGTCGGTGTCGACCAAGAAGCCGAGCACGCGTCCGTCGCCCCCCTCCTCGCGCGCCCAGACGATCGCGACGTCGGCGCGCGAGCCGCTCGTGATCCAGCGCTTGACCCCGTTGATCACCCAGTCGTCGCCGACGCGCCGGCAGCGCGTGCGCATCGCGCCGGGGTCGCTGCCGGCGTCGGGTTCGGTCAGGCCGAAGCAGCCGACCGCCTCACCCGCTGCCAACCGGGGGAGCCAGGCCTTCTTGACCTCCTCGCGCGCCCAACGGTAGATGGGGTACATCACGAGGCTCGACTGAACGCTCACGAAGCTGCGCAGGCCCGAGTCGACGTACTCGACCTCGCGGTTGAGCAGGCCGTAAGCGGTCGCGCTCGCTCCGGCTCCGCCGTACTCCTCGGGAAGGGTCACGCCGAGCATGCCTTGGTCGCCCAGCCGCTTCGCCAGGTCGGACGGCAGCGTCCCCTCGGTCCACCAATCGGCGACGTGGGGAAGGAACTCCGCGCGCACGAACTCGCGGACGCCGTCGCGGATCATCCGCTCCTCGGGGGCGAGCGTGGCGTCCAGGTCGTAGAAGTCGTCGATGCGGGCGGTCGCTGCGGTGGTCATGGGTGTGTGCGCGCGGTCATTCGTCGCCGAACAGGCGACGGAGCGCGTCCTCCTTGGTGGTGGTCCGGACCGCGCGCCAGCGAGCTTCGGTCTCCTGGGCGCGGCCCGCTTGGGCGAGCGATGCCAGCGAGGCTTCGATCGTGTCGATGGCCAACTCCTCGTAGCGGTGCTCGTCGACCAGCCGCTGCACCTCGCGCACCGTCGCTCCGTGGGAGCCGGCACGCTCGAGCGCTTCGAAGACCCACTCGTCCACGGTCATGAGCCCATCCTACGACGCGTCGCGCGCCACCGGTTCGTCGCCCTCGAAGCGGCGCGGCGTCGACGTCGCGACCGTCCGCACCCCGCCGACGACCTCGCCCCACGGCACGGTGGGGCGCATCGTGATGACGTGCACCGGGCAGACGTCGACGCACGCGGCGCACCCGACGCAGCGATCGGCCTCGAGCTCGATGCGCATGGGTCCGTGCGCGGGGCGGCCGCCGACCCCGCCGGTGGGCGCGGCTTCCGGCGCGTCGTCGAACGCGCGCCGGATGGCGTCCGTAGGGCACACCCGGGTGCACGCGGGGCAGAAGATGCAGCCGTCGGCAACGGCCGGGAGCGGGAACGGCACCGGGTCCTCGGTCGCCAGCTCGGCGACCTCCAGCGCCCGCAACCGCCGTTGGTGTTCCGCTGGCAGCGGCGGCCGGTCGACGGCCCCGCGTGGCTCGTCGGGCGCCAGCTTCTCGAGCGGTCCCAGGGCGACCCCGCCGGCCTGCTTCATCTGGCCCCAGCCGACGCGGAACAGGTCGCGGCGCGTGAGCGCGCGCGGATCGACGCTCGGGTCCAGGCGTTCGACCTGGACGACGACGAACTCGGGCGCCTGGTCGTGGACGCCCAGCAGCGCACCGGCGGCGGCGATCGTCGCTGCGACGGCCTCCGGCACGTCGGCCGAACCGATCGCGCACGATTCGCACGCGCCACGCCCCAGGGTGACGCGCTCGTTGGCGGCCCCCATCCGCACGAGGTCGCTCGCCTGCAGTCGGGCGAGGCACGGGACCGAAGAAACGTCGCCCGCCACCTGCGAGCAGCGAACGTCGCGTGCGCTCGGGGGTGGTGTTCTGGGGGCGAGGGCGTGGCTCGGGCAGGCGACCACGCAGAGTCCACATCCGGTGCAGTCGATCGCGTCGATCGTGACCGTCCGGGTGATGGTGATCGCCTCGTGCGGGCACGCGTCCGCGCACGCCGTGCACAGCGCTCCGTGGTGCACCAAGCACGTGGGCGAATGGAACTCGGGCGTCGCGTCGGCCCGCTTGAAGGCCCACGCCATCACGTCGCGGAACACCTCAGCCCTCGGTGTAGAGC
>JBHEOT010000249.1:0-718 GCA_046260675.1 Trueperaceae bacterium | reverse complement strand
GAGCTTCGACATCTACCCGGGCATGACCGTCGCCGTCGTGGGCGAGTCGGGGTCGGGCAAATCCACGGTGGCGCGATGCATCACCGGGCTTTTGCCGCCATCCAAGGGCGAGGTGCAGTTCAAGGGCGAGCCGTTCCCGCCCGATTACCGCAAGCGCAGCAAGGACCAGCTGCGCCAAATCCAGATGATCTACCAGATGGCCGACACCGCGCTCAATCCCAAGGTGAAGATCTCCGAGATCATCGGACGCCCCGCGGCGTTCTATGGCGGGCTCAAGGGCGTGGCCCTCAAGAACCGGATCGACGAGCTTCTCGATCTGATCGAGCTGGAACCGGCGCAATATTACAACCGCTACCCGCCGGAGCTGTCGGGCGGCCAGAAACAGCGCATCGGGATCGCCCGCGCGCTCGCCGCCGAGCCTTCGTTCATCGTTTGCGACGAGGTGACCTCGGCGCTCGATCAGCTGGTGGCCGAAGGCATCTTGCGCCTGCTCGACCGGCTCCAGAACGAGCTTGGCCTCGCCTACATGTTCATCACCCACGATCTCGCGACGGTGCGCTCGATCGCCGACGAGGTGGTGGTGATGCAGTATGGCAAGGTCGTGGAACAAGGACCCAAGGACGAGATGTTCAAGCCGCCGCATCACCCCTATACCGACCTGCTGCTCAGCTCGGTGCCCGAGATGGACCCCGACTGGCTCACCACGCTGCTCGAAGAG
>JBHEOT010000248.1:0-727 GCA_046260675.1 Trueperaceae bacterium | reverse complement strand
GGTCGAGCCCGAGATTGACCAGCCCCGACGGGAGCCACTCGGGCCAGAGCGCGAGCTCCTCCTCGACCGTCGCGGGATCGTCCCCCTGCTCGACCGCGGCCGCGGCGTCGTTATGGGTCTCGACCCGGGAGTAGAACACATTGGGCAGCGCGAGCAGCAGACCGAGCGCCACGAGCCCCCAGATCGCGAGGCGTTTCCACAGGTCGATTTGCAGCATTATCGCGCCTTTTCAGTGACTTGCGAGAGGCGGGGCTCAGCCCTCGGCCGGCTCACCTGTGCGATCGTCGAGCGCACAACGCGCACCCTGATCCCGTCCGCAAGCTCGACCTCGATCTCGTCGCTGTCCTTGACCTTGGAGACCTTGCCGATCAGCCCGCCTTGCGTGACGACCTGGTCGCCGCGCCGCAGCGCCTCGACCATCGCCTTGTGTTCCTTGACCTTTTTCTGCTGTGGACGGATCAGCAGGAAATACATGATCACGAAGATCAGGATGAGCGGGACAAACTGCGCGAAGGCTTCCATGGGGCGGTTTCCTTGTGTGACGGCGGGGAGCCCCCGCGAATTCCGGCGGAAACTAGGCGCGGCACGGCGCTTTTGCAAGGCGCGAAACCGGGGGCGGTATCGCGTCGGTATCCTGTCGGTATTCCGTCGGTGCCCGTCCACCGCCCGACGCGCCGCGCCCACGCGGAAATCCGCCGAGTCCCCGGCCCCGCCGCCGCGCTTTTCC
>JBHEOT010000247.1:493-730 GCA_046260675.1 Trueperaceae bacterium | reverse complement strand
TTATCCTGACGTGAAGCACCAACCTGGTGTTTCCGTGATGCCGCCACGATCGGACGCGGCCCCTCTCCGAGAGGGGAGACTTCCATGCTCATGACCATCGCGATCGTCCTGCTCGTGCTCTGGCTGCTCGGCCTCGTCACCGGAACCACGTTCGGTGGGTTCATCTACGCGTTGCTGGTGATCGCCGTCGTGCTCTTCCTCGTCCAGGTCATCTCCGGCCGCCGCGTAGGGTAGCCG
>JBHEOT010000247.1:0-266 GCA_046260675.1 Trueperaceae bacterium | reverse complement strand
TCGCGCCGGTCGACGCTCAGGCGGTTGAGCGCGGTCGACGCCTTGGCGGCGTCGAGGAAGCGCGGGTTGAGATCGGTCTGCAGCACGCGCGCGGCCCCGCCCGCGAGGGCGGCGACGCCGAGGCTGCCGGTGTACGCGAAGGTGTTGAGCACCGTCTTGCCCTCGGCGTGGTCGAGTAGCCAGCGCCGCAGTTCGCGGGTGTCGACGTAGAAACCCGCGTCCTGGTGGAGCAGCGGGTCGACGCCGTAGCACACCCCGTGTTCGGT
>JBHEOT010000246.1:0-730 GCA_046260675.1 Trueperaceae bacterium | reverse complement strand
ATCGAGGACGGTGCGCTCGAGGCACCCACCGTGTCCGCCGTTTTCGGCCTCCACGTCGACCCGAACCAACCGGTCGGCTTCCTGAGTGCAACGCCGGGGCCGGCTACCGCCGCCAGCGACGGGCTCGACATCGAGGTCATCGGCGAGGGGGGCCACGCAGCGAGACCCCACCAGGCGATCGACGCCATCGCCGTGGCCGCCCAGGTGCTCGTCGCGATCCAGCAGCTGGTCAGCCGCCACACCGACCCGCTTCAACCGCTGGTGATCACGCTCGGCAAGATCGAGGGGGGCTTCGCCCGCAACGTCATCGCGCCCAGCGTGCGCCTCGAGGGGACGGTCCGCTCGTTCGACCCGGTGCTACGCGAGCGGCTCCCCGCGCTCCTCGAGCGCACGGTCGCGGGCGTGACCCAGGCCCTCGGCTACCCATCGCTGCGCAACGAAGCGGCGCTCATCCCGACGCTGGCGGACGTCGTCGAAGAGCTGCTCGGCGAGGGCCGCCTCGCGCCCGGCGGCCCGTCGATGGGCGGCGAGGACTTCGCGTACTACGCCGAGCGCGTTCCCGGGCTCATGGCGCGCCTGGGCGTCCGCAACGAGGCCCGCGGCCTGATGCACCCGCTGCACCACCCCCGCTTCGATCTCGACGAGGACGCCCTGCCAATCGGGGCCGCGGTGCTGGCTGGCTTCGCCCGGCGCTATCTGGCGACGCACTGACGCTGAGCACTGGATCGCG
>JBHEOT010000245.1:496-736 GCA_046260675.1 Trueperaceae bacterium | reverse complement strand
GGAGTGGGGAACGCCCAGCTGGAACACGCCCTCGCTGATGCCGAGGGGGCGGACCTGCTTGAACCAGGTGCGAAACTCGGTCTCCGAGATCTGGTCACGGACGTAGTCGAGCACGTCGTCCCAGATGGCGTGGTCACGGCTGAGCATGCGCGTCGTGCCTCCTCGGTGGACCGCGTTCCCGGCATCGACCATCCCCGAAGGTGCGTCCAGGACGGGTGTGTGCCCGTACGCGAGCGGCGG
>JBHEOT010000245.1:0-243 GCA_046260675.1 Trueperaceae bacterium | reverse complement strand
ACCCACGCGTCGAGACGGAGCACCTGGGACGCCACGGGCAGGCCACCCGGTGCCGTCAGCGAGGCCAGCCCGAGGATGCCCACGAGGTTGAAGACGTTCGAGCCGACGACGTTGCCGATCGCCAGGTCGCGCTCGCCGCGGAGGGCGGCCACGACGGATGTGGCCAGTTCGGGGAGCGACGTGCCGGCCGCGACGATCGTTAGCCCGACGACGACCTCGCTGACGCCCAGATCGAACGCGATG
>JBHEOT010000244.1:429-738 GCA_046260675.1 Trueperaceae bacterium | reverse complement strand
GTAGCGACCGGCGGCGATCAGGTTCCCGTGGGCCAATGCGTGCCCCAGCAGCTCGAGTGCGTCCGAGCGGTCGGCGCTCGCGAGGGTGTCGATGCGGGCGACGGTCCCCTGCTGGTACGCGAGGTCGAGCGCGACCTCGAAGTAGAACGGCTGGAGTCCGTGCCGCGTGCGGTGGTCCCGGGCGTCGGCGAGTGCACGGCCGAAGGGGCTGCCCGTGAGCGCCGCCACCAGCTCGTCGACGCTGCGCACGTTCGCTAGGCCGGCGAGCAGGGGGTCGTCGCGATCAGCCAACGTGGTCACGGGCCACAC
>JBHEOT010000244.1:0-281 GCA_046260675.1 Trueperaceae bacterium | reverse complement strand
AGCGCGCTCTCGGCGAGCCACTCGAGCAGATCCTGCGCCCGTGGCGGCACGCTGGACGCGAGCGTGAGCGTCTCGCGACGCAGCTCCCGTCGCAACGAGCGCTGGAGGTGTGACACGGCGTCTGGTCGGGTTCCAACCGTGGGCCCCACCACTCCGGAGACGCCGTACGGGGTCGCCCACAACATCGCTAGGGTGCGGTCGAGCGTCGGGGCAGCGATCAGGTCGCGCCAGGCGTCCTTGCCCAGGAGCCGCGAGCGACGGGCGCGCACGCGCGCCTGGAC
>JBHEOT010000243.1:414-738 GCA_046260675.1 Trueperaceae bacterium | reverse complement strand
GGGCAGGATGATCCATTGCGCGCCTCGCTGGATCGCTTCGGCGATCAACTGCTCCGCCTGGGCGAGATTGGCGTCCACGTCACCCAGCTTCGGCGACATCTGGATGGCCGCTGCCCGGATGCGGTGTGGGGTGGCACCCGCGCTACCCAGCCCGGGGATGGCCGCTGCCATGCCTGCAGCGAGGCGTTGCAGAAAACGGCGGCGCTCGATGCCGTGCCTGTTCACGCCTCGAACTCGATGGGCGACTGCTTCTGCCGGTTCACGTGCAGGGTGAACACATCCGGCCGCGCGTAATGGCCGGCGACATCGAAAGTACGGCGGGCG
>JBHEOT010000243.1:0-240 GCA_046260675.1 Trueperaceae bacterium | reverse complement strand
CCCAGCAGCCGCCCTCGCGGGCGATATGCCGCAGGCTGCCGATCCAGCCCTCGCCGCTGTCGTAGGTGGGTGCGATGTGGATGTCGATGCCCTGGGCGAAGAGTGCGAAGCGCGCCAGCGGCATGTAGTTCTCCCAGCAGAGCAGGGTGCCGATGCGTCCGACCGGCGTGTCGACCACGCGCAGGCCCGACCCATCACCGAAGCCCCACACCATGCGCTCGGGGTTGGTGGGCATCAGCT
>JBHEOT010000242.1:383-743 GCA_046260675.1 Trueperaceae bacterium | reverse complement strand
CCACGCCGATCAGCCACACCGGCCGGCCGGCCGCCGCGGCGAGCTCGGCGAGGTCCTCGCGGGTGCGCGGACGCCACGGGTGCGGTCCGAACGGGGCGACGTCGCCCAGGTACGTGAGGTCGAGCGCGAGCGCGGGGACGTCGAGGGCGACGAGGCGACGGACCTCGGGCATCAGCTCGCCCATCTTCGCCGACGCCAGGACCGGGATCCGGTCGGGGTGGTGCTCGGTGACGGCGGCGGCCTCGACGAGCGTCAGCGCGCCGTCGGGCGCGGCGCGCGCGGCGCCGTGGTAGCGGCGCACGATCGGGTGGGGTCGGGGGCGCTCGAGCAGTAGGGCGCCGGGGTCGGGGTCGACGACGT
>JBHEOT010000242.1:0-307 GCA_046260675.1 Trueperaceae bacterium | reverse complement strand
CGGTCGCGCTTGGCTCCGCCGACGTAGCCTTGGGTGGATGACCGCCTTCGGCTCCGCCCCGCTCTTCGTCGCGCTGCTGGCCGTCGCTTCCCTGTGGGTGGTCTTGCCGCTCGCCTGGTGGGCGCGGCTGCGGACGGTGCCGGTCCTGGGGCCCGACGACCGTGCCGATGGGGTGACGGGCGCCCTCGCGGTGGTCGTGGCGGCGCGCGACGAGGCCTCGACCGCGGCCGACGCCGCGTCGCTGGAGCGCGGGGCAAGGTCCTGGCTGGCGTTGGATCACCCGGCCCTCGAGGTCGTGGTCGTCGAC
>JBHEOT010000241.1:0-752 GCA_046260675.1 Trueperaceae bacterium | reverse complement strand
CGTCCAAGGCGTGGGTCCACGAGCAGTACGACTCCACGGTCCGGACCAATACCGTACAGGGGCCGGGCGGCGATGCCGGCGTGCTCCGGATCCGCGGGACGAAACGGGGCATCGCCGCCACCGTCGACTGCAACGCCCGCTACGTCTACCTCGACCCCCGGAAGGGCGGCATGATCGCCGTGGCCGAGGCGGCCCGGAACCTGGTCTGCGTGGGCGCGCGGCCCCGGGCGGTGACGGACAACCTGAACTTCTACCAGATGGAGCAGTCCACGCTGGGGATGGCGGAGGCGTGCGAACGGCTGGAGACGCCGGTGACCGGCGGCAACGTGTCGCTCTACAACGAGAACCCGCGGGGCGCCATCTTCCCCACCCCGGTGGTGGGGATGGTGGGCGTCCTGGACGACGTGTCGAAGAGCATTGGCGCGGGCTTCCGGGCGCCGGGCGAGGCCATTGTCCTGCTGGGCCGGAACACGGCCGAGATCGGAGCGAGCGAGTACCTGAAGGTGATCCACGGGAAGACCGCCGGCGCGGTGCCGGCCGTGGACCTGGCCGCCGAGAAGGCGCTCCACGAGGCCGTGCTGGCCATGGTGGACAAGGGGCTCCTGTCCAGCGCCCACGACTGTGCCGAGGGCGGGCTGGCCGTGTGCCTGGCGGAGTCGGCCATGGGCGCACGGGGCGGGCCCGTGGGGGGCACCGTCACGCTGGAGGACGCGCTCCCCGTCACGGCGCTCCTCTTCGGTGAGGCCCAGGGG
>JBHEOT010000240.1:0-756 GCA_046260675.1 Trueperaceae bacterium | reverse complement strand
CCGGTGACGCGTCCGACACGCCCGCACCGCCGCAGGGATGCTAGACTCGCGCTCGTGCATCGGTATCCCCCCGGGGTACGCCGCAGCGCACCACCCCACACCACGTTCGCCATGGAGGGACCATGCCGGTCTACGTCTACAAGAACCTGACGACGGGGGCCACCTTCGAGGTCGAGCAGCGCATCACCGAAGTTGCGCTCGCCGCCGACCCGGCCACCGGCGACCCCGTCAAGCGCGTCATCCAGCCCGTGGGCATCGCCTTCAAGGGCGCCGACTGAGCGATCTCACGCCGATAGCTGTCGCGCCGCCGCGCCGCGTACCCCGCGGCGCGGTTCCGTGTCGGGTTCAGTCGGCCGCGCCGCGCCGGCGGCAGTCCGGGCACAGCCCCTGCAGCATGAGGTGGTCGCTCTCGACGGCGAAGCCGAAGTCGCGCTCGAGCTGGGCGTAGAACGCCTTCGTCGCGCTCTCGGGGACCTCGAACTCGGCGCCGCATTCGCGGCACACGAGGTGGTGGTGCGCGGCGTGGGGGCCCGCCAGCGCGTAGGTCGTGTGGCCGTCTCGCTCGTGCGCGCGGATGAGTCGCCGCTCGAGCAGGAAGTGCAGGTTGCGGTAGACGGTGGCCGGGTTGATCGCCGGGACGCGCGCGCGGGCCGCCTCGCACAGCTGCGGCGCCGTCAGCCGCGCCTCGCTCTCGCAGATGAGGTCCATGACCAGCTCGCGCTGCGGCGTGACGCGGTAGCCGGCCTTGCGCAGGGC
>JBHEOT010000024.1:497-35347 GCA_046260675.1 Trueperaceae bacterium | reverse complement strand
GCTCCGGTCCGCGCGCACCTCGAGGAGCTCGCCGGAGGCCCGTCGAGTGGCGACGTTCCGCGCCCCACCTCCCCCGCTCCGGCACCCGAAGAGGCCCCTCCGGCCGCGCCGCGCGCAGCTGCGACGTTCGTGAAGGGCCCTCCGCCCGGGGCCACGGTGCGCCCGGGCGACACCCCGCTGGCGCCGCTGCACGAGCGCGCGGCGCGCGCGGTGGCCCGCGCGCAGGCGTCGGCCGAGGGCCGGCGGCGCCTCGCGCTCGGCGCGATCCTCGTCGTCGCGGTGGTGGTGCTCGCCTCGCTGAGCGTCGCCCTGCAGCGCCGACCTCAGCCGGTCGCCACCGTCGCCGGCAGCGCCGTGGCCTTCGTGGTGGACGTCCGCATCGAACCCGCCGGGCTGCCGCCGGCCCGGCTCGTCGTCCTCGAGAGCCCACCGGGCTCGCGCCTCGTCGTCGGCAGCGTGCCGCGCAGGGTGCCGCTCGATCGCGCCGGCACGTGGCGCTTCGAGGCCCGCTTCCTCGACCGCCGGTCCGAAGCGGCCACCCTGGAGCTGCCCGGCGACCGCTCGCTGGTCCTCGTCTTCCCCGAACCCACCACCGCGGCCCCCTGAGCCGCTCGGAGCCTCCATGCCCAGCCTCGTCGTCATCGATTACGGATCCCAGTACACGCGCCTGATCACCCGGCGGTTGCGCGAGTTGCAGGTCTTCTCGGTGATCGAGTCGCCCGGCGTCACCCCCGAGCGCCTGAGCGAGCTCGACGCCCACGGCGTCGTGCTCTCGGGTGGCCCGCAGAGCGTCTACGCCGACGGTGCGCCGCAACTCCCGCCAGGGCTGCTCGACACCGGCCTGCCGGTGCTGGCGATCTGTTACGGGATGCAGCTCCTCGCGCGCGCTCTGGGCGGCGAGGTCGAGGCGTCGCCCGTCCGCGAGTACGGCAAGGCGGTGCTCGCGGAGTACGGAGGCGCGCTGTTCGAGGGCGTCGAGGGTGAGTTCGTGGCGTGGATGTCGCACGGCGACGCCGTCAAGGTGCCGCCGCCCGGGTTCGAGGTCACGGCGCGCACGGGCGACACGCCGGTCGCCGCGATGGAGGACCGCGCCCGCGCGCGCTTCGCCCTGCAGTTCCACCCCGAGGTGCGCCACACCCCGAAGGGCCTGCAGGTGCTCGAGCGCTTCGTGGAAGCCACCGGCGTCGCCCGCGACTGGACGGCGGCCCACATCGTCGACGACGCGGTCGCCAGCGTGCGCGAACGCGTCGGCGACGAGCGCGTGGTGCTCGGCATCAGCGGCGGCGTCGATTCCACCACGCTGGGCCTGCTGCTCCACCGGGCGATCGGCGACCGGCTGGTGCCCGTGTTCGTCGACACCGGCCTGCTTCGGCTCGGCGAGGGGGACGAAGTCGAGCGCGCGCTGCACGGCCTCGGTGTGCCGCTCGTGCGCGTGGACGCCGCGGAGCGATTCCTCACCGCGCTGCGCGGCATCGAGGATCCCGAGGCGAAGCGCAAGGCGATCGGTCGCACCTTCATCGACGTGTTCGCGGCGGAAGCCCGACGCCTGCAAGCGGGGGGGGTGATCCGCTTCCTGGCGCAAGGCACCCTCTACCCCGACGTGATCGAGTCCGCCGGCGGCCAGGGCGCGGCCAACATCAAGTCCCACCACAACGTCGGCGGTCTGCCGGAGGACCTCGGGTTCGAGCTCGTCGAACCGTTCCGCACCCTGTTCAAGGACGAGGTGCGCGAGGTGGCCGAAGCGCTCGGCCTCGCACCGCACCTGCGCGACCGCCACCCCTTCCCCGGACCGGGCCTCGCGATCCGGGTGCTGGGCGAGGTGACGCCCGAGCGCCTCGAGGTGCTGCGGCGCGTCGACGACCTGTTCGTGAGCGCGCTGCGCGAGTTCGACCTGTACCGCGACACCTGGCAAGCGCTCGCCGTCCTGACGCCGATCCGGTCCGTGGGCGTGATGGGCGACAACCGCACCTACGCCCACACCGTGGCGCTGCGCGCGGTCACCTCCGTCGACGGCATGACGGCCGATTGGGCGCGCCTGCCGCACGAGTTCCTCGCGACCGTCTCCAGCCGCATCGTGAACAGCGTCCCCGAAGTGAACCGTGTCGTCTACGACGTGACCTCGAAACCGCCGGGGACCATCGAATGGGAGTGAACGAGCGAACGGAAGCGCGTGCCTGGTTGGTCAAGTCGGAGCCCGACGTCTTCGGGTTCGACGACCTGTGGCGAGCGCCCGAGCGCACGACGCCGTGGGACGGCGTCCGGAACTACCAGGCGCGCAACTTCATGCGCGACGGCATGCGCGTCGGGGACGCGGTGCTCTTCTACCACTCCAACGCGACGCCGCCGGGCGTCGTCGGGTTGGCCGAGGTGGCGAGCGCGCCCTACCCCGATCCGAGCCAGTTCGACCCGGAGTCGCCCTACTTCGATCCCACCAGCACCCGTGAGGCCCCGCGTTGGATGCTGGTCGACATCAAGGCGATCGCGCCGCTGCCGCGGCTGGTGCCCCTCGACGAGCTGCGCGCCGACCCTCGGCTGGCGGCCCTCGATCTGCCGCTCGTGCGCCGCGGGAACCGCCTCTCGGTCATGCCGATGCCCGCGGCTGCGGTGGACCGGGTGCGCGAGCTCGCCGATCGCCCGCGGCCGTCCCCGTGAGGGACGCGGCACCGCAGCCGCGAATGGTAGCCTTCGGCGCATGCGCGAGCGTGCCGCACGGATCCTGAACCTGGTCGCCGACCGCTACGTGCGCACGGCGCGCCCGGTGCCGTCCGCGACGGTCGCGGCCGAGCTCGACGTGTCGAGCGCGACGGTCCGCAGCGCGTTCGGCGTCCTCGAGGACGAGGGGCTGCTGCACCAGCCGCACACCTCCGCCGGTCGCATCCCCACCCCCCTCGGGTTCCGGCGGTACGCCGACGCGTTCCTGCCGCCCGAGCCGCTCCCGCCCATCGCGCTGGCCGTGCTGCAGCGCCGACTCGCCGGCGCCCACGGCGACGCGCTCTTGCAGCAGCTCGCGCAGGTCGCCGCCGAGCTCTCCGGCTACGCGGTGGTCGTCCGCGTGCCGACCGATCCCCACGTGCACGCCCTCGAGATCCACCTGTCGCTGCTGCACGCCCGCGCGCTGCTCGCGGTCGTCGTGCTCGCGGACGGTTTCGTGCGCCAAGTGCGCGTCGACGTCGACCCGTCGCCCGCCGACGACGTGTTGGGCAGCGCCGAGCGCCACCTGCGGCAGTTGACGCTGCCGGTCGCGGAGGTACCCCACGCCCTCGCGGCGCTGGCGGCGCAGGCGGAACCGGAGTTGGCGCGCACGCTGCGCGCGATCCACGACGCCTGGCCGGCGGTCGCGCCCCCGAGGATCGTCTCGGCCGGGCTGTCGAACGTGCTGAACGAACCCGAAGCCCACGATCCGGCGTTCGTGCGACTGGTGGTGGACCGCGTCGAGCGACCGACGACGACCGGACCGCTCGACGACGGGCTGCGGTTGGACTGGGATCAGGGGCTCGCGGCCGTCGCGACGCGCTGGAGCGACGGTCTGGACGGCACCCTGACGCTCGTGGGTCCGGCGCGTCTGCGCTACGGACGCGCCCTCCAGGTGGTGGGTGGGGTCGCGCAGGCAGTGCGCGACGGGCCGACCCCCGCGTGACGTCCGCGGCGCACGACGCGGTGGTCGCGGGCGAGGATTTCACAGCCTCCCCGGGGGCGACGACCTATCGTGAGCAGCGGTCTGGACGGAACCGGGCAGGTCTGCTCGCGGCCGTGGCGCGCCCCGGTAGCATGGCGCAGCGCACGACGCGACCGACCCGCACGCGTTCGCGCCCGGGAGGTCCGATAGGGGGCGTGGTGATGCCGAACGCGGTGTACGAGCGCACGCGGGTCGCGCTGACGGGCTTGTTGCCCGGTCGTGCCGCGACGACGGTGCTCGACCGTGCGCTCGCGCGCCACCACCGTTCGAGCGAGGACGTCGGACCTAAGGAGATGGCGGCGGTGCTGATGAAAGGGGTCTACGGCGAGCTGAAGGGCGTCCTTCCCGACCCCGGCCTGCGGCGTGCGCTGCGGCGCGTGGCGCGCGACGTCGCGGCCATGGTGCCGCGCGGCGCGACGACGAGTCAGGTGCGCGCCGCCCGCGAGCGCATCGCCGGGGCCGCGCCGGCGGTCCTGGAGCCGGCTCCTGCGCGCGTCACCGTCGCCGGTGCGCCGACGCCACCCGCCGTGGCGCAAGCTGCGGATGCGCCGCACGCACCGATGTTCGACCCGGAGCGCCTGCTCGCCCGCCTGGTCGAGATCGACGGCGTGCACGGCGTCGGGCGCTTCGACGGTGCCGGCCGCCCGCTGCAGGTGCGCGGCCGGCTCCCGGAGCCGGACCGCCTCGGGGGCTTCCTCGCTGCCGCGGCGAGCCTGTTGGAGCGACGCGACGCGCTGCGCACCGTGACCATCGAGGTGCCCGAGGGGCGCCTCGTGGCCGTACCCACCCACCCGCATTGGCTTGCCCTCACGGGCGCCGCCGACCTCAACCTCGGCGCGGTCTACGCAGCGCTCTCGGCGCTGGAGGAGGAACGATGAACGCTCGCACCCTTCGTCTCGCACTGGCCGCGATCGCCGCGATCGCCCTGGCCACGGCGGCCTGGGCGCAAGACCAGGACGCCTA
Source organism: Trueperaceae bacterium (assembly GCA_046260675.1). Lineage (GTDB taxonomy): Bacteria > Deinococcota > Deinococci > Deinococcales > Trueperaceae > JAABTL01. The sequence goes on along the minus strand of JBHEOT010000024.1, from coordinate 30,708 downwards.
CCTCCAGCGCTACGGCATCGCCGTCGACGGCCTACGGAACGCGGTCGCCACGGTCGCCGACGATCCGATCACCGCGCGCGAAGGGATCGACCGGGCGTTCAACGCGCTCCTGACGCTCTCGCGCGACGCGGCCGGCACGACGCTGGTCGGCGCCATGGAGCGCGTCTTCGAACGCGCCCGGACCGCGATCGCCAACGGCAGCGCCGACGACCTGGCCGTGCAAGCGGCCGTGCTCGAGGGCGGCTTCCAGCGGCTTGCGTACGAGTCCGCTCTGTCGGCTGCGCTCGCCGGCGACCTGCCGCGCGCCCGCGCGCGCTTGGCGCGCGTCGCCTCCGACATCGGCTTCGCGGAGTCCGACCGCGCCGCGTTCGCCGACGTGTCGCAGTCGGCGAGCGTGCTGCGCTTCCAGGTCGAGACCGGCGTCGCCGCCGTGATGACCACCCGACTGGCCGTCGCGCGCGAGCTTGCCGCGACCAACCCGGGGGGCGCGTACCGCTCGCTCGCCCGGGCGTACGGCCACTTCCTCCTCGTGCAGGACTCGCCTAGGGCCGCCGGCACGCTCAATCAGGGCTTCGTGGACGCCGCCTCGGCGCTGGTCGCCGACGACCCCGCCGGCGTCATCGACGCTCTCGAGCAGGTCGAGGCCGACATCGCCGCGCTCGGCGTGGCGGCGCGCGAGCGCCGCGCCTCGGTGCCCGGCGCCGCGGTCGTCGGCGAGGCGCAGCCGAGCCTGCTGCCGAGCGTCGAGACCGACGCCGAAGACGCCGCGGTCCGAGCGCCGGACGGCGAGGTCGCCGACGTCGACGCGACGGAGGCCGACGCCGCCGTGGCCGACGACGGCGCGCCGGGCACGATCACCGAGGCCGAGTTGACGGCGCTCTTGCTCGCACGCGAGGAAGCCGCGCGCCGCGAGCGACTCGACCGACTCGAGGCGGATCTCGCGATCGCGGGCATGGCGCCCGCGAGCCGCGCCGCGCACGCGGAGCGCCTGCTCGACGCGGGCTTCGAGACGTTCGACGCCGCCCTGGGTGCCCTCGAGAGCGCTGCCGCGCGCGTGGTCGCCGCCACCCACCGGGGTGCCGACGCGGACGCCCACGAGGCCTTGGACGACATGGTCGAAGCCTACGCGGCGCTCGTCGCGCCGGTCCTGCAGCCCCGCGACGGCGCGCTCGACGCCGACACGAACGGGCTCTTCGATCACCTCGCCGAGGCGCACCCGCTGCGCGTCCAGGACGCCGTCGTGCTCGCGGGCCAGATCGAAGCGGTGCGCCAGGCCACGGCGGGTGACGTTCCGAGCGCGATCCAGCGCGGCGCGCGCACCACCACGAGCGTGTGGGCCGGGCTGCCGCGCGACGTGCTGACGCTGCTGATCGGGCTGCTGGCCCTGATCCCGTTGGTCCTGCTGAACGTCGCGTTCGGCGGAGGCAACCGCCACTGGCAAGCGATCGGCGTGGCGCTCCTGCTGCTGCTCGTCCCGGCGCTCTACGAGGGTGTGGTCGGGCTCGGCGGCGTGCTGGCCGTGTTCGCGGGCGTCGATGCGCTGCTGCCGCTCGCCGCCTTCTCGGTCTTCTCGAGCGCCGCGGCGCAGACGGTGTGGGCCACGACGACGCTGCTCGCGGTCGCCTTCGCGACCGCCGGCCTCATCGGGATCTCGCGCCAGTTCGGCCTGCTCGGCGGCCGCCGCGGCCGCGGCGGCACCGGCAGGGCGTCGTCCGGCTCGACGAAGGCCACGTCCGCCACCGCCGGCACGGCCGGCACGGCCGCCACCGTGGATTGGGACGACGAGCTCTGAGCGACGACCGTCCCGGGCGGGTGCGGCCGTGACGCCGAACCCGCTGTACCGAGGGCTCGTGCGCGAGCTGGAGGCGCTCATGGCGCCGCGGGTCGCCTCCCGGGTGCTCCGCGAAGGGCTCGCTGCCGTCGGTGCGGATCCGGAGACGCTGACGCCCGAGGGCGCGGAGACGCTGCTGAAGGGGAGCGTCTTCCGTCAGCTGCAGACCGGACGCCCCCCCGACCAGGCCCGCGCCGCGGTCGGCGAGATCGTCGAGCGACTCGGGGCGTTCGTCGCCGAGGCGACCACCGAACCCGTCGCGGGCGCCTCGAGCCCCGCGCCGGCGGCCCCGTCCACGCCCGGCACCGAGGCCCAGGGTCGCGCCGCCGACGCGTCGACCGCCACCGCACCACCCGCCGTCCGCGATCGAGTCGTACTCGCGGCGGAGAAGGACCGGATCGACGCGCTCCGCGCGGCGCTGCGGCCGCTCAACCTGTACTTCGGATGGGCCGAGGTCCGCAAGCTCAGGGCTCAAGTCCAGCTCGTCGCCGACGAACTCGAGGCCGGGCGCGACCCGACCGGTCTGGTGGACGACGCCGAAGCGCAGCTCGAGGTGATCCACCGCAAGCTCGAGGACCACTTGGTGCTCCAGGCCCGCGACCTCGCCGACCTCGAAGAGTCGATGGAGGTCGTCGCCGGCTTGGGTGGCCACCGGGTCCGGCGCCTGGAATCGCTCGTCGCGACCGTGCGCGACGCTCAGGCGCAGCGCACGATCGCCGAGGGCGAGGTGGAGCGCGCCCAGAAGCTCGCGCGCGACCTGCGCAAGCTCGTGGAGTCGTCGGTCCTGGACGAGGGCGAGGCGCCGCCCGACCTCGGTCGGGGCGACGGCCGTCGCACGCTTCGGCGCGACGGCGAACGGCGCCCGATCGAGCGTCCCGGACCGCCGTCCGCGGACGCCATCGCGTCCGAGGACGGCCCCGGCGTCGCCGGGTTCGAAGAGTTGGACGAGGTCGCCGCGGAGGTCGCGGGGATCGATCCCAGCACCCTCGCGCCCGAGATCAGCGAACGCTTGCGCGCGCTCGACGTCGACGGCGAGCGACGCACCCTCGAGACGCTCTCCGCGCGGTTCGCTGAGGTCGTGCGCTACGCCCCCATCCACGAGGCGTCCTTCGCCGCCGTCCGAGCGGCGCACGCCGACGGGCGGCCCGCCACCGACGAGCTGGTCGTCCTCGAAGGCGCGTTGCAGGTCGAGGAGGGAGCGCGCCGCGACGCTCTGCGGCGCGAGTTCGAGGCGTTGCGCGACGACCTCGATCGCCTCTCCGAGGCGACCGACGTCACCGACGTGCGGCGTGCGATTCACGTCGTGCTGGACGTGGTCAACGAGGCGCTCCCGGCGCTCGACGACGTCACCGCCGCGCGCGACCTGCACGCCGAGATCGCGGAGCGCGCCGCGACGGCGCAAAGGACCGCGGCCGACGCCGAGCGACGTCGCCTCGAACTCTTGGGCCAGCGCGACGCCCTGTGCGCTCGGCTCGACGCTGCGCTCGCCCGAGCCCCCGAAGGCGTCGATGGCACGGCCGACGATGCCCTCGGGCGCGCCTGGCGCGCGCTGAGCGAAGCGCGCGAGCTCCTGGACCAGGACGACGCGGTCGACCCGAGCGTCCTGGAGCGAGGGCGCGACGCGGAGACCGCTTGGGAGCGCGCCTTGGCCGAGTCGAGCGACGACCGCTACGAGCGTCTCCGGGCGCGCGCGCGCGAACTCGCCGCCCGACTCGGCCAGCTGCCCGACCTGCCATCGCTGCACGCGCGCCGCGCAGCGCTCGAACCCGAGCTCATCGCGCTCGAGGGTCTCCCCGACCTCACGCCGGCGCACGTCCGCACGCTGGGGTCGATCGTGGACCAGCTCTTCGACGACGCGCGCGCCGCCTCCGCCCGGCGGCTCGACGAGCTCGGTCGTGCGGTGGGCGACGGCGCGCCCGACGCGCTGCTGCTGACGCTGCAGACCGCGGCGCGCGCGCTCGAGAACGGAGCCTTCCCGGACCTCCCCGCCCTCGAAGCCGAGGTCCAGGCGGCCGGCGACGAGCGCCGCTCGGACGCCCGGCGGCGGTACCTGCGCGCTCGCCAGGAGGCGCGGCGACTGGCGCCCGCCGGCACGCCGAGCACGGCCGACCTGGAAGCCGCCATCGTCGAGGCACGGGCAGCCGTCGCTGGGAACGGCGATCCGGAGCTGGCCATCGCTCGACTGGAGGCGTCGGTCGGTACCGTCGAGGGGGAGGTCGCCGAGCGGCTCGACGCGTTCGGCGCGCGCCTCGACGATGCCCTGACGGCCTTCCGGCGCGTGGCGCTGCTCAACAACGACGACGTCGCGGCGGCGCGGCGGGTGCTCACCCATCTCGATGGCCAACGCGCCGCCGTGGGCCGCGTCTCGCTCGGGCTGCAAGCCCGCCTGTTCACGGCGCTCGCCGAAGCCGAGGCGCGCATCGAAGGGCTTCAGGAGGCGTACGAGGCCACCCGCGCGATCGCCGACCAACTCGTGGCCGGCAACCTCCTCGACGACGTCCTCGGTGGCTTCGACGCCCTGTTCGGCAGCGCGGCGGACGACGGCGCTCCGGCGCCGGACGAACGACTGTCGGCAACGTGGGCTCCGTACCTCGACCTCGCCGGCACCGCGGGCGCGGTCGTCCTCGATGCCAACGGCGCGATCCGAGCGGGTGTGCCGGCGCCGGGCAGCGACGTCGCGGCGCTCGCGCGCTCGCTCGAAGAGGCGCGCGCCACGTGGACGCGCCTCGGCGACCACCTGGGCGATGGCACGCCCGAGGTGGCCGTGCTCGACGCCGGCGGCCCACCGACGCTGGTCGCACCGCTCGAAGACGTCGGGCACGCGATCGTCTGGACGACGAGCCCGGAGATGGGGGCGAGCATCGGTCGCAAGCTGCGCGACGACCACGCCGTGCTCGTCGCGTTGCTGCGCGAGGCCGCCGGAGAGGCCCGCGAGCATGGACCTACCTGACCTCGAAGCCACCCGCGCGCACGCCACCGCCACCGCGGCCCGTCTGCCGACCGGCGCGCTGCTGATCCTGACCGGTCCGCTCGGCGCCGGCAAGACGACGTACGTCGCCGCCCTGGCCGCCGCCCTCGGAAGCGCCGCCGACGTCACGAGCCCGACCTACACGCTCGTCCACGAGTACCCCACGCCGCAGGGACCGCTCGTCCACGTCGACGCGTACCGGCTCGACCCCGCGCTCGACCTCGACGCCGCACTCGACCTCGGCGACGTGCTCGACCGCGCACGCGCGGTGGTGGTCGAGTGGGGGCTCGCGCTGCTCGACCACCATCCGGAGGCCTGGCATCTGGAGCTGAGCCGGGTGGGCGAACGGCGACGCGCCCTCTGGCGGCGACCGGCAGGCGGTCCCGCGTGACGCGCCCACGGCTCGGCATCGACACGGCGACGCCGTTCCTGTCGCTGGCGCTCTGGTGGCCCGTCGAGGCGCGGACGGTGCGCCGCTCGGAGCGCGTCGGCCGCGACCTGGGCGCTCGCCTCGTCCCCGCCGTAGCGGCCTTCCTGGAGGAGCACGGCGTGGCCGTCGAGGACCTGGCGGGCATCGGCGTCGGCGTCGGCCCAGGCTCCTACACCGGCGCCCGGGTCGGGGTCGCGTTCGCGCTGGGCTTGGCGCGAGCCCGCTCGCTGCGCGTCGTCGGAGGCGACAGCGCCGCGGCCCGCGCCGCGGCCGCCCTACCGGACGGTGGCGCAGGCTGGGTGGCGATGGAGACGCGCCGCGCCACCGCGCTGGCCAGCCGCTGGTCCCGCACGGGCGACGCTATGGCGCGGCTCGAGGAGCTCGGTGCGCACCCGTTCGCGGAGCTTCCACCGGACGCGATCGCCAGCCTAGAAGTCGCGCCCGACGCCGCTCGGCATGCGCGAGCGGTCGACGAGCACGGCGCGCGGGCGCCCCTGGTGCGGTACGGATGACGCCGCGGACGGGGGCCGACCGGGCCGGGCGGCGCACCGCGGGTATACTGCCGCGCGTACCGCGATGGCGGCCGCGAGCGCCGCAGCGCGGGGCAACGTCTGGAGCTGATGAGCGATGAGATTCTGGCAGGAGATCGGCGTCGATCTCGGGACCGCGACCGTCCTGATCTACGTCAAAGGGAAGGGCATCATGCTCCGTGAGCCATCGGTGATCGCCATGGTCCGCGACACCGGCGAGGTCAAGGCGGTCGGCGACGAGGCGTACCGCATGCTCGGCCGTACGCCCGGCAACATCGTCGCCGTGCGCCCGATGCGCGACGGCGTGATCGCCGATTACGACCTCACCGAGAAGATGCTCAAGGCGTTCGTGCGGAAGGTCGTCACCGGCACCGGGCGCTTCTTCAAACCCAACATCATGGTGTGCGTCCCTTCGGGCGTCACCGAGGTCGAGCGCCGCGCCGTGCTGCAGGCCACCCGCGAGGTGGGCGCGCGCAAGGCGTTCCTGATCGAGGAACCGCTCGCGGCCGCGATCGGCGCCGGCGTGCGCATCGCCGAGCCGACCGGGTCGATGATCGTCGACATCGGCGGCGGCACCACCGACATCGCGATCATCTCGCTCGGCGGCATCGTCGTGTCCGAGTCGCTGCGGATCGCGGGCAACGAGTTCGACGAAGCGCTCATCCGGCACATCCGGCACAAGGAGAACCTGCTCATCGGCGACCGCACCGCCGAAGAGGTGAAGATGAAGGTCGGCGCCGCCATCGTCGCGCACGCCGACGACGTGCGCGAGATCGAGGTGCGCGGCCGCGACCTCATCAACGGCCTCCCCAAGACCATCCGGGTGACCACCGAGGACACCGTCGAGGCGCTCAAGGAGCCCGTGCAGAAGATCGCCGACGGCGTCCGGCGGGTGCTCGAGATGGCGCCACCGGAGCTGGTCTCGGACGTGATCGACCGCGGAATCATCATGACCGGCGGCGGCGCGCTGCTGCGCAACTTCGACGAGCTGCTGCGCCAGACCACCGGCATCCCCGTGTCGGTCGCCGAGAGCCCCACCGATTGCGTGGCGCTGGGCACGGGCCAGGCGCTCGACATGATCCCGGTCCTCCAAGACGCGCTGATCTCGGACACCTTCCTGCGCCGGTGAGCGGCGCGGGGTGAGGGGACCCGGGTGAGGGGGTGAGCGGCAAGCGCGGCGCCCATCGGCATGCCGCGCTCGTGCTGGCGCTCGTCGCCCTGGCGTGGGCCGCGGTGGCCGGCGCCCAGGGACGAGCGCTCGGACCCACCACCTGGCCGGCCTTCCCGCTGACCGCGATCGAGCCAGGGATGCTCGGCTACGGCCTCACCGAAGGACCTGCGGGCATCGAGCGCTTCGACGTCGAGGTGCTCGCGCTGCAAGAGGGGTTCGGCCTCGGGTTCCCGCTCGTGCTCGTGCGCGCCTCCGGGGGCGTGGTCGCGGCGGGCGGCGGCGTGTCCGCCGGCATGAGCGGCAGCCCGGTGGTGCTCGGCACCGGAGCCGACGAGCGGTTGCTCGGGGCGATCGGCTACGTCTTCGCCGATTCGGTCGGCGGCCTGGCCCTGGTCACCCCGATCGGCGCCATGCGCGACGGCGGCGGGGCCGGCGCGACCCTCGCACCGCTCCTTGCCCACGGGGCCGTACCGGTGGCGACCCCGCTGCTCGTGTCGGGGCTCGGGGCTCGAGCGCTGGCGCTGCTGCAAAGCGGCGTCCTGGCCAGCGGCGCGACCCCGGTCCAGGCCGTGCAGGGGGGTGGGGGCCGCGCCGTCGCGACCGAGCCTTTGGGGCCGGGGTCGGCGGTCGCCGTCCAGTGGGTGCGGGGCGACGTCGACATCGGTGCGGTCGGGACCGTCACCGAGGTCGACGGCGACCGCGTGCTCGCCTTCGGCCATCCGGTGCTCGGCATCGGGCCCGTCGATTGGCCGTTGGCGCGCGCCGCGATCACGGCCGTGGTGGCGAACCGCACGGTGCCGTTCAAGCTCGCGAACACGGCCCGAGGCAGCATCGGAGCGATCGACCAAGACCGTCCGGCCGCGATCGGCGGTCGCCTGGGCGGGGCGGCGGACCTCTTGCCCGTCACCCTCACCGTGGCCTACGGCGACACCACCGAAGCGCTCCGCTTCGAGGTCGTGCGCGACGAGGCGCTGTGGCCGACGCTCGTGGCGGTCGCGACGCTCGAGGGGCTCGACCGCGTGCGCGCGCGCGTAGGCGAGGGCACGGCGACGCTTCACTGGGACGTCGCCTTCCCCACGGGACCAGGGCTGCGCCTCTCCGAGGCCGTCGTCGACGACGACGACGTCGCGACCGCCGCCGCCCGCCTCGCCGGCGGACCGCTGGCGCTCCTCGCCGCGAACCCCTTCGAGGCCACCCGACCGACGCGCCTGGCGCTGCTGGTGCGGATCGAGGACCGGCGCCGCGACGTCGAGGTGCGGCGCGCGACCGTCAACCCGGACGCCTTCGAGGCGGGCGCCGTGGTTCCACTCCTGTTGCGGCTGCAGCCCTGGCGGCGACCCGGCGAGGTCCGCGCCCTGGACGTGCGGCTCCCCGACGACCTGCACGGGCGGGTCGAACTCGTCGTGCGCGGCGGCACCTTCCCGCGCGAGGCGGACGGCGACGGCCCCCCCGACCCGGACGACGCGCCGCTGACGTTCGACGAGCTGCTCGCGTTCCTGCGCGATCGCCCCGGCGGGGGCGACCTGGTCGTGGAGGCGCGCGCCGACGGCGGCCCGTGGGTGCGGCTCGAACGCTTGGCGCTCTCGGGGTACGTGACGGGCCGCGTCGACCTGACGCTCGACGTCGCGCCCCCCGCCGACGAGCCCACGGAGACCGAGGAGACCCCATGAACGACGTCGCACCTCTGCTGCAGGCCGAAGCCGTCCGCCTGCTCGACGCCACCTGCACCGGAACGGATCGGCCGATCGTGCGGCTGCTCGAACCGGAAGCGGCTGCCGACGCCGTGGCGGACGCTGGGGCGTCCGAGGCCGACGCCGTCGTCGTGCTGGCCGCGGCCCCGACGGAGGGGGCTTGGTCGCGCTGGGCCGCGGCCGGCGTGGCCGCGGTGGTCGTCGCGGACCGCCACCGCGACGGCGCCGAGGCTGCCTCGCACGCCGATGGGCTCGCCCTCTGGCGGGTGCGCGATCCACGGCTCGCCCTCGCGCGCTTGTCGCGCCGCCTCGACCCGCGGCCCGCCGTCGCCAGCGAAGGGGTCCACCCGACCGCGGTGGTCGACCCCACGGCCCAGCTCGGTCGCGGCGTCGCGATCGCTGCTGGCGTCGTGATCGGTGCCCGCACCTACCTCGGCGACGGCGTGCGCGTCGGGGCCGGCACCGTCGTGGGCGCGGGCGCGATCGTGGGGGCGGGGAGCGAGCTGCGCGAGCGCGTCGTGATCGCCGATGGCGTCCGCCTCGGTGCCCGTTGCCGCGTCCAGTCCGGTGCGGTGCTGGGGTCCGACGGGTTCGGGTACGCCGTGGGGCACGCCGGAGCGGTGCGGATCCACCACCTGGGCAGCGTGGTCCTGGGCGACGACGTCGAGATCGGCGCCAACGCCTGCGTCGACCGCGGCACCCTCAGCGACACGACGATCGGCGACCGCGTGAAGGTCGACAACCTCGTCCAGATCGCGCACAACGTCCATATCGGGCGCGACACGCTGATCGCGGGGCAGACGGGCATCGCGGGCTCGACGCGCCTAGGCGATCGGGTCGTGGTCGGCGGCGCTGCCGGCATCGGCGACCATCTGAGCGTGGGCGACGACGCCCGCATCGCCGGTGGCGCCGGCGTGACCAAAGACGTCCCCGCCGGCGAGACCTGGGGCGGGTACCCGGCGCAACCCATCAAGCGGTGGGCGCGCGAGCGCTACTTGATCGGGCGGCTCGAGGAGCTCTGGGCCGCGCTGCGCGCCCGCCGGGCGGTCGACCGCGAGTGAGCGGCGCGGCGATCACCGGCGTGGGCGTGCACTCGGGCCGGCGGGCGTGCGTGCGCCTCTACCGGGCCGACGGTCCGCTGCGCTTCCGCACGGCGGCCGGCACGGTGGCGGCGCACGTCGACCAGGTCGTGGCGACCGACCACTGCACCGTGCTCGGCGTCGGCGCGGTCCGCGTGGCGACGGTCGAGCACCTGCTGGCCGCGCTGCGCGTGGCCGGCTTCTGGTCGGGCGTCGTCGTCGAGGTCGACGCCGACGAGCTGCCGATCCTCGACGGCTCCGCCGAACCGTGGCGCGGTGTCGTCGCGGAGCTCGGAGCGCCCCCGCCCGCGCCGGAACCGTTGCGGCCGAGCGCGCCGTGGCGCTGGGCGGCGGGCGACGCGGTCGTCGAGATCGATCCCGGCCCCGAGCGGCTCGAGGTCGCGGTGGCCTTCCCCCACCCGGCGATCGGCGAGCAGCGCTGGGCCGGCGCACCGGACCAGTACGCCGACGTCCTCTCGGCCCGGACCTTCGCCTTCGCCGCGGACCTCGAGCGGCTGCGGGCCGGCGGGCTCCTCCAGGGGGCCGACGCGGGAAGTGGTATCTTGTTCGAGCGCGACGGTCCGCACGTGCCGTTGCGCTTCTCGAACGAACCGGTCCGCCACAAGGCGCTCGACGCGCTCGGTGACTTCGCGCTGATCGGCCGCTCCATCGCAGGGACCGTCCGCGTCCACCGCGGCTCGCACCGCGCCCACGTCACCGCCATGCGCCACCTCCTCGCCCCCCCTCCTCGCCGCGCCTCGGACGCACCGTGAGCGACGTCGTCCCGATGCGCGTCGCGGTCGTCGGTGCCGGCGTGATGGGGAGCTACCACGCGAACGTGTACGCCGCGCTCCCCGACGCCATGCTGGTGGGGGTCGTCGAACCCGACCCGACGCGCCGAGCCGACGCCGCCGAACGGTACGGCTGCGCGACCTACGCCGACCTCGACGCGCTGCTCGCCGGCGGTCCGATCGAAGCCGTCAGCGTCGCGTCGCCCACCGGCACCCACTTCGATCTCGTGCGGCGGCTGCTTCACGCGGGCGTCCACGTGCTCGTCGAGAAGCCGGTCGCCACGAGCGTGGTGCACGCGCGCGAGCTAGCCGCCTTGTCGCGCGCCCGCAGGCTCGTGCTGCAGGTGGGCCACATCACGCGCTTCTTCCGAGCGGTCGAGCAGTTGCAAGAGCAGGTCCGCGCGCCGTACCTGATCGAGGCGCGGCGCCTGGCTCCGAACGGTCGGATCCAGGACGTCGGCGTCGTCCTCGACCTGATGATCCACGACATCGACATCGTCCTCGGACTGGTCGACGCACCGGTGGTGGACGTGGCGGTCGCGGGCCACACGGTCGGCGACGGCGAGCACGAAGACGTGTGCGCGGCCCAGGTTCGCTTCGAAGGGGGGTGCGTGGCGCGCTTCCTCGCGAGCCGCGTCGCACCCGATGCGGAGCGCACGCTGGTGGTCGCCGAGGCGCACCAGACCTTCCGGCTCGACTTCGGCCGGGCACCGCACACCGAGATGGCCGTGTACCGACCGCAACGCGACGTCGCTGAGGGGAGCCACGTGCACGTCGACCGGTACGTCGTGTACGAGGACAACCCCTTGCGCAAGGAGCTGGCCCACTTCCTGGCGCGCGTGCGCGGGCGCACCACGCCGATCGGCACGCTCGAAGACGACCTGCGGTCGTTGACGCTCGCCACGGACCTCTTGACGCGCCTCCGCGCCCATCGCAGCGCCTTGCCGTCGCTGCCCTGACGCTCCGCCCCGCGGGTCGGCCCGGGCCCGCCCGCGGCGGGCGGTAGACTCGCGGCCATGGTCGACGTGCGCCGCCTCCTCCCCCATCGCTACCCGTTCCTGATGGTCGACGCCTTCGTCCACCAGGACGGCGACGCCTTCGAGTGCACCAAGAACGTGTCGCACAACGAACCCCACTTCGCCGGACACTTCCCGGAGGAGCCGGTCATGCCCGGCGTCCTCATCCTCGAAGCGCTCGCGCAGGCGGCCGGGGTGGCGCTGGCGGTGCGCGAAGGCGCGACCGCAGCCGGCGCGGACGCAGGCGCCGAAGGCGGCCCGGCCCCTCGGATCGCCTACCTCACCGGCGTCGACGGCGCACGCTTCCGCCGCAAGGTGGTGCCGGGCGAGGTGCTGCGTCTGACGGGCACGATCACGCGCTTCCGCCGGGGGCTGTGCACGGTCGACGCGGTCGCTCTGGTCGGCGGCGAGGTAGCGGCCCAGGCGACGCTGTCCTTCGCGTTCGCCCGCTGAGGCGATCGTGCCTGCGCCGTGCGTCCACCCCAGCGCCGTGATCGGCCGGACCGCCGAGCTGTCGGACGGCGTCGTCGTCGGCCCCTTCGCGGTGCTCGAGGACGGGATCGCGATCGGGCCCGACGCGGTGATCGAGATGGGCGCGGTCCTGCGCCGCGGCACTCGGGTCGGCGCCGGGGCGCGCATCGGTCCCTACGCGGTGATCGGCAGTCCGCCGATGGACGCGCGCTTCCGAGGTGAGCCGAGCTTCGTCGCGATCGGCGCCCGGGCCGACCTGCGCGAGCACGCCACGGTCCACCGCGCGACCGGCGAGGGGGCGACCACGCGCATCGGAGCCGACGTGCTGGTGATGACGGGCGCGCACGTCTCGCACAACGCGGTGGTCGGCGACGGCGCGGTGCTCACCACCCACGTGCAGCTGGGCGGCCACGTCGAGGTCGGCGCCGGCGCGGTCCTGGGCGCGGGCGTGATGATGCACCAGTGGACGCGCGTGGGGCGCTGGGCGATGGTCGGCGCGACCTCGGCGGCCAACACCGACCTGCTGCCCTTCGCGCTGGCGCGCGGCAACCCGGCGCGCCACTTCCGCCTCAACGCGGTGGGCCTGCGTCGCCACGGCGTGGCCCAGACGACGATGAGCGCGCTCCAGAACGCGCTGCGCTGCCTCAGGCGACGGGATCGGGACGCGCTGGCGGCGCTCGCCGCGGCGACGCCCGAGGTCGCCGAACTCGTCGCGTTCGTCGACGCCTCGCAGCGCGGCGTCGCGCGCTTCGTGACCGGCGGTTGACGGCGGTGCCGGGGCGCCGGGTGGTGCTGACCTCGAACGGTCCCGGCGAGCTGTACACCTGGGTCCGGCCGGTCATCGACGCCTGGCGCCGGGCGGAGCCCGACGCGGACGTTCGGGTGGTGTTGGTCCCGTGCCAGTTCGCGGCGGGTGGCGAACCCGAGATCGCCCGCACCTTCGACGTGGCGGGCGTGACGACGGTGGCGCAGTTCGTGGCCGCCGGCGCCACGGGCCGCCCGCCCCAGGGCGTGACGGGGGGTCCGGGCGCCGTGGTCGTGTCGCTCGGTGGCCCGGGCGCGCACGCGACCGCGCTCGCCCGCCGGATCGAAGCGAAGGCGTTCAAGTACGCCTTCGTGCCCGCGCGCGTCCGCGGCTTGGAGCGGCTGTTCGTCCACGACGACGCCACCCGCCGGAAGACGCGGTTGCTCGGGGTCCCACCCGACCGCGTGGAGGTGATCGGCAACCTGGTCGCGGACGCCGTCCAGGCGGGGGGCGAGGTCGGCACCCCGGGGTCGCCGCACGTAATGCTGATGGCCGGTTCGCGCGACGCGTTCGCGGTGCACCTGATCCCGTTCGTGCTCGCCGTCGCCGACCGCCTCGCGCGGCGCTACCCCGGCGCGCGCTTCGTGTGGCCCGTGCCCCGCATGCTGCGGCCCGAGACCCTCCAGGCGGGGATCGCCGGCGACGATCGCGCCACCTTCGGCGGCACCGGCGGGCACCGCGACGGCGACCGCGTCGTCACCGAGTCCGGCACCGTCGTCGAGCTCGCCGACGAAGGGGCGCGGTACGCCCACATGCGCGCGGCCGACGTCGCGCTCACCATCCCGGGCACCAACACGCTGGAGCTCGGCATCGCCGGCGTCCCCTCGGTGGTGGTCCTCCCCCTCAACCGCCCGGAGGTCATCCCGCTCGAGGGACCCGGCCATTGGCTGTCGCTGCTGCCCTTCGTCGGCGTGCCGCTCAAGCGGCGCGCGGTGCGCCTCTTCGTCGAGCGGCTGCGCTACCCCGTGTCGTTGCCCAACCAGTTCTCCGGCGAAGCGCTCATGGTCGAGGTCAAAGGCGTGATCGATCCGGACGGCGTCGCCGCGCGCCTGGCCGCCCTGATCGACGATCCGGCGGACCGCGCCCACCGCCGCGCGCGCCTGCTCACCACCATGCCTCGCCCCGGCGCCGCCGATCGCCTCGTCGAGCGCGTACGTGCTCTGGTGGACGGTGCGCCCGCGAACGGTCCCGGCGCACCGTGAGCGACCCCACCCGCACCGAACGGCCGCCGCTGCTGCGCCCGAGCGGCGGCTGGGCCCTCGTCGGCGTAGCGGCGGCGCTCGCCGGCGCCGCCGCCCGCGTCGCCCTGGTGCCCGCGTTCGTGGCGCCGGTGTTCGACCGCGTCCTCGGAACCGGCGACCTGAGCGCGCTTCCCACCCTGATCGCGCTGGGTGCGCTGCTCGCGGTCGGGGGCGCCGCGCTCCTCTTCGTGCAGGACGTCGCCTTCGGGCGCAGCGCGGCGCGGCGCTCGGCCGCTTGGCGCGCCCGCCTGCACGACGCGCTGCTGCGCCGCCCCCCCGAGACGGCGGGCGGGGCGACCAGCGGCGGCCTGGCCGCCCGCGTGATCGCCGACCTCCGAGAAGTCGAGACGTACGTCCTTTATGGCCTCGGCACGCTCTTCACCGAGAGCGCCACCGCCATCGGCATCCTCCTCGTGCTGGCCACCCTCGACCCGCTCGCCACCCTCGCGCTGCTCGCGCTGGCGCTGCCGGCGGCGGTGGCCACGGCGTGGCTCGGCCGCCGAGTGGAAGCGAGCGCCGGACGCCACCAAGCGACCGTCGAGCAGGTGGGCGCTCGCCTTCAGGAGGGGGTCCGGCACCGCGAGGTGCTGCGCGCCGCGGGGGCGCTGGGCTTCGCGCGCGCCCGCTTCGCGCCCTACGACGCCGCGGTCGAACGGGCGTTGGCCCGTCGGACCGCCTGGGCCGCGGTCCCGACGCCGGTCGCGCAACTGCTCGTCTTCGGCGCGCTGGCCGCACTGATCGCCTGGCTGGTGCGCGCCGTGGCCGAGGGGCGCGCGACGACCGGCGAGCTGGTCGCGTACCTGACCCTCGTCGCGCTGCTCGCCACCCCCGCTCAGCTCCTTCCCAAAGCGCTCGCGCTGCTGCAGCAGGCGCGCGCCGCCGCCGAACGGCTGCGCGCCCTCGACGACGCGGGGCCCAGCGTCGGCGGGTCCGTGGCCAGCGCACGCTCCGGCGCCCCGGCCGCCGGCCCGCGGGCGACGATCGCCACCACGGGACTCCGCCTCGGCTTCGCGGACGGTCCGCAAATCCCCGTCGCCGACGCCCGGCTCGAGGGTCCCGGCCTGGTCGCGATCGTGGGCGCCAGCGGCGCGGGCAAGACGAGCTGGGTGCGCACGGTCCTGGGCCTCCTGCCGCCGCGGGCCGGGCGCGTCGAGGTCGCCGGCATCGTGGTCGACGCTGCGGGCGTCGCGGACGAGCCGTCGCTGCGACGCCGCGTCGCGTACGCGCCGCAGGGCCACGACCTGCTGTCGGGATCGGTGCGCGACAACCTCGACCTCGGCCGCGGCGCGAACGACGCGACGCTGTGGGCGGCGGTGCGCGCGGTCGGCCTCGAGCCGGCGATCGCGGCGCTCGCCGGCGACCTCGACGCCGATCTGGCCGAGGACGGCGCCGGGCTCTCGGGCGGTCAACGCCAGCGGCTGGCGATCGCGCGGGCGCTGGTCGGCGACCCGCAGGTGCTGCTCCTCGACGAGCCGACGTCGGCGCTCGATCCGGAGGCGGAGCGGGCGCTCGTCGCGCTGCTGCGCGACCTGGCGACGCAGCGGTTGATCGTCGTCGTCAGCCACCGCGGCGAGCTCGCGGACGTCGCCGATCGGGTGCTGCGGTTCGGCGACGCCGGCCTGGTGCCCGACCCCGCACCCGGGGCGCCCGCGTGAGCCGCGACCTGTACGCCGACGCCGAGTTCTACGATCAGCTCCACGACGGGTACCGCGACGACCTCGGCTTCTACCGCGGGCTCGCCGAGGACTTCGGCGGCCCGGTCCTCGAGCTCGGGGCCGGGAGCGGCCGCGTGACCCTCGCCCTCGCGCTCGCCGGCTTCGAGGTGGTGGCGGTGGAGCCCGCGGCGGCGATGCGGACGCGTGGCGTGGCGCGGCTCGCCGCGGCGGGCGTCGCCGAACGCGCCACGTGGCTCGACGCCGACGTGCGCACGCTGGCGCTCGGCGGCCGCTTCCCGCTGGTGATCGCGCCGTTCCACATGCTGATGCACCTCGCCACCCTCGACGACCAGGACGCCGGTCTGAGCGCCGCCCGCGCCCACGTCGCCCCCGCTGGGGCGTTCGCCACCGACGTGTACGTGCCGCGCTTCGGGCCCGAGGAAGTGGTGCGCGTCGAGCCGACGTGGGCCGGGCTCGACGGCGACCTCAGCACCTGGCAGGTCGTCGACCGCGTCGCCCAGACGGTCGTGACCGAACACCGGCTCGACCGCACCGCCGGCGACGGCGCCCTGCACCGTCGCTCGGCGACGCTGCGGCAGCGCTACTTCCACCGCTTCGAGCTCGAGCGCGCCTTGCGCGCCGCGGGCTTCGGGCGGGTGCGGACGTTCGGCGGCTTCGACCGCGGACCGGTCACCGCGGGCGCGTCGACCTGGGCGTACCTGGCGCACCCGTGACGCCGCCGCACGCCGAAGCGGTCCGCGCGTCCTGGGCGACGACCTGGCCGACCTGGCCGACCTAGCCGACCTGGTCGTCGACCGCCAGCTCGGCGAGCGCCGCACCAGCGGCAGCCCCGTACGGCACGTCCATCCCCACGGCGCGGAAGGCGTCCTCGAGCGCGGCCGCGAGCAGCACCACGTCGAGCTCGTCGACGTCGCCCAGTGCGCTCGGACGGACGACGCGCCCCTTGAGCCCGTCCTGACCGCCGGCGATGCGCACCCCGCGCGCCGCGAGCTCCTGCACGACGCGCTCGGCGTCGACGCCCGAGGGCGTCTCGAGGGCCGCGACCGCCGGGCTCGGGCGCTCCGCGAAGGGCCGCGCCCCGGCGGCGGCGCCGGCGGCGAGCAGCGCGCGGTTGAGCCGCGCCTTGCGCGCCCAGCGAGCCTCGGAGGGCTCGGCCCGGAGCCGCGCGAGGCCGACGTCCGCCGCCACGACGAGCGACGTCGGCGGCGTCGCGCCGACGTCGCCGACGCGCTGCTTCGGCCGCTCGGCGTGCAGGTCGAGGGCGAAGGCCGGCACGCGGACCGCCGGGTCGGCGGCGCGAGCCCAGGCGCGCTGCGAGAGCCAGGCGAAGCCGAGCCCCGGCGGCAACCGCACCCCCTTCTGGGAGCCGCTGACCACGGCGTCCAGCCCCCAGGCGCGCGGGCGCAGCTCGGCGGCCGCCAGGCTGGTCACCGCGTCGACGAGCACCAGCGCGTCGGGCGCGACCGACCGGACCGCCTCGGCGATCGCCGCGACGTCGTGCAGGACGCCGGTCGACGTCTCCGAGTGGACCACCGTCACCGCGTCCGCCGCGGGTCCAGCGCGCAGCGCATCGACCACCGCCTGGGGGTCGTGGGCCCGGCCCCAGCGGGCGTCCACCTCGCGGACCGCGTACCCGAAGCGGCGCGCCAGGTCGGCCCAGCGCTCGCCGAACTTGCCGCCCGTGAGCGCCACCACGGTGCCGCCGCGCGGCACCGCCGCGAGCAGCGCCCCCTCGAAGGCGCTCGTGCCGGAGCCCGAGACGAGCAGCACGTCGTCGCCGGGGACCTCCGCCAGGTCGGCCAGCGCCTCGCGCACCCGCAGGAAGGCCGCGCGGAACGCCGCCGTGCGGTGGTGGACGACGGGCTGCGCCAGCGCGGCGAGCACCTCGGGATCGACGGGCACGGGGCCGGGGGCGAACAGACGGGCCTTGGGGGCGGACACGGGGCCTCCTGGAGGGCTAGGCGAAGCTGGGTCAGGCGAAGCGCACGACGCGCAGCGAGTGGATGACGTCCGACATGCCGCGGAGCACCTCGAGCACGTCCTCACCCGGCACCTGATCGAGGGTGAGCGCGAACATCGCGAGGCCGTCCTCGTCGACGCGCGAGAGCTGCATCCCCGAGATGTTCACCCCCGAGTCCCCGAGGACCGTCCCGACCCGACCCACCGCCCCGGGCCGGTCGAAGTTGGTGCAGACGAGCATGGTCCCTTCGGGCCGAATCTCGATCGGGAAACCCTCGAGCTCGACGACGCGCGGGTGATCGCCCAGCACGGTGCCGCCGACCGACACCGACCCGAAGTCGCCGATCGCGGTGACGAGCACGTGCGTGGTGTACCCGCGCGAGCGCGCGGCGACCGTTCGGGAGACGCGCACGTCCCGGTCTTTCGCCAGCGCGAGCGCGTTGACGTACGTCGGCGGGTCGCTGAGGACCGGCTCCAAGAAGCCCTTGGCGACCGCCACCGCGATGGGGTCGGGGTCGATCGGGAAGGTGCCGGCGAACTCGATCGCGAGCTCGCGCACGCGCCCGTGCGTGAGCTGCGCGACCAGCGCCCCCAACGCCTCGCCGAGCTCGAGGTGGGTGCCGAGCTTGGCGCCGACCTCCGGCGCCAACGCGGGCGCGTTGACGACGCCGCGCGACACGTCGCCCTGCAGCGTGCGGACGGTGCGCTCGAGGATCTCCGAGCCGACCCGCGCCTGCGCCTCGACCGTGTTCGCTCCCAAATGCGCGGTGACGACCACGTCGTCGCGCTGGAGCAGCGGGTGGTCGCGCGCCGGTGGCTCGCCGACGAAGACGTCCAGCCCGGCCGCGAACAGGTGGCCGGCCGCGAGCGCCGCGACCAGCGCCGCCTCGTCGACGATCCCGCCGCGGGCGGCGTTCACGACCACCGCGCCACGCGGGAGCGCGCCCAGCGCAGCGGCGTCGATCAGTCCGCGCGTCTCGTCGGTCAAGGGGGTGTGCACGGTGAGGAAGCGCACGTGCGCCAGCATCGCGTGCAGGTCGTCGACCAGCTCGACGCCCAGCTCGTCGGCGCGGCGGCGGTTGAGGTAGGGGTCGTACGCGAGCGTGCGCATGCCGAGCCCCTGCGCGCGCTTGGCGACGAGGCTGCCGATGCGGCCGAGCCCGACGATGCCGAGCGCCGCGCCGTCGAGCTCGTGACCGAGGTAGGCGCGATCCCACGTCCCGCGCCGCACGAGCGCGTCGGAGCGGCCGATGCCGCGCGCTGCGGCCAGGAGCAGCCCGATCGCCAACTCGGCCGCCGACACGTTGTTCGCCTCGGGCGCGTTGACGACCAGCACGCCGTGGCGGCTCGCCGCGTCGAGGTCGATGTTGTCGACGCCCACACCGCCACGGCCGACGACCCGCAGCCGCGGGGCGGCGGCGGCGAGGAGGGCCTCGTCGACCTGGGTCCGCGACCGCGTGATGAGGCCGTCGAACCCGCCGACGACCGCGAGGATCTCCTCGCGCGGCATGCCGGGCCGGTCGACCACGTCGACGCCGTCGAACTGCAGGTCGCCCAGGGCGACGGCGTCGGTGACGAGGATTCGCAACATGGCGCGCAGCGTACCGCGCACCGGTCCCTCATGGACCGGGCTGCGGTCCCTCATGGACCGGGCTGCGGTCCCTAATGGACCGGGCTGCGGTCCCTCATGGACCGGGCTCCGGTCCCTAATGGACCGGGCTCCGGACGTTCAGGGGAGCGGGTCCGGTCCGATCAGGCCGAGCAGCTCCGGGCTCGACTCCAGCGCGAAGCTGTCGACCCCGAGCACGTCGTACGCCCACGCGCCGACCACGGAGAACGGCGTCGGCACGCCGGCCAGCGCCGACTCCAACCGGCGCAGCGCCGCCGGCGCCAGCGTGGCCGGGTCGACGTACACGAACAGGTCGGTCCGCACGGTCGCCCCCGCCGGCACGGGCACCGGCGCCAGGTCCACCCGGCCGACCTCGAGCAGGTCGAGCGCTTCTTTTGCGGAGACCGCGCGCGTGGCGTCGCCGGGGGTCGTCCGCGGCACGCCGAGCGCGACGCGCACGTCGCGCCCGGACACGAAGTAGCCGACGTCGCCGAGGTTCGTCAGGGACAGCGCGACCCGCAGCACCGGCGCGTCGGGGCGCACCGCGGTGGCCTCGTGGGCGGCCTCGAACAGCGCGAGCTGCGGAGCGCGCACCGTCTGCCGCGCCACCAGCTCGCCCGCGAACAGCGTGCGCACCCCGCTCGTGAAGGCGTAGACCTCGGACACGAAGCGCAACCGGCCCTCGACCTCGAACGGCAGCGGGCGCCCCGCGAACGCGCCGACGACCGGTCCCCAGAGCTCGCGTGCGTCGGCGAGCGAGGCATCGGCGACCCAGCCGAACGGGACCTCCGCGCCGCCCGGAACGGCGAGGCCGGGTTCCAGGACGCCCGAAGCGACGGCGCGTCCCGCGAGCCGCAGCGTCCACTCGACGCGCTCGAGCACGATGCCGAACTCGTTGGGGTTGGCCACCGACACCGCGAGGGCGGCCTCGAGCCCGGCACCGGCACCCGGCGGGTCGAAGCGCTCGATGCGCGTGCCGCCGCCCTCGACCGTGAAGCGCGGCGCGACGACGTCGACCAGCGGGGTGGCGTCGGTGATCTCGTTGACGGTGCGCGGTACGCACGCCGCCAGGAGCAGCACGAGCACCGCCGCGACCGCCCCGAGGGCGGCCGCCGCAGCGCGTGGGGTGCGGTGCGCGGTCACGGGTCGAGTCTAGCAGGGGCGTCCGCACGCGGCGCCGTCGAGCCTCGGCCACGCCGCCGCCAGGGAGGGCGACCGACGCGCAGGAGCACGATCGCCCAGGCGCTCGCCGCCACGATCGACCACGCGACCACGAGGGCGGGACCGACGACCGGCGGCGCTTCCGACGAGGCCGAGAAGGCGGCGCCGAGCAAGCTGGTGGCGATCGTGTGCAGGAGCGCGTGCGCGAGCGGCACCGCCGCCGCCCAGCCGCGTCGCTGCTCCGAGAGCGCGCGCACGACGACGCCGGCGGCCGCGAGCAGCGCCACCGAAGCGAGCACGTACCCGCCGAGCGCGACGAGCGCGAGGTCCGCCACGACCGCGCGCTGCACCACGTACGCGGCGTGGAGGCCGGCCGGGGCGAAGGTCGCCCACCAGAACCGTGGCCCCGGGCGCGTCCCCCACTTGCCGCGCACGATCCATCCCAGCAGCGCGCCGAGCACCACGAGCACGATCGCGAAGCGTCCGAGCAATCTCACTTGCGTCCCTCCTTCACAGCGTCTGCCGGAACCCGATCGCCCGCTCCGTGCGCTGCAGCATCGCGCGCAGGCGCTCGGCCCAGGGGGCGTCGAGCCGTGGCGACGCCACCAGCATGCGCTGCGCGACCTCGCGCGCCTGCTCGATCACGGCGACGTCGGTGACCAGGTCGCCGAACGACAGGTCGGGCATGCCCGACTGACGCGTACCACGCAGCTCGCCGGGACCGCGAAGGCGAAGGTCCTCCTCGGCGATCAGGAACCCGTCGGTATGGCGCTCCACCACCCGCAACCGCGTCATCGTCGTCCGGCCCGCCTCGCCCGCCACGAGCACGCAGCGTCCTGGGTGCGCGCCGCGTCCGACGCGCCCGCGGAGCTGGTGCAGCTGCGCCAGGCCGAAGCGCTCGGCGTTCTCGATCACCACCATCGTCGCGTTGGGCACGTCGACGCCCACCTCGACGACCGTCGTGGCGACCAGGACGTCGACGCGGTGGGCCCGGAACGCCTCCATGACGCCGTCCTTCTCGGCCGGCGCGAGGCGGCCGTGCACCAGCCCCAACCGCACCTCGGGCGGCAACAGCACCCGCAGTTCGTCGTGGAGCGCCGTCGCCGACACGATCTCGTCGAGCGCCTCGGAGTCCTCGACGAGCGGCGCGACGACGTACGCCTGGCGTCCGGCGGCGACGGCCTCCGCGACCCGTCGGTAGACGGCGGGCCGATCGGCGCCGCGGCGGAGTTCCGTGGCGACCGCGGTACGCCCCGGCGGTCGTTCGTCCAAGACGCTCACGTCGAGGTCGCCGTACTGGGTGAGCGCCAGCGAGCGCGGGATCGGCGTCGCGGTCATCACGAGCACGTCCGGAGCGTCGCGGATGAGCGTCCGGCGCTGGTCCACCCCGAAGCGGTGCTCCTCGTCGATCACGGCGAGCCCCAGGTCGCGGAACGCCACCCCCTCCTGGATGAGGGCGTGCGTACCCACCACCACGTGGACGCCGCCACTGGCGACGCGGGCGCGCACGGCGCGCCGCTCCGCGGCGCCGAGCCCCCCCACGAGCAGGTCGACGGTGACGCCCAGCGGCCAGAGCAGCGACGTGAAGGAGGTGAGGTGCTGGCGGGCCAGCAGCTCCGTCGGCGCCATGATGGCCACCTGGGCGCCGCCGCGCACCACGGTCCAGGCCGCACCGGCGGCGACGGCGGTCTTGCCGGTGCCGACGTCGCCCATCAGGAGCCGCGCCATCTGACGCGGCCGCGCCAGGTCGGCGCGGACCTCGGCGAGCGCGCGCTCCTGGGCGCCGGTGAGCGCGAACGGGAGGGCGCCGAGGAACGTCGCTTCGTCGTCCGGGGTGCTGGCCGTCGTGCGGCCGACGCTGCCGTCGCGCTGCAGCAACACGCGCAGCTCCAGCATCAGGAACTCGTCGAACTTCAGACGCCGCAGCGCGCGCTGCAGCGCCTGCTCGTCGGGTGGTTGGTGCACGTCGCGCCAGGCGCGGTCGGCGTGGACCAGGTCGAGCTCGGTGCACAGCCGTGCCGGCAGCGGATCGGGCAGCCGCGGCAGCGCCGCGAGGGTGCGGTCGACCGCGCGCCTCAAGTAGGCCTGGCTGAGGCCCTGGGTGCTGGGGTACACCGCCACGACCCGTCCGGTCGAGAGCGACGGCCCCTCGTCGTCGACCTCGAACCCCTCGACGTGCAGCTCGGTCGTGCGGCCGCGCAGCTTGACGCGCCCGGTGACGATCGCGCGCTGCCCCGGGAACAGCTGCCGCTCCACCCATGGCTGGTGGAACCACACCGCCGTGAGGCGCGCACCGGCGCCGTCCTCGAGGACGGCGCGCAGCACGCCGGCGCCGCGGCGGGTCGGCACGAGCTTCCGTCCGACCACGGTGCCGACGACGGTGGCGCGCTCCAAGCCGTGGATCGCCGCGAACGACGGCAAGGCGCGCCGATCCTCCCAGCGCCTCGGCGCGTGCATGAGCACGTCGCGGTACGTGGTGAGCCCGACCTCGGCGAGCTTGCGCGCCGCTTGCGCCCCGAGGTCGACGGTGCGGTCGGCGAGCGGCGCGTCGAGGAGCGCGTCGACGTCAGCGCCGTCGGCGACGTCGGCGGGCGCTTCCGGCGGCGCCTTCGTGCCGGCGCCGGGGGCCGCGGGTGCCGCGCGACCCCCGGGCGCGTCGGGGGGCGGTTCGAGGCACCGCAGCGCGGCTGCGAGGCGATCGGCGCGTTCTGTCGGCGCGAGCTCGGCGTAGCCGGTCAGCAGCTCCTGGACGTCGGCGAACGGGCGTCCGACGGTCGCGACCAGGCGCTCGAGCCCACCGACGACCACGTCGTCGTGGCAGCCGGTCGCCAGCTCGCGCTCGAGCGGGCGGCGCAGGCGGTCGCGAAGCTCGACGACGGTGGCCACCCGCCCAGTGTACGGAGCCGACGCCACAGGGGCTGCGCGGCGCCTTCCGGCGGACACCCGCGGCGACGCACCCGCCGGACGCGGCGTGGTTCGATGGCGCGTGCTCGAAGCCGCCCGCGATACCCCCCCTTCCGGTCCGTCGTCGGGGGTGCGCCCCGGATGGGTGCTCGCAGCGACCTCGCTGGCCGCCTTCGCCGCGACCGTGATGGCCACGGCGGTCAACGTCGTCCTCCCGACGCTGGTCACGGTGTTGGACGCGCCGTTCGCGACCGTGCAGTGGGTGATCGTCGCCTACCTGCTGGCGTCGATCGCGCTGCTGCCCGTCATCGGTCGCCTCGCCGACCTGTGGGGCAAGCGCCGCGTCTTCCTCCTCGGCTACGCCGCCTACGGGCTGGGCTCCCTCGCGTGCGCGCTGGCTCCGGACGTCGCGACCCTCATCGCGTTCCGAACCGTGCAGGGCGTCGGGTCGGCGGCGTTGACGGCGCTCGGGTTGGCGATCGTCACCGACGTATTCCCCTCCGGCGAGCGGGGGCGTGCGCTCGGGATCAACGGCGCGGTGATCTCGGTCGGCATCGTGCTGGGACCCTCGTTGGGCGGCTTGCTCGGCGACCTCGCCTCGTGGCGTTGGATCTTCGTCGCGGGCGTGGCGCTCTCGGCGATCGGCGCGCTGCTGGCCGCGCGCGTCCTGCCGCGCTCGGGCCGGCAGCCCGGCGGCCGCTTCGATCTCGCCGGTGGCCTGCTCGTCGTCGCGACCTTGTTCACCTTCTCGCTCGGCCTCACCCTCGGGCAGAGCCTCGGGTTCACCGCTCCGTTCGTGCTGGGGCTGCTCGGTGCGTCGGTCGCGCTCGGGTGGGCGTTCGTGGCGGTGGAACGGCGCGTCGCGCAACCGATCGTCGACCTGCGGCTGTTCCGCGAGCGCGACGTATCGGTCGGCCTGGCGACCGGCGCGACCACGTTCGTGTCGATCTCGGGCGTGGTCTTCCTCATGCCCTTCTACCTGGAGGGCGTGCTCGGGCACCCGGCGTGGTTCGTCGGCCTGCTGATGGCCGTCGTCCCGGTCGTGCTCATCGTGGCGGCCCCCATCGCCGGGATCCTGTCCGACCGGATCGGGCCGCGGCCCGTCACGGTCGCCGGGATGGCGCTGCTCGTCGTCGGCTACTTCGCGGTCGGCACCCTCGACGTGGACACGACGCCGCTGGGGTACGTGCTGCGCTTCCTACCCGTGGGGTTGGGCATGGGGACGTTCCAGACGCCGAACAACACCGCGATCATGAGCGCGGCTCGGCGCGGCGGTTCGGGGGTCGCCGGCAGCTTGCTGTCGCTCACCCGCTACCTCGGTCAGGTGGTCGGCACGATCGGCCTGGCGAGTCTGTGGACGGCCCGCGCGGTCGCCCGAGCGGGGGCCGAGGTCGGCACCGACGCGACCACGCTGAGCGCCGCGGCCCAGGTCGCGGGCCTCGGCGACCTGCTGCGGGTGGTCCAGGTGTTGATCCTCGCCGGCTTCGCGCTCGTCGTCGTCGACCTCGTGTATGGACGGCGGCGGCGTTCCGCACACGTCGTCGACGCCGTGAAGGCGCCGTGAGACAAGAGCCGCGGCCGACCTGCCCCGAGCGCTCCGTGCTCGGGTATCGTGGCGCCCGGAACGCCGAACGCCGGGGCTACGCCCGGCCGGCGCGGAGGAACGCCATGGTGACGCTCGCGGCGTCGAGCCTGGTCCAATCGGTCGAACGCCGCGCCCGTTGGCGCACGTGACCCGGTCGCCCTCGGCCGACGTGCCGCACGCGATCGTCGACCTCGGTGCGCTGGTGGCCAACGTCGCCGCGTTGCGCTCGCGTCTGGCGCCCGGTACGCGTTTGATGGCGGCCGTCAAGGCGGACGCCTACGGCCACGGCGTCGCGCGGGTGGCGCCCGCCCTGGCCGAGGCCGTCGACGCCTTCGGCGTCGCCACCGCCGACGAGGCGCTCGAGCTCCGTGCGCTCGGACTTACGCAGGACGTGCTCGTGTTCGGGCCAATCCGCGCTCGGATCGCCGAGCTCGTCGACGCCGACGTGGCGCTGACCGTGGCCGGCCCCGACGATCTCGAGGCGATCGCGCGCGCCGCAACACCGGGGCGTGCGCGGGTGCACCTCAAGGTCGATACCGGGATGGGGCGCCTGGGCATTCCGGTCGGCGCGCGGAGCGACCCGTCCGGATCGGGCCTGCGCACGATCGTCGAGCTCGCCGCCGCCGTCGACCGCGGGCGCGCGAGCCGCCTCGAGGGGGTGTGGAGCCACCTGGCCACCGCCGACGACCCGGACGCCGCCGCGGCCGGGTCCTCGACGGACGCGCAGATCGCCGCGTTCCGCGCGGTGCTGCAGGCGCTGGACGCCTCCTCGCTCCGTCCACCGGTGGCGCACCTGGCGAACTCGGCCGGCCTCGTCGCACGCCCGGACGCCCACTTCGACCTCGTGCGCCCGGGCATCGCGGTCTACGGTCAACCGCCGTCGCCGCACGTCGCCGGCCTCGTGCCGGAGCTCCGGCCGGCGCTCACGCTCGACGCCCCGGTGACCTTCGTCAAGCAGCTACCCGCTGGGGCGCCGATCGGGTACGGCGGCACCTGGACCGCGGAGCGTGCGACGACCGTCGCGACCGTGCGGCTCGGGTACGCCGACGGCTACCCGCGCTCGCTGTCGTCGAAGGGGCTCGCGGTCCTCGGCGGCCGCGCTGCGCGGGTCGCCGGGCGCGTCTCCATGGACCAGGTGATGCTCGACGTCGGTCCCGACGCCGACGTCGCGCCGGGCGACCGCGCCGTCTTCATCGGCGGCGCCGGGCCGTCGGCGGTGGCGGTCGCCGCCACAGTGGGCGGCTTCGTGTACGAGCTGCTCACCGGCCTGGGTGCCCGCGTCGCTCGCCGCTACGTCGGCTAGCCGTCCGAGGGGTGCGGCTCGACGAACACGCCGTCGACCGGCGCGACCTCGACGATCTCGGCCCGCACCAGCGACACCCGGCGCTCGTCGGCCTCCTCCACCGTGAAGCGCACCCCCTGATGGGTCAGCGCCTCGCCCGGCTGCGGGATGCGCCCGAGCTCGCTGATCAGGAACCCAGCCAGGGTGTCGTACTCCCCCTCGTCGCCGAAGTCGACGCGGAAGCGGTCCTCGACCTCCTCGAGGTGGACCGTGGCGCGGATCCGCACCGCGCCGTCCTCGAGCTCCTCGAACTCCAGCTCCTCGTCCTCGTCGGTCTCGTCGTAGATCTCGCCGGTGATCTCCTCGATGATGTCCTCGAGCGTCACCACCCCGGCGGTACCACCGAACTCGTCGACGACCACCGCCATGTGGTTCTTTCGCAAGCGCATGTCGCGCATCAGATCGAGCACCGAACTCGTCTCGGGCACGTACTGCGGCGGCTGCATCAGGTCGCCCACCCGCGTCGTGTCGAGCGCGGCGCTCTCACCCAGGTACCGCAGCAGGTCGCGCGCGTACACGATGCCGCGGACGTCGTCGATCGACCCGGCGTACACCGGCAAGCGGCTGTACCCGTACTTGGTCGTGGCGGTGAGCAGGTCGCGGAGCGAGGCGTCCTCGGGGATCGCGATCACGTCGACGCGCGGGGTCATCACCTCGCGCACCACCGTCTCCTCGAGGTCGATGACGCCTCGGATCATCTCCTGCTCGGTCGCCTCGATGACGCCCGACTCCTCGGCCGAGCGCAGCATCATGCGAAGCTCGTTCTCGGTGATGAGCGGGTCGTTCGCGGGTTCGAGCCGGAACGCGCGCAGCACGAGCGTGGTGAACCAGGCGAAGGCGCGACCGACCGGGTAGAGGAAGACCGAGAGCGCGTGCACCGGTCGGATGACGAGCCGCGCGAAGCCGACGGGGTGGTGCACCGCGATCGACTTGGGGGTGATCTCGCCGAAGATCAACACGAGCACCGTCATGATCCCCGTCGCGTACGCGACCGCCGTGCCCTCGGAGAAGTCCATCTGGCGCGAGAGCGCGATGCTCATCTGGGTGACCAGCGCGGTCGCCGCGATGTTGACGAGGTTGTTGCCGATGAGGAGCGTGGTGATGAAGCGCGTCGGGTTCTGCTCGAGCAGCGCGAAGTGGCCGCCGGGATCGGTCCCCTCCTCGCGGATCTGGCGCAACTTCCAATCGCCCAGCGCGGTCAGCGCGGTCTCGGACCCGGACATCAGCCCCGATAGGAGCAGCAGCACCATCAGCAGCGCGACCTGCGACCAGCCGATGCCCCCGGAGGCCGCGTCGCCCTGCGCGAACGCGCCCGAGAGCACGCCGACGAGCACGGCAGGCAAGATGAAGAAGATTGGGGACAGGCGTCGTCGCGGTCGACTCGGAGGTTGTTCAGCCATCAGCTAGGCGGACCATAGCACGCGTCCGGCGCACGGCGAAAAGGCATCCGCCACGTCGGCCAGCCGTCGCGGCTTCCGGCCGAGCCCGGCGCAGCGCTCGGGCGGTACACTCCCGGACGTGTACGTCGCCGTCGCTGGCAACATCGGAGCGGGCAAGTCCACGCTCACTCGGCTGCTCTCGGAGCGCTTCCTCCTCGACCCCGTGTACGAGGCGGTCGACGAGAACCCGTACCTGGCCGACTTCTACCGCGACATGGCGCGCTACGCCTTCCACTCGCAGATGTTCTTCCTGGCCGCGCGCCTGCGCCAACATCTGGCCCAGGTGAACCCCGGCGACCGGGTGATCCAGGACCGCACGGTCTACGAGGACGCCGCGGTGTTCGCCCGGCAGCTCTTCGAGAGCGGCGTGATGGACGCGCGCGACTGGTCGAGCTACCAGACGATGTACGACGCGGTGCAGCGGGCGCTCCGCCCCCCCGACCTCCTCGTCTACCTGCGCGCCTCGCTCCCCACCCTGCGGCGGCACATCGAGCAGCGCGGCCGGGCGTTCGAGCAGCGCATCGAGGACGGCTACCTCGAGCGCCTCGGGGCGCTCTACGAAGCCTTCCTCGAGGGCTACGACCTCTCGCCCGTCGTGGTGGTCGACGCCGATCGCTTCGACGTCCTGCACCGCGAGGCCGACCGGGAGTCGGTGTTCGCGACCTTGGAGCGGCACGGCCTCGCGACCCCGGTCGTGCGATGACGGACGCCGCGCCCAGCGGACCCGTGCGCGAGATGCCGCTGCGCGACGTGCTCTCGAGCGCGCTCGGCGCCGTGGCCGACGACCTGCCCGAGGCCACCGTCACGGGCGTGGCGCAGCGATCGGACCAGGTGCGGCCCGGGTACGTGTTCGTCGCCCGAGTCGGCGCCCTGGTCGACGGCCACGACTTCGCTGCGGAGGCGGTGGCGCGCGGCGCGGTGTGCGTGGTCGGCACCCGCGCCGCGGTCCCCGACCTCCCCGTGCCCTACGTGCGCGTCACCGACGACCGGCGTGCGACGTCGGCCCTGGCCGCGGCGTTCCACGGGCACCCGTCGCGCGACCTCACGGTCGCCGGCGTGACCGGGACCGATGGCAAGACCACCACGAGCACGCTCTTGCACCACCTGCTCCAGGGCGACGGCGCGCACCCGCTGGCCTCGCTGCTGTCGTCGGCCCAGACGCGCATCGGCCGCACGCCCTACGCGACCGAGGGCCACTTCACGACCCCCGAAGCCACCGAGGTCCAAGCGCACCTGGCCGCGGCACGCGACGCCGGCGTGCGCGTCGCCGTCGTGGAGTCGAGCTCCCACGGGGCGTCGCTCCAGCGCCTCGCCGACGTGCGCTACGCGCTCATGGTGTGGACCAACCTCAGCCCGGAGCACCTCGACCACCACGGCAGCTACGCGGCGTACCGCGCCGTGAAGGTGGGGCTGGTCGCCGGCGCCGCCGTCGCGATCCTGAACCGCGACGACCCGGAGTACCCGCACTTCGCGGCCGCCGCGCCCGCGCTGCGGACGACGTACGGTCGCGACCCCGAGGCCGACGTCCGCGCCGAGGGCGTGGTCGCCGGCGCCGCCGGGCTGTCGTTCACGCTGGTGGCCGAGGGTGAGCGGCGCCCCGCCACGCTCCCGATGGTGGGCGACTTCAACGTCGCGAACGCGCTGGCGGCGCTGGCCGCGGCGCGGGCGCTGGGCGTCCCCTACCCACGGTCGCTGCCCCGGCTCGCGACCTTCCCGGGCGTCCCGGGCCGCATGCAGTTGGTGGCGACCGCGCCCTGCAGCGTCGTCGTCGACTTCGCGCACACCGCGGACGCGCTCGCCAAGGCGCTCGCCGCGCTGACGCCCGGTCCCGACGGACGCCGGATCGTCGTCGTCGGCGCCGCCGGCGAACGCGACCCCGGCAAACGCGCGCCGCTGGGCGCGGCGGCGGTGCGCGGCGCCGACCTGGCGATCTTCACCGAAGAGGATCACCGCACCGAGGACCTGGGCGCCGTCCTGGCGCGGATGGTCGAGGGGGCGCGCGGCGTCGGCGCCGTCGCGGGACGCGACTTCGTGGTCGTGCCCGACCGCCGCGCCGCGATCAAAGAGGCGCTGCGCCGGGCGGTGCCGGGCGACGTCGTCGTGCTGGCGGGCAAGGGGCACGAGCGCACGCTCGAGCGCGGTCGCGATGCGCTTCCCTGGGACGAGGCGGCCGAGGCGCGCGCGGCCGCGGCGGCGCGCGCCGGCGCCTGAGGTCCGCCCCGTTCGCCGCGTCCGCGTAGCATGGGCGCATGACCGCTCCCGTCCGCGCCCTCGACGTCATCGCCCACAAACGCGACGGCGGCGCCCACGATCGCGCCACCCTCGAAGCCTTCCTCGGCGCCTACGTGCGCGGCGAGGTTCCGGACTACCAGGTGGCCGCCTGGCTCATGGCGGTCGTCTGGCGCGGCATGACGCCGCAGGAGACCGCCGACCTGACCGCCGTGATGGCCGCGAGCGGCGACGTGCTCGACCTCTCCGACCTCCCGCACACCGTCGACAAGCACTCCACCGG
>JBHEOT010000024.1:0-487 GCA_046260675.1 Trueperaceae bacterium | reverse complement strand
TGCTCTTGGGCGACGTCGGCATGGAGGACGCCGTCGCCGCCCTCACCAGCCAAGGCATGCGCGCGTACGCCTTCGAGATGGCGGTGGGCGCCTGCGACGCCGACGGTCACACGTCGAGCGCCGAACGCGCCTTCCTCGACCAGGTGCGCACCGTGGGCGTCGCGGTCACCGGTCAGTCGAAGGACCTCGCGCCGGCCGACGGGCTGCTCTACGCCCTGCGCGACGCCACCGGCACGGTCGCGTCGCTGCCGCTGATCGCGAGCAGCATCATGAGCAAGAAGCTCGCGGGTGGCGCCCAGAGCCTGGTGCTCGACGTCAAGGTGGGCAGCGGCGCGTTCCTGAAGACCGACGCGGAGGCCCGCGCGCTCGCCGAGGCGATGGTCGACATCGGCCAGCGCGCCGGCCGCAACGTGCGCGCGGTGCTCTCGAGCATGGCGGAGCCGCTCGGGCGGGCCGTAGGCAACGCCCTCGAGGTGCGCGAGGCGAT
>JBHEOT010000239.1:0-762 GCA_046260675.1 Trueperaceae bacterium | reverse complement strand
GCGATCCCCATGCCCGAGTTCCCGGCTGCCGAACAGGCGAACACGAGGGCGAAGGTGCGCCAGTCGCCGGCGAAGAGCGCCAAGAGCGGCGCGGCGGTGAGCAGCGCCAGCGAGACCTGCAGCACCGAGACGTTCCGTCCCCGATCCGCCGGCAGCCGGAACGCGAAGTTGACCAGGATCGAGGCGCCCGTCGCCACCATCACGTAGAGCCCGAGGACGCTCGCGGGCGCCTCGAGGCGTTGCAGCGCGTACAGGGCGTAGAACGGCTCGGCGAGCAGCGCCGCCAACCCCAGGAAGCGCACCCGCAGGTAGCGCCGGAAGCTCACGTCGCGCTTCAGGACGGACGGCAAGCGCACGAGCACCTGCCCCAGCCGCTCCTTCATGGCGATCTTGCCGCTGGGTTCGCGCACGAGCGCGAACGCGAGGTACGCCCCGCCGGTCAGCACCGTGCCGAACAGGAACACGTAGGCGAAGTCCGTGGGGAACGCGAGCTCCGAGTCGAGCAGGCGCCGGAGCACCCACCCGGCCGCGAGCGCGAGCACGCCGCCGATGGCGTTGCGCAGCGCCCAGAAGGTGCCCAACCGGTAGTGCGGCACCACCTTGGCGGTCACGTCGGCGAAGGGGACGCCGCCGATGCCGCCGGCGATCGAGTTCACCAGGATCATCGCCAGCGTGAGCGGCACGAGCAGCCCCGGCCGGTCGCCGGCGAGGAACACCGCGGCGGTCAGGACCGAGAACGCCACCACCCGCACGGTCGAGGTG
>JBHEOT010000238.1:0-762 GCA_046260675.1 Trueperaceae bacterium | reverse complement strand
CCCGCCTTCGCGCTGGGGACCTCGATCATGGCGCTCATCACGCGCCTCACGCGCTCGAGCCTGCTCGAGGTGCTGAACCGCGACTACGTCCGGACCGCGCGTGCGAAGGGGCTGCGCGGGATCCAGGTCGTGTACGGCCACGCCCTCAAGAACGCGCTCCTGCCGGTCATCACGGTGGTGGGGGTGCAGTTCGGGGCGCTCCTGGGCGGTGCGATCGTCATCGAG
Source organism: Trueperaceae bacterium (assembly GCA_046260675.1). GTDB lineage: Bacteria > Deinococcota > Deinococci > Deinococcales > Trueperaceae > JAABTL01. The sequence goes on along the minus strand of JBHEOT010000238.1, from coordinate 537 downwards.
GTCGTCTTCAGCTGGCCCGGCGTCGGGCGCCTGATCGTCAACGGCATCAGCCAGCGCGACTTCCCGGTGGTGCAGGGGAGCGTGTTGATGCTCGCCGCGGTGTTCGCCCTCGTCAACCTGCTCGTCGACCTGAGCTACAGCCTGGTCAACCCGAGGATCCGCTATGGCTGACGCCGCCGCCCCCCCCGCCGCACCCGCGACCGTGCGCCGCGGCAACCCGACCTGGCGCCGGCTGCGGCGCAACAAGAACGTCGTCTTCGGCACCACGATCATCGCGCTGCTGGTGCTCGTCGGTCCGTGGATCACGCCCATGGACCCCTACGCCCAGGACATCTGGGAGCGCTACGCGGCGCCGCGCGGCCTGTGGGTGGACGGGCAGTGGAACACCCAGTTCGTCCTGGGCGCCGACGAGCTGGGCCGCGACCTGCTGTCGCGGCTGATCATCGGCGCGCGCGTGTCGCTCATGGTCGGCCTCATCGCGACCGTGATCAGCCTGGTGTTCGGCGTCTTCTTGGGCGCGGTCTCGGGGTACGTGGG
>JBHEOT010000237.1:514-768 GCA_046260675.1 Trueperaceae bacterium | reverse complement strand
CTCGCGATGGACGGGACCCGCGTGGCGCCGCACCTGGTGCGGCAGCTGGGCGACGAGACCTTCGTTCCGGAGACCGAGCACGTCGACGGACGCTTCTGGAGCGTCCTACAGGAGGGCATGCGGATGATGTTCACCGACTACCCGTCGCAGAGGTACCTCGGCCCGCAGGCGTTCCCGGTCGCCGTCGCCGGCAAGACGGGAACCGGCCAGACCCCGCGCGGCCCCGACTACAACCACGCGTGGTTCATGGGCTA
>JBHEOT010000237.1:0-289 GCA_046260675.1 Trueperaceae bacterium | reverse complement strand
GGGTGGTAACCAGTGAGGCTGCGCGGCATCCGCGGCGGCGTCCTGCTCAGCGTGGACGCCGAGCTGGCGGTCGACGATGTGGCGGCCTCGCTGGCCCCGCACACGGCCGCGCTGGGCGGCAAGGTGGCGCTCGAGGTCGCCGAGAAGGTGCCCTTCGAGCTGCTCGCGGCGGTGGCCGAGCAGGTGGCGGCGGCGGGCGGCAGCATCTCCGACGTGCGGCCGCCGGCGGCGCTGGCGCAGGTGCGCAGCGAGACCGTCATCAAGACCGGCACCGTGCGCTCCGGTGGCC
>JBHEOT010000236.1:502-769 GCA_046260675.1 Trueperaceae bacterium | reverse complement strand
AGGTGACCGTGGTGCTCGGCGCCGACTGGCCGCCGCCGCCGCGGATGGACCAGGGCTGGTCCCACCGGATCCGCGAGCTGATCAGCCGGGACAGCACCGGGAACGCCGCCGGGGACGCCGCCGGGGACGCCGCCGGGGACGCCGCGGGGGACGCCGCGGGCGCTGCCGCACCGTCCGGGCCTGGCAGCTGACGGGTGGACATGGTCGAGCGGGACGGCTTCGAGATCCTCGTGGGCCGCAGCGCCCGGGAGAACGACCGGCTCTCCC
>JBHEOT010000236.1:0-229 GCA_046260675.1 Trueperaceae bacterium | reverse complement strand
CGCGACACACCGGGAACCTCTTACCGCAGATTACGCAGATTTTCGCAGTTGCTCCCTCACCCGATAGAACCGGCGCCCCACTCGGCCTTCGTCGTGTTCACGGCTGCCCGGCGCCCGCGAAGAAACGCCCTGGACCGGAACTGGATGAGCTAATCATCCATCGTGCGTCGCCAACCCTCGAAAAGGGACCCGGCGCGCCTGCCCCACCGGGACAGCTTCTGTCCACAAC
>JBHEOT010000235.1:491-771 GCA_046260675.1 Trueperaceae bacterium | reverse complement strand
CTTGCGGTCGAGCAGCTCTTCGATGTCGAGAATACGAGCCGCTTCGTCGACGCGGTTCTTGATCTCTTCCTTCTGGAACTTGCGAATCTTCAGACCGAACGCCATGTTGTCGTACACCGTCATGTGCGGGTACAGCGCGTAGTTCTGGAACACCATCGCGATGTCGCGGTCTTTCGGCTCGACATCGTTGACGACCTTGTCACCGATGCGCATCTCCCCACCCGTGATCGTCTCGAGACCAGCGATCATGCGCAGCGCCGTGGACTTGCCGCAGCCCGAT
>JBHEOT010000235.1:0-276 GCA_046260675.1 Trueperaceae bacterium | reverse complement strand
CCTCCGACGACGATTTGTCGGCGGCGATCGACGCCCTCGGCGACGACCACCGCGAGGCCCTCGACGAGCTGCTGGGTGGCGAGGCCGATCCCGAGTCGATCCGGGCCACGATCACCAAGGGCCGCCTCGATGGCACGATGGAGAGCATCGCCTTGGTGCTCACCGATGCCTGCCTCGCCGACTGCATCGAGGAGCTCGGACCGGCCTCCGAGCACCCGAGCAGCGACCAACTCCGCGACGTCCTGCCCGGCCTGGTCGAGCGGCACGGGGTCGTGA
>JBHEOT010000234.1:533-771 GCA_046260675.1 Trueperaceae bacterium | reverse complement strand
CGTGATCTCGTCGATCGTGCGCAGGCAGCCGGTGCAGATCCGTTCTTCGGGATGCACCACGCAGACCTTGATGCAGGGGCTCTCGATCTCGTCGCGTGCCCATGGCGTTGCCGTGTCATCCGTCATGCTCTGCCCTCATGTGCCTCATCCGGTCCAGCACCCCTTGCAGGATATAGGATGCGGCGACACTGTCGATCACCTCTGCGCGACGCTTTCGCGACGCATCCGCCTCCAGCAG
>JBHEOT010000234.1:0-478 GCA_046260675.1 Trueperaceae bacterium | reverse complement strand
CCGCCACGGTCGACAGACGCTCGTCCCAGAACCCGATCGGCAGATCCGTCAGCTTTTCCAGGTTGCGGGCAAAGGCGCGGGTGGACTGGCACCGCGGGCCCTCGCTGCCATCCATGTTGCGCGGCAGGCCAAGGATCAGCCCGCCCACCTCGCGCGCCGCGGCGATCTCCAGAAGGCGTGCGGCGTCCGCTGTGAACTTGCGCCGCTTGACCGTCTCATGCGGGCTGGCCACCGACCACAGCCTGTCCGACAGCGCCACACCGATGGTCTTGGTCCCCAGATCGAGGCCCATCACCGACCGCATGCCCGGCAGGGCTGCGGTGAACTCGCTGATCTTGGCGCAGATCACTCGGCCACGCCCGCGGTCTCGGCTGCCGCGCGCACCGTCGCCAGCCGCTCGGGGCTGTCGGCGAACACCGATTGCGCCTCGGCCCAGATCCGGCCGGCCTGCTCCCGTTCGCCCAGAACGCCGTAAGCG
>JBHEOT010000233.1:405-776 GCA_046260675.1 Trueperaceae bacterium | reverse complement strand
GTGGTGAGCAGCGTCGCGGCCAGCGCCACCCAGCGCAGCCAGGTGGCGACGAGCGCCAACACGACGAGCGCCACGAGCAGGGTCGAGGGTTGGAGCAGTCCCCACAGGACTTCGGTCACGCGCACCCTCCGTTCCAGCGCCGCCGCCCGAAGAGCGGGCGCGCCCGAAGACCGGGCGGCCCAAAGAACGGGCGGCGGCATTGCGGTACGCTACCCGGAACGTAATGATCCCGACCCAAACCTGCCGGCGGAACCCCCCTGCCGGCCGAAGGAGCCCTCATGCTGGCGATCGTCACAGACTCGACCTGCGACCTGACCCCGACGGAACTCGCGGCGCTCGACGCGCACCGCGTGCCCCTGTACGTCGCCTTC
>JBHEOT010000233.1:0-282 GCA_046260675.1 Trueperaceae bacterium | reverse complement strand
GCGTACCGGTCGGCCAAGGAGAAGGGCGCCACCGAGATCCTGGTGATCACGATCTCCAGCGAGCTCTCGGGCACCTTCCAGTCGGCCAACCTCGCCGCCAAGGAGGCGGGCGTGCCGGTCTCGATCGTCGACAGCCGCGGCGCCAGCGCCGGCGTCGGGTGGCTGGTGCGGCAGGCGGCAGAGCTGCGCGCCGCAGGCGAACCCGTGGCCGACATCGTCGCGAAGCTCGACCGCCTCAAGGCCGACCAGATCGTGCTCTTCTCGGTGGGCACGCTCGAGTAC
>JBHEOT010000232.1:0-776 GCA_046260675.1 Trueperaceae bacterium | reverse complement strand
GCGTATGGGGACCAGCCGCTCGACGGTGGACCGTCTCCTCGATCCGGCCAATCCGTCGGTCACGCTGCACACGCTCGAGCGGGCGGCGAGCGCCGTGGGCCGGCGGCTCGACGTCCGGCTCGAGGAGGTGCGTTAGCGCTGAGTGGAGGGTTGCCGAGGCGCATCGCGATGGGTATGCGCTGCCGAGAGGCGGCGGACGCGACCTACGCGACCTACGCGACGATCCTCATCGGGAGCCCGAAGCGGTCGATGGGCGGGACGTCCGGCAACGTTTTCGCGGTGCGCGCACGTACGCGCTGCGCGGTCCACAGCGCGGCAAACGCGTCGTGCAGGTCGTCGACCCCGTAGCGCGCGCCCGTCGCGTCTAGCTCGAGCACGAGCTCGTCGACGACGCCAGGCCAGGCCGCTTCGATCAGCCCCTGCCGCTCGCCGCGACCCGCCGCCGTCTTCTTCGGATGCGTCATCGGCTGGCCGTCGTTCCAGAGGCAGAAGGCGACCTCGGGGTGGACCTCGACGACGCGCTCCCGAAGGCTGGCCGGGCCCGAGCGGAGCACGGCGTCCACCTGCTCGATCTTGTCCATGATCGCGTACGACTGCCGGCTCATCCCGCGGCCGTCGATGCGCCGGTGCGCGTCGCACGCCTCGCGGTACCCCCGAATGCCAAGCACGCCGCGGACGGGCGACGAGAACACGCTGCTCCCGCGGGGCCGGCCCAGCAGCTTCCGCGCCGCGCGGTCGCAGGCCCGCTGACCTTTCTCCGTCAGGCCGATCGGGAT
>JBHEOT010000231.1:499-777 GCA_046260675.1 Trueperaceae bacterium | reverse complement strand
GCGCTGCACCTCAACTACGTCAACCCCATGGCGATCGTCACCTGGGCGCTCAACACCGCCTCGCCGATCCCCACCGTCGGCCTGTGCCACAGCGTGCAGGGCACCGCGGCGCAGCTGGCCCACGACCTCGGCGTGCCCGAGGGCGAGCTCGACTACCTCGCCGCCGGCATCAACCACCTGGCCTTCTACCTCAAGCTCGAGCACGCGGGCGTCGACCAGTACCCGGCGCTCAGGAAGTTGGCGGCGGAGGGTCCGGTGCCGGACTGGAACCGCGTGCG
>JBHEOT010000231.1:0-234 GCA_046260675.1 Trueperaceae bacterium | reverse complement strand
CCCGCCGTCGTCTACGGCAACGTGCCCAACGACGGTTTGATCGACGGCCTGCCCGACGGCTGCTGCGTCGAGGTCCCCTGCCTGGTCGACGGCAACGGCGTCCAGCCGGTGCGCGTCGGCGCGCTGCCACCGCAGCTGACGGCGCTGATGCGGACGAACGTCAACGTCCAGGAGCTCACCGTCGCCGCGGCCCTGCAGGGCAAGCGCGAGCACGTGCTGCACGCGGCCATGCTC
>JBHEOT010000230.1:0-785 GCA_046260675.1 Trueperaceae bacterium | reverse complement strand
CCACGGCATGCACCCGCGCACCGCGCCCCACGAGCGCCGCGACGCCGTCGGCGATGGCGTCGGCGTCGCGCACGACGGCGTGGACGACGGCGACGTTCGAGCCGCCGTCCGGCACCCCTTCCTCGGCCACCTCCCGCCACCCGTCGACCGCGGCGAGGCACGCGACGAGCGTCGCCCCGTCGGTCGGCGGCCGCGCCACCACCCGCACGCGGGTGCCGGCGCCCAGACCGGCGGCGAGCGCGCTCGGCGCCCCTTCCGCGACGACCTTGCCGTGCTCGAGCACCACCACCCGGTCGCACAGCGCCTGCGCCTGGTTCAGATCGTGCGTGCACAGGACGATCCCGCGCCCTTCGGCGCGCAGCGCCCGGACGCGGTCGGCGACCGCACGCGCGGCGATCGGGTCGAGGCCCGATGTCGGCTCGTCCAGGAACAGCAGTCCCGGGTCGTGGAGCAGCGCGCGCGCTCACCCCCACCCGGCGGCGGACCTCGACCCCGTCGACGGTCGGATCGAAGCCGAACACGCGCGCGGTGCCGGCCGTCGGCGCGAGCACCCCGGCGAGCAGGCGCACGGTGGTCGTCTTGCCGGCGCCGTTGTGGCCGAGCAGGCCCACGACCTCGCCGCGGGCGACGCGCAGGTCGAGGGCGTCGACGGCGCGGTTCGATCCGAAGTCGCGCCGGAGCGCATGCGTCTCGACCAGGAGTCCTTGCACAGGATCAGCGTAGCCGCGGGGACTCAGCCCGCCAGAGGCGTTCGTCTCCGCAGCGCCGCCTCCAGGACCAGCAGC
>JBHEOT010000023.1:36451-37560 GCA_046260675.1 Trueperaceae bacterium | reverse complement strand
CGGCGAACATCGCCAGGCCGAGCATCAGCGGGCCCCCTCGTCGGGCAGCGCCGATGCCGTGGCGACCGTCGACGTCTTCGGCTCGGCCGCTGCGAGCGCGTAGTGGCTGCCCGAGTCGCTGCGTCCGCGCAGGAAGGCGATGTGCTTGATCATCTGCGCCAGGCCCTGCGCCATCAGCAGCGCGAACGCCACGACGATGAGCGTCTTGATGGGGTAGCGGGCGAGGCCGCCGGCGTTGGGGCTCATCTCTTGGACGGCCCACGAACGGCCGACGTAGCTCTGCGAGAAGTAGATCGTGAGCAGCGCGAAGGGCCACAGGAAGAGCGCGATCCCGACGATGTCGACCCACGCCTTGACGCGCGGCCGCAGCCGCGAGAAGACGATGTCGACGCGCACGTGGCCGTCGACGCGGAACACGTAGGCGGCACCGAGCAGGAACACGATGTTGTACAGCAGCGTCTGCAGCTCGAAGTAGACGTTGCTCGAGAGCGCGGCCGCGACGTCGTCGCCGAAGGTGCGGCTGATGAAGCCGTAGCCGTACCGCGCGATCACGTTCTCGGCGCCGACGAGCACCATCGCGAGCGACGCCCACCACGCGACCCGCCCCAGCAGGCTGGTCACGGTGTCGATGCCGCGTGAGACGGCGAGCAGGAAGGTCACGCTGCGCTCCCGAGGGCCCGGGCACGGTCGTGCCGAGGCGGGCTGGATTCGGTCGAATGCCGCCCGCAATCTACCTCAGGCACCGAGGGGTCGGTCGGGTGCGGCGTCCCGCCCCACCGCGCCAGCGCTACCGGAGGAAGCGGGCGACGTCTTGGAGGTGGCTCTCGTAATCGAGGTTGGGGTGGAAGCCACCGTCGCGCCCGTGCAGGAAGTACAGCCACGCGCGCCCGTCCGCGTCGCGCCGCTGCGGGGTCAGGACCGACGCGAGCGCAACCGCCCCCGGGTTGCCGATCGGCCCCGTGGGGAGCCCGGCGCGCGTGTACGTGTTCCACGCGTGGTCGACGGCGAAGTCGCCGCCCGGGAAGTCGAGCTCCGGGAGCGACTTGCCGAGGCCGTACGCGACGGTCGGGTCCGATTGCAGCGCCATGCCGAGGTCGAGGCGGTTCAGG
>JBHEOT010000023.1:32733-36441 GCA_046260675.1 Trueperaceae bacterium | reverse complement strand
GTTCAGGAACACCCCCGCGATGAGGGCCATCTCGTCGTCGCCGCCGGCCTCCGCCTGCACCATGCTGGCGAGCGTCACCCAGTCGTGCACGGCGAGGTCGATCGCGACGAGCTCGGCGCGCACCACCGCGCTCAGCTCGCGCTCGAAGCGGTCGACCAGCGCGCGCGCGAGCTCGGCGGCGCCCTCCCGTACCGGCAGGTCGTAGGTGGCCGGGAACAGGTACCCCTCGAGGGTCGCGCCGTCGGGCAGCCCCTCCGGGCGCAGCCCGTCCGGCGGGTCTGCGAGGAGCGCGGCGAGGTCGGCGGCGACCGCCTCGGACCAACCGGCGGCGACCACGCGCGCGACGACGCCGTCGAGCCGCAGGCCTTCGGGGAGGAGCAGGCGCGCGGTGCGGGGGCGGCCGCCGGCGACCAGGCGGTCGCGGATGGCGGCGAACCCCTGATCCCGGCGCACGTCGTACAAGCCCTCGCCGATCCGGGTGTCGGCGCCCGTGGCGATCAGGAACGCGCGAGCGACGCGGGCGTCGCGGGTGAGGCCGGCGGCGACCAGGTCTTCGGCGACGCCGGCGGCCGACCGACCGCGCGGCACCTCGAACTCGACCACGCGCGCGTCGGACGGGTCGATCGGCGCCAGGGCCCAGATGGCGTAGGCGACGAGCACGACGGCGGCGAACAGCGCCATCGCGACGAGGGTGCGCAGCGGTCGCCCCTCCCTGCGCCCGCGATCGCCGTGGTCACCGCCGGGGGGCACCGGGGTCGGGGCGCCGCCTGCGCCCTCGACCGCCGCTGGGCCGCTGCGCGCCGCCCGCGCCGCCCGCGCCGCACGTCCGTTCACGACGGCTCCGGCGGCGCGTCGGAGGCGCCGTCGCCGGTCGCCTGCTGCGCCAGATAGGTCTCGAGGATGGCCACGGCGGACGCTTCGTCGACGCGCCCCTTGTCGCGACGCTTCGCCTTCGTGAGCGCGCCGCGCAGCTGTCGGGTGGCGAGGGCGGTCGTGAAGCGCTCGTCGACCAGTTCGACGAGCAGCCCGTGGGCGACGAGCGCGTCCGCGAAGGCGCGCACGCGCGTCGTTTGGGCCGAGTCGCCCCCTTGGGCGCGCAGCGGGAGCCCCACGATCAGGCGCGTCGCCCCCTCCGCCGCCGCTGCCGTGCCGACGGCCGCGACGTCGCGTGCGAGGTCGCCGGTGCGGCGCAGCGCGCCGCGCCCGAAGGCCCAGGGCGCACCGACCTCGCCGCGCGCCAACCCGATGCGCGCCTCGCCGACGTCGAGCGCCAGGACCACCTTCGCCATCGCCGTCCGCCCGCCGGGCCCCGAGGGGTCAGGCGGCGAGCGCCCCCTCGAGCGCAGCGAGCGCTGCGGTGAGCCCGGCCTCGTCGCGAACGCCCGCCTGGGCCAAGTCGGGCCGGCCGCCGCCGCGTCCGCCGCCGGCGGTGGCGAGCACGGAGATCACCTTGCCGGCGTGGACGCCGCGGCCGCGCGCCGCTTCGCTCGCCTTGACGACCAGCATCGTGCCGCTGCCCACCGCGACCAGGTCGGCGCCGCTGCGCTGCAGCAGGGCGTCGGCCGCGTTGCGCAGCGCTGTGGCGTCGAGGCCGTCGAGCTGCGCCGTGGCGAAGCGCACGCCGCCCGCCTCGCGCACCTCGGTGCTGGCGACGGCGCCCGTCTGAGCGGCGGCGAGCTTGTCGCGCAGCTGGGCGGACGCGCGCTGCTCGGCCCTGAGGTCGGCCTGGAGCTTCTCGATGCGCGCGGCCAGTTCGTCCGGCTTCGCGCCGAGCGCACGGCCGGCGTGGGCGACGGCGTCGCCGAGGGCGCGCACGTGCGCCAGCGCCGCTCGGCCGGCGACGGCTTCGATGCGCCGCACGCCCGAGGCGGCGGCCTCTTCCGCCGTGATCGAGACGAGCCCGATCGCACCCGTCCGCGCCACGTGGGTACCGCCGCAGAGTTCGAGGGAGACGGCGCCCGCATCGGATCCGGCGGACCCGCCGCCCACGGACACCAGGCGCACGTCCTTGCCGTACTTCTCGCCGAACAGCATCATCGCGCCGGCGGCGCGCGCCTCGTCGATCGACACCACCTCGGCGCCGACCGGCAGGTCGGCCTGGACCCAGCCGTTGACGAGGGCTTCGACCTCGTGGAGTTCCTGCTCGGTGATCGCGGCGCCGTGGCTGACGTCGAAGCGCAGCCGCTCCGCGGTCACGAGCGAGCCCGCCTGGGCGACGTGGGTGCCGAGCACGTGGCGCAGCGCGGCATGGAGCAGATGGGTGGCGGTGTGGTGCTTCTGGGTCTCGCGGCGGGCCGGATCGACCTCGACCTGCACGCGGTCGCCCACGCGGAGCGAGCCGCGCGCCACGTGGCCGCGGTGCACGACGAGCCCCTGGGGCCCCTTGGCGGTGCTCGCGACGAGCGCCGCGCCGCGCGTCCCGTCCGGCGCGGTCCAGGTGACCCGGGCGGCGTCGCCGATCTGGCCGCCGCCCTCGGGGTAGCACGGGGTGCGGTCCAGGACGAGCTGGATCGCGGCGCCCTCCGCGGCCGCGTCGACGGCCGCGTCGTCGACGACGAGCGCGACGACGGTCGTCTCCGCGGCCTCGTGAAGGTAGCCGAGGAACTCGGTGGGCGCGTGGTCGGCGGCGATGCCCGCGAGCACGTCGACACCGGCGAACAGCGCCCCCTTGCCGCTGCCGGCCCGCGACGCCGCGCGCGCCGCCTCGCGCGCCACCGCGTAGCCGGCCCGATCGACGACCACGCCGCGCTCGGCCGCCATCTCGACGGTCATGTCGAGCGGGAACCCGTAGGTCTGCCACAGGTCGAAGGCGACGTCGCCGGGGAGGACCTCGTCGCCGAGGGCGTCGAGCACGTGACCGACCCGCTCGATCCCGGCCTCCAGGGTCTCGAGGAACTGCGCCTCCTCGGCGTGGACGATCTGCGCGATGCGCTCCTGCTGCGCACGCACCTCGGGGTAGGCGTTCCCCATGCTCTCGGCGACGCCGGCGACCAGTTCGAACAGGATCGGGCGCTTGACGCCGAGCAGCCACGCCTGGCGCGCGGCGCGGCGCAGCAGCATCTTGATGACGTAGCCCGCGCCGTCGTTGGCGGGGAGGATGCCGTCGGCCATGCACATCGTCACCGAGCGCACGTGGTCGGCGACGATCCGGTGCTGCACGCTCTCGAGGTCGCGGTACGGCACGCCGGACGCCTCGACCAGCCGTCGGATGGTGGGTTGGAACAGCTCGGTGCCGTAGGCGTCCTTGGCGCCGGTCACGACCGTCGCCAGGCGCTCGAAGCCCATCCCGGTGTCGATGTTCTGCATCGGCAGCGGGCGCAGCTCGCCGTCCACCAGGTCGTACTGGGTGAACACCAGGTTCCAGATCTCCATGAAGCGGTCGCCGCGGCCGGTGTTGGGGCCGGTCTCGTCGTCGCTGCCGTACTCGGGACCGCGGTCGTAGAAGATCTCGGAGCACGGGCCGCAAGGGCCGCTGCGGCCGTCCTTGACCGCGTTCGCCGGCCAGAAGTTCTGGTCCTCGCCCCAGCGCGACATGCGCGCCTCGGGGACGCCGACCTGCTTGGTCCAGATGCCCCAGGCCTCGTCGTCGTCGGTGAAGGTCGTGACGTACAGGCGCTCGGGGTCGAGCCCGAGCCACTGCGGGTCGGTGAGGAACGACCAGGCCCACGCCGCCGCCTCGGCCTTGAAGTAGTCGCCGAAGCTGAAGTT
>JBHEOT010000023.1:19567-32723 GCA_046260675.1 Trueperaceae bacterium | reverse complement strand
GTTGCCGAGCATCTCGAAGAAGGTGTGGTGCCGTCGGGTGCGCCCGACGTTCTCGATGTCGGAGTCCTTGCCGCCGGCGCGCATGCACTTCTGCGACGTCGCGACGCGCTTCCATTCGCCCTCGAAGCCCTCGAAGCGGGCCGGGGCGCCTTGGAACTGCGGCTTGAACTGCTGCATGCCCGCGACGTTGAACATGAGCGTCGGGTCGTCGCTCTTCAGGGACGCCGACGGGTGCATCAGGTGCCCGTGGGTCTCGAAGAAGCGGAGGAACGTGCGTCGGAGCTCGTCGAGCTCGAAGATCGTGGCCATGGGGAACGCCTCCAGCGTGCGCTCCGGGCATCTTAGCGTGCGCTGCCCGTACATCCGTTGGTCCTACACTAGTGGGATGGACCGTCGCCCCCTCTTCGCCGTCGGCCTCGCCGCCTTCGCGCTCATCGGCGCGCAGCAGGCGCTGTACGGCCCGGCGTTCCCTGCGCTGCAGGCGCGCTACGCCATCGGGGTCGGCGAAGTGGGCCAGATCGTGTCCGCGCACTTCGCCGGTGGGCTCGTCGGCGTGCTCCTCGCGGGTCCCCTGCTGCGCCCGTTCGGGTACCGGCGGCTCGTGCCGGTGGCGTCGCTCGGGGTGGCGCTCGGTCTGGCGCTGGTCGTGCTGGCCCCGACGTGGCCCGCCGCGCTCGCCAGCTCCGTCGGCGCTGGGCTCGGCTTCGGCATGCTCGTCTCGCTCCTCAACCTCGCGTTCGCGCGGGCGTTCGAAAGCCGTTCGACGCAGGCGCTCGCGGTCCTCAACGCGACGTTCGGGATCGGTGCGGTGCTCGGCCCGGTGCCCGTGGCGATCGCCCTCGACCGCGGCGGCGGTGCGGCGGCGCTGGCGCCGGGCTTCTTCGGCCTCGCGGCGCTGGCGCTCGTGGTCGCGGTAGTGTCCGCCGCGACGCGCACCTGGCCGACGCTGCCGCCCGCGCGCGTGGCGGGTGCGGCGCCGGTGCGCTGGGGCGTGGTGGCCGGGTTCGGGGTCGCGCTCTCGGTCTACGTGGCGCTCGAATCGAACGCGGCTGCGTGGGCGCCGACGCACCTCGCGCTCGAGCTCGACGTCGGTCGCGCCGCGCTGGCGACGTCGGTGTTCTGGGCGGCGGCGACCGCAGGGCGCCTGATCGTCGCGGCGCTGCCGTGGCGGATCGCACCGGGCGCCTACGTCGTGGGTGCCGGGGTCGCCAGCGCTGCGGCGCTCGGGCTCGCGCACGTGTCCGGGTTCGGGCTCGTCGCCTACGCGCTCGTCGGCCTCGCCGTCGCGCCGGTCTTCCCGGCGACGATCGCCTGGCTGACGCGGGTGTTCCCGGACAGCGTCGAGCGCGTGGCACCGTTCGTCCTGGCAGCGGCCAACTTCGGTCCGGTGTTCGGCGCGCCGGTGGTGGGCGCAGCGGTGGCGTGGGGCGGGGCGGACGTCGTCCCGAGCGTGCTGCTCGTGTTCGCCGTGCTGCTCGTCGTGCTGGCGTTGGCGTTGCGCCGCGCGACCGCGACCTGAGGGTCGCGAGCCCCGGTAGGCTCGGGCATGGACGCCGACGCCACCCCCCGCACGACCGAAGAGCCCGCCACGCTGCTCCTGTCCGAAGTGATCGACGGCTTCGTCCGGCAGCGCGCGATGGCCGAGCGCGCGCTCGCGCAGCTCTCCGACGACGCCTGGCATCAGGCGACTGGTGACGAGGACAACTCGGTGGCGGTGCTGGTGCGCCACCTCACCGGCAACCTCCACTCCCGCTGGAGCGGCGATCCGTTCACGAGCGACGGCGAGAAGCCGAGCCGCGATCGCGACGGCGAGTTCGCCCCGACCGACCGGTCGCCCGAGGCGCTCAAGGCCGAGTGGGCCGCAGCGTGGGCGGTCGCCGAGGCGACGTTGGCGGGGTTCGGCACCGCCGATCTCGATCGCACGGTCGTGATCCGCGGGGTGCCGCACACGCTCGCCCAGGCGCTGGTGCGGAGCCTGACCCACACAGCCGGCCACGTCGGACAGATCGTGCTGCTCGCGAAGCACCTCGTCGGGAGCGACTGGGCCACGCTGTCGATCCCGAAGAAGCGCGCGACCGGCTGACCGCCGTCAGCCCTCGGCCGTCACCTGCCGCACCACGTCGTCGGCATCGGCTTCGACGCCCAGGCGCGCGAACGTCTGGACCAGCGACGCGGCGTCCTGCGCGAGCACGTCGCGGGCGTTCGGCTGGTCGGTGCCCATCGCCTGCGGCAGGTCGATGACCGTCACCCGCCCCTCCCACCACAGCAGGTTGTAGGTGGAGTAGTCGCCGTGGACGAGCCCGATGCGCCACAGTCCGCGCATCGCCGCCACGCTCTGGGCGAAGGCGTCCGCGGCTTGTTCCGGTTCGAGGACGACGTCCGAGAGCCGCGGGGCCGGCGCGTCGGGGTCGCCGACGAAGCGCATGAGCACCACCTCACCCGCTTCGGCGATGTCGCTCTGGTCCGGCCCGACGAGCGGTTCGGGCACCGGCAGCCCCGCGTTCCACGCCTTCCAGAGCACCAGGTACTCCTGCGCGGCCCACATCGCCTTGAGCGCGAGGCGGCCGGTGCCCGACCGGCGCTTGATCGCCTTGGCCAGGCGCGCGTCGCCCACCCAGCGCCCCTCCAGGTAGCGCTGGTCGTTCTTGAAGCTGCGCACCTCGGCGTCGCGGAAGATCTTGACGGCCGCCGGCCCGACCGGCGAGCGGCCGAGGTAGACGGTGCCCTCCTTGCCGCTCTTGAGCTCGCCCACGATCTCCTGCACGTAGCCGCGCTCCTGAAGCCGCGCGAGCGCGGTCCCCGGCGCGGCGTGCCCCTCGTCGTCGAGCAGCGTGGTGACGTTCTGCCGGCCCTTGGGCGTGCGGCGCGCTTTGCGCTTGGGGCGTTCGTCTTCGGCGTGCCAGTCGTCGGGATCGATCTTGGGCGGGATGGGGAACCTCCAGGAGTGTCGTCGTTCTTCGAGCGGCGTCCGCCGAGGTCGCAGTGGGTCGGTCGGAGCGCACGGTCGGTGGCCTTCGCAGGCGATGATACGCGGATGGAGTCCCGGTCGTCCGCCGCCCCCGTGCTGGAGCCCAGGCAAGTCGAAGCGCTCCTCGAGGTGACGCGCGCGCTGCTGCGCCGTCCCGCCGAGGAGTCCACCTTCGGGTTCGCGTTGGCGCAGGCGGTGGCGGTGATCCCCGGCGCGGAAGCGGGGAGCATCGTCGTCCGGGACGAGGCCGATGGGCGCTATCGGTTCGTGGCGACGGTCGGCTTCGACATCGACGCGCTGCGCGGCGTCGCCTTCGAGGAGATCGACATCCTCGCCGACGTCGCCCCGGACGGCCGTGCGACGGTGATCCGCGACCCGGATCGGCGCAACGCGGAGGTGCTGCCTATGGAGCGCCACCGCGTTCTGAGCGAGGCCGGCGACGTCGCGAGCATCCGGGCGACGGTCGCGGTGCCGGTGGTGCTCGACGGCGAGGTGGTCGCGACCTTCCGGCTCGATTCCAAGTCGGACCCCGACGCGTTCGACGCGGCTGCGTGCCGCGCCGCCGAAGCCTTCGGGGACCAGATCGCGCTCGTCCTCGGCCGGCTGCGGCAGGGCACGCGGGCCTCGCGCGAAGCGGCGGCGTACCGGGCGCTGTACGAGACGACGCGCTGGCAGGCGCAGGAGCTCGAGCTGCTCGACCGGCTGCGGCAGGCGGTCGCGCGCGGCCATGAGCTCGACGAGGTGCTGCGGCTGACCGTCGAGGCGATCGCCGAGGCGCTTCGCGTGCCGCTGGTGAGCGCCTACTTGCGCGAGGGCGACGTGCTGAAGCTGCGCCACGCCGTCGGGTACGCGGAAATCCTCGAGGTGCTGCCGGCGGGTGCGGGGATCATCGGCCGGGTGGCCGCGACCGGCGAAGCCGCGCTGGTGCACGACGTGACCCACGACGGCGACTTCCTGCGGCCTGCCGAGGCGGTCGTGAGCGAGGTAGCGGTGCCGATCGTGGCGGACGGCGAGGTGCTCGGCGTCCTCAACGCGGAGAGCGGCGAGCGCCGCTTCGGCGACGACGACCTCCGGCTCCTGTCGGCGATCCGCGATCAGGTCGGCATCGCGGTGCAGCGCGCGCGCTTGCTCGAGGCGGTGCAGGCCTCCGAACGGCGCTTCCGACTGCTGGCCGAGCACGCCCGCGACGTCGTCTGCCTGCACGACCCCGATGGGCGCATGACGTACGTGAGCCCGTCTTCGCAGGTATTGATCGGCTGGGCCCCCGAGGAGCTCGTCGGTCGGCTGCCGTCCGAGGTCATCGACCCGGTCGACCACGGCCTGATCACCGAGGTGGTCCGCGACCCCCTGCACGCGTACCAACCCATCGAGCCGGTCACCTTCCGCATCCGCACGCGCGACGGGCGCGCGGTGTGGCTCGAGAGCTCGGTGCAACCGGTGCTCGACGACGAAGGCCGACTCGTCGCGGCCGTGTCGGCTTCGCGCGACGTGACCGAGCGCAAGGGGTTCGAGGAGCGGCTGCGGCGGGGCGCGCTCTACGACGACCTCACCGGGCTCCCCAACCGCGCGCTGCTCCTCGACCGCCTCGACCACGCGATCGAGCGGCATGGGCGCGACCCGGCGCTGTGCTACGCGGTGCTGTTCCTGGATCTCGACCGCTTCAAGCTCGTCAACGATTCGCTCGGGCACGCGGTGGGCGATGCGCTGCTCCAGGCGATCGCCGGACGCCTCCGCGACGTCGTGCGGGGCGGCGACACGGTGGCGCGCTTGGGCGGCGACGAGTTCTGCGTCCTCCTGGAGGACCTCCAGGAGGACGCGGAGGCGGAGCTCACCGCGGCGCGGCTCCAGGCGGCGGTCGCGCGCCCCTTCGAGGTCGCGGGGCGCGAGCTGTTCGCGTCGGCGAGCGTCGGCGTGGCGCACGCCCGGCCGGCGTACGAGACCTCGGCCGACGTGCTGCGCGACGCCGACATCGCCATGTACCGATCGAAGACGAGCGGGACCGGACGCCACGCGGTGTTCGACGTCGCCATGCACGACCAGGCGGTGGCCCGGCTCGAGCTCGAGACCGAGCTGCGCCACGCGTTCGCCCGAGGCGAGATCCGCGCCGCCTTCCAGCCCGTGGTGCGCATCGCCGACGGCGCCATCACGGGCTTCGAGGCCCTGGCGCGCTGGCACCACCCGATCCGCGGCGAGTTGGCCCCCGAGGAGTTCGTGCCCCTGGCGGAGGAATCGGCCTTGATCGTCGCCCTCGATCGCGCCGTGGCCATGGCGGCCGCCACCGCCATGGCGCGCTGGCGCGCCGCGGGGCGCCGGTGGACGCTGTCGGTCAACCTCTCGGCGCACCACTTCACGATCGGCGACGTCGCGACCACCACCGAGGCGGTGTTGGCGGAGACCGGGCTCGACCCGGCCGCGCTGCGGCTCGAGATCACCGAGAGCGTGTTGATGGCGCACCCGCAGCAGGCGAGCCACGCGCTCGATCACCTGCGCCGCCGGGGCACGCTCGTCCAAGTCGACGATTTTGGCACCGGGTACTCGTCGCTCGCCTACCTGCAGCAGCTGCCGATCGACGCGCTCAAGCTCGACCGCTCGTTCGTGGCCGCGCTGTCGGTGCCCGCTGGGGCCGCCGACCGGTGGGGCGGCGCGGCCGGTGCCCGCGAGATCGTGGCCGCGGTCGTGCACCTGGCCCGCAACCTGCGCATCGACGTCGTCGCCGAGGGGATCGAGGACGCCGAACAGGCCGAGTTCCTCGCGAAGCTGGGGTGCGGGTACGGGCAGGGGTTCCTCTACGCGCCCCCGCTGGCCGAAGAAGACGTGGTGGCCTGGGCGGACGCGCAGCCTGCCCCGTCGTTCGCGACCGCGAACCCGAACCCGTAGACCGCGACCGCCGCGCCTACGGCGACGCTGGGCCAGGCGGCCCCGAGCGCGATCCACCTCGGGCCGACCAGGACAAGCCGGCCCCGGGAACGTGCCTCGACGCGACGCTTCGATAAACTTGCAAATCAAAAGTCGCGCTTTCAGATTGCAAGGTTACCGAAGCGTCGCGGAGGACGCCTCCCCGACGTCGGGCACCGCCACCGTGCACCGTCGCGCCCATGAACCGCGGTCACCGCCTGCATCAACGCCATCACGAAGATCGGCCGCAGCAGGGGCCGATTCCCGCTTGACGATCAAGACAGCTGCTCAGTCGGGCGGCGGCTCGCCCGTCGCGAACGCGACGGTGCGGGCCACGAGCGCGTCGGTCGACGCGATCACCGGTACCGGGTGGCCGTCGACCACGACCTCGCCGTCGCGCAGCAGCAGCGGGATCTCGGTGCACCCCGCGACGATCGCCTCGGCGCCGCCCGCCACCAGGCGTTCGGCGACGGCCCGCACGGTGGCGGCCGTCGCGGCGTCGCTGCGGCCGCGCTTGACCGCGTAGATCGCCTCCATCACGAGCGCTTGGTCGCCTGGCGTCGGCGGCAGCGCGCGGACGCCGGCGGCGGCGTAGCCGTCGTCGTACAGCCGCGCGGCCAGGGTGCCGTCGGTGGCGAGCAGCCCGACGGTCGCGACCTCCGGTAGGCGCGCGCGGGTGGCGGCAACGGTGGTCTCGATCAGGTCGAGGAACGGCACGTCGCCGGCCGCCTCCAAGACGCCCGACCGGAACGCATGCGCGCCGTTGCACGGCATCACCAGGACCTCGGCCCCCTGCGCGATCAAACCGCGCACCATGGCCGCGAGGTGCGGCGCCGGGCTGGGTCCACGGCCGTGAACCGCCGCCGTGCGGTCGGGCACGGTCGGGTCGTTGTCGATCACGATCCGCAGGTGGTCCTGGTCCCGCTCGGCGCGGGTGGCGGCCACCAGCTTGGCGAAGAAGTCGACGGTCGAATCGGGCCCCATGCCGCCGAGCACGCCGACGACCTTGCGGGCCGAGGTCACGCCGCTGCGCCGCCGGTGGGCACCGCTGCGGCCACCACCGAGGTGTACGCGTACAGCGCCGCGGCGCCGCCGGTGTGCACGAACACGACCCGCTCCCCGGGCGCGAAGCGACCGGCGCGTACCCCGTCGATCAAGCCCGCCGCGGCCTTGCCCGTGTAGACCGGGTCGAGCAAGAGCCCCTCGGTGCGGGCGAACAGCTGCACCGCCTCGACCATCGCCTCGGTGGGGAGCGAGTAGCCGGGCCCCACGTAGCCGTCCTCGACGACCACCGCGTCCTGAGGGACGGGCGCCGCCACACCCGCGAGGGTCGCGACCTCCTGCGCCAACGCGTGGATCTTCGCCTCCTGCGCGGTGCGCTCGGCGCGCACGCTGATCCCGGTGACCGGCAGGTTCGCGTTGACGCCGTGCAGGCCGGCGACGATCCCGGCGTGGGTGCCGCCCGAGCCGCTCGCGACCACCAGGCGATCGAACGCGACGCCCTGTTCGAACGTTTGGTCCATCAGCTCCTCGGCGCAGGCGACGTAACCGAGCGCGCCGAGCGCGTTGGAGCCACCGCCCGGGATCAGGTAGGCGCGGCGTCCCTGGGGGTCCAGGTCGGCGGCGATCGCCTCCATCGCCTCGTGCAGATCGGAGCCGGCCGGCACGACGTTCGCGCGCTCCACCCCGAGCAGCCCGAACAACAGGTGGTTGCCCGACGCGTCCGGGTCGAAGCTTCCGGGCACGCGCTCCTCGAGCACCAGGCGGCACTTCAGGCCCTCGCGGACCGCCGCCGACGCGGTCAAGCGGCAGTGGTTCGACTGCACCGCGCCGACCGTGACGAGGGTGTCGGCGCCCTGAGCCAACGCGTCGGCGACCAAGAACTCGAGCTTGCGGGTCTTGTTGCCGCCGGCGGTCAGGCCGAGCAGGTCGTCGCGCTTGATCCAGAGCTCGGGACCGGCGCCGCCGAGCTCGGCCGCCAGCGCCTGCGACAGGTGCGGCATGGGTTCGAGCGGGGTGGGGCCGGCGGTGTAACGGCGGCGGGGGAAGCGGGCCAGATGCATGCGAACCTCCTGCGATCGGTGCGGTGGCCCGACGATACGCCCGCGCCGCGCCGCGGGTACGCTGCCTCATGGCCACCTTCGATCTCAGCGACCGGCTCGCCGATTTCGTCGCCGACGAGGACGAGCTGCGCGCGTGCAACGCGCTCCCGGACGGCGCGTGCCGCGAGGTGCCCGGCAACGTCGTGTGGAACGTGGCGAGCGGCGCGCTGGCGAAACTCGGCGAGCAGCTCTCGTCGCCCGGCACCGTATTGCCCTGGGTGCTCGGAGCGGTGGGTGCGCCGACGGCGTTCGTCGGCCTGCTCGTGCCCATCAAGGACGGCGGCTCGCTGCTGCCGCAGCTCGCGGTGGCGGGACGGCTGCGGGCGGTGCCGCGCCGAACGCCGTGGTGGGTGGCGTCCGCGGCCGTGCGCGCGCTGGCGGTGGCGGCGACCGCGCTCGCGATCGCGCTCTGGAGCGGGGCGGCGGCCGGGGTGGCGGTCCTGGTGGCGCTGTTCGCCACCTCGGTCGCGAGCGGGGTGGGGTCGGTCGCCTACAAGGACGTGCTGGCGAAGACCGTGCCCAAGGGGGCGCGCGGCCGGGTGCTGGCCTGGCGCGCGTCGCTGGGCGGCGTGCTCGGCGTGGGTGCGGGGCTGCTGCTGCAGACGACGGTGGCCGACGCCGACGCACGGGGTCCCTTCGTGGTGGTGCTGCTCGCCGCCGCGGGGGCGCTCGCGGCGTCGGCGGGGGCCTTCGCCCGCGTGGTCGAAGCCGCCGGCGCCACCGAGGGGGGCCGCGACGCGCTCGCCGAGGCGCGCTCCGGTTGGCGCTTCCTGCGCGAGGACCAGGCGTTTCGGCGCTTCCTCACCGCGCGCTCGCTGCTGTTCGCGGTTCCGCTGGCGACGCCGTTCCTGACCGTCTACGGGCAGCGGACGGTGGATTCGGGTCTGGGCGGCCTCGGCGTCTTCGTGGTCGCGACCGCGCTGGCCTCGAGCCTCGCCAGCCTCGCCTGGGGGCGCGCCGCGGACGATTCTGCGCACCGCACGATGGCGTGGGCCGGGATGGTCGGCGTCGCGTCCGTCGGGTACGCGCTCGCGGTCGGCGGGCTGTTCCCCGAGGCCTGGCGCACCGCGTGGGTCTACGCCCCGGCGTTCCTGGGCGCCGGCGTCGCCCACGCCGGCGTGCGCCTGGGGCGCAAGACCTGGCTGGTCGACGCCGCCCCCGACGCGCACCGCCCGACCTACGTCGCGACGGCGAACACGGTCATCGGCGGCGTCACGGTGCTGGGCGGCGCCCTGGGGGCCGCCGTCGGCGCGTTGGGGCCGACGGCGGCGCTGGGCACGTTCGCGGTGGTCATGGCGGTGGGGGCGATCGTGGCGGCGAGCTTGCCGGCGCCGGAGGAGGTCGCGGCCCGCGACGGTCTAGACTGAGCCCTCCGGAGGTCCCGCCGCCATGCCCACGCCGAGCCCCACCGCCGTACCCGCCCACCCGGTCGTGCCGACGGGCCCGCTGCCGCGAAACCCCGGCATGGAGCTCGACCTGGACTCGGTGGCGTCGTTCCGCGTCGACCGCTCGGCCGCCGAGCGGCGCGCCGCGACCCTCACCACGCGGCGCAGCGTCAAGCAGGCGGCGCAGGCGGCGTGGCTGCTGAAGGCGATCACCCTCATCGACCTGACCACCCTCGCCGGCGACGACACGCCCGCGCGCGTGCGGCGGCTGTGCGCCAAGGCGAAAGCGCCCGTGCGCCCCGACCTGCTCGAGGCGCTCGGCGTCGCCGACCTGCCGCCTACCACCGGCGCGGTGTGCGTCTACCACGCGCTGGTGCCCACCGCCGTGGCGGCGCTCGAGGGGAGCGGGGTGCCGGTGGCGGCGGTCTCGACCGGCTTCCCGGCGGGTCTGACCCCGCTCGAGACCCGGCTCGCCGAGATCCGCGCCTCGGTGGCGGCGGGCGCGGACGAGATCGACGTGGTCATCCACCGCGCGCAGGCGCTCGCGGGCGACTGGACGGCGCTCTACGACGAGCTCCGCACCTTCCGTGAGGCGTGCGGGTCGGCCCACCTGAAGGTGATCCTGGGGACCGGCGAGCTGGGGACGCTGCGCACCGTCGGGCGCGCCAGCTTGGTCGCGATGATGGCGGGGGCGGATTTCGTCAAGACGTCGACCGGCAAGGAGCCCGAGAACGCCACCCTGCCGGTGTCGCTGACCATGGCGCGCACCGTCCGCGCGTACGCGGAGCGGACCGGCTTCGCGGTCGGCTTCAAACCGGCCGGCGGCATCCGCACCGCCAAGGACGCGCTCGCCTGGATGATCCTGATGCGCGAGGAGCTCGGCCGCCGCTGGCTGGAGCCCGACCTGTTCCGGTTCGGCGCGAGCGGCCTGCTCGGCGACATCGAGCGCCAGCTCGAACACCACGTCACCGGCCGCTACGCCGCGCTGCACAAGCAACCGTTGGCGTGAGCGAGCCGGCGGTAGCGAAGCTGCCGCTGCCCGACGCCGCGCCGGCGCACGCCTTCGCGCTGCGGCTGGGCGACGGCTTGGCGCTGCGGTTGCGCGAGCGCCACCACGTCGCCGAGCTGGCGGCGCGGCTCGCCGCGGAGCGCGACCACCTCGCCCCCTCGTTCGGCTGGGCGTCGCGCCCGGGCGCCGAGGAGGCGACCCGGCAGGTGCACCAGGGCCTCGAGCGCTTCCGGACCGGCCGTGGCTGGCACGCCGATCTGTGCGAAGCCGGCGAGGTGGTCGGGGCGATGTGGCTGCACGACCTCCAGGGGCGCGGGGGGTCGACCGAGGTCGGCTACTGGCTGCGGCGCGACCACCAGGGCCGCGGGCTGGTGACGCGCGCGCTGCACGGGCTGCACCGGCACTTCTTCGAGGGCCGCGGCCTCGGCCGCGTGTGCGTCGCGGTGGAGCCGGGCCACGCGCGCAGCGAAGCCGTCGCGCGGCGCCTCGGCTACGCCGCCGAAGCGGTGTTGCGCGGCGCCCACATGAGCGCGGCGGGCCGCCTCGTCGACCTGGCGTTCTACGGGCTCGTGCGGGAGGCGTGGCCCGGACCCGGCGACGACGCCGGCCCGCTGCCGCTGCCGCGGTTCGCGCTGCGGGTCGACGACGACCTGCAGCTCGGCCTGCTCGAACGTGAGGACGCCGACGCGCTCTACGCCCTGGTCGACGCGAACCGCGACCATCTGTGGCCGTGGATGCCGTGGGCGGCGCACGCGAGTTACGAGGCGCAGCGCTCGTTCGTCGAGGAGCGCGCGCTGGCGGCCATCGCCGGCGGCGAGGGCGTCGACACCGGCATCTGGTGGCGCGGCCGGCTGGTGGGCGCGGCGGGCCTCCACTCGTGGTCGGAGCGTCCGCGGCGCGGTTCGGTGGGGTACTGGATCGGCGCCGACGTCCAGGGGCATGGCGTCGCCACCCGGGTGGCGCGGGCGCTGCTGGCCAAGGCGTTCGGCGACCTCGGGGCGGAGCGCGTCGACCTGCGGGCCGCGGTCGGGAACGCCCCGAGTCGGGCCGTCGCGGACCGCTTGGGGATGCGCTTCGAAGGGGTGTTGCCGCGCGAGCTGCCGGTGGCCGGCGGCTACGCCGACATGGCGGTCTACGCGCTGAGCGCGGCCGAGTGGCGGGCGCGCGCGTCCTGAACCCCGCGCGCGCAGGTGCCGGCGCGTCGCCGTGGCGCCCGTCCCGGCACGCCGGTCCCCGTCGGGGCTAACGTGGCCTGAGTACGGCGTACGCCCGCAGTTCGATGCGGGCGGGGGTGCAAGCCCCCCAGCGGAGCTGGGGGGCCGCGGGCGCCGCGACCGGAGGTACGTGATGGCCAACGATTCGACCACGCGCGACGTCAGCGTCCAGGGGCTCGGCACGAGCGGTCCCGCGGGGCCGCGCGTCGTCCAGGTGCAGAAGTCGCTGATGATCCACAACGACGGCGTGGCGGCCCAGAACCGCGCGGCGTTCGAAGGCCGGCTGGTGCTCAACGTCGTGTCCTCGCCCGGGTCGGGCAAGACCGCGCTGCTCGAGCGCACCGTGCGCGACCTGGCGGGGGAGCTGAAGATCGGCATCGTCGTCGGCGACCTCGAGACCGCGAACGACGCCGAGCGGCTGTTCGCCGCGGGCGCGCCGTCGGTGCAGATCGCCACCGGCACCGTGTGCCACCTCGAGGCCGAGATGGTCGCGCGCGCGGTCGAGCAGCTCGACCTCGCCGCGCTCGACGTCCTCGTGATCGAGAACGTCGGCAACCTCGTGTGCCCCGCCGCCTGGGACCTGGGCGAGGACCTGCGCGTGGTGCTGCTCTCGACCACCGAGGGCGAGGACAAGCCGCTCAAGTACCCGCGCATCTTCAAGGACGCCGACGTGATCGTGATCAACAAGGTCGACATCGCCGAGGTGGTGGGCTTCGACCGCACCAAGGCGCTCGACTACCTCGGCCGCGTGGCGCCGGGCGCGCCGATCTTCGAGGTCTCCGCCCGCACCGGCGTCGGCATGGAGGGGTGGCTCGACTTCCTGCGCCAACACCGGCGCGCGAAGCTCCGGGCCTGAGGTGGCGGCGCTCGAGCGGCGCCTTCTGCGGGTCACCGGCACCGTCCAGGGGGTGGGGTTCCGGCCGTTCGTGTACCGGATCGCGCTGCGCGACGGTCTGCTGGGTTGGGTGCGCAACGACGTCCACGGCGTGACCGTCGAGGCGATCGGCAGCGCGGACCAGGTCGAGCGCTTCGCGCACGCGCTGGCCGCCGAGGCGCCGCCGGCGGCGCGCGTCGAGGGGGTGGCCGAGCTCGAGCGCGGCCCGGCGCCCGAGCCGCCGCCGGACGGGTTCGTCATCGTCACCAGCGAGGACGCCCGCGACGTCACCACTTCGATCTCGGCCGATCTTCCGGTGTGCGACGACTGCCTCGCCGAGCTGCGCGACCCCGCCGACCGGCGCCACGGGTACGCGTTCATCAACTGCACCAACTGCGGGCCGCGCTACTCGATCATCGAGGCGCTTCCGTACGACCGGCCGCTCACCACCATGAAGGGCTTCGCGATGTGCCCGACGTGCGAAGCCGAGTACTTCGATCCGCTCGACCGCCGCTTCCACGCGCAGCCCACGGCGTGCCCGACGTGCGGGCCGCAGCTCGTGTTCTTGGACGAGGCGGCGGCGGTCGCGGCGCGCGCGGCGCTCGATGGGGGTGCTGGCTCCTTCGGCGACGCCGACGAGGCGCTCGCTTGGCGCGACCTGGTGCCCGACGCGCCGCGCCGCGAGGCCGCTCTGGCCGCGACCGTGGCC
>JBHEOT010000023.1:0-19557 GCA_046260675.1 Trueperaceae bacterium | reverse complement strand
GGGTTGGGCGGCTACCACCTCGCCTGCGACGCCCGCGACGAGGCGGCGGTCGCGGCGCTGCGGGCGCGCAAGTTCCGCAAGGAGAAGGCGTTCGCCGTGATGGCGCGCGACCTGGACGCGATCGGGGGCCATGCGCTGGTGGACGACGCCGCGCGCACGCTGCTGGCGAGCACCGCGCGCCCGATCGTGCTGCTCCCGAAGGGTCCGGCGCCGCTGCCCGAGGCGCTCGCCCCCGAGAACGCCGCGCTCGGGGTGATGCTGCCGTACACCCCGGTGCACCACCTGCTGTTCGATGCCGGCGCGCCCGAATTGCTCGTGATGACCAGCGCGAACCGCTCGAGCGAGCCGATCGCGTACCGCGACGCCGACGCGCTGACCTCGCTCCGCGGGCTGGCGGACGCCTTCCTGGTGGGCGAGCGCCCGATCGCGCGGCGCGTCGACGACGGGGTCGCCCAAGTGGTGGCCGGTGCGTCGACCGTGGTGCGCCGCGCCCGCGGCATGGCGCCGGCACCCGTGGTGCGCGACGCGCGCTTCGATGTCCCGATCTTGGCGCTGGGCGCCGAGCTCAAGAGCAGCGTCACGCTCGCGGTCGGCGGCGCGGCGTACGTGAGCCAGCACCTGGGCGATCTCTCCGACTTCGCCTCGTTCGAGGCCTTCCGCGAGACCGTGGCCGACCTGTGCGCGATGTACCGCGTCGACCCGCACGAGGTGCTCGTCGCCCACGACCGCCACCCCGCGTACCCCAGCAGCCGCTTCGCGACCGAGCTCGGCGCACCCACCGTCGCCATCGGCCACCACGAAGCGCACGTCGCGAGCGTGCTGGTCGAGCGCAGCGCCTGGTCGACGGCGACGCTCGGCTTCGCCTTCGACGGGGCCGGGCTGGGCGACGACGGCAGCGTCTGGGGCGGTGAGGTCTTCCACGGCAGCCTCGAGGGCGGCTTCGCGCGCGTGGCCCACGTGCGGCCCGCGCGCTTGCCCGGCGGCGATGGCGCCGCCCGCACGCCGGTCCAGGCGGCGGCCGGCTGGCTCGAGGCGCTCGGCGACGAGGCCTTCGAGCGGGTGCTGCGGCCGCCGTTCGCGTTCCCGGCCGAGCGGCTGAACTTCGCGCGCAAGCTCGTCGCGGCCGGCCTCCGCAGCCCCGCGACCACCAGCGTCGGGCGGCTGTTCGACACCGTCGCGGCGCTCACCGGCTTCCACCGCACGATGTCGTTCGAGGGGCAGGCGGCGATCGGACTCGAGACCGAGGCCTGGACGGTCGCCGCCGCCGAACCGTACCCGTGGCCGTTCGGGACGCGCGGCGCCGATGCGCTGCCGACCTGGGACCACGCGCCGCTGCTCGCCGCCGTGCTCGACGACGTGGCGGCGGGGGTGCCGACGGCGGTGGTCGCGCGGCGCTTCCACGAGGCGCTGGCTGAGGGGGTCGTCGCCGCCGCCCTGGCGCTCCGAGCGACGCACGCGTTCGACGTGCTCGCGCTCTCGGGCGGCGTCTTCCAGAACCGCTTGCTGGTCGAGCGGGTGGTGGCCGGGGCCGCGGCGCACGACTTCACCGTGTGGCGCAACCGAGAGGTGCCGGCGAACGACGGCGGCGTCTCGCTCGGTCAGGTCGCGCTGGCCGCCGCTCGGCGCTGACCGACCGAAACCGTCAGCGCTGGAGCGCCTCGACCAGGCGCGTCAGGTGCGCCGTGCGGTGGGCCAACTGGCGCGCCGCGAGGCGGTGGAACGAGGCCGCGAGCGCGGGGTCCGCGGCGGTCAGGTCGGTGAGCCGCGCCCGCGTCAGCCGATAGAGCGTCGTGGGTTCGTCGGCCGCCACCCAGCTCGTCGTCGCTGCGTCGCCGCGGTAGAAGCCGACGTCGCCGACGAGGTTCCCACCGCGGAAGGTCTCGAGCCGCAGCGGGGCCCGGTCGCCGAGGTCGAGCCACGTCGTCACCTGGCCCGAAGCGACGACGTACACGGCGTCGGCCCCACCCGCGTCGCCGGTGGCGATGCGCTGCCCGGCCGGGATCTCGAGGCGTTCGAGGTGCGCCGCGAGGTCTTGGAGCTCGAGGTCGTCGTCGGCGAGCGCTTCGAGCCGTTCGGAGAGCGACTCCAACGGATCGAAGGCACCGGCCGCAGCGGTCAGCGCGCGCCGCTCCGCCGCCTCGAGCGCCGCGTCGAGCGTCGCCGCGAACGCGAACGAGCCGTCGACGGTCGCCATCACTCCGCGGCGCGCGAAGGCGCGCGCCAGCGCCGGCGGCACCTCGGCGAATACCAGGCGCGCGCCGCGGCTCGCCGCCTCGCGGCGCAGCGCGTCCAAGCTCGCGAGCGCGGTGGCGTCGGCGCCGGTCACCTGGCGGAAGTCGACGACGACCTCGTCGGTCCGGTTCGCGTCGAGCTGCCGTTCGAGCCGGTCGAGCAGCGCGTAGGCGACCCCGAAGAAGAGGTAGCCCTGAAGCTGCAGCACGAGGCGCGCGTCCGCCGTGGCGTCGAGCGCGCGCCGCTCCTGGGCGTCCCAGCGCATCCGGCTGCGCGCGGCGCTGCCGATCAGCACGTGCTTGACCGCGTCGACGCGGCTGTAGGACACCACGAACAGCAGGACCGCGAGCACCAGCCCCACCAGCACGCCGGGCAGCAGCCCGGCCACCGCGATCACGCCGAGGATCAGCAGGACGATGCCGTACTCGAGGCGCGACAGCGTGGCGATCGCGTCGATCACCCACTCGCGCAACAGCCCGAAGCCGAGCGAGACGAGGACGCCCCCGACGATCGGCGCCGGCACCCACGCGATCCACGCCGGACCGGCGACGACCCCGGCGGCGAGGACCGCGACGACGGCGAACGTGGTCGTCCGCCGACCGCCCCCGAGGCGCAGGGCGAGCAGCTGCGCGGCCATCGATGGGTAGGCCGGCACCGCGCCGAACGCCGAGGCCGCCAGGTTGCCGAGACCGGCGGCGCGCAGCTCCGGATCGAGCCGCACCCGGCGGCGCAGCGCGACCTCGAGGCCGGCCGTGTTGAACGACAACCCCATCGTCGCGACCAACACGACCGTGGCGACCCCGGGCAGGTGGAGCCACCACGAGGGCCAGTGGACGAGGTCGAGCAGGTCGGGGCCGAGCAGTCCGAGCGGGCGATCGGCGGTCGTGGGCACGTCGAGCAACAGCCCCGCGGCCCGCCAGCCCGCCGGCGTGCCGCCGGTCGCCGCCATCGCGCCGAAGAACACCGCGATCGCCGCCGCCAAGAGCGCGGGGAACACGAGCGGATGCCGTCCGCGGCCGGTGCCGGCGAAGGTGAGCAGCGCGCCCAACCCCACGGCCGGGAGCCAGCGGCCCCAGCCGTCGAGCGCCGAGGCCGCCGCGGCCCCAGCGTCGCCGACGCCGCCGGCGACCGAGGCGCCGCCCACCACCAGGAGCCAGCCGGTCCCGGCGACGAAGCCGCCGATCACCGGGTAGGGGAGGTAGCGGACCAAGCGCCCCAGCCGCAGCGCCCCGAGCGCGAGGAAGGTCGCGCCGATCGCGAACGACGTGGTCGCGACCAGCGCGATCACGGTCGCGAAGCGCACCGTCGGGTCGGCCCCTTCGGGGAGGGTGGTCGCGGTGGTCACCGCGAGGCTCGCCAGGATCGCGGCCGGCGCCCCCTGCGCCTGAGCGACCACGCCCGGCAGGTGGCCTGTGATCGCGGCGACCGAGCTGGCGATCATCGCGCCCAGCAGCACGAGGCGGATGCCGTGCGCGAGATCGTCCGGCACGACGGGGCCGAAGATCAGCGTCGCGAGCGAGACCGACGTGGCGCCGACCACGAGGCCGACCATCAGGCCTGCGGTGATCGAAGCGACCCACGAGGAGCCTGGCGCGCGGAGGGGTCTGCGCGTGGGCGGCTCGGTGGCGGTCGCGCTCAGGAGGTCCCGCCCACGCAGCGTTCGCTCTTCGGTCGCCGTGCGTTCGCGTCCACGCCCACCTCCACGGTCGTCCCCAGGCTCGGCGTTCGGTTGGCGGCGCGCAGGGATCGGGTTCGCGTTCGAGCGGCGAGCGTACCGCGATCGCGCCCGTGCGGCGCGCGCCGGGTGCGGTGAGCGCAGGGGAGCCGTCGTAAAGAATGTGACAACGCCGTCAGAGGGCGTGGGCGACGATCTGGTTACAGCCATCGCGCGCACGCGCAGAAGGAGCACGGCCATGACCATCGCCGTGGACCGCACCCCCCGGGTGGGGGCTCGTCCGGCGCCCTCGTTCGAAACCGCCTACGGTGAGGTGGTGCCGACGGTGCGCGGGGAACAGATGCGGGTTTTGGAACAGCGCTGGATGGGCGAACGGCTCGGCACGCCCGACCACCTCGCGGCGCTGGCCGGCGGTCGCCTCGCGGCGGTCGTCGCGGGCTGGCAGACCGCCGGACCGCTCCGCGTGGCGGTCGCGGTGGGCGGTGGCTGGAACGGGGCTGCGGGCCTGCAGGCGGCGCGGACGCTGGCGCAGATGGGGCACGCGGTGTCGGTGGTGCCGGTGGCGGCCGGTCCGTTCGGTGCGCGCGCGATCACCGCGCTGGTGCGGCGCGAAGCGGTCCTGCAGGTGGCCGACGGCGCCCGTCGCGAAGCCGCGCTCGGCGAGGCCGACGTGGTGGTCGACGCGATCGTCGGCTGCGGGTTGCAGGGAGGCGCGCGCTCGGCGATGGCCGGCGCGATCCGCGACGTGAACCGGTTGGCGCGGCGGATCGTGTCCGCCGACGTCCCCTCGGGCATGGACGCCGACACCGGCCTCGCTTGGGGTCCGGTGGTGCGCCCCACGGTCGTGGTGGCCTTCGGGCTCCCCAAGGCCGGCTTGGCCCAAGCTGCGGTGTACGGAAGCGACCTGCTGTTGGCCGACCTCCACCTCCCGGCCGGCGACGTCCGCGCGCTGGGGCTCGGCTACGGCGATCCGTTCCGGCGCGGGCCGCTCGTCGCGCTGCGCTCCGCAGGCTGAGGACGTCGCTCCGACCGTCGCCAGGCACGGGTGTACGATGCCCGAACCATGAGCAGCGTGCGCGACTACTTCGAAACGCTCGACTACGGCCCGGCCCCCGAAGCCGCCGACGCGGCGCGCGCCTGGTTGGCGCGCCACGACGCGCGCTTCGGGCATTGGATCGACGGCGCCTTCACCGAGCCGGGCCGCGACGCCTTCGAGACCGTCGACCCCGCATCCGGCGCCACGCTGGCGACCGTCGCTCAGGGAAGCGAGGCCGACGTCGACCGCGCGGTCGCGGCGGCCGCCGCGGCGCTCCCGGGCTGGCAGGCGCTGGGCGGTCCCGGTCGCGCCCGCCACCTGTACGCGCTCGCGCGCCAGGTGCAGAAGCACGCGCGCCTGCTCGCGGTGCTCGAGACCCTCGACAACGGCAAGCCCATCCGCGAGACCCGCGATCTGGACGTGCCGCTCGTCGCGCGCCACCTCTACCACCACGCCGGCTGGGCGCAGCTGCTCGAGACGGAGTTCCCCGACCAGGAGGGCGTGGGGGTGTGCGGGCAGATCGTGCCGTGGAACTTCCCGCTGCTGATGCTCGCCTGGAAGATCGCGCCGGCCCTGGCGGTGGGGTGCACCGTGGTCCTCAAGCCCGCCGAGTTCACCCCGCTCACCGCGCTCGCCTTCGCGGAGCTGGCCCACCAAGCCGGCCTGCCCACGGGCGTGCTCAACGTCGTCACCGGCGACGGCCGCACCGGACAGGCGCTCGTCGACCACCCCGGCGCGGCCAAGATCGCCTTCACCGGCTCCACCGAGGTCGGGCGGATCATCCGCCAGCGCACCGCGGGCAGCGGCAAGGCGCTCACGTTGGAACTGGGCGGCAAGAGCCCCTTCCTCGTCTTCGACGACGCCGACCTCGACGGCGCGGTCGAGGGCGTGGTGGACGCGATCTGGTTCAACCAGGGGCAGGTCTGCTGCGCGGGCTCGCGGCTGCTGCTGCACGAGCCGATCGCCGAAACCTTCGTGCGCAAGCTGCGCGCCCGCATGGAGACGCTGCGCGTCGGTTCGCCGCTCGACAAGACCGTGGACGTGGGCGCGCTCGTGGCGCCGGTGCAGCTCGAGCGGGTGAGGCGCCTGGTGGCGCAGGGGATCGCCGAGGGCGCTACATGCCATCAGCCGTCCTGGGACGTGCCGGGCGGCGGGCTCTACTACCCGCCGACCCTGTTCACGAACGTCGAGCCTGCGATGACCATCGCCCGCGAGGAGATCTTCGGACCCGTGTTGGTCGCGATGACCTTCCGCACGCCGGCCGAGGCGGTCGAGATCGCCAACCACACCCCGTACGGCCTCGCGGCGAGCGTCTGGACCGACAGCGTCGCCACCGCGCTCGACGTCGCGCCGGCGCTCCAGGCGGGCGTCGTGTGGGTGAACGCGACCAACCTGTTCGACGCCGCCGCCGGCTTCGGTGGCTACAAGGAGTCCGGCTTCGGGCGCGAGGGGGGGCGCGAGGGCATGGCGGCGTACCTGGTCGACCGGGTCGACGCATCGCTCCCGGCCTACGCCGACGCGGACCTCGCACCGCCCGCGGGCCCCGCCGAGCTGGGCGACGAGCCCGACCCGGGCGCGGGCATCGACCGGACCCCCAAGCTCTACGTGGGCGGCAAGCAGGTGCGGCCCGACGGCGGCACCAGCTACCCGATCCGTGGGGTGGACGGGCGGCACCTGGGCGAGGCCGGCTGGGGCAGCCGCAAGGACGTGCGCGACGCCGTCGAGGCCGCGCGCAAGGCGACCGGTTGGACCAAGGCGTCGGGCCACGGCCGCGCGCAGGTGCTCTATTACCTGGCCGAGAACCTCGACGCCGACGCGGGTCGCTTCGTCGACCGGCTCCGCGACCTCACCGGCGCGGACGAGGCCGGCGCGCGCCGCGAGGTGGACGTCGCCGTGCGGCGGCTGTTCACCTACGCGGCCTGGGCCGACAAGTGGGACGGCGCCGTCAAGAGCGTCCCGGTCCGCGGCGTGGTGCTGGGCATGCACGAACCCTGGGGGGTCGCGGCGGTGAGCTGCCCGGACGAGGCGCCGCTGCTCGCGTTCGTGTCGTTGGTGGCGCCGCTCTTGGCGATGGGCAACCGGGTGGTGGCGACGCCGTCGCCGCGGTCGCCGCTCGCGGCGACGCTGGCCGACCACGACGAGGTGGCGGTGCACTGGTACGTGGGCAGCGCCGCCGGCAGCGCCGACGTGGAGCGTCGGAGCGCCGGCAACCTCAAGGCGACCTGGGTGAACCATGGGCGCCAGCGCTACTGGTACGACCCGGCGCAGCAGGCCGAGGGGCGCGCGTTCCTGCGCCGTGCGGTGCAGCACAAGAGCGTGTGGGTGCCGTACGGGGCGTGACGGCCGGTGCGCGGTCGACGCCGCGGACGGCTAGAATCGGCGCATGGCGACCATGGCTTCGGGCGACCTGACCGAGCGCTTCGACGAGGCCCTCGAGTGCGTCGTGGCAGGCGAGGACGTGTTCATCACCGTCGACGGCCGCGAGGTCGCGCGCGTGACGCAGGTGTCCCGCAAGCCGCGGTGGGTGCCGAAGGGGGCGTTCCTCGCCGACCTCCGGCGGGTGCAGGCCGACGCGGGCTTGCGCGCCGATCTCGACGAACTCGCGCCCGACACCACCGACGACCTCGGACCGCTCTGAACGCGGTGGCTGTGCCCCGAGCGCTCGCCGACACGTAACAGTTCCGTGATCGCGTCGTTGGCGGCGAAGCGCCGTCAGCCAGCGGTCGCGACGTCGCCCGGCGCCGCCGCCATCTCCGGCGCGCAGGTGCGCTCGAACCCGTCTTCGAGGTCGACGCCGAGCAGCAGCACCAGCCGGTTCACGAAGGCGAAATAGCCGACCGTCAAGGCGGCGTCGAGCAGGGCGCGATCGTCGTACCCATGCCCGCGCAGCGCCTCCAGATCGGCTGCGCTCGCGTCCGCCGGATGCGTCGCGCCCTTGGCGGCCCACGCCAGCAGGGCCCGTTCACCGGCCGTTAGCCCCGCCTCCGGCAGCGCGCCGCCGGCCAGCGCGTCGGCGACGGCGCCGTCCTCCCCCAGGTTGCGCAGCGCCTGCCCGTGGTGGGCGACGCAGTAGCGGCAGCCGTTGGCGGCCGACACCACCACGCCGATCCGTTCGCGTTCGCGCCGCGGCAACGACGAACGCTGGAAGACGATGGCCTTGTAGAGCTCGAGGTGCGTCGCCATCGCGCGCGGGTTGAGCGACTGCACTTGGTGCACGTCGGCGACGCCGCCCCGGGCGCCGGCGATGGCGCGGTAGAGATCGGCGAGATCGCCTTCGGCGGTCTCGGGACGGATCACGTCGATCCAGGGCATCGGGTCCTCCAAGGTGGGTTCTGAGGTTCTCGAGGTCAGGGTACCGCGGGCTGTGATGATCGCTCCTGCGCGACCGGGACGGCACGTCGGGTTCAGGCTACGCGCGCGAGCTGCCGGGCTTCGGTCGGACGATTGACACGTTCGCCAGGACCACCCGGTACCGTCGGGCATGACCGATCCCAGCGTGCCCCGAGCCACTGCGGCCACCGTCGCCGCGTCGCGACGCATCGACGTCACCAACGCCACCGGGGAGCGCCTCGCGGCTCGCCTCGACCTCCCCGCGAGCGGCGAGCCACGCGCCAGCGCGCTCCTGGCCCACTGCTTCACGTGCTCGAAGGACCTGGGTTCGTTGCGGCGCATCGCCCGCGCCCTCGCCGACGCCGGCTTCGCCGTGTTGCGGCTGGACTTCACGGGATTGGGCGGGAGCGAGGGCGCGTTCGAGGACACGACGTTCTCGACCAACGTCGCCGACTTGATCGCCGGCGCTCGCTGTCTGCGCGACGAGGTTCCGGGACCGCAGGTGTTCGTGGGCCACTCGCTCGGCGGTGCGGCGGTGCTGGCGGCGGCGCTGCGCTGGCCCGAGGTGCGCGCGGTCGCCACGATCGGCGCCCCCGCCGTGCCCGCCCACGTCGTGCACCTGCTCGAGGGCGGTCTCGAGGCGCTGGAGCGCGACGGTCGCGCGCTCGTCGACATCGGGGGGCGGCCGTTCACGATCGGCGCGGAGCTGATCGACGACTTGCGGGCGTCGCAGCTGCCCCAGGCGATCGCGGAGCTGGAGCGCCCGCTTTTGCTCCTCCACGCGCCGGGCGATCGCACGGTGCCGATCGATCAAGCGCGGCGCCTCTTCGAGGCGGCCCGCCACCCGAAGAGCTTCGTCGCGCTCGACGGCGCCGACCACCTGCTCAGCGAAGCGCGCGACGCTGCGTACGTCGGGAGGATGATCGCCGCATGGGCTTCGCGCTACGTCGACCACCGCGACGCTTGACGCGACCCGCGGGAGGCGGTCGCGTCAAACGGCCGACCAACAAGCGTGCTGCACCTCGACGATGCTCGGGTTGCGCGCGACGCGCGCGAAGGAGGTAGCGGCCGCATGACCGTTCGACCCTGGCACGTGCCCGATTCGGGCCTCACCAAGAACGTCTCGAAGCACGACATGGCGCTGTTCACGACGGTGTGCCCCGAGGTGCGCTACGAGGTGGGTACGGCGGTGTTCCGCGTCGGCGACCCGGCCTCGCACCTTCACGTCATCACGAGGGGTCAAGTGAAGCTCGTGACCGGGAACGCGCGCGGGCAGGAGCGCATCTTGGCCGTGTGCGGCCCCGACGACCTGATCGGCGAGGCCTTCGTGCTCGACCAGGACCGGTACCGGGTCGACGCCGTCGCGCTCGAGGAGGTCGCGACCTGCGCGATGAGCCGCGAGCAGTTCGCGCAGTTGGCCGAACGGAGCGCGACCTTCGCGCTCGCGTTCGCGTCGGTGCTGGCCACGAACCTCTTCCACTGCCGCGACCAGCTGGCGCAGGCGTACGACCCGATCCGGCACCGAGTCGCCAAGGTCTTGGTGGACCAGACGCGCCGCTTCGGTGAGGTCCAACCCGATGGCTGGCACCACCTCCGAACGCGGCTTCGGCACGACGAGATCGCCTCGATCGTATCGGCGACGCGGGTCTCGGTCACCACGGCGCTGACCGACCTGCGCGAGATGGGTCTGCTCCAGGGCACCCGCGGCCGTTATCGCGTCCGCCTCGACGAGCTCATCGCGTCCGCCGACGACACCTGAAGCTCGACCTGCGGAACCGGGCACCGGAGCGGCGACCAGTCGGATCGACGAGCTCAGTCGTCCGCCTTGCCGGCGCGAGCGACGAACCAGAACGGCCACGCCACCAGCGCGAACCCGCCGAGCATGTTGCCCAGTCCCGCTGGGACGATGTTCCAGCCGATCGCCGCGCCCCAGCCGGGGCCGACCCCGAGCGCGTTGGCGAGGGCGAAGTACCCCATGTTCGCCGGGCTGTGCTGCAGGTTCGCGGCGACGAACAGCGACACCGCCAGGAAGACGGGAACGTACTTCCCGACGATCGTGCGCCCCATGACCGAGAAGAAGGCCGCCATCCCGACCAGCCAGTTCGCGAGCACGCCCGACAGCACCAGGCGCCCCCACGCCCCGGCGGTGCCCACCTCGGCGTAGGCCATCTTCTTGCCGACGAACGCGGTCAGCTCCGCGACCATGCCCGTGGGGAACACCTGCGCGATGGCGAGTGCGTTGCCCACGAGCCACGCGCCGAGCAGGTTCCCCAGCCAGGCGAGCGCCCAGAAGCGCGCGACGCGCCGCCACGAACCCGCACGGTCGAGGAGCACGGTGGGCATCACGACGTTCGCTTCGGTGAACAGCACCGCGTCCGCGAGGATGACGAAGAAGAAGCCGGTCGAGAAACCGAGCCCGGCCATCAGGAGCTTGGCGCCCGGGGCGACGAAGCCATCGGCGAGGAGCACCGAGAAGAGCGCTCCGGCGGTGATGAAGCCGCCGCCGAGGACCGCGAGGAGCAGCACGCGCAGTGGGTCGAGGTGCTCCAGGCGCCGGCGACCCGAGGTGGCCATCGCGCCCATCACGCGCTCCGCCGCCAGGTACTGGTGGGGTGGGTCGGCGACCTCGTCGGGCACGGTTGGCACGTTCATGAGGACCTCCGGCGGGCGGGGTGGGGGCCGCGCGCCCCGCCACCATGCGCCCTGGCGGCGTGCGCGTGGGTCAACGCGTTGACACGCGCGTTCCGTCGGATGGGTGGTGCGGGCGTGTCAAGCGTTCGACGCCGTGACCCATGGGCTTGGGGCTAGGGTCGACGCATGCGACGAACCTGGCTCTGCACCCTCGCGATCGCAGCGTGGCTCGGTACCGCCGCAGCCCACGGCGAAGTGCCCGCCCTGCCCTTCGCCACGAACCCCGACCCGGATCTCTGCGGCATCCCGGTGCCGATGGGCGAAGGCTTTCAAGGTGTCCTGCACGCGACGTTCGAAGGCGTCGTCCAAGAGGAGGTCGTGCACCTCGTCGATTCGCACCTGCGCGCCCAGGTCACCGGCCACGTGCCCGCCGGAACGGTCGTCGACGTCGTGATGTTCCAGGAGAACCCCGAGCTCGATTTCTACTTCGTGCGCTGGCACGGCCCCGACGGTCCTCAAGAGGGTTGGGTGCCGTCGCCGTACCTCGACGTCGCTGCCGAGCGACGCTGATCGCGACGCCGTCGATCGCGGCTGAGCGGGCGATCTCCGCAGGCGCCAGGTCGTCCTCGTGAGCCTTCGCGTCAAGGCCGTGCTGGTCGCCGTGGCGATCGCCATCGGGTTCGTGGTGGTGCAGTACCTGGGGGCCTCGTTCGTGCTCTCCGCCGGTTTCGAGCGCGTCGAGCGCGACGCGATGCGGCGGAGCGTCGCCACCTTCGAGGGCCACATGCCGTTCGAGTTCGCGGTCGTCGCCGAGCGCCTGGCCGCGCTCGCGCCGCTCGAAGACCTCGGGGCGCTCGTGGCCGCTGGCGAAGAAGGGGGCGTCGGCGGCGTGGTGGACGCGGCAGCGCTCGAGGACGCCGGCTTGGCCGTCGCGCTCGTCTTCGACGCTCGAGGCGACGTGCTGCATCGCGTCGACGTGGCGGGTGTCGACTTGGAAGCGGTGGCGTCGACGTGGCGCGCGCCCGGCCGCAGCGCCGACCGCGGCTGGCTGCGCGTGGGCGACGCCACCTTGCTCGTCGCGTCCGCTCAGCTCCTGCGGTCCGGCACTGCGGAGGTCGTCGGTGAGGTCGTGGCGGGCCGGCTGCTCGATCTGCCGCTGCTGGCGCTGATCGAGGAACTCACGCACCTCGAGGTCGCCTACGCGCCTTGGGACGCTGCGGTGCTACCGGCCGACTTCGCCGCAGCGCGCGACGCGATCGAGCGAGGCGACGCGCGGCCGCTCGCCACGCCCGACGAGCGCACCATCGCCGGATTCACACTGCTCCGCGACGTCGCCGACGAGCCCGTGCTCCTCGTGCAGGTCGCGACGTCGCGACCGATCGCCGAGCAGGCGCGCCGCAGCCGGGTCACCCTCCTCGCCACGGCGGCCGCCGTCGGCGTCGTCGCGATCGTCCTCGCGGTCGTCGCCTTGCAGCGCGGGCTGCTCGTGCGCTTCCTGGGGATGAGCCGCACGGTGCGCCAGATCGCCGAGGACGGCGACCCGGCGCGCCGGATCGCGGTGGTGGGGAGCGACGAGCTCGGTCAACTCGGCCACGACGTCAACGGCATGTTGGCCGCGTTGCAGCGCTCTCAGGAGGCGCTTCGGACGAGCGAGGCGCGCCTCGCGCTCGCCGCCGCGGGCGCGAACGACGGCCTGTGGGAGTGGGACCTGGGGACGGGCACGGCGGTGTACTCGGCGCGCTTCGCTTCGCTGATGGGCTTGCCGGCGACCGAGGTCGTCGCGACGATCGACTGGTGGCGTGCGCGCGTTCATCCGGACGACCTGCCGAGGTTCGACGCGGTGGTCGAGGCGTTCCGGTCGGGCGCCGCGGCGACGCTGGAGGACGAGCACCGCGTGCGCCTCGAGGACGGGGGTTGGCGCTGGATGTTGGCCCGGGGGGCGGCGATCCGCGAGGGCGGTTCGGCGGTGCGCATCGCGGGTTCGCTGACCGACCTCACCGAGCGCGGCGTCTTCGATCCGTTGACCGGACTCCCGAACCGCGTGCCGCTGATCGGGCGCCTCGAGCGTGCGCTCGAGGCGGGGCGCCGCCCCGCAGGCGGGCGGCCGGTGCTGCTCGCCATCGAGCTCGAACGCTTCGATCTCGTGGTGAGCGGGCTGGGTCGCGATGGGGCGGACCAGGTGCTCATCGAGACCGGGCGGCGGATCGCGCGCGTGCTGCGCTCCGGCGACCTGTTGGCGCGCACGTCGCCCAACGGGTTCGTCGCGCTCGTCGGCGGCGTGATGAACCCCGACGAGATCGTGCCGATCGTCGCGCGGCTCCACGCCTGCATCGGCGAGCCGTGCCTGGTGGGGGACGAGTCGGTCCGGACGTCCGCGACGATCGGCGGCGTCGCCGACCTGGGTTCCTACCGGAGCGCCGACGACGTCTTGCGCGACGCCGCCATCGCCGTCGATCACGCGCGCAGCGAGCGCGGCGCGTTCGCGTGGTTCGACCGCGTCATGCACGACCGCGTCCGCCTGCGGCAGCGGACCGAGGGGGAGCTGCGCACGGCGATCGACCAGGGGGGCCTCGCGCTCGTGTACCAGCCGCTCGTCGACCTGCAGCAGGGGACGCTGCACGGCTTCGAGGCGCTCGTCCGCTGGCCGCACCCGACACGCGGAACGCTGGCACCTGCCGAGTTCATCGAGCTCGCCGAGGACACCGGGCTGATCGTGCCGCTGGGGGCGTGGGTGCTCCGCGAGGCGGTGGCGGCGGCCGCGCGCTTCCACGCCGCTCCGGCCGACCTCGGGGACGTCGTCGTGCACCTGAACGTCTCGGCGCGGCAGCTGAGCGATCCGGAGCTGACGCCGCTCGTGGCGCGGGCGCTCGCCGCCAGCGCGGTGCGGCCCGACCGCATCCACCTCGAGGTCACCGAGAGCGTCGTCATGGACCGCACCGGCGTCGCGGCGCGAGCGATGGCGCGGCTCGGCGCGCTGGGGGTGGGGCTCGCGATCGACGACTTCGGCACCGGCCACTCGTCCTTGGCGTACCTGCACGACCTGCCGGTCGACACGGTCAAGGTCGATCGGACGTTCGTGTCGCGCATGGTGGAGGACGACCGGAGCCGGTCGATCGTCACGCTCGTGGTGCGGCTCGCCGCCACGCTCGGCATGGAGGTCGTGGCCGAGGGGATCGAGACCGAAGACCAGGCCGAGGCGCTCCGGGCGCTGGGCGTCCGCTACGGGCAGGGGTACGGCTTGGGGCGCCCGGTGCCGTTCGCCGAGGCCGTCCGCTGGCGCTGGCCCGAAGGCTGGCGTCGCCCGTCAACTTCCTGACACCGGCTCGGGCCGGTACGCGCGACCATCGGGCCAACCCAACCGAGCGCCAGCGAGCGTGGAAGGAGCAAGGCCATGACGATCGCCCGGGATGCCGCGCGCCCGTGGACCGCGAACGCGGTCCCGTCGTTCACCACCCTGATGGGCGAGGTGATCCCCGCCGTCACGTGCGCCGAGATGCGCGAGGTCGAGGCGCGCTGGTCCGCGCACCAGGGCGCGGGCGTCGAGCGCTTCGCGGCGCTCGCCGGCGAGCGTCTGGCCACGGTCGTCGCCGCGTTCCAGACCGCAGGGCCGCTGCGCGTCGTGGTCGTAGCCGGCGGCGGCTGGAACGGCGCCGCCGGGGCGCACGCCGCGCTCGCGCTGGCCGAATCGGGGCACGCGGTCACGCTGGTGCCCGTGGCCCCGGCGCGGGGCGACGCCTGGCTGGCGGCGTCGCGGCGACTCCCCTACGCGGTGGTGCGCGTCGCCGCGATCGCCGAGCTCGAGGCCTCGCTGACGACGGCGGACGTGGTCGTCGACGCGCTCCTCGGGTGCGGTCTGCGCGGGCGCGTCCGGCCGGCGATGGCGGACGTCATCCGAGCCGTGAACCGCTTCTCGAGGCGCATCGTGTCGGCCGACGTGCCGGCGGGCCTCGACGGCGATTCCGGGGTGCCGTGGGGCCCGGCCGTGCGCCCGACCGTGACGGTCGCGTTCGGGCTCCCGAAGGTCGGTATGGGCGAGGCGCGCGTGGACCTCAGCCGCTTGCTGCTCGCGGACGTCGGGCTCCCTGCGCCGGTGCTGGCGGCGTTCGGGCTCGAGCGGGTCGCGCCCTTCCGTCAAGGCCCGATCGTGCCGCTGCGCTGTCGAAACTTCGAAGGTGCGCGCTGCCGCGACACCAGCTTCGCCGTCCCGTCATGAGGGCCGGCGCGCCCGAGACCCGCGCTTGACGCCGTACATCTCGGTGTCGGCGTGTCGGACCAGGTCGGCGGCCGTGCGGCCGTCGCGCGGGTAGGCCGCCGAGCCGACGCTCGATGAGACCGAGACGCTGCGGCCATGCAGGACCAGCGGTTCGGCGATGGCGGCGTGAAGCTTCGTCTCCAGGTGTGCGAGCGCGGACCGCGACGCCAGCGCGTCGATGACCACGGCGAACTCGTCGCCCCCTAGGCGCGCCACCGTGTCCTCCGCGCGCACGGCGGCGCGCAGCCGGCGCGCCACTTCGA
Organism: Trueperaceae bacterium; assembly: GCA_046260675.1. Taxonomy (GTDB): domain Bacteria; phylum Deinococcota; class Deinococci; order Deinococcales; family Trueperaceae; genus JAABTL01. The sequence continues at coordinate 4,138 of JBHEOT010000023.1, read as the reverse complement.
TCAGCAGGTCGTCGCCGGCGTCGTGGCCGAGCTCGTCGTTCACCGCCTTGAAGTCGTCGAGATCGAGGAACACCACCCCGGCCTCGCGGCCGTGGCGGCGGGCGCCCGCGAGCGTCTGGTCGAGGCGCGCGCGGAAGGTGCGGCGGTTGGGCAAGTGCGTCAAAGGGTCGAGCGACGCCAGACGCTCGAACCGTTCGCGCTCCTGCCGGAGCACGTGCTCGAGGTCGCGGCGGCCCAGCGCGGCGCCGAGTTGCGCGGCCACCGCCTCGATGAAGCTCGCCGTCCGCGCGTGGTCGCGCTCGGTCGCTGAGCCATCGGCGTCGAGCAGTACGAAGCCCCTGCGGGTGGCGCCGACCGCGATGACGATGCGCCAGTGGCCGGGCGGCGGGTCGCCGTGGCGGGCGCCGTCGAACGCGCGGCGCTCGGCGTCCGACCAGCCCTTGGCGAACGCCCCGTCGTGGAACAGCCGGGCGCGTTCGGCCCCGCTGGCGGTCGCGGTCGGCGACGTCCACCGGCGTCTTTGCAGACGGGCGAGGTCGTAACCGACGGCGGCCGCGGCGCGGTAGCGCGCCGGGCCGTCGCCGAGCAGGACGACGCCCCCTGCGGTCCCGGGGACGAGCAGGAGGGCGCGGGCCAGCTCACCGTCGAGGTCCGCTCCCGGATCGTCGGCGCCCATGAGCGCGTTCGTGAGGTCGATCAGCGCGCGGCGGAACCCGGCGTCCTCCTCGGCGCGTGCCTGCGCCCGCCGGCGTTCGGTGACGTCGGTGAACAGGCAGTGCCAGATCGTGCCGCCTGCGCCGTCGGGCTCGGGCGTGCACTGCGCCTGGAGCCAGCGCTCCGGAGCGTCCGCCACGCGGAACTCCGCCGACCACTCGCTGCCGGCCGCAGCGCCGGCGCGCATTCTGGTGGTCACCGTGCCCACGTCGTCCGGGTGCACGCGGTGGAGGAGCCACGCCGCGTCGCTCGGGGCTCGCGCCGCGTCGCTCCCGAGCAGATCGGCCGTGCGCGCGCTCGCGTACCGCAGCGTGCTCGCTCCGGTGGCGTCGATGTGGACCTGCAAGAGCGCGCCCGCGACGAGCTCGCTGAGGCGGGTGAGGCGGACGTGCTCGTCGTTGCGCTCGAGCACGGATCGGCGTCGCGCGAGTGCTTCACCGACCACGTTCGTGGTGGCGCGGAGCAGGTCGAGGTCGGCGGGCGACCAGCGGCGCGGCGCTCGCATGGTCGCGAAGCCGACGTAGCCGCACGGCCGGGGGCCGGGCATCGGGATCCACAGCAGCGAGCGCACGTGTTGCGCGGCGAGTCGGTCGCGCACCGGCGCATCGGCCAACTCCACGAGGTCGTGGACCTCGACGCTCTCGCCCCTCTGGAGCTGCGCCCAGTAGGGGCCGTACGCCGAGACCGGCATACCGGCCACCACGTCGGGTTCGATGCCCGTCGTCGGATCGAGCCACTCGTGGGTGCTAGTGAGGGTCGCGCCATCGGACGCGACCTCGAAGACCCGGGCGCGCTCCACGCCGGTCGCGCCGGCCACGAGCTCGAGCGCAGCGGTGATGGCGGCGGGCAGCTCGGCGTCGAGGGCGCCGGCCAGGCGCGCGGTCACCTCGAGGACGACGGCGACCAGCGTCGCGACCTCGGCCTCTGGCGTGGTGCCGGGTGCGGCGGCGGTGGTTCGGTTCCCGATGGCGTGCATGACGACCTACCTCTCGCTGGCGACGTCGTTGCTCCGGTGCCGCCGCCGGGCGTGCGCGGCGCACGCGACTTCGTACCGCGGCCGCGGCGGCGCTTCCGTCAAGGGTTTGGCGTGGCGGTGGGGTCGGAGCCGGACGACGCCGCGCCGGTGCGCGCGCGGCGAGACCGGCCTGTCGCCGCTTTGACCGCGCTGCTGCGCCCGCAGTTGTCATCCTCGGGGTCGTCAGGTGCACACGGCGACCGACGGGGCCACCCGCAAGCCGCCCTGCGGAGGCGGGTGCCGCCGATCGGCGACGGCCTGCGGAGAGGACGACACCATGGTGGAGACCCACGTCGAACGAACGCTCGAGGTATCGGCTCAACGCGTCTGGGACGTCTTGCGCAGCTTTGGGGGCATCGAGAGCTACTTGCCGATGATCGCGCGATCCGAGGTCCGCGGGAGCGGTGCCGGCGCGGTGCGCATGTGCACCACGCAAGACGGTGGCCGGATCGAGGAACGGCTCGAGTCGCTCGACGACGCCGCGATGCGGCTCGTGTACACCATCGTCGACGGCCCGATGCCGATCGAGGACTACCACAGCACGATGCGCGTCGAGCCGGCAGGCGACGACCGCTGCACCGTGTCGTGGTCGTGCACGTTCGAGGCTGCGCCCGAGGCGGCCGCGGAGCTTCGCGGCCTGTTCACCGGCGTCTACACGGACGGGCTGGCCGGCCTGGAGAAGGTGCTCACGGCACGATGACGAACCTGGCGCTGGTCGACCACCGGCGGCGCCGGCGGCGCTCCGCTTCTACGCGATCTCGCTGCTCGTGATCGCCGTGAACCTCATGGCCAAGGGCCTGGTTTGGGCGCTGCAGGTGCCGCGGAGCGTGGCGTGACGCCGTCGGGTCCGACCCGCTTTCCGGCGGTGACCGCCGCTCAGATGCTCGAGGTCGACCGGCGCGCGGTCGAGCGCTACGAGCTGGCGCTGGTCCAGATGATGGAGAACGCCGGGCGCGCGCTGGCGCGGGTCGCGCGCGAGCGCTTCCTGCAACGAGAGGGCGGTGCCGGCCGCGTGGTCGTGCTCGCCGGCCCTGGTGGGAACGGCGGCGGCGCGATGGTGGCCGGGCGTCGGCTGGCCGGCTGGGGCGCCCGGGTGCGGGTGATCGCCACGGCTGCCCCCGACGCGATGGCGCCCGTGACCGCGCGGCAGGCGCGGACCCTCGCCGCCTTCGGGGTGCACGTGACCGCCGTCGGCGCGGCCGACGCCGAGCCGTGGCCGGACGCGGCGGACGTCGACCTGGTCCTCGACGGCCTCCTGGGGTACAGCGGGCGCGGGGAGCCGCGGGGTGCGATCCGCGACGCGATCCGGTGGGCGTCCGACGTCGAGGCGCCCGTCCTCGCGCTCGACGTCCCGTCCGGGGTCGACGCGACGAGCGGCGCGGTCGCGACCGTGTCGATCCGCGCGAGCGCGACGGTCACGCTCGCGGCGCCGAAGACCGGGCTGCTGCGGCCGTCCGCCACCGCGCACGTCGGCGCGCTCTACCTGGCCGACCTCGGGATCCCGGCGGCGGCGTACGAAGGGCTGCTCGATCCGGCCGTCGTCGCCACCTGGTTCGTTGCCGACGACGTCGTGGTCGTCGCCGACGAGGACGCTCGGGTGCCCTGAGCCGATGGGCCTGCCAGCGGCTGCCGGCCCGTATAACTGCTGACCGCGGCGCCGCCTCACGCGGTCGTACCTTCGCACCACCACCGGGAGGTGCGACGAACGTGACCCCACGACCAGCCCGTACCTCGCCGAGCGGCAGTGGGGCACGGTGCGCGAGGACTACAGCCCCGACGGCACCGCCTGGGACTACTTCCCCCACGACCACGCCCGCAGCCGCGCCTACCGCTGGGGCGAGGACGGCCTCGCCGGGTTCAGCGACGACCAGCAGCTCCTGTGCCTGGGTCTCGGGCTGTGGAACACCCACGACCCCATCCTCAAGGAGCGGCTCTTCGGCCTCACCGGCCAGGAGGGCAACCACGGCGAGGACGTCAAGGAGCGCTACCGCTACCTCGACGCGGTTCCGTCGCACGCGTACCAGCGCATGACCTACCGCTACCCGCAGGCGCGCTTCCCGTACGACGCGCTCGTCGCGGGCAACCGCGACCGCAGCGCCGCCGAGCCGGAGTTCGAACTCGAGGACACCGGCGTCTTCGACGACGACCGCGCGTTCGACGTCGAGGTCGCCTACGCGAAGGCGTCCCCCGACGACGTGCTCATGCGCGTGCGGGTGACCAACCGCGGCCCCGACCCCGCCCCCCTCGTCGTCGTGGCCCAGGTGTGGTGCCGCAACACCTGGTCGTGGGGCGAGCCGGCGGGTCGCCCGGAGCTGCGTGGCCGCGAGGACGGCGGCGTCGACGTCGACCACCCGGAGCTGGGCACCTTCGTCTGGTACGCCGATGGCGCCGACCGGGTCGCGTTCTGCG
>JBHEOT010000229.1:516-788 GCA_046260675.1 Trueperaceae bacterium | reverse complement strand
CGCTCGAGATGGTGAAGATCGGCGCCCTCGAGCACCGCTATCCGGGCGAGCTCTCGGGCGGTCAGCAGCAGCGCGTGGCCCTGGCGCGCGAGCTGGTCACCGAACCGACCGTCTTGCTCATGGACGAGCCGCTCAGCAACCTCGACGCCAAGCTGCGGATCGACATGCGCGCCGAGCTCAAGAACCTCCACCGCGAGACCGGCATGACGATCGTCTACGTGACGCACGACCAGATCGAGGCGCTCACGATGGCGACCACCATGGTCGTGATG
>JBHEOT010000229.1:0-303 GCA_046260675.1 Trueperaceae bacterium | reverse complement strand
CTGCGTGCCCGCGTGGCCGCCGATGGTAGGGTCTCCGGCCGCGGGTTCGAGTGGCCCGCGGGCTCGGTGACCCTCGCGGGCGGCGACCGCGACGTCATCGTCGGCATCCGACCCGAGGCCCTGCGATTGCGTGCGTCACCCGACGCCGTACGCCTGGGTGCGCGCGTGGTGTCGGTCCTTCCTGCGGGTTCGTACACCGTGATCCAAGCCGAGACCGAGGGCGGCGAACGCCTGTACGTGCAGGTCAACGACGAAGTCGACCTCGCCGACGACACCTCGCTCACGCTCTACATCGACCCCGAG
>JBHEOT010000228.1:502-793 GCA_046260675.1 Trueperaceae bacterium | reverse complement strand
GAATGGATGTGGACCTTCAACATGCCCACAGACCATCCGCGGCTGAGCTTCAGCAATGTGTGGGTGCCCGAAAACGCGATCCTGGGCGAAGAGGGCCGCGGGCTCGCGCTGGCGCAGAGCTTCGTCCACCAGAACCGCATCCGCCAGGCCGCCAGCAGCCTTGGCGCGGCGCAGTTCTGCATCGACGAGAGCGTGAAGTACGCGCGAGCCCGCAAGCCGTTAGGCGAGGAGCTGGCGAAGAACCAGGCGATCCAGTTCCCGCTGGTCGAGCTGGCAACCCAGTGCGAGATG
>JBHEOT010000228.1:0-233 GCA_046260675.1 Trueperaceae bacterium | reverse complement strand
ATGCGAAAAGTGGCCGCTTATCTGTTCGGCTATCTCGGGCCCAACAAGGGCAAGTTAGCTTAGCGAATAGTTGGGGGGAGAGGCTGGTGCCCGGGGGCGGGTTCGAACCACCGACACCACGATTTTCAGTCGTGTGCTCTACCAACTGAGCTACCCGGGCAGGTCGCCTCGCGCGCCCGGCCGGCAGGGGCCGGGGCGGTTGGAGAGCGCGCCTATGGCCAAGCAGGGGCAGC
>JBHEOT010000227.1:464-796 GCA_046260675.1 Trueperaceae bacterium | reverse complement strand
CGCCTGGGCGGCCGGCTTCGCCTTCGCGGCGGCCTTCGGCTTCGCCTTGCTCTTCGGCTTGGTCTTGGACGCGGCCTTCACTTCGCCCTTGGCCTCGGCGGCAGGCGCGGCCGGGCTCGCCACCGGAGGCGCCGCCTGGACGGCCTCCGCCGACACGGCCTCCTCGACCTGGACTTCGGCGCTGCGGATGGAGCGGGCCTTCGCCACCTTGCCTCCTCGGGAGTTCGATCGGACCACGGTTCGCGGGCCGCGCGCGTGACGCGGCATGCGACGAGAGCCGGGCCAGCGGGTGGCCCGGCGGATGGACCCAGAAATTTACCACGCGGCGGGCG
>JBHEOT010000227.1:0-276 GCA_046260675.1 Trueperaceae bacterium | reverse complement strand
CAGCGCCTCGGCGACCACCCGGCGCCAACCGGCCTGCGCGCGCTCCACCGCGGCGCGGAAGAACGGCGCGAGCAGCAGGTGCTCGAGGTCGGGATCGGCCTCGAAGGCCTCCGTGATGTCGTTCAGGAAGCGGCTGCGGATGATGCAGCCGCCGCGCCAGATGCGCGCCGTGGCGGCGAGATCGGTAGACCAACCCCGCGCCCGCACCGCGTCACGCAGCAGCATGTAGCCCTGCGTGTAGCTGACGATCTTCGCGGCGTAGAGCGCCTGTTCGAG
>JBHEOT010000226.1:558-802 GCA_046260675.1 Trueperaceae bacterium | reverse complement strand
CCACCACGCGAACGCGGGGAGATCCTCCGGCGCTCCTATGAGCTGATGATCGAACACCGCGACGAGCTGGCCCAGCTCATCGTGCTCGAAGGCGGCAAGAGCCGCCGAGACGCCGAGGGAGAGGTCACCTACGCCGCCGAGTTCTACCGCTGGTTCGCGGAGGAAGCCGTCCGGGGGACGGGCCACGTCCAGACGGCACCGGGTGGCGACAGGCGCATCCTGACGGTGTTGCAGCCGGTGGGCG
>JBHEOT010000226.1:0-361 GCA_046260675.1 Trueperaceae bacterium | reverse complement strand
CCTGATGGAGCAGGCCGGTGCTCCTCCTGGCGTGGTCAACGTCATCACGTCCCGTCGGTCCGGCCCCATCGTCAGCGCCATGCTCGAGCACCCGGCCACCCGCAAGCTCTCGTTCACCGGCTCCACCGAGGTCGGCCGCATCCTGCTCAAACAGGCGGCAGACAGCATCATCAACTGTTCGATGGAGCTCGGTGGCAACGCCCCCTTCGTCGTGTTCGCGGACGCCGATCTCGATGCGGCGGTCGAGGGTGCGATGGTCGCGAAGATGCGCAACGCCGGTGAGTCCTGTATCGCCGCCAACCGGTTCCTGGTCGAGGCATCGGTCGCCGAGGAGTTCGCGCACCGACTCGCGACGCACATG
>JBHEOT010000225.1:489-804 GCA_046260675.1 Trueperaceae bacterium | reverse complement strand
GAGCACGAGGGCGGTGTCGGCCGCCTCCTCGAGCGAGGGGATGCCGGTGATCTGGCCGGAGTCGCTGATGCGCGAGTTGAGGGTGGGGGCGGTCTGGATCTCCCCGTCGAGGACGATCGCCATCCGCCGTCCGACGTTGCCGCCGGTGAAGTCGCCGAAGGCGCGCGCGTCCTCTGCGCGCACCTCGAAGAACACCGCCGGGCCGAGCGCCGCGGAGCCGACGCGCTCGAAGTCGGCGCGCGCCGTGCGGATGATCTCGCCGGTGAAGGCGACGTCTTCGAGGTCGCTGGGGAGCAGCTCCTGGGTGATCTTCCC
>JBHEOT010000225.1:0-258 GCA_046260675.1 Trueperaceae bacterium | reverse complement strand
GAGGGCGCGGTTCTGGTCGGCCGAGGTCAGGCCGGGGAGCTCGACGAGGATGCGGTTGCCGCCGCTCGTCTGGATGAGCGGCTCGGCGACGCCGAACTCGTTGACGCGGTTCTCGATGATGTTGCGGGCGGTCTCGAGGTCGTCCGGGAGCGGGTCGTCGACGTCGCTCTGAAGCACGACGCGGAGGCCGCCCTGGAGGTCGAGGCCGAGCTTGAGGGTGCCTTCGCCGCTGGTGTTCCAAGGCTGCCAGAGGTAGGC
>JBHEOT010000224.1:0-804 GCA_046260675.1 Trueperaceae bacterium | reverse complement strand
CGACCGCAGGACGTCGGCGGCGTCGGCGACGACGTCCGCCCCGGCAGGGGGGTCGAGGGCGGCCAGGTCGAAGCGCTGCGTCCGGTGGTCGAACAGCACCAGGTCCTGACCGTCGAAGACCGCCCGCTCCGCCCGGACCAGCGTGTACACGTCGCCGTCCCAGCGCTCGACCCGCAGGTCGCGCATGGTCCCGTCGCGGTCGACGGTCCCGAAGCGGAGGGTGAACCCCTCCACGGGAATGCGCTGCGCAGCGAGCCGGAAGAGCCCGGTGCGACCGGCGGTCAATCGCCAGTAGACGTCGGCCACGGCGGCGTTCGCGCGCGGCACCACCCACTCGTTGAACGCGAGCGCGCCCACCGCCGCCGCCACGCCCACCAGGACGAACACGGTGGCGGTCCGCGCCACCGCGACGCCCCCAGCCTGGACGGCGGTGAGCTCGTGCTCGGTCGCCAGCCGTCCGAAGGCCAGCAGCACGGCCAGCACCAACGCGACTGGCGCCGTCTGCACGAGCGCCTGGGGCAACAGCACGAGAAGCCACAGCGCGAGGTCGCCGAACGGGGTCCCGACGATCCACTGCAGCCGCGGGAGGGTCGCACTGACCACCGCGAGGCCGGCGTAGAGCACGAGGCCGAACACGAACGGAGGCAGCGCCTCGCGCAGAAGGTAGCGGTCGATGCGGGTCACGGCGTCCTCCTGGCCGCCGGCATCGTACCGCGCACGCTCACCGCGCTCCGGGGAGGGTGGTGAGGCGCGTCGGATCGAGCGGACGCACCGGCAGCTGCAGCGCGAAGTGGGTGGTCGCAC
>JBHEOT010000223.1:382-811 GCA_046260675.1 Trueperaceae bacterium | reverse complement strand
CAGTCGCTCGACCACGCCAACCACGAGCGGCGGACCACCGCGCTGGCGAGCGTCGCCGCGGACGTCGGTGCCGACATCGTGCTGCTCGGCGCTGGCCGCAGCGGCCAGGCCATCGGTCCGCGCCTGGCGCTGCGCCTCGGCGGCGCGCTGCTCGAGGACGTCGGCGCCGTTCGTCGCGACGGCGAGGCCGTCGTGGCCGAGCGCCTCGCGTACCTCTCGCGCGCCAGCCTGACGGTGCGGGCGGAGGTCGCGCCGGTCGTCGTCAGCGTGAAGCCCGGCGCCTACCCGGTGGCCACCCCGGCCGGGGCGGCGGGGAGCGTCGCGTCGCGCTCGGTGGCCTTCGGCGCGGCCGACGCCGCCGCCCGCCTCGGCGAGCGCCAGAGCGCGTCGCGCGGGCGCGCGGCGCGCAGGCGGGTGCCGCTCGAGGAG
>JBHEOT010000223.1:0-352 GCA_046260675.1 Trueperaceae bacterium | reverse complement strand
CCTCTCGGGCATGAACCGCAGTGGCACCGTGGTGGCGATCAACAAGGACGGCGACGCGCCCATCTTCAAGGTCGCCGACTACGGCGTCGTCGGCGACGTCCACGAGGTGCTCCCCGCCCTGCGCGCGGCGCTCGCGGGCCTGGACTGACGGGCGATGCGCGTCCGGCGCGCGACCCGGGACGACCTCGACGCGCTCGTGCGGCTCGAGGCGGCGTTCCCGGGGGACCGCCTATCGCGCGCCTCGTTCCTGCGCTTCATCGAGGGGACGACCGTCGACGTGTGGGTGGCGATCGCGCGGGACGGCGCGGCGCATGCCGCGGGCGAGGACCCGGGCAGCGACACGGTCGTGGGC
>JBHEOT010000222.1:0-811 GCA_046260675.1 Trueperaceae bacterium | reverse complement strand
GCGCCGGCAACGGCCGGCTCATGCTCCGCCACGTGCTCCCCAGCGCGATCGGCCCGATCGTGGTGCAGGCGACGCTGGGGGTGGGCTTCGCGATCCTCGCGATCGCCGGTTTGTCGTTCCTGGGTCTGGGCGTGCAACCCCCGACGTCGGACTGGGGCGAGATGCTCGCTCGCGGCCGCCGCTTCCTCCCCGACTCCACCTGGTTGATGATCTTCCCGGGGCTCGCCGTATCGCTCACGGTGCTCGGCTTCAACCTGTTGGGGGACGGTCTGCGCGACGCGCTCGATCCCAGGAGCTGAGGTCCGACGGTCGCCGATCCGCGCCGCGGGCGCCGGTCGTCCTTCGCGGCAGAAAGCGCGTCAGCGCCGCCCCTCGTACGAGAGCAGCAGGCCGGCGAAGGCGGCGGAGAACAGCACCACGGCGGCGGCGAACGGGGCCGCTTCGGCGAGCATCCCTTCGTTCGTGCGTGAGAACACGCGGACCGCCAGCGTCGTGTAGCCGGTGGGCGCGAGCACCATCCAGGCGCCGAGCGCGAGGATCGGCAGGCCGAGGGTGGCGCCGAGCACGAGCGCCACCCACGTCCACGCCAGCGGCGCCCGCGCGCCCAGCTTCGTGGCCGGTGTGCTTCGGGCAACGCCGCCCCCTACGCGCGCGTAGCGCCGGCGCCCGAGCAGCCGCGCTTCGAACAGGACGATCGAGAGCGTCATCGCGAGCAGCATGAGCGCCAACCAGGCGGCGTAGGTCCGGTCGACGGCCGACGTGTACTGGGTGTAGATGGTGTAGCTGAAGGTCTCGTACCGCATCAGCGCCA
>JBHEOT010000221.1:488-812 GCA_046260675.1 Trueperaceae bacterium | reverse complement strand
CGCTGGCGCTGACCGGCTGGCAGTACGTGGCGGTGCTCGACCAGGGGGCGGACACCCTGGTGCCGCAGGTCGCGCTGGCCGGCGCCCTGGCCAACGATGGGATCACCTTCTTCACACGGCTCACCGTCTACCTGGCGGCGCTGCTGGTCATCCCCCTCGGCTACGCCTACCTCAATGAGCGGCAGATCAACCGCGCCGAGGTGGAGCCCCTGCTGCTGTTCGCCGCGGTCGGGATGGTGGCGCTCGCCACGGCCAACGACATGGTGACGCTGTTCGTGGCGCTGGAGGTGTTCTCCCTCGCGCTGTACGTCCTGTCGGGGCTCG
>JBHEOT010000221.1:0-243 GCA_046260675.1 Trueperaceae bacterium | reverse complement strand
CGCCTTCCCGGGCCTGCAGACCCTGTGGGTGCCGATCCTGGCGGTGCTGGCGGCCGCCTCGATGGTGTACGGCGCCTACGTGGCCTTGGTGCAGCGCGATCTGAAGCGCATGCTCGCCTACTCCGCGATCACCCACGCCGGCTACGCCACGATCGGTGTCGTCGCGGTCAGCGATCAGGGGCTGTCGGCCACCCTGTTCTACCTCCTGGCCTACGCCGTCTCCACGCTCGGTGCCCTCGGGTG
>JBHEOT010000220.1:490-825 GCA_046260675.1 Trueperaceae bacterium | reverse complement strand
CAGCGTGAAGGTCCACGCCAGGCCGTCGGAGGAGACCTGCCAGGCGGTCGCCAGCGCGGGCACGATGGCACCGTCGCGGTCTAAGCGCACGAGGCCCTCGTAGACGTTGCCGTACATCACGCGGGCGATCTCCTGGGAGGTCGACAGGGTGGGGTCCCAGCCGGGTGGGTCCGCCGCGATCGCGACGGTGACGGCGCCGCCCCGCACGGGTGCCGGGTCCTGGGCGACGGCAAAGCCGAGGAGCAGGGCGGCGGAGAGGGCGGCGATGAGCCAGCGAGGCGAGTGCGTCATATGGGTCTCCTTGGGGCTCGCGCGCGTGACGCGCACGGGACCGG
>JBHEOT010000220.1:0-237 GCA_046260675.1 Trueperaceae bacterium | reverse complement strand
GGTGGCGCCCGGCACGCCGCCGTAACGCGGCAGGCCGCCCACCGTTCCCGGGTAGGCCGCCTCGAGCGCCCGCACCAGCGGGTCGTCGGTGGCGGTCTCGGTCCATGGGCGGCTCTCGAACCAGTCGAGTTCGATCGCGAGGCCCGGCATGCCGGCCGCGACCCGGTCGGCCTCGGCGCGCAGCCGCGCGAACAGCGCGTCGTGGTCCTGACCGGGCACGGTGCGCACGTCGAGCGC
>JBHEOT010000022.1:0-37673 GCA_046260675.1 Trueperaceae bacterium | reverse complement strand
GCTTCGTGGAGCCGCGCGCGCGCACCATCGAGTCGGGTTCGGGCGGCGCCCTCCGCCTCGGCCGCGGCGCGCGCCGCCTCCTCTGCGTCCTCGAGGTCGCGCGCCTGCCCCAACACGGTCGCTCCTCCGGTGCGCCGGCCGCCGCTCATCGCCCCGCTCGCCTCGACCACGTCGCCGTCGAGCGTGACGAGCCGCGGTCGATCGCGGTGCCGACGCGCGAGCGCCGTCGCCGCCGCGAGGTCGCGCACGAGGTACGTGTGCGCCAGCAGCTGCGCCACGACCGGTCGATCGGCGGGATCGACGTCGACCGCGTCGGCCGCCGCACCGAGGACGCCGGGTTCGTGCGCCCATGTCGACGCATCCCCGCCGCGGGGCGGGCGCAGCAGGTCGAGCGGCAGCACGGTCGCCCACCCGCTGGCGCTGCGGACCGCGGCTAGGACCGCCTCGGCCGTCTCGGCCGTGTCGACGACGACGTACTCCGCGCGCCGGCCGAGCGCCCCGGCGATCGCGGCCTCGCGGCCAGGTGCGACGCGGAAGAGATCGGCGACGCTGCCGCGAACGCCGGCGATGCCCGAGGTGAGCGCGACGCGCGGGCCTTGCGCGTACCCGCGCCGCGCCTCGAAGGCCGCCCGGAGCCGCTCCCCCGCCCGAGCGCGCGCGCCGGCTTCCGCGTGCGCGGCGGCGTGCGCCGCGTGGTCGCGCTCGAGGTCCGCGCGCGCGCCGTCGACGCTTCGGCCGGCCGCCTGCACGGCCTTGCGAGCGCCTTCGGCGCGGTCCCGCAGCGCTTCGAGGTCCTCGGCCTCCGTGGCGGCGGCGCCGCGCTCGAGGGCAACGCGTTCGCGCTCGACCTCATCGAACTCGTGTTGCAGCGCTTCGCGCCGCGCGCGGTACCCGGCCCACGCCTGTTCGGCCGTCGTGCGGGCGGCGCGCACCCGGTCGAGCGCGGCAACGGCGTCGCCATGCGCTCGCTCCGCGGTCTCGAACGCGGAACGGGCGCCGTCGGCCTCCGACCGCGCTGCCGCCGCGGCGTCCGCCGCCGCGCTTCGGTCGACGATCGGTGCCTCCGGTTCGGGATCGGCCTCGAGCCGCGCGACCTCGGTCCACGCCGCGTCCTGGGTCGCGCGCAACGCAGCCGCCCGGTCTTCCGCCCGCCGAACCTCGGCGCGCGCCACGTCGAGCGCGCCTTGGGCGCTCGCGGCGGCGGCCAGTACGTCGCGGTACGCCGCCTCCACGGTCGTGCGCTCGCGCCGCAGCGCGTCGTTCGCGGCGCGCGCGGCAGCCGCGCGTTCGCGCAGTTCGAGGACCTCTTGCTCCGACGCGGCGGCCTCCCGGCGCAGCGCAGCCACCTCGCCCTCGAGCGCGGCCACCCGGGCGTGGCCGGCGGTCACGCGCAAGATCAACGCCTCCCGGCTCAGCGCGGCGTGCCGCTCGGCAGCCTCCGCTTCGTGCCGCAGCAGCTCGATGCGCTCACGGAGCTCGAAGAGCACGTCCTCGAGGCGAGCCAGGTGGAGCCGGGAGGCGTCCAGGCGCGCTTGGGTCTGTTCGCGACGCCCCGCCAGACGGGCGACGCCGGCCGCTTCGGCGACGTACCCGAGCAGGGTCGCCGGGTCCGCCATCAAGACCCCCGCGACCTCGCCCTGCCCGATCACGGCGACGCCCGCCGTGCCGAGTCCCGATCCGGCGAGGGCTTCGTCCACGTCGAGGAAGCGGGCCGCGCGACCGTCGAGCCGCAGCCGGCTCGCGCCCTCGCGATCGAGGTCGCGCCGCACCTTGAGCGTCCGCTTGCCGTCCGAGAGCTCGACCTCGACCTCGGCGTACCCCAGGCCCCGCTTCCCATCGGCTCCGTGGAAGATCAGATCGGTCTTCGCCTCGGCGCGGAACTCGCGGGCGCGGCCGCCGCCGGTCACCCACTTGAGCGCGTCGATCAGGTTGCTCTTGCCGGAGCCGTTGGGGCCGACGACGGCCGTGACGCCGGGCGAGAACTCCACCGTGGTGCGGTTCCCGAACGACTTGAACCCGGCCAACGTCAGCTGCGTGAGGCGCACGGTGGAGCGCGGCCGGTCAGCGCGCGGCGAGCGCGAGCAGGGTCGCCGCGCTCGCGCGGATGCCTTGCAGGTAGTTGATCACGTCGAACTTCTCGTTCGGCGCGTGCAGTCGGTCGTCCTCGAGGCCCATGTCCAACAGCACGGGCGCGGCGCCGAGGATCTGCTCGAGCTCGACCACGACGGGGATCGAACCGCCGCTGCGCGCGTACACGACCGGTTTCCCCCAGACCCGCTCCAGGGCGCCCGCGGTGCGGCGCACCGCGTCGTGCTCGAGCGGGGTGATCACGGGGTGGCCGAGGCCCTCGGCGACGACCTCGACCTCGACGCCCTCGGGCGCAGCCGCCTCGAGGTGGCGGCGCAGCTGCGCCACGACGACCTCGGGGTCCTGGTCCGGGACCAGCCGGCAGCTCACCTTCGCGAGGCCCTCGGCGGGGATGACGGTCTTGCTACCGGCGCCGGTGAAGCCGCCGCCGAGGCCGTGGACGTCGAGGGTCGGACGCGCCCAGAGGCGCTCCAGGAGCCCGCGCCCGGCCTCGCCCGGGGTGGCGTGGACGCCGGCGTCCCGCATGAAGGCGTCTCGGTCGAACGGGACCTGGGCGAGGCGCGCGCGCTCCTCGTCGCTCACGTCCACGACCGCGTCGTAGAAGCCCTCGACCAGGATGCGCCCGTCGGCGTCCTTGAGCGACGCGAGCATGGTGGCGAGGGCGAACAGGGCGTTGGGGACGCCACCGCCGTACGCACCGCTGTGGAGGTCGCGGCCCGCGGCCTTGACGCGCACCGTCACGTACGCGAGGCCGCGAAGTCCGTAGGTGAGCGTCGGCGTGCCGGGGGCGATCATGGCGCCGTCGGAGACCAGCGCGACGTCGGCCCGGAGGGCGCCCTCGTGCGCGCGCAAGAACGCCGCCAGGTTCGGGCTCCCGATCTCCTCTTCCCCTTCGACCACGAACCGCACGTTGAGCGGGAGGTCCCCGTGCAGCTCGCGCAAGGCTTCGATCGCCTTGACGTGGGCGAACACCTGGCCCTTGTCGTCGGACGCGCCGCGGGCGACGATCGCGCCGTCCTCGAGCGTCGGTTCGAACGGGTCGTGGCGCCACAGCTCGATCGGATCGGGCGGTTGGACGTCGTAATGGCCATAGACGAGGACGGTCGGGGCGCCGGGCACGGCCGGCGAGGACGCCGTCACCACCGGATGCCGCGCCGTCTCGTGGATCTCGGCGGTCAATCCGGCGCGCGTCAGCGCCTCGGCCACGAAGTCCGCGGCCGCACGTACGTCGGCGACGCGCTCCGGGTCCGTGGAGACCGAGCAGATCCGCAGGAAGTCGAACAGCTCGGCGAGCAGGCGGTCGCGGTGGGTTTCGATGTACGCAGCGAGGCGCGCGTCGCCGACGCGCGCGTCGGCGTCGGCGGCGTCGGCGGCGTCGGCCGGAGCGGGTGCGGGGAGGTCGGTCATGGCCGGGAGCCTACCACGCGATGGGAGGCCCTCCGATCACCCCGGGTGCCCCTCCAGGACGCCGTTCAGCTGCCGTCGCGCAAGCGCTCGAGGCCGCGGCGCAGGGCCGGATCGGTCTCGGCGATGTCGGCCTCGTCGAGGTCGGATTCGGGGTCGGGGTCGTGGTCGGGAGCGACCTCGCGCCGCCCCGGACCCGCCTGGAATGGGAGCGCACGGGCGCCCTTGAGCTCGAGCTGCAACCGGTCGTGGAGCGTATCGATCCGCTCCTCCATGCGCGACTGCAGCACGTCGAGCTTCGAACGCAGACGGATGATCTCCTCGACCCCCGCCAGGTTGACGCCCAGCTCCTGCGTCAGCCGCCGGATCTCGCGCAGCTGTTCGATGTTGCGCTGTGAGTACAAGCGCGTCTTGCCGGCGCTGCGCGAGGGCTCGATCAACCCCTTGCGCTCGTAGAGGCGCAGCGTCTGGGGATGCATGTCGACCAACTCCGCCGCGACGCTGATGACGTAGAGCGGCTTGTCCTTGTCGCGGATCGGGTCGTTGCCGTTGCGGGGTCCGGGCTCTTCGGTCGCGCTCATCGTCCTCCTCCTGCGCCCGTCGCTCGGCGCCACACGTCGCGCACCGTGGCCATCGGGCGCGCCAAGCGCACCCCGGTCCACTCGACGGCGTCGCGCGTGAGCGCACGCCACGGATCGATCCGCAGGGTGGCGCGGAGCACGCCACCGCCCAAGCCACCACCGGTGACGACGAGGGTCTGGCCGTCTCGGGCACCCGCGGGGACTCGGACCTCGCGGCCGAGCACACGGACGACCGCGCCGTCGCGCGCCTCGGCTGGCGAGACGAACACGTCGGTCCGGACGTCGCGGCCGTCGAATCGGGCCCCCAGCGGAAGCGCGACGTCGAGCACGACGAACGCGTCGCCCGGTGGCCGACCCGGCCCCCCCATTCCCTGCAGGCGGAGCTTCTGACCCGGTCGCACGCCCGCCGGGACCTGCACGTCGACCTCGGTCCCGGCGCGCAGGACCCCCTCCCCGCCGCACGTCGCGCATGCAGCACCCGTGGCCCGCGCGCCTCCTCCACACCCCGTGCAGATCACCGGACCCGGAACGTGAACCCGGCGGGCGGTGCCACCTTGCGCCTCCACGAAGTCGAGGCGCAGCGTGAGCTCGCGATCCTCGCCGCGCACGAGCCCCGCGTGCCTGAAGGCGCGAGCGACGCCTTGGAACAAGGCGTCGAAGACCACGTGCCCGGTGGTGGCGGCGCCGCCGGCGCGCGACCAGTCGATCGGCACGTCCGCCTCGCGGAAGATCGCGCGCCAATCGACCGTGCCGAAGTCGGGCCGCGGCACGCCGCCTGGAGGGCCGCCGGTCGCCGCGTAGGCGTCGAAGCGCCTTCGGGCCTCGGGGTCGCGGAGCGTGGCGTAGGCCTCGGAGGCGCTCTTGAAGCGCTCCTCCGCCGCGGGATCGCCCGGGTTGCGGTCCGGGTGGTCGCGCAGGGCGGCGGCGCGGTAGGCGCGCTTCACGGCCTCGGCGTCCGCATCGCGCGGGATGCCGAGGACCGTGTAGGGGTCGTTCACCGCTCCGTTCACGGCGGCAGTCTACCCGATGTGAGCGTGGTCGACTCAAGTCCGTAGCACCGTGCCGGTGCTACCCTGACCTCGAGGGATCGATCGCGCCGGACCGCCCACGTGCGTGCGGGTTCGGCCGACGGGCCTCGGTCGGAGGAACCGATGGAACCACGCACCCGCCGCATCCTCGTCATGCTCGCCGCCGTTCTGCTCCTGGTGGCCGGCCTGTCCGCCTGCCGCAACGAGACCCAGAACCGCATCCGGCGCAGCATCCAAGACTTCACGAACGTCCGCATGTACATCACGGTGTACTCGTGGACGGGCGAACCCGTGTTCGATGGGTTGGTCGACGGCAAGGTGACGCGCGCCAGCGCTCGCTCGGACGACGGTTCGGAGGACGCTGCCGGCGATTACGTCTATTGGTACGACGATCGCGGCCGCTACCACCAGACCAGCCTCCCCTACCTGACCACCACGTACGACCGCGGACCCGACGCGCTCCCCTGAGCGCGCCCGGCCGGCCGAGCGATCGTGAGCGGTCGGTGAGGGGTGCGGCCGCACCCCTCACCGACCGCACCGGCGCGCTCGCCTACGCTGGAACCGGGTCGCGATGGCGACCGTTGGAGGAACCCTCATGACGCACCGCATCCGGCGCCTCGCCGCCACCTCGCTCGCGCTCGTCGCGCTCGTGGTCGCGACGGCCGCGTGTACGATCACCTTCGTTCCCGGCGACGTCCGCGTCGACGTCGACCGCCCTGCGCCGCGACCGGTGGTCATCGAGCGCTTCGCGAGCGTGCAGGGCACCTACCGCGTCGGCGAACCGGTGTCGTTCCGCATCGCGACCGCGACGTCCGGGTACGTCACGTTGACGGCCATCGATCCCGACGGCACCGTGTACCCGATCGCCCGCAACGTCTACGTCGTCGGGGGCGGTCGCACCCAGGTCATCCCGGGCCCGAACGCGCGCATCGCCTTCGTGGCGATCCCGCCGACCGGACCGCACGCCGTCCGGGCCCACTTCACGCCGCGGCGGACCTCCGAGACCGTGGTCTACGCCGGCGTCTTCGGCAGCGATGCATGGCTCGCCCGGATCCGTCTGGAGCTCTCCGGGACGGGGTACGGCATCGAGGACACGGCCCTCGTCCGCTTCACGATCACTCGCTGAGCCCGCGCGCGGATCGCCGCCCCGCGCGGCGTCGGCGCTTCGAGAGGAACCCCATGCCCCACGCTCACCGCTCTAGATCGCCCCGGATGCTGGTCATCGGCGTGCTCGCCGTGCTGCTCTCGAGCTGCTCGGTCACCTTCGTCCCCAGCGACCGGACCGGCGCCGCGCGGCCGACGCCCCCGAGCGACGTCGCTCGCCCGAGTCCGACGCGACCCGACGTCGACCGACCGGTCGCCCCGGCGGCGCTCCCGGGCGACGGCTCGATCCTGCAGTTCGAGGTCACCCCGAACACCATCCGACCGTCGTCGACGATGATCTTCCGGACCCGCTTCGCGCGCGCGGGGTACCTGACCGTCAGCGCGATGGCGCCGAACGGGCGCGTCGAAGTGCTGCTGCGCAACGTGCCGGTCGCGCCGGGCTTCCAGCTCGTGCCACCGGTCGGCGCTCCGCCCTCCGAGCGCGTCCAGGCGAGCGAGCCGGTCGGCCGCTGGGTACTGCGCGCCCAGTTCGCCGAGGTGCGGACCGCCGCGCGGTACCAGAACGTCCAGGGCTACGACGCGTGGACCATTGCCGTCGTCGACGACCTGCGCGGCGCCGCGAACGCGAGCGTGTTCGAGACGGCGTACGAGGTCGAACGGCGCTGATCGTCCTGAGCGCCGCGCGTGTCGTGCCACGCGCGCGCCGGGGTACAATGCCTGCATGCGACCGCAGCTCGATGCGGCCGAGGGGTCTTCGCCTCGGCCGCATCGAACCAGCGACGGAAGGCAGGCAACGTGTCAGGCCATAGCAAGTGGTCATCGATCAAGCGCAAGAAGGCTGTGAACGACAATCAGCGTGGCAAGGTGATCAGCCAGCACATCCGGGTGATCCAGACCGCGGTGCGCGAGGGTGGCGGCGGCGATCCCTCGGCCAACCTCGCGCTCAAGAACGCGCTCGCCGCGGCCAAGAGCGACAACGTTCCGGTGGACAACATCGATCGGGCGATCGAGCGTGGCTTGGGCGCCGCAGAGGGCAGCGCGGTCTTCGAGACCGTTCAGTACGAAGGGTACGGACCCTCGGGGGTGGCCATCCTCGTCGAGGCGCTCACCGACAACCGGAACCGCACTGCCGGTGAGGTCCGCCACGTGTTCACCAAACGCGGCGGCAACCTCTCGGGCAGCGTCGCGTGGCAGTTCGAGACCAAAGGGGTGATCTTCGTCGCGAGCACGGCCGACGCCGTCGCCGAGGCCGCGATCGAGGCGGGGGCGGAGGACCTCGAGGTCGAGGAAGGGGCCACCGTGGTCACGACCTCACCGGCCGACCTGTACGCGGTGGTCGAAGCACTGCAGGCGTCGGGGTTCGAGCCCGAATCCAGCGAGCTGACGAAGATGCCGCAGACGACCACCGAGCTCTCCAGTGAGGACGCGGCCCGGGTCGTCGCCTTCATGGAGGCACTCGAGGAACTCGACGACGTACAGAACGTATACAGCACCGCGGACCTGTCGGCGCACACCGACGCGGTCGCGGGCTGAGGAGGTGTCCATGGGCTTCCCGACCGCGGGCTTCCCGACCGCCGCCTGGACCGACGTCCCACAGATCACCGGGGCGCAGATGCAGCAGCTGATCATGCTCGCGACGGGCAAGTACGGCCTCGACAGCCGGCTGCTGGTCGAGCACACGGCGCGCAACCTGGTGGCGCTCGTCGATGCCCATGCCCCGGAGGGCACCGTGCTGATCGTCGCCGGCCGCGGCAACAACGGCTCGGGCGGCTTGGCCGCGGCACGCCTGCTGGCGGCTCGCGGGCGGCGCGTCTGGGTCGTGCCGACGCACGAAGCCGAGAACTACTCCGGGACGCCCAAGGAACAGCTCGAGCACCTGCGCCACTACGAGACGGTCAAGGTGCGTACGAGCCTGCCCAAGATGAAGTTCGGGTGCGTCATCGACGCCGCGATCGGCACGAACCTGGAGGGCCCCCCTCGGGGCCGCACGCTCGACGTGATCACGGTGGTGAACCAGCTCGTCGCGAGCGGCAGCTGCGTGGTCTCGCTCGACGTCCCGACCGGCCTCAAGTCCGACGACGGCAGCCTGCCCGGCGACGTCGTCCACGCCTCGATGACCCTGGCGATCGGGCTACCGAAGAAGGGCGCCGAGCCCGGCGCCCACGTGGGCCGGCTGTTCGTCGGCGACCTGGCCCTGCCCGACGGTCTCTACGAGGGCATGGGCCTCTCGGCGCCCAAGTTCCCAGGGTTCGTCACCGAGGTCGTCGGCTGAAGCCGGACCCTCGTTGCGACGACCACGTAAAGCCGCCCGGCCGATCGGCCGGGCGGCTTCTTTGGTAGGCGCGGCCAGGATTGAACTGGCGACCTCTACAGTGTCAATGTAGCGCTCTCCCACTGAGCTACGCGCCTGCGCTGAGTTGTTGGACGCCGCCCGGCTGGGGACCGGAAGGGGTGGAGGCGCCGACCGGATTCGAACCGGTGAATGGAGGTTTTGCAGACCTCTGCCTTACCACTTGGCTACGGCGCCAAGCTTTAGAAAGCTACCACGCCGAGCCCCGGTGTTGTCAACGCAGCGGCGACGGTGCGAGCGTCCCTCACGGGGCCGCCGGGTCCCGGGGCACGAACGGCGACCGGGCCCGACCACCCTCAGGAGGGGCAACGGTATCGTGCCCGCATGGATCTCGACGCCCCCACCCGCTTCGCCCATCTGCACCAGCACACTGCGTATAGCCTCCTGGACGGGGCTGCGCGCATCAAGGACCTGATGACGTGGGTCAAGGAGGTCTCGCCGAGCGACGCCGCCGTCGCGATGACCGACCACGGAAACATGCATGGCGCGATCGAGTTCACCAAGGCGGCGTACGCCGCCGGCGTGAAGCCGATCGTCGGCTTCGAGGCGTACATGACCGCAGGCTCGCGCTTCGAGAAGCGGCGCCCCGAGAACAAGCTCGACGGGGGCTACTTCCACCTGACGCTGCTGGCCAAGAACACGACCGGCTACCGCAACCTGTGCAAGCTCTCGAGCCGCGCGTTCCTCGAGGGCTTCTACATGAAGCCGCGCATCGACTTCGAGCTGCTCGAGGAGCACCACGAGGGCGTCATCGCCCTCTCCGGCTGCCTCGGAGCCCAGCTTCCGCGCACCATCCTCGACGTCGGCCCGGAGGCCGGTGAGGCCGTGCTGCTGCGCTACCTCGAACTCTTCGGCGACGACTACTTCGTCGAGCTCCAGGACCACGGGCTGGCCGAGCAGACCCGCCTCAATCCCATCCTCAAGGCGCTCGCCCAGCGCCACGGGATCGCGATGGTGGCGACGAACGACGGCCACTACGTGCGCAAGGAGGACGCCCGGGCGCACGAGGCGCTGCTCGCCATCCAGACCAAGACGGTGCTGTCCGACGAACAGCGCTTCCGCTTCCCCTGCGACGAGTTCTACGTCAAGACCCCGTCTGAGATGGCGCACGCGATCCCGGAGCGCGACTACCCGAGCGCGCTGGCGAACACGATGGTGGTCGCCGACCGCTGCACGCTCGAGTTGCCGATCGGCGACAAGCGCGTGTATCAGATGCCCGAGCTGCCGATCCCACCCGGGCGCACGCTCGCCGAGCAGCTGCGGGTGCAGGCCTACGCCGGGCTGGGGAAGCGGTACCCGGACCAGGTGACCGATGCGCTCTGGCGCCGCGCGCTCGTCGCGGCGACCGAGTCGGAGTCGGCCGGCGAAGCGGCGCCCGCGCCCGATCTGCCCATGGAGGACGTGTGGTTGGCCCTGGCCCGGCACGCCGAGCGCGGGCGCCGAGCGAAGCAGGGGGGCGAGCCCTACGACCGCTTCGAGGCCCCGCACCTGGACGCCCTGGAGGCCGCCGCGCCCGACGCGGCCGATGCGGTCGCCATCGTGCGCCGCTGCGACTTCGAGCTCGGCGTGATCGTCGCGATGGGCTTCCCGGACTACTTTTTGATCGTCGCGGACTTCATCGGATGGGCGAAGGACCACGGCATCGCCGTGGGCCCTGGCCGCGGCTCCGGGGCCGGGTCGATCGTCGCGTACGCGCTGCGCATCACGAACATCGACCCGCTCGCCTACGGGCTCCTGTTCGAGCGCTTCCTCAACCCGGACCGCGTCTCGATGCCCGACTTCGACATCGATTTCTCGGATCTGCGCCGCAACGAGGTCATCGAGTACGTGCGCCGAAAGTACGGCGAGGATCGGGTCGCCCACATCGCCACCTTCGGCACGCTGGCGTCGCGCGCGGCGATCAAGGACGCGGCGCGCGTGATGGAGGCGCCCTTCGCCGACGCCGACAAGGTGTCGAAGCTGGTGCCGGCCGTCTTCGGGCGCTCCGTGCCCATCAAGCAGGCCCTCGCCGACATCCCGGAGATGCGCGAGCTCTACGACGCGGGCGCGAAGCCGTACGTCGACGTCGCGATGCAGCTCGAGGGCTTGACGCGCCACGCGTCGGTCCACGCCGCCGGCGTCATCATCGCGCGCGACCCGGTGACCGAGCTCGCGCCGGTGTTCCGCAGCGGCGACGGACCGATCGTCTGCCAGTACGACATGGGCTCCGTCGAGGACCTCGGGTTCATCAAGATGGACTTCCTGGGGTTGCGCACGCTGTCGTTCATCGAGGCCGCCGTGCGCATCGTCAAGCAGGCGCACGGCGTCGACCTCGATCCAGACGCCTTTCCGCACGACGACGCGGCCACCTTCGAGCTGCTGTCGCGCGGCGACGCCGCCGGGGTGTTCCAGTTCGAGTCGCCCGGGATGGTCGACACGCTGCGCAAGCTCAAGCCGCGCCGGATCCAGGACCTGATCGCGGTCTCGGCCTTGTACCGGCCCGGCCCGATGGAGAACATCCCGGCGTACATCCGGCGCCACCACGGGCAGGAGGAGATCGCCTACGACGATACGCCGACCGCGGCACCGATCCTGGCGCCGATCCTGGCCGAGACGTACGGCATCCCCGTGTACCAGGAGCAGATCATGCAGATCGCGCAGGCGGTCGCGGGGTACACCCTCGGCGAGGCCGACCTGCTGCGGCGCGCGATGGGCAAGAAGAAGGTCGCCGAGATGGAGCGCCACCGGGCGATCTTCGAGGCGGGCGCCGGCGAGCGCGGCGTGCCCAAGGTCGAGGCCAACCGGATCTTCGACCTGCTGGAGAAGTTCGCGAACTACGGCTTCAACAAGTCCCACTCGGCCGCTTACGGGATGATCTCGTTCCAGACGGCCTACCTCAAGGCGCACTTCCCCGTCGCCTTCGCCGCCGCGCTGCTCACCGTCGAGCGCGGCAACAGCGACAAGGTGGCCGAGTACGTCAACGACGCACGGCACCTGGGCGTCGACGTGCGCCCCCCGGACATCAACACCTCGAACGGCGACTTCACCCCCGACGGCGACGTGGTGCGCTTCGGGCTGTACGGCGTCAAGAACGTCGGCGACGGCGCGGTGGACCACCTCGTGCGCGAACGCGAGGCGAACGGCGCGTTCCGCGATCTCCACGACTTCTGCCGGCGGGTGGACACCCAGCTCGTGAACAAGCGCGCGTTGGAATCGCTCGTGAAATCGGGCGCGTTCGACGGCCTCGGGGATCGCGCCACCCTTCTCACCCACCTCGAACCGGCGCTCCGCTGGGGCGCGGCGCAGCGCGAGCAGGCGGCGATGGGCCAGATGGGTCTGTTCGGGGCGGAAGAGGTGCGGCCGCCCGCGCTCGAGGTCGCCGAACCGGTCACGCCGCTCGAACTCCTGCGGATGGAGAAGGAGGCGCTCGGCCTCTACCTGTCGAGCCATCCGATGGCGGAGTACCCGGGGCTCGCCGAATCGGCCTCCTGCGTGGTGGCCGACGTCGAGGCGTGGTACCGCGAGGCGAAGGGCGACGCCCTGGCGCCGGGCCGGCTCCGGGTGGCGCTCGCCGGCATGCTGCAAGCCGTCGTCAAGCGGCCGACCCGCAAGGGGACGATGATGGCTCGCTTCGAGGTCGCCGACGCGACCGGGTCGCGCGAAGTGGTCGCGTTCAGCCGCACCTTCGACGAGATCGCGGCCCACCTCGTAGCGGACGTCCCGGTGGTGGTGGTCTGCGAGGTCAGCGAGGACACCGACGCGCTGAGGCTCGTCGCGGAGCGGCTGGTGCGCTGGGACCTGCCCGACGCGCGCGCGCAGGTGCCGGAGCGCGCGGTCCTGAGCTTCGACCTGAACGGCGTGAGCGCGCCGCAACTCGTGGAGCTCCGCTCGCTCCTCGACGCCCACGGTGGCCGCACCCCGGTGGAACTGCGCGTGCGGGCCGAGGACGGCACCGTGCACTACCAGCCCGATCAGGTGCGGATCGACGCCACCGCGCTCGACGAACTGACGCGCGCGTGCCCGTGGATCACCGCCGCGGTGGGGGTCGACGTGCGGCCATGGCTGGCCGATCGCGGTCGGCCCGCGTACGGCCGCGGGCAAGCCAAAGGCGACGGCCGGTCCGGGCCGGCCCCCTCGGACGTGCCGTTCTGAGCGGCGTTCCGATCGCGGCGAGCGCAGCGCGTCGGAACCGGAACGCGCGTCACCCCCACTCGGTCGAAGTGGGCGTTCCGCGCTGCACGTCGACCTGCGTGGCGGCGAGCTTGAACTGCTGAGCGGACGTCGCCGCGTGCATCGCGGTGTCGTAACTGATCTGATCGGTGGCGTAGAGCTCCGCCAGGTGGTCGTCGAAGAGCTGCATGCCGTCCATGCGCGAGTCGCGGATCGCGTCGTAGATCTCGCCGGTGCGCTGATCGTCCTTGACCAGGTCCCGGATGCGCAAGGTCCCCTTGAGCACCTCCATCGCGGCCACGCGCCCTCCGCCGCCCGTCTTGGGCAACAAGCGCTGCGACACGATGCCCACCAGCGACTCGGCGAAGAGGACGCGGGCGGTATCGCGCTCGTGGGGCGGGAACAGCTCCATCATGCGGTTGATCGTGCGCGCGGCGTCCTGCGTGTGCATCGTGGCGAACACCAGGTGCCCGGTCTGCGCGGCCGACAGCGCGGCCGCGGCGGTGGGGTGGTCGCGGATCTCGCCGATCATGATCACGTCCGGGTCCTGGCGCATCGCGGCGACGAGCGCGTGCGCGAAGCTGGTCGCGTCGACCCCCACCTCGCGCTGCACGATCGCCGAGCGCTTCGACTTGTGCAGGTACTCGATCGGGTCCTCGACCGTGACGATCATCTTGCTGTGCACGCGGTTGATCTCGTCGATCACGCGCGCGAGCGTGGTCGACTTCCCCGACCCGGTCGGCCCGGTCACCAAGACGATGCCCTTCTCCTGATCGCGGAAGTGATCCAGGATGTCCTGAGGAAGGTTCACGACGTCGAGCATCGCCTCGTCGGAGTTGATGATCCGCAGCACCGCGCTGATGCTGCCACGCTGCCGGAACAAGTTCACGCGAAAGCGGCCGAGCCCCGACACGCTGTACGCGAGGTCGACCTGATGGGCGTCCTCGAACACGAGCTTCTGGCGCTCGTCGCACATGACGTCGATCAGCTTCTCCGTGAACCCGGGACCGATCCGCGTCTCGGCGACCGGCGCGAGCTTGCCGTGCACGCGCGCCAAAGGTGGCAAACCCACGTGCAGGTGGAGGTCGGAGGCGCCGCGTTCGACGAGGGTGCGCAAGAGTTCGTTGAAGTTCACGCGCCTACGATACCGGCCGACGGCAGCCGGCGCGGAGGGAACGTACACTGCGCGGCATGCACCGCACCCATCTGCCCATCGCCTTCGGGGCCCCGTGATGCGCCCCTTCGCCCTGCTCGGCGCGTCGTTGGCGCTGGTCGTCGTCGCGCTCTTCTTCGTCTTGGGGAGTGGGCGCGACGCCGACGACGCCGACGACGCCACGGTGCCGACCTCGGTCGTCGACGCCGCGCCCGCTGCCCCCGCGGCCGAGGCACCGGAAGCGCCGGAGTCGGATGCCGAGGCGTCCCCTGCTCCTGAGCCCGCCGAGGCGGACGCGGAGGGCGCGCCGGGCCCGGACGGCGCGAGCGATCCCGACGAACGTGCCGCGGTCCCGGAGCCGACGCCGGTGCCCGTCCCGGACGGGTACGAGGCGCTCGCACCGCTGGTGGACGAGCGCCGCGTCGCCTTCGAGGCCGCGGACGACGTCCTCGATCCCGCGCTCGATTACGCGGCGGTGATCGAGACGAACCGCGGCGTGCTGGTCGTCGATCTCTTCGAGACGCAGACGCCGGCGACCGTCAACAACTTCGTGTTCCTCGCGCGCCACCACTACTACGACGGCATCGTCTTCCATCGGGTGATCGACGGCTTCATGGCGCAGACCGGCGACCCGACCGGCACCGGCACCGGCGGCCCCGGGTACCGGTTCGACGACGAGATCGTCGAAGGGCTCGGCCACGATGCGCCGGGCGTGCTCTCGATGGCCAACGCCGGACCGGGCACCAACGGCAGCCAGTTCTTCCTGACGTTCGACGCCACCCCCTGGCTGGACGGCGCGCACACCGTGTTCGGCCGCGTGATCGACGGCCTTCAGGTGATCGACGCCATCCGCCGCGTGGAACCGAACCAGCAGCCGAGCGCCGTTGCCCTGTTGAGCGCCCCCGCCTCGGAGGTGCGCGACCAGGGGATCGACCTTGCCGGCGACGGCACCGTCGAGGAGGCCTTGACCGCGGCGCTCGGCGCACCGCCGGTCGCGGGCCCGGAGTACGAGGTCGCCGGCGCGCGCGTCGCGATCGGCAGCATCGGCAACGACCCGGCCGCCGGGTTCTTCCCCTTCCCCGACCGCATGGAGCGCGTGACGATCGTCGCGCGCCCCCGCGAGTGACGTCTGCGCCGCGCGGCGCCGAGAGGACCCAACCATGACCAGCCCCGCCACCGACGGCTACGAGCCCGTTCCGTACCTGAGCGACGACCGCGTCACCGAGTTCGACGCCCCCCGCGAGGTCCTCGAGGCCGGCGCCGACTACCGCGCCGTCGTCGAGACCGATCGCGGCACGCTCGTCATCGACCTCGAACAGGACCGCACGCCCAAGACGGTGAACAACTTCGTTTTCCTCGCGCTCCACAAGTACTTCGACGGCATCGTCTTCCACCGCGTCCTCGAGGACTTCATGGCGCAGACCGGCGACCCGACCGGCACCGGCCGCGGCGGCCCCGGCTACCGCTTCGCCGACGAGTTCCACGGCGACCTCACGCACGACGGGCCCGGCGTGCTGTCGATGGCGAACGCCGGTCCCGGCACCAACGGCTCGCAGTTCTTCATCACCTTCACCGCGACGCCCTGGCTCGACGGCAAGCACGCGGTGTTCGGTCGCGTGATCGAAGGCCTCGACGTGCTCGACGCGCTCACCCGCATCGATCCGGGCCGCCCGGGGGGCGCCAAACCCGATGTCATGCGCTCCGTGACGATCGTCGCCAAGCGCGCCTGACGAACCAGAGAACGCGAGCGCGGCGCCCCGACCCGAAGGTCGAGGCGCCGCGCGGTCGTTCGGAACGGGCCGAGCGGATCAGGTCGTCAGCGGTTCGATCGTCCGGCTGCGCGCGC
Organism: Trueperaceae bacterium; assembly: GCA_046260675.1. Taxonomy (GTDB): domain Bacteria; phylum Deinococcota; class Deinococci; order Deinococcales; family Trueperaceae; genus JAABTL01. Next base: position 21,970 of record JBHEOT010000022.1, on the reverse strand, counting down.
GGGCGTGCGCGGCCAGGTGGTCGACGAAGGCGGCGACCGGAACGCCCCTGCGCTCCGGCTCCTGGCGCGAGCGGAAGGCGACCGTGCCGTCGTCGACCTCATGGTCGCCCAAGATGACGACGTAGGGGACCTTGTAGAGCTCGGCGTCGCGGATCTTCGCCTGCATGCGCTCGTTGCTTTCGTCCACCTCGGCGCGCAGCCCGACCGCCGCCAGCCGTTCGACCAGCGCATGCGCCGGCGCCACGTGGCGGTCGGCGATCGGCACGATCCGCACCTGCTCGGGCGCCAGCCAGAGCGGGAAGTCGCCCGCGAAGTGCTCGATGAGGAACCCGATCATGCGCTCGTGGGTCGAGAGCGGCGCCCGGTGCAGGCAGATCGGCGTCTGCTTCTGGTTGTGCTCGTCGACGTACGTCAGGTCGAAGCGCCCGGGCTGCGCGAAGTCGACCTGGTTGGTCGCCAGGGTGAACTCACGACCGATGGCGCTCTTGATCTGGACGTCGATCTTGGGGCCGTAGAACGCGGCCTCGTCGTCGGCCTCGAAGAAGGGAATCCCGGCGTCGGTCATCGCGCGCCGGACCATGTCCTCGGTGCGCACCCACAGCTCGGGCTCGCCGACGTACTTCTTGCCCAAGCCGTCGGGGGCGTGTTTGGAGAGGCGCATCCGGTACTCGTCGATGCCGAAGAGCTCGAAGTACGCGACGTACAGGTCGATCACCTTGAGGAACTCGGTTTCGAACTGGTCCTCGGTGCAGTAGATGTGGGCGTCGTTCATCTGCATCGACCGGACCCGCATGAGGCCCATCAGGGCGCCCGAGTCCTCGTAGCGGTAGCAGGTGCCGTACTCCGCGAGCCGCAGCGGGAGGTCGCGGTAGGAGCGCGGCCGGGCCGCGTAGATCTTGTGGTGGAACGGGCAGTTCATCGGCTTGACGAAGTAGCGGACGTCGTCGAGCTCCATCGCCGGGTACATCGAGTCCGCGTAGTACGGCAGGTGGCCGCTCTTGAGGAACAGCTGCTCCTTGGAGAGGTGCGGGCTGCGCACGCGCTTGTACCCCGCCGCGTCCTCCATCTCCTTGGCCAGCTTCTCCAGCTCGTCGACCATCACGGTGCCGCGCGGCAGCCACAAGGGCAGCCCCGGGCCGACGTCCTCGTCGAGCACGAAGAGGTCGAGCTCGGCGCCGAGCTTGCGGTGGTCGCGGCGGCGGGCCTCCGCGACCTGCCACTCGTGCTTCTCCAGGTCTTCGGCGGTGGCGAAGGCGACGCCGTAGACGCGCTGCATCATGGGTCGCCGTTCGTCGCCGCGCCAGTAGGCGCCGGCGACGCTGGTGAGCTTGAAGTGCGGCGTGACCGCGCCGGTGCGCGGGACGTGCGGGCCGCGGCACAGGTCGGTGAACCCCACGTCGGGGTCGCCCTGGGCGTAGAAGGTGATCGCCACGTCCTCGGGCAGGTCCTCGATCAGCTCGACCTTGTACGGGTCGCCCGCGGCGCGCCAACGCGCGAGCGCCGCGGCGCGCGGCACCTCGGTCCGCTCGAGCGGCAGGTCGGCGGCGACGATGGCGCGCATGCGCTCCTCGATCGCGGCGAGGTCCTCGGGGGTCAGCGACCGCGGCAAATCGAAGTCGTAGTAGAAGCCGGCCTCGATCACCGGGCCGATGCCCATCTTCACGTCGCCCGGGGCATGCCCCTCGGCGACCAGCAGCTCACGGACGGCTTGCGCGAGCACGTGCGCGAGCGTGTGGCGCTGCAAGAAGAGCAGGTCGTCGGCGTCGCGCTTGGTGACGATCGCCACCTGGGCGCCGTCACGGACGGGGGTCATGAGGTCGGATAGGGCTCCGTCGAGGCGCGCACCGAGGGCGGCGCGGGCGAGGCCGGGGCCGATGGCGGCGGCGACGTCGGCGGCCGTCGCTCCCGCGGCGACCTCCAAGCGCTTGCCGTCGGGAAGGACCACGTGCATGGTTCACCTCGAGATGGGGGATCGGGGGCGCCGTGCGCGGACGCCACGGACCGGGTTTGCGCGTCCGGGACGCGCGCTCGGCCCAACGCGCGACTCTAGCACGTGCCATACTGTCGCCCATGCACCTCGTCGCCGTCGCGTGCAGCGACCCCGATCTCGCCCACGCGCTGCGCGGCTTCCGCGACGGCGAGCGCCGGTTCCACCTGCATCCGGTTGCGCCGGCGGGCGTGCCCGCGCTGATCGACGCGCTCCGCGCCCTCGACTTCGCGGGTGCCCTGCTGCTCGATGCGCGGCTGCAGCAAGAGGCGGCGCGGGTGGTCGAGCGCGCCTCGCTCGACGCGCGCGAGCTCGGCGCCGTCGACGCGCTCGTCGTCACGCCCGCCGGCGTCGTCGGTGACCTGCATCTGGGCCGTGCTGCTGGCGCGGCGTTGCGCGCTCGACTGTGGGACCCCCGTGGCGCCCACGCGGTCGTGTTGGGCGCGGATCTCGCGGCCCGCGCCGTGGCGCGTGAACTGGCCACCGCGGGCATCGCGCACCTCACCGCGCTCGCCGCGGAGCGCCCCGACGCCGAAAAAGTGGTCGCGCGCCTCGCGGCGTCGACGTCGGTCGACGCCCGCGCCTACGGCGACCCCGCGGCGCTGCCTCGGTTGGAGCGCGCCGACCTGATCGTGCGCGTCGATCCGGACGCCGACGTGGCACCGTCGCTGTTCGGGCCGCACCTGACCGTGGTCGATCTCGTCCCGGGAGCGCTGACCCCCTGGCGAAAGCGCGCCATGGACGTGGGCGCCCTCAGCCTCTCCGCCCGCGACGTCCAAGCGCACCTGCTGCACGTCGCGCTCGCGAGCGTGCTCGGCGCAGGCGTGCAGGTCGAGCCGCTGCTCGCGCTATTGCACGAGTCCTGACTCACTTTTCTCGGCGCTGGGCGGGTCACGCTATAGGGGTGACGGTTTTCCCACCCATGCGCCTGCTCGCGACGCTCGTCGCGGCGGCGCTGCTCTCCCTGGCTCCTCGGGCCGCCGCCGAGGCGCTCTGGGTCCCGCTTGCCGGCGTCGTCCTCGAGGAAGCGGCCGGGGCCTCCGTGCTGCGCGTCGATGGCCGCGAGTTGGTGTACGTGCACGGCCTGGGGTGGCTCGCCGACCTCGACGCGCCGCCGCCGCGAAGCGAGGACGGGGTGGTGTTCGTGACCGCCGCGGTGGCCGCCGCGCTCGATCGGGCGCCGCCGGCGGTCGGTTCGCCATTGGTCGGTTCGCCGGCGGCAGGTGGCGCGCACCTGCTCGAGGTGCGCGCGTCCGGTGACGTCGACGTCCGCTTGGTGCTCGACCTGGACGGGGTCGAAGCCGACGCCGTGCGCTCCGTGGGCAGCGTCGGTCGCGCCGAAGCGGGCGTGCCCCTCACGCTGGAGCTCCCTCTCGCCGAGTGGCCCGACGACCTACCGACGACGGTCGGCGCCTTCGACCTGAGCTGGACCCGATCGGCGGTCGGTGTGCGCCTCGAAGTCGGAGGCCTGGCGTTCGCGTACGACGTGTTCGCCCTCGCCGGTCCGACGCGCATCGTGCTCGATCTGCGCCCGGATCGCGACGGCGTACCGGCGCCCGACGAACGCGTCGAGGACCTCGCCTCCGGCGTTCGTTACCGCACCTTCCGTTCGCTCGGCTCGGGTGGGCCGAGTCGGGTGCACGTGGTCGAGATCGCCCCGGGCGCCGGCGAGTGGCGGGTGGTCGGAGCCTCGGGCGACCCGCGTCCGACCGTCGAATGGGCATCGGGCGCGTTCGCGGCCATCAACGGCGGTTACTTCGACACCGGCACCCGGTCGGCGATCGGCCTGTTCGTCGTCGACGGCGCGTGGGTATCGCCACCGTCGCGTGGACGCGCCGCGGTCGGGTTCGGTCCCCAGGGCGTGGTGATCGATCGCGTTCAGGCGCGCTTCGGCGTTCGGGTGAACGGGCGCACGGTGCTCGCCGCGTCCCACCCTGCCGCGGCCGAGGTGCAGGTGCACCCGGTAGCGGGCGGCTGGGCTGGTTCGGTCGCCCAGGGGGTGCTGGTGCTCGACGCCGACGGCGTGGTGGTCGCCAATCGGGTCGGGCCCGTGCGCGTGCCCACCGGTGGGCGCGCCGTCGCCTACCCGCCGGAGGTGCGCGCCCTGGCCCTGGTCGACGAGGGGGCCGTCGTCGCGACCGACCTGGTGGTCACCCCCGTGGCCTTCGCCGGCGTGCGCTACGCGGTCGAGGCGGGCCCGCTGCTGCTCAAGGACGGGCGCCCCGCGTTCGAGCCGGAGCTCGAGGCGTTCGCACGCGGGGTGCGGATTTTGGACGAGGTGACGCAGCAGGCGGCGATCGGGGTGCGCGCGGACGGCACGGTGCTGCTCGTCGCCGCGGAGGCGATGGTCGCCGGCGACCTGGTCGCGCTGTTCGAAGCGCTCGGGGCGCGCGACGCCATGCGCCTCGATTCCGGCGGCAGCACCACGCTGGTCGCCGATGGGCTCGTCCTCAACCGGCGCACCGAGCGGGCGGTCGCGAACGCGATCGTCTGGCGTCTCGAGGCGCGGCCGTGAGGCGCGCGGCGAACGCGCGGCGCGGTCTCGTCGTCGGCCTGCTGCTGGTAACGTCCGCCGCGTCGGGCTGGATCGGTGCGCAGGGGGCGCCGCTCGCCGAGGTCGTGCTCGGCTTCCGGGGGGCGCCGGTGGCGGACGCCTGGAACCCGGTGCGCGTCTTGCTGCGCGACGTGGGCGCCGGCGAGGTGGTCCTGACGATCGACCAGGGCAGCCTCCTCGAAGGCGCGCGGCCGTGGACGGTCGCGCTACCGATCGTCGGTGGTGGTGGTGTTCGCGTGCTCGACGTCGACGTGTTCCTGCCCGCGTGGCGCTCGCTGCGGTGGACCGTGGACGCCGGCGGGCTCCGACTCGCGAGCGGCGCGCTCGCGCGCGCGGACGCGGACCGCCGCCCGGTCGACCTGGTCGTCTCGAGCCGTGCGGGTGAGGTGGCCGGCGCCCTCGGTGGCCGCGCGCTCGACGTCGCGGCGAGCGATCTCCCCGCCCGAGCCGCGGCGTACGGCGGCGTTCGGTCCGTGTGGCTCGACGGCACCGCGCCGTTGCCCGATCCCAGGGCGCTCGCGGCGGCGGCGGCCGGCGGCGCGGTCGTCGTGGTCCAGGGTTCGGCCCGCACGGACCAGGCGCTCGCGGTGATCCGAGCCTCCGCGGTCGAACGAGGGGGCTGGTTGGGCACCGGCGCCGGCGGTTGGTGGTTCGGCGACCCGCCGGACGGCGCCGCGCTGACCGCGGCACGGCTCGACGTCGCCGCGCTGGCGACCGCGTTCGCCGCCGCCGATTCGGTCGACCTGCCGCGCTTCCCGCCGCCGCTGCACGTGGCCTTGGCGAGCGCGGCGTACGTGCTCCTGATCGCCGTCGCGTGGCGGGTCGGGGGCGCTGCCGGGGGCGTCACGTGGGCTTGGATCGTGGTCGCGGTGGGCGCAGCGACGGTCTTCGTCGGGCGCTCCTCCGAGGCCGAAGTCGTGCAGCAGCGCGCGCTGTACGTCGAGTCGAACGCGTTGTCCCTGCGGCAGCGGGCGTTCGACGTGGTCACGCTGCCGGCGGCGACGCTGAGCATCGACGGCGTCGCTCGACCCGCGTCACCGCTCCTGGGCGGCGTGCGCCACGATTCGACCCCGCGCACGGAGGTGCAGCTCGAACGGTGGCGGGGAGCGACGCTCTTGGAGGCGCCGCAGGCATCCTCGGCGGCGCTCGCGTGGGGCGCGGAGGGCGCCCCACGCGCCGTGGGTGGGTTCGCGGTAGCGAACGTGCGCGTGGTCGGTGGAGCGGCCTGGCCGCGGCTCGAGCCGGACGCGGCGCCAGGGGTCCCGACCGACCCGGCGCCGCTCGGTGGCGCCGAAGAGACCTTCGAGGCGCTGCTTCCCGAGGGATCCGCCTGGGCGCGCAACGGCGACGACTGGTACGTCCTGCTTCCTCACGCAGGGCGCGTCGGCGCCGTGGAGGGGCGACCATGAGCGCGTGGCGCGGCGTGTCCGAGCGGCTTCGCACCGGCGATCTGCCGCAGATCGCGTTCCTCGCGTTGACCGCCGTCGCGGTCGCCCTGGTCGCGTCGTGGCCGGCCCGGCCCGGTCTGCCGCACGAGGGGTGGTACGCGGTGGCGCAGACGCGCTCGGTCGTCGTCGCCTTGATCGCGCTCGGGTACGGCACCGTGCTGTTCCTCGAGCAGCCGCGGCACGCGGCGGCGACCGCGTTCGCGGTGTTGGTGGTCGCGGTGTCGACGCTGCCGCTCGAGCTCGCGGCGCACGGCGCCAGCGCTCCGGCGACGCCCGTGTGGTGGGCGCTGGTCGCGACGCCCGTCGCGGTCGCGGGGCAGCTGACCCTGGGGGCCATGATCGGGTCCCTCGCGCGCCTGCTGCGCCTCGATTCGCTCCTGTTCCTCATCGTCCCGGCGGCGGTCGCGGGAGCGGTCGCCTTCGACATCCGAGTCGGGGCCACGATCCTCAACCCGTTGACGGCCGCGCTCCAGGTCGCACCCGGGTACCTGATCGCACACGCCGTCCTCGCCGTCCTCGGCCTGCTCCTGTGGGCGCGGCGCGCCCGCGCCGCAGCCGACGGGCATGGGGAGCAGCGCGCGTGAGCCAGCCTCTGCTCCACGAACGGGTGGCGCGCCGTTGGTCGCGTGCACGCCGGACCACCGCGGCAGCCGTGCTCGCGGCCGCGGCCTCGCTGGCCGCGTTGGCGCTCGCGGCGCCGACGGGCGTGCACGCGGCGGCGATCGCGGTGGCCGCGGCGGTCGGCTTGGCGTGGCCGCAACGCGATCAGAAGCCCGCGGCGCTGCGTTGGATCGGTGCGCGCGCCGGTCTGGCGTACGAGACCGCGGTCGAGTCCGAGGAGCGTACGGATCGCTTCGGGCTGTTCGACGCCGTGCGCATGCAAGGGCGGCTGGCGATCCGCGACGTCGCGGTGCCTGGACCTTCGCCTTGGTGGCTGCCGGCTGCGCTGCTCGCGGCGACGCTGTGGGCTTGGGGGGCGTTCGTCGGGGTTCCGTGGTCCGCGCCCTGGGCGCCTGCGGGGTCGGTGCCCGGCGCTCCGAGTCCCGCGCCGGTCGCCCCACCTGCCGTGGCGGAACCCGCCGAAGCGCCGCCCACCGAGGAGGCTCCGGCCAGCGACCCCTCGGTGCCGCGCAGCGACGAAGCCTCCACGGGCGAACCCGGGGGCGAGGGCGGGGCGACCGAGGGCAGCGGTGCCGACGGCAGCGCGTCGGAGCGCGACGCGCTCGAGCGGTTCGTCGAGGGGCTCCGCGAGCGGGAGGTCGAGCCACCTGGGGCGGCAGCGGCCGACGATGCGCAGGACGATGCGGAGGACGATGCGGAGGGAGTCGACGAACCCCGGCGCGCGGAGGGGGACGAGCGCGGCGACGGTGCCGAGGCGAACGCGGACGCCCGGGATCAAGGTGAGGACGGCGAACCCGCCGGGGACGAGGCCTCCGACGGCGACGGGGAGGGCGAGGAGACGGCGGGCGAGCCAGGCGACGAGACGGGCGACGGCGAAGACCCCGGCCAGGCCGACGCGCCGGGCGACGGTGCGGAGCAAGAGGCCGGCGATCCCGCGGCCGAGGGCGAGGACGGCGCGCAGGCCGGCGCCGCGGGCGTCGAAGCGGGCGAAGACCCGGGCGACGCCGGTCTCGGTGCCGGCGCCGAGGGCGATGCGAGCGACGCCGTCGGCGAGGATCCACGTTCGCCGGACGCGCTCCCCTCCATCCTCGGATCGGGGCCGGAGACGCCGGTCGGCGGCGTCTCCTTGCCCGGCGCCGAGGGGGAGCAGTCGTTCCCCGAGGGCGCGGCGGGCGCCCCGTTCCGCCGGGCCGTCGAGGAGGCGCTCACCGAGGGCGAGGTCCCCGTGTCGTACCAAGAGGTCATCCGGAACTACTTCCGTTGACGCCCCGGCGCTCGGAGCGATCGCGTCACGTGTCGAGGGGGTCCGCCCACCAGCGGCCGCGACCGCGGGTCAGGTCGGCGACGAGCGTCGCGAGCTCCTCCTCCGCCTCGCGCAGCACGGTGCCCGTCAGCACCACCCCGTCGGGGCCGTAGTCCGGGGCGGCGACGACGACGTCGGCGCGCGCCTGCAGCGCGCGGAGCAGCGCGTCGGCAGCGGCGAACGGCGCCTCGACGCGGTAGGCGTCGCGGTCGGGCACGAACGCGACCCCGGCGGCGTCCACAGCCTTGGCCACGGAGCCGCCGTACGCCCTCGCCAGGCCGCCCGCGCCCAGCTTCACGCCCCCGAAGCGGCGGGCGACGGCGGCGGCCGCCCGATCGAGACCGCGTTTCTCGAGCACCTCGAGCATGGGCCGGCCGGCCGTCCCGCCGGGTTCGCCGTCGTCCGACCAGCGCCGCGCGTCGCCCCACAGCGTCGCCCAGGCCACGTGGCCGGCCTCCGGGTGGGCCGCGCGCACGGCCGCCACCAACGCCTCGGCCTCGTCCGGTGCGGCGAGCGGAGCGACGACCGCGAAGAAGCGCGAGCCCTTGATCACGTCCTCGTGTTCGGCGCGGCGGGCGAGGGTTCGGTGGGCCACACCCCACGGTACCCGGCGCTCGGCGGCCTGCGCGCACCGCGCAAGTGCCCAGGGGGCGTGGTATCTTTCGCGACCTACGGCTGCGCCCGCGCGCGGCCGTCCGTGAGGTGACCCGATGCCGCTCGCGCTGTACGACACCCTGACGCGCCGCAAAGTGCCGTTCGAGCCGGTGGTCCCCGGCCGCGCCGGCATCTACTTCTGCGGGCCGACCGTCTACTCGGAGCCGCATCTGGGCCACGCCCGCGGGCCGGTGGTGTTCGACGTCCTGCGCCGCTGGCTCGAGCACGAGGGCCTGACCGTGCGCTTGGTCATGAACGTCACGGACGTCGGCCACCTCACCGACGACGCCGACGAGGGCGAGGACAAGCTCGCGCGCCGCGCCGCGCTCGAGCGCCTGGAGCCGATGGAGGTGGCCGAGAAGTACTTCTGGATCTACTTCGACGCCATGGCGCGGCTGCACGTGCGGCGGCCGAGCGTGATCCCGCGCGCCACGGGACACATCGTCGAGCAGATCGAACTGACCAAGGAGCTCCTCGCGCGCGGGCTCGCGTACGAGGTCGACGGCAGCGTCTACTTCGACGTGTCTTCGTGGGCCGAGTACGGCCAGCTCTCGGGGCGCGACCTCTCGGAGCAGGTCGAGGGCACCCGGGTCGAGGTTCGCTCCGAGAAGCGCGACGCGCGCGATTTCGCGCTCTGGAAGCGCGCCGAACCGACCCACCTGATGCGGTGGCCGAGCCCGTGGGGGGTCGGCTTCCCCGGGTGGCACCTCGAGTGCTCGGTCATGAGCACGAAGTACCTCGGCGACGAGTTCGACATCCACGGCGGCGGCCTGGATCTGGTGTTCCCGCACCACGAGTGCGAGCTCGCTCAGGCGCGCGCCGCCGGGAAGCCGTTCGCCCGAACGTGGATGCACTGGAACATGCTGACGCTCGACGGCGAGAAGATGTCGAAGTCGAAGGGGCACGTCGTGGAGCTCATGGCGCTGTTCGAGCGCCACGATCCCACGGCGGTGCGCTTCCACCTGCTGCGCTCGCACTACCGCAGCGTCAGCGACTTCGCGGACGACGCCCTCACCTCGTCGGTGCAGGGGTTGCGGCGCCTTCGCGCGGCGCACGCGACGTGGCGCGCGGCGGGGGGTTCGGTACCGGACGAAGACCCCTTCGAGGCCGCCCGCGCCCGCTTCGCGGAGGCGATGAACGACGACCTGCACACGCCCGAGGCGATCGCGGTCCTGTTCGACGTGGTGCGCGAAGCGAACCGCGCGCTCGAAGCGGGCGACCGCGGGGTGGCCGCCGCGGCGGCCGCGCTCCTCGACGAACTGCTCCACGGCGTGTTGGGCGTGCCCTGTGAGGCCGGCGGCGCCGAGGACGCCGACCTCCTGACCGGCGTCACCGACCTCGTGCTCGACGCGCGTCAGGCGGCGCGCAAGCAGCGCGACTTCGGCACCGCCGACGCCATCCGAGAGCGGCTCGAGGAGCTCGGCATCGTCGTCGAGGACACGAGCGACGGCGCGCGCTGGCGGCGCGAACGCTAGGCCCGACGTCCGCCTACGAGCGCTCGGCGTGAGCCCTGGAGGGAACCCTCCGGGGCTCGCTCGCTGCGGCACGCTGAGCGCGTGTCCGTCTTCACGACCGATCCACCCGACGCCGAGGCCCGTGCCTGGCTGGCGTTGGCGCGCGCGCCCGGGGTCGGCCCCGTGCGCGCCGCGGCTTTGGCCGACGCCTTCGGCGGCGCGGCCGCGGCGGTGGCCGCCCGGGGTCGGCCCACGCGGCCCGTGCGCGGGCTGTCGGCGGCTCGGGCCCAAGCCGCGCTGGCGGCCGTCGACGTCGCGGCCGCCGACGTCGAGGTCGCGCGCGGTGCTCGCGTCGGCGCGCGGCTCGTGGCGTTCGGTGGCGCCGATTATCCGGCGGCTTGGAGCCCGGCGGACGGCTGGCCGCCCGTGCTCTGGGTGCGCGGGGCGTGGCCGGCCGCGCTGCGGGCACCGTCGCCGCACGCGCTCGCCATCGTCGGGTCGCGGCGGGCGTCGCGCGAGGCGTGCGCGTTCGCCGCGTCGGTGGCCGAGCGGGCGGCCTGGGCCGGTGCGTGGGTGGTGTCGGGCCTCGCGTTCGGGGTCGACGCTGCGGCGCACGCCGGCGCGGTCGCGGCCGCCCGAGGTGGAGCTCCGGTAGCGACGATCGCCGTGGTCGCCTCCGGCGTCGACCGCCCGACGCCCGCGGCGCACCGCGACCTCGCCCGCTCCGTGCTCGACGTCGGCGGCGGGTTGGTGGCGGCGGCCGCCATCGGCGCCGCACCACCGCCCGGCGGCTTCCCGGTGCGCAACCGCTGGATCGCTGGGCTGTCGGGCGCCGTTGCCGTGGTCGAGGCCGGGGCGACGTCCGGTGCGCTGCATACCGCGGCCGCGGCGCTCGAGCTCGGCCGCGAGGTGCTCGTCGCCCCCGCGCGTCCCTGGGACGCGCATGCGGCCGGTTCGCTCGCGCTGCTCGGTGACGGCGCGCAACCGCTGATCGACGCGGACGACGGCTGGCGCGCGCTGCCGAGCGCCGGGGCGCAAGCGGCCGTCGCTCGCCGCCCGCTCGACCCGATCGCCGCCCCCGACCCGTGGGACGGCATCCTTCGCGACACCACCCTGGACGTCGCCGAGCTGGCCGCCGCGACCGGCCTCACGATCGGCGCCGCGCTCGCGGCGCTCGAGGCGGGCGTGGTCGCGGGGTGGGCGCGCCGTGGCGGCGCCTCCGGGTACCGCCGCGCGGCGCCCACCGCGCTGCGCGGATGAAGCGTTCGTGGGCGAGGTGGGACCGACGCCGTAGACACTCCCGCGCGGGGGCGAGTACGCTTGAGGAGCATCCGAGCCGCGCACCACGGGCCTGCCGGTCGCCACCGCAGGCGGCGGGCTGCGGCGCTTGGTGCAGGGATGGAAGGAGATCGATCACCTTGAAGAAGCTCATCATCGCTCTCGTCGTCATGCTGGCCTCGCTCGGCGTGGCCCTAGGTCAGGGACTCACGGTCTGGACCACGTTCGGGGATCAGACCCTCGAGTGGCTCCAGGGTGAGGCCGAATCGTTCGGCAGCGCCTTCGGCGTGCCCGTGAACGTCGTCAAGCTCGACCTCGGCGAACTGCAGCAGCAGGCGCTCCTCGCCGCTCCGCAGGGCGAGGCCGGCGACTTGTTCGTCGGTATCCCGCACGACCAGCTCGCCGGATTGGCCGAGGGCGGCGTCCTCGCCGACATGTCCTCGTACGCCACCGCCGCGTACCTCGCCGACCTCGGCGAGCAGGCGCGCCTCGCGTACACGTACGCCGGCCGTCTCTTCGGCCTGCCGATGTTCGTCGAGGGCCCCGCGCTGGTCATCAACACCGATTTGGTGCCGAACCCGCCGGCCACCTACGAGGAGTTCGTCGAGCTCGCGCAGCAACTCACCACGGCCGACACGTTCGGGTTCATGTTCGAGGCGGACAACTTCTACTTCGCGTACGGCTGGATGCACACCCTCGGTGGCTACGTCTTCGGCCGCGACGCCACCGGCAGCCTCGTCGCCGACGACCTCGGGGTCGCCAACGAGGGCGCGGTCCGGGGCGCCCAGGCGCTCAAGGACCTGCGCTTCGCCTACGACCTCATCCCCTCGGGCACCAACTACGACGTCGCCAACGGCCTCTTCATCGACGGCTCGCTGGCGATGATCTACAACGGACCGTGGGCGATCAGCCAGTACCGCGAGGCCGGGGTCGACGTCGAGATCCTTCCCGTCCCGCCGCTCGCCGACGGCAACGAGTTCAGCGGTTTCATGGGCGTGCAGGGCGTGCTCATGAACCAGTTCGGCACGAGCAAGGTCGACGCCGCGAACTTCGCGAAGTGGATCACCCGCGCCGACGCGCAGGTGACCCTGGCGCGCATCTCCGGCCGCATCCCCGCGTCCCAGAGCGCCCTCGCCGAGGTCAGCGACGATCCGATCATCGCCGGGTTCGGTGCCGCGCTGCTCGACAGCGAGCCGATGCCGAACATCCCGCGCATGGGCCAGGTGTGGGGCCCGATGGCCAGCGCCCTCTCGATCATCCTCGAGACCGAGGACTCCGACGTGGCGGGCGCGCTCGAGGCCGCCCGTAGCGAGATCGCTGGTCAGTGATCCCGCAGGGTCGCTCATAGGTCTTCCGGTGGCCAGGGACCCGATCCCTGGCCACCGGCCCACAAGGGGGTACCCGCCATCGACCTCTCGAGCCCGCGCGACTTCCTCCCCAAGGCGCGCACCACTACCGGCGGTCTCGTCAAGTCGCTCCTCCTGCTCTCCGCCGCCCTCGCGTTCGCCGGGGCGGTCGGCGCGTTCGGGCTCATGGCCCTGCGCGTGCTCTTCCCCGACCTCCCCACGTGGGCCGCGCTGCCCCTCGGTGGCGTCGGTCTCGTATTTGCCCTCGTGGTCATCTCCCGGCGCTTCGCCTGGATCATGCCCTGGTACTACGTCCTGCCCGCGATCGTCTTCCTGCTCACGTTCACCTTCTTCCCCGTCATCTTGACGATCTACCTGGCCTTCACGGACTACGCCGGCATCCGCAACGGCCAGCTCAACGTCAGCACCCAGACCGAAGTCGTATCGGTCGACGGCACGCGCGTCACCATCGCCGACGCGGCGAACCTCAACTGCGTCGACCTGCGCAACGGCTGCGCCGGCGTCCGCGCCGAGGTCTACAGCTTCGAGCTGCTGTTCAAAGACGCCGTCGGGTACGAGGACGGCGTCCTGACGCTGGCGGAGGGTCTGCCACCGGGGCGCGCCGCGCGTGAGGTCGCCTTGTTCCTTCCCGATCTGGGGTTCTCCTTCTCGACCGAGATCGCCGAGGTCGACGGCGAACGCGTCGTACTGACGCGCGCGCCGCCGTTCCCGCCCCAGCTCGAGGGGGTGGCGTTCCAGATGGCCACCGACGTGGCGCGGACGATCGTCCGCGACGACGGCGTCGTGCTGGAGCTCAACGCGCCGCTGCCCGAGGGCTTCGAAGCGACGGGGATCGCTCGTTACAACGACTACGGCTTCATCGGCTGGCGCAACTTCCGCACGATCATCGACGCCGCGCAGCGCTCGCTGGTCCCCGTCTTCGTGTGGAACCTCACCTTCGCGGTCGCCACGATCGTCATCAACGTCGTCGCTGGCGTGTTCCTCGCCGTCTTGCTCAACAACCCGGACCTGAGGTTCCGCAACCTCTACCGCACGCTGCTCATCGTCCCGTGGGCGCTTCCGAACATCATCACCATCCAAGTGTGGAAGGGCTTCCTCAACGAGAACTTCGGGGCCATCAACCGCGTGTTGATGCTGTTCGACGTCACCCCCGAGCCCATCAACTGGCTCGGTACGGTGGGCGCCGCCAAGGCGGCGATCTTGATCGTCAACCTCTGGCTGGGCCTGCCGTTCATGATGACCGCGGTGTTGGGGGCGCTCTCCGCCATCCCGCGCGAGCTCTACGAGGCGGCCAGGATCGACGGCGCCACCCCCATGCAGAGCTTCTGGGGCGTCACCGCCCCGCTCTTGCGGACCGCGATGATCCCCATCACGCTGACCGGCTTCGCCTTCAACTTCAACAACTTCAACCTGATCTTCCTGCTGACGGACGGAGGTCCGCCGATCGCCGGCGGTACCGCGACCGCGCGCGGCACCGACATCCTCATCAGTTGGGCGTACAACGAGGCGTTCCGGAGCCAGGGGGGCTTCGCGTACGGCCTGGGGTCGGCGATCTCCATTTTGATCTTCATGATCACGGTCGCCGTGAGCCTCGTGAACTTCCGCGTCACCGGCGCGCTCAAGGAGGTGCGGAACACGTGAACCGTCCCGACCCCAGGGCCTGGATCTGGATGGCGGCGCTCCTGTTGGGCACCTTCGGCGGCGCCTGGGCGCTCGTCGCCAACCTGCCGGCCGAGATCGTGCGCAACCGCTTCATCGTCGTCCCGAACGGCTGGGTCTACGTGCTCGGCGCCTTCTTCCTGGTGATCTTCGGCATCGCGGCGGCGGCGTACGCGTACGGGCGCGCGACCCGACCCGGCAGAGCCGGCGCCTACGCGCTCACGGCCGGCACCCACCTGTTCTTGTGGGGGGTGGTGCTCGCCACCTTCTACCCGGTCGTCTACCTGCTCTCGGTCTCGTTCAACCGCAACGACACGCTCGCGGGCGCGCTCCCGCGCGAGGGCAACCTGTTCGTGCGCGCGGGCGTCTTCCCAGACCCGGTCGACGTTTCGACGATCCAGTACCAGAAGGTCCTCGAGCAGACGAACATCCTCGGGTACCAATGGGGGCTCATCGCGGTGCTCCTGTTCGCGATCGTCGCCATCGTCTTGGCGCGTTCTCTGATGGGCTTCTGGCACGTGCCGACGCACCAGGTGGACTCCTGGTCCCGGTACTTCGGCTACGCGATCTTCCTCAGCGCCGCCATCCTCGTCATCAGCATCACGCCCGATCAGTTCTACGGCCTCAACGCGGCGGGCGACCGGACGCCGGCCTCGAGCGAGAAGGCGATCGTCCTGTACATCCGCAACACGCTGCTGGTCTCCGGGACGACCGGCCTGTTCGCCGTGCTGATCGCGACCACGGCCGGGTACGCGTTCGCGCGGATGAAGTTCGAGGGCCGGTACGCGACGCTGATGTCGTTCGTGTTCGTCCAGATGTTCCCCGGGTTCATGGCGCTCGTCGCCATCTACTGGCTGATGGTGCGCCTCGACCTGCTCAACACCTTCACCGGCTTGATCCTCGCCTACTCAGGCGGCGCGATCGCCTTCTCCGCCTGGATCTTCAAGGGCTACCTCGAGTCGATCAGCCCCGCGCTCGAGGAGTCGGCGATGGTCGACGGCGCCACACGCTGGGGCGCCTTCTTCCGGATTATCCTGCCGGTGTCGGTGCCGATGCTGCTCTTCATCTTCCTGCTGCAGTTCATCGGTACGTACAGCGAGTTCATCCTCGCCAACACGCTGCTGCAGGGGCAGGAGAATTGGACGGTCGGCATGGGCCTACGCAACTTCACCACCGGACGCTTCGACACCCAATGGGGGGCGCTCGCCGCGAGCGCCGTACTCGGTTCGATCCCCATCCTCTTGATCTTCTACTCGTTCCAGGACGCGCTCACGAGCCAGACGACGGCGGGGGGGGTCAAAGGATGAGCGGCGCGGTCGTCCTCGCCCTGGATCAAGGCACCACCAGCTCGCGCGCGATCGTGTTCGATGGCGACGGGCGCCCGCTGGGGATCGGTCAGAAGGAGTTGTCGCAGAGCTACCCGCAGCCGGGTTGGGTCGAGCACGACGCCAACGAGATCTGGTCGACGCAGTCGGCTTGCGCGAAGAAGGCCGTCGCCGAAGCGGGCGGGGCGCACAGCATCGCCGCGATCGGGATCACCAACCAGCGCGAGACGACCGTCGTGTGGGACCGCGCGACGCTGCAGCCGATCGCGCCCGCGATCGTGTGGCAGGACCGCCGGACCGCTGCGGCGGTCGACGCGGTGCGGGCGCGACCCGGTGCGGCCGAACTCGTACGCGAGCGCAGCGGACTCGAGCTCGACGCGTACTTCAGCGCCAGCAAGCTGGCCTGGCTCCTGGAGCACACCCCGGGCGCCGGTGCCCGTGCGGAGCGAGGCGAGCTCGCTTTCGGCACCATCGACTCGTGGCTCGTCGCGCGCCTCACGCGCGGCGAGGTGCACGTCACGGACGTCTCGAACGCCTCGAGGACGATGCTGTTCGATCTGCACCGACTCGACTGGGACGACGACCTACTCGACCTGTGGGGCATCCCACGCGCGCTGCTCCCGCGCGTCGTCGGCTCGTCCGAGATCGTGGGCCACGTGGCGGACGGCCTTCCATGCGCTGGGTCGCCGATCGCCGGCATCGCTGGCGATCAGCAGGCGGCCACGTTCGGGCAGGCCTGCTTCGCGACCGGTCAGGCCAAGGCCACGTACGGCACCGGCGCCTTCCTCGTGCTCAACGCCGGCACCGAACCGGTGCCGTCGCACCATCGGCTGCTCTCGACCGTGGCGTGGAAACTGCCGACCGAGGTGCGCTACGCCCTCGAGGGAAGCATCTTCGTCGCGGGCGCGGTCGTGCAATGGCTGCGCGACGGCCTCCGGGTGATCGACCGTTCCGAGGACGTCGAGGCGTTGGCCACCAGCGTGCCGGACTCCGGCGGCGTCGTGTTCGTGCCGGCGTTCGCCGGCCTGGGCGCTCCCCAGTGGGACCCGTACGCCCGCGGCACCATCGTCGGCATCACGCGGGGCACCACGGCCGCGCACCTCGCCCGTGCCGCGCTCGAAGCGATCGCTTTCTCCGTGGCGGACGTGCTCGACGCCATGGAGGCCGACGCGCCGGTGCCCATCCAGGACCTGCGCGTCGATGGGGGTGCCGCCCGAAACGACCTGCTCATGGAGTGCCAAGCCGACGTCCTGGGACGCCCGGTCGTGCGGCCGGCGGTCACCGAGACCACCGCGCTCGGCGCCGCCTTCTTGGCCGGGTTGGCGACGGGGATGTGGCCGGACCAGGACGCCGTCGCGGCCATGTTGCGCAAGGACCGCACCTTCGAACCGACCTCGCCGCGCGCCGAGATCGCGGAGCGCCGCGCCCGCTGGCGCGACGCCGTCGAGCGCTCGCGCGGATGGGCGACGCCATGAGCGCGACCACCCGCGCTGCGCAGTTCGACGCGCTCGCCTCGGGCGAGCCGTACGACGTGCTGGTGATCGGCGGCGGCGCCACCGGTGCCGGCGTGGCGCTCGACGCGGCGAGCCGCGGGCTCCGCGTCGCCCTCGTCGAGCGCAACGACTTCGCGTCCGCCACGAGCGGCCGCAGCACCAAACTGATCCACGGGGGCGTCCGCTACCTCGAGAAGGCGGTCAAGCACTTCGACCGGAGCCAGTTCCGGCTCGTGCGCGACGCGCTGCGCGAGCGCGCCGTGCTCATCCGCAACGCCCCCCATCTGTGCCACCCGCTCCCGCTGGTGACGCCGCTGTACGAGTGGCTCCAAGTGCCGTACTTCATGGCCGGCCTCAAGCTCTACGACGCGTTGGCGGGGCGGGAGAACCTGGCGCCGTCGCGCTTCGTCGACGCGCGCGAAGCCAAGGAGCGCTTCCCGATGCTGCGCGAGGAGGGGTTGCGCGGCGGCGTCGTGTACTACGACGGCCAGTTCGACGATGCCCGCATGAACGTGGCGATCGCCCTCACCGCGGCCGAACGTGGCGCGGTCGTCGCCACCCACGCCGAGGTCACTTCGCTCCATCACGATGGACCCGACCTTCGCGGGGCGACCGTCCGCGATCGGCTCGGAGGACGCACCACCGAGGTGTCCGCGCGCGCGATCGTGAACGCTGCAGGGCCGTTCGTGGACGGGGTCCGGCGCCTCGACGACCCCGAGGCCGAACCGATGCTCAGCGCGAGCAGCGGCATCCACATCGTGCTGGACGCCAAGTTCTCGCCGCCCGGCACGGGGCTGCTCATCCCGCAGACCGAGGACGGCCGGGTGCTGTTCTTGCTGCCGTGGCTCGGCGCGACGCTCGTGGGCACGACCGATCGACCGGCCGAGATCGAGGTGAACCCTCGGGCCGAAGAGGAGGACATCGAGTACGTCCTCCGCCACGTCAACCAGACCTTCGACGTCCCCGTGGAGCGCAGCGACGTCCGCGCGGCCTTCTCGGGCCTGCGGCCGTTGGTGCGCGACCCCGCGGCGGTCGACACCGCCGAGGCCTCGCGCGACCACGTGGTGCACGTGGCGGCGTCCGGGCTGGTCACGGTGGCCGGCGGCAAGTGGACCACCTACCGACGCATGGCCGAGGACGCCGTCGACGCGGCGGTGGTCGCCGGCGGGCTCGAGGCCGGACCGTCGGCGACGGAGCACCTCAAGCTCGCCGGCGCCGATCGCTTCGACGCGACTGGGGCCGGCGCCTTGCAGGAGCGCGGGTTCGATGCGGACGTGGCGCGCCACCTGCATCTGGCGTACGGCGACCGGGCCGGCACCGTGGCGGACGTGGCCGAGGCGGGCTTCGGTGCGCGCCTGGTGGCAGGGCACCCGTACGTCGAAGCCGAGGTGCTCCACGCCGCTCGTGCGGAGTTCGCGGCCACGGCCGCCGACGTGCTCGCCCGTCGAACGCGCCTGGGGGTGCTCGATGCGGCGGCGACCCGGGCTGCAGCGCCGCGCGTGGCGGCGCTGTTGGCGCAGGAGTTGGGTTGGGACGAAGAGCGGACCGCACGCGAGACGGCGGAGGCGATCGCGTACCTGACGTGACCTGAGCGCCCATGCCGGGACGGAACACGCACGAGGCGCGGCGCCTCTAAGCTACCGGGCGTGCGGGTTCGCGTCCCCCTTTCGGCACCCATGCTCCGACGCGGGTCCGACGGCGATCAGTCCGCTTCATCCACGGCGGTCGTGTCGCTGCGTGCGGCGGCCTCCTTGCCGACCGGCTGCAGCGCACCGGTCTCCGGGTCGATGGTCGCATACCGACCCATCCCACCCCCCTGGCCGGTCGGCGCGCTGCCGGGCTCGGCGCCGCCAATCGGCGTGGCAACCGAACCGGTCGCACTGGGCAGCACGACGAGCCCTTCCGCGCGGCGTGCCCAGACCTCACCGAACGCCGCTTCGACCTGCATCAGCTGGGTGACGGGAGGGAGTTCGAAGACCGCCGCCGCGGCGAGCAGCACGCTGAGCGCCAGCGCGGCGACCGCCTCGCGGCGCCACACGAAAGTGCGCCGCGACCGGTCGCGCACGTAACTCCGGACCACGCGCCAGTTGTAGGCCAGATGCAGCGCGGCGAGCGGCATCCACAGGAAGCCGAACGCGACATGCACCGTCTCCCACTGGCCCTTCGAGAGCGCCAGGAGTCGCCAATCGATGGTCTGGGCCATCTGGCCGGACGGCGCCACGAACAGGGCCAGGCCGGTCAGCGTGAACACCACGAAGCTCGCGATCATGACCATCGTGACGAACGCCCGGAGATAGAACGGTCCGAAGCCACTCGGCCTGCCCGACAGCGAACGTGCACCCATACCGTGCTCCCCTCATCAACCGCCGGCGCGATCGGCGCAGGCATCACGACCTCCGCTGACCTAGACGCTAGGGCACGCTGAATGAACGTATCGTGAACGATGCTCGATCCGATCTCGACGACGCTGCGCGGAGACGCAGGCTGCGGTCGCTTGGGTATCCTGAATGCGCGGGGCGGCCGGGATGGCACGCCAGCGACACGAGCCGGGATGGTGCGCCATCCCAACGAGCCGGGATGGTGCGCCATCCCAACGAGCCGGGATGGCGGAACGGTAGACGCACGAGACTTAAAATCTCCTGCCCTACGGGGCGTGCGGGTTCGAATCCCGCTCCCGGCACCAACCGCGTGCGACGCGATCGAGGCGGCGCGGTCGCGTCAGAGCACTGTGATGACCGGTGCCGCATGCTCGCTACATGAAGCACGAACCCAGCTCCCGAACCGCGAGCCCCGGCCTCTGCCCCGGCTGCGGCGCCCCGCGCGTGCACGTCCAGGCCGAGGTCGCGGCCGACCTCGAGCTCGCGCGCGACCCGCGGATGGACCTCCTGACCGTCGTCGCGGCGCACGTCCGCGACGGCGGTTTCGACGACGCCGCGATCGCGTGGTGCACCGCGTGCGGGTGGCGAGGGATCGTGGCGGAGCTGCAGAGCGTGCCGACCTGAGCCGACCGCGACGAGCTGCGGCCGTCAGCCCTGGACGAGCCGCAGCCCGACGATCGATCCGATCAACACGAGCAGCAGCGCCACCTTCGCGATGGAGGCCGGTTCCTGGCCCGTCGCCATCGCGAACGCGACGGTCAACGCCGCTCCGATGCCGACCCACACCGCGTACCCCGTGCCGGTGGGGATCGTGCGCAACGCGTACGCGAGCCCGCCCATGCTCAGGGCCAGCGCGACGGCGAACACGATCGTCGGACCTGGGCGCGTGAACCCCTCGGATCGGCCGAGCGCGGTGGCCCACACCGACTCGAAGGCGCCCGACACGATCAGTACGAACCAAGCCACGGCGTCTCCTCCTTGGGGCCCCTCGCGGCGGCGCCCGTGCGGACGACGTCGAGCGCGACCCCCACCGGGGGGCGGGGGTCGCGCGGGACGTTCCTGGTAGCGATGCGGGGACTCGAACCCCGGACCTCACGATTATGAGTCGTGCGCTCTAACCGGCTGAGCTACATCGCCTCGGCCTGCGGCGCCGGCCGCAGGCGTTCGAAGATACACCGGCGGCCGCGCGTCCGGCAAGGGCATGCGTCAGAGCCGTGGGTCGCGGCGGTACGCCGCCCACTCGGGCTCCTGGGCGTAGAGGAAGCGGTAGTACTCCGTCCCCTCGAGCTCGGTCGCGGCGGCCTCGTCCACGATCACCTTGCAGTTCGGATGCAGCTGGAGGGCCGTGGCGCTGATGCTCGCGGTGATCGGGCCCTCGGTCGCGCGCGCGAGCATGGTCGCCTTGGCCGCACCGGTGGCGACCAGGAGGACTTCGTGCGCTTCGAGGATCGTGCCGACCCCCATCGTGAGCGCCCGGGGCGGGACCGCGGCGGGATCGCCACCGAACATCGCCGCGTTCTGGGCCCGGGTCGTCGGGGTCAGGGCCTTCTCGCGCGTCCGCGACATCAGCGCCGACAGCGGCTCGTTGAACCCGATGTGGCCGGTCTCCCCCAGCCCCAACAGCTGCAGGTCGATGCCGCCGGCCTCTTCGATCGCCCGCTCGAAGGCGCGCGCTTCGGCGCTGAGGTCGTTGGCGACCCCGTTCGGCAAGCGCGTGCGCGCGAGCGGCAGCCCGATCGGATCGAAGAAGCGCGTGCGCATGAAGTGGTGGTACGAACGAGGATCGTCGGGCGCCAGACCGACGTACTCGTCGAGGTTGAAGGTGCGCAAGCGCGCTAAGTCCACGGTGCCGCCGCGATGCGCGGCCACCAGTTCGTCGTAGACCGACTCCATCGTGCGCCCCGTGGCGCAGCCGAGGACCAGCTCGGCCCGATCGCGCACGCGATCGAGCACGATGCGGGCGACGAGGCGCGCGACGTGCGCCGCGGTCGGTCGGATCAGGATCTCCACCGATGCTCCACGGAGCCGGTCTACCACGACCGTCGCAAGCGGCGCGCGGGTGCGGGGCGCTTCACGTCGGCCCTCGGAGGGCAGGTGTAGCATGCGCCCATGTTGGAACCCGCCCTCGACCTCTACGGCGAGGCCGCCGAGCGCGTCGACGCGGTGCTGGTCGACCTGTTGGCGCAGAGCCGGGCACGGTACGCGCTCGTCGTCGATCGGCAAGGGTTCGTGCTCCTCCACCAGCGCGCGCCGTGGGCGCCCAAGCCGCCTTCGCTCGATTCGCTGGCGACGTTGATCGCCTCGAACCACTCGGCGAACGTGGCGATCGCGCAGCTCTTCGGCGAGCCCGCGTTCCGTGAGACCGTGCAAGTCGGCGATGGCGTAGGCACCTACGTCGAGGCGCTCGGCGATCGGGCGCTGTTGGTCGCCGTGTTCGACGAGTCGGCAC